>WTJI01000012.1:18254-72710 GCA_011524905.1 Flavobacteriales bacterium
GATTTGCCTTATTTTTAGGCGTGGATTCACCAACTATTGACATTCAGATTAAAACCCTTCCAGACAGTCCTGGCGTCTATCAATACTTCGATGCCAAAGGCCGGGTGATTTATGTAGGAAAAGCCAAAAACCTAAAAAAAAGAGTCAATTCCTACTTCACCAAGCAGCACCTAAACAATCGGACTCGGATGCTGGTAAAAAATATTATTAAGGTCGAACACATTGTAGTCGGAACAGAAATGGATGCGCTACTTTTAGAAAACAACCTTATAAAAAAATACCAGCCCAAATACAATGTCTTGCTCAAAGACGATAAGTCCTATCCCTGGATTTGTATCAAAAAAGAGCCTTTCCCTCGGGTCTTTCCAACTCGAAAAATTATCAAAGACGGATCTGAATATTTTGGCCCTTACACCAGCATGAAAACTGTTCGTACCCTGTTGGACTTAATCAAAGGTATCTATCCACTCCGTACATGTAACTATGATTTAGATCCCAAAAAAATAGCAGAACACAAATACAAGCTGTGCTTAGAATACCACTTGGGCAATTGTTTGGGCCCCTGTGTTGGTGACATGGCTCTAGCCGTATATGAAGAAAATATCCAATCCATTCGTGCTATTATAAAAGGAAACTTTAAAGCTTCCTTGCAACAATTTAAGGTACAGATGGAGAACCATGCGGCCAATTTAGAATTTGAAGCCGCACAACGGATGAAGGACAAATTAAATATCCTGGAAAACTACCAGGCTAAATCCACCATTGTCAACCCCAAAATCAGTGATGTCGATGTCTTTACCATCTTATCTGACGAGAGTTATGGCTATGTGAATTTTCTGCAAATTTCGTTTGGCTCCATTATCCGGTCCCATACCCTTGAGATCAAAAAGAAAATGGAAGAATCAGATGCAGAACTCCTGCGCTTGGCTGCTATCGAAATTCGACAGCGCTTTCACTCCCAGTCCAAAGTGATATTCGCTTCTCATACGTTGGACTTAGGCGAAAAAATTCAAGTCATTCTCCCCCAAATCGGAGACAAGAAAAAACTAATCGACCTATCACTTCGCAATGCGAAGTATTTCCGTATGGAACGGTTCAAGCAAATGAAAATTGTGGATCCCGATCGGCATGAAAAACGGTTGATGACACAAATGAAAACCGATTTACGCTTATCACAGGAGCCTGTTCACATTGAATGTTTTGATAATTCTAACATCCAAGGCTCAAACCCAGTGGCAGCTTGTGTGGTATTTAAAAACGGAAAGCCCAGTAAAAAAGACTACCGCCATTTTAAGATCAAAACTGTAAAAGGTCCAGATGACTTTGCTTCGATGGAAGAGGTGGTCTATCGTCGGTACAAACGCTTAGTTGAAGAAGGAGAAACCCTTCCGCAACTCATTGTTATAGACGGGGGAAAAGGCCAACTGTCGTCTGCACTCAAAAGCTTGGATATATTGGGGCTTCGAGGAAAAATCGCTATCATAGGGATTGCAAAACGTTTGGAAGAACTTTATTTCCCCGAAGACCCCATTCCTCTGTATTTGGATAAAAAATCTGAGACCTTGAAAGTAATTCAGCAGCTGCGCAATGAAGCCCACCGATTTGGTATCACCCTGCACCGCAATAGACGTAGCAAGGGTGCCTTGCAGTCCGAACTGGATGAAATCCCTGGTATAGGCCCCAAAACAAAAGAACAACTCCTCAAGAAATTTAAATCCCTCAAACGCATTAAAGCTGCACCCAAAGCAGATTTGATCGAATTGCTGGGATCCAGCAAAGGAACAGCCCTTTTCAAAGCACTAAATTCCCCTACTACGTCTTAAAAGATTTTCTACTTTTGTAGTCCTATGATAAGGAAAACTCTCGTCTTCTTTTTCGTCGTTTTTTTGGGAATATCCCACAACGATCTTTCAGCACAAGAATCCACCCCTGAACTGGTCCCTAATACCCAATCTAATCAAGCATTTGGAGACAAAGAATGGTTTGAATTTCGAATTCATTACGGATTTTTTAATGCCTCTATCGCCACCCTGGAAGTGCGAAAAGACAGCCTGAATGGCCAATCCGTTTTTCATGCCAAGGGCTATGGGCGCACCACTGGCTTGGCCCGCTGGTTTTTTAAAGTAGAAGACCACTACGAAAGTTATTTTGATCCAGTTACTGGAGTCCCCTACAAAACCATTAGGGATATCTATGAAGGGGGTTATACCAAAGATCTAGAAATTGATTTTGATCATGAAACCCATAAAGCTTTAGTATTCGACAAAAAAAAGAACACCAAAAAAGAATTTACTTTCAACGACAAAGCCCAAGACTTCATCTCAGCCTTCTACTATTTACGCAACTTTGTTCCTGCCACCAATATACAACCCAACCAAAGCTTTTCCATCAATATGTTTTTTGACAATGACAACTATGTCTTTAAGTTGAAATTTTTGGGCAAAGAACTACTAGAAACCGCCTTTGGCACGGTACGGTGTTTAAAATTTCGTCCATTGGTCCAAGCAGGAAGGGTCTTTAAAGAACAAGAAAGTGTGACTTTATGGATCTCTGACGACCGCAATCGAATTCCGCTACGCCTGCAAGCCGACCTCGCTGTGGGGAGTATCAAGGCCGATTTAGAGAAATTTAAAAATTTGAAACATCCTTTTAAGATTGAAATACAATAGCCTGATGACCCAAGCTTTTCGAATCGTATTTTTTTGTGTCTTTTTTGGAGGTGCTGCGCTGTTTCTGAATAGCTGTCATAATGAAATAGCTGGCAAGAAAACGGTTGATACGATTGAAGAAAAACCCAAGCCTGTATTAAAATATGGCTATGACTTGAATGAATATCAAATCGTCAAAAAAAAGATTAGAAGGGGCGATACTTTCGGTGATATCCTCGAGGCCAACGGAATTGATTATCCAGAGGTCTATCAAATCCTTCAGGCCATTAAAGGCAAAGTTCGCGTCAATCGATTACAAATTGGAAAGCCCTATTATTTGTTTTTTTCTAAAGACAGCATCCCCACGCCCAAGGCTTTTGTCTATGAACCAGGGGTAGAAAGCTATACTAAAATTCAACTTCGTGATAGTGTCTTTGGCGTAAAAGTCACAAAACCCGTCCGTGTCGTAGAACTACAGGGCGTAGGGACAATTGAAAGTTCACTCTATGAAACGATGCAGCAAAGCGGACTCAATGACCAACTCACCTATTACCTGGCAGATGTATATGCTTGGACAATCGATTTTTTCCGCCTGCAAAAAGGAGACCGATTCAAGGTAATTTATACCGAAAAATTTGTAGATGACAGTATTTCGATTGGAATCGAATCTATTAAAGCCGCCTATTTTGAGCACAACAACAAACCTCTTTACGCTTTTAGGTTTGAATCTGACAGCTTGGTGGGTAGTATTGATTATTTTGATGATAAAGCCAATAATCTCCGTCGTGCCTTTTTAAAGGCACCCGTCAAATTCAGCAGGATATCGTCCCGTTACAATTTACGCCGTCGAATCAAATACTACGGCAATCGCATCAAACCACATCGTGGGACAGACTTTGCCGCTAGCGTGGGCACCCCCATTATGGCTACTGCCAACGGTACTGTGGTCAAAGCTTCTTACTCCAGAGGCAATGGCAACTATGTCACCATCAAGCACAATAACATTTATAAAACTCAATACCTGCATATGAAAAAACGAAAAGTGCGGGTCGGACAGTATGTAAAGCAAGGTGACATTATCGGCTGGGTTGGTATGACAGGCTACACAGCTGGGCCCCACGTTTGTTATCGTTTTTGGAAATACGGGAAGCAAGTTGATCCTTTCAAACAAAAACTCCCTGCGGCAAAACCCATTTCGCCCAACCTAAAAGCCCAATTCTTACAAACCATTGCGCCTTTGAAATACGAACTTAAGTGCATCCCTTTCGAACCTGATTTTTTAAACAACAAAAGCTTTGTCAATGACAACACTACCCAACCATAACCCCACCCAACTAGCCGCTTGGAAAGCCCTAAAAAAACAATTTGACGAGCAAAAAGAAACCACCATACTTGATCTTTTTGAAAGCGAAACAGATCGCCAAGCCAAGTGCACTGTTATCTGGGAAGACTTTTATGTAGACTATTCAAAAAATAGATTGTCAGAAAAAACCCTTGCACTATTGCTTGATCTTGCAGCGCAAGCCGAACTTCCTCGTGCTATTGAAGCTTATTTTACAGGGGCACGAATCAATGTTACCGAAGACCGTGCTGTGCTACACACCGCTTTGCGCTCCGACGGAAAAGAACCCATAAGCGTCGGTGACCATAATGTTATCCCTGATGTCAATGCTGTCAAAGAAGAAATGTATGTTTTTGCAGAAAAAATCATTTCTGGTGCTTGGAAAGGCTATACTGGCAAAGCTATTGACACCATTGTCAATATTGGTATTGGCGGATCTGATTTAGGTCCTGCCATGGTGACGGAAGCCTTGGAGTTTTACGGAAATCACCTTACCCCTTATTTTGTTTCCAATGTTGAGGGCGATCACCACAAAGAACTGCTGAAGAAAATTGACCCAGAAACCACTTTATTTTTAGTCGTGTCTAAAACTTTTACGACTCAAGAAACTTTAGCCAATGCTACCAGTATTCGCCAGTGGTTTTTAACGTCTGCTCCTGAATCTGCCATTGCGCAACACTTTGTTGCAGTATCAACAAATCTCGAAAAGATTAAAGCCTTTGGTATTGCTGCAGATAATGTTTTCCCAATGAATGACTGGGTTGGTGGACGGTTTTCTTTGTGGAGTACTGTTGGATTGAGCATTTGTTTGGCTGTAGGTCCTAAACATTTTGAAGAACTGCTAGAAGGAGCGGGAGCAATGGATCGACATTTCCGACACAGTCCTGCCGAGCAAAATATCCCTACCTTGTTGGCCTTGATCAGTATCTGGTACAACAACTTCTGGGGTGCCGAGAGTGAAGCTATTGTGCCCTACACCCAATATCTCCGCAACCTACCAGCTTATTTGCAACAAGGTATCATGGAAAGTAATGGGAAAGGGGTTGATCGAAACGGACAACCCATTGACTATCAAACAGGAACGATTATATGGGGCGCTTCGGGCACCAATGCCCAACATGCTTTTTTTCAACTCATCCATCAGGGCACCAAACTCATCCCTACCGATTTTATCGGGTTTAAAGAATCTTTGCATGACACGGGCGATCATCAAGAAAAACTGATCTCAAACTTGATTGCTCAAACCGAAGCCTTGATGTGCGGCAAAACAGAAAAAACAGTTCGAGAAGAACTGAAAAAAAATGACCTTTCGCCAAAAACCATAGACCAACTGACGCCCTTTAAGGTTTTTAGTGGCAACCGGCCAACCAATACATTGTTGATAAATAAGTTAACACCCTATAATTTGGGCGCACTCATTGCACTCTACGAACACAAAATTTTTGTGCAAGGTGTTTTGTGGAATATCTACAGCTATGACCAATGGGGGGTTGAGCTGGGTAAGCAGTTGGCGAACAGTGTTTTGAGTGATCTCCAAAACGAAAAAATAAATCAACATGATCCCTCAACAACAGCGTTAATAAATCGTTATAAAAAACACTAACAACTTATCATTTCTTAAAGTAATTTTAAAGTCATACTCAGGAGTAGTAATCAATTTTTGCTGCATATTTGGGTTACTATTAAAAAACAAAATTAATCAAGAAATGAAAAAAATTGCTATTGTCTTTTTGACTTGTATTGCTGGGGTATACGCCCAGCAAGACGAAGCTGTCAATGACACCATTTTAAATGTCAATCTAGAAGAGGTTGTCGTTTCATCGGGAGTTATTGATATCGCTAAAGAGCGTGAAACACCCATCGCACTTAGTAAAATTACAGCCCAAGAGGTTGCGCTTAAAGTTGGAAACCAAGAATTCCCTGAAATCATGAATAAGACACCTGGAGTCTATGCAACCAAGCAAGGTGGGGGATACGGAGATTCACGTATTTCACTTCGTGGATTTGATCAACGCAACACTTCTTTCCTAATCAACGGACAACCTGTCAATGATATGGAAAATGGATGGGTCTATTGGTCTAACTGGCAAGGGCTGACTGATATCGCTTCAGGAATCCAAATTCAAAGAGGTCTTGGCGCTTCTCGATTAGCAGTTCCATCTGTAGGGGGAACTGTATCAATCTTTACCAAAAGTGCTGAAAAACAACAAGGCGGATCTTTTACCCAAATGATTGGTAATGATGGTTATGTCAAAACTACCGCAGCCTACAACACAGGCGTTAATGACAAAGGTTGGTCTTCATCCTATCTATTAACCAAATGGTCTGGAAACGGTTATATCTACAACACCAAAGGAGAGGGATGGACCTACTTTTTTGCTGTTGGTTACACGCCAGAAGGATCTAATCACAAACTCAACCTATCTGTTTTAGGAGCAGGTCAGTGGCACCACCAACGTGATGTTTGGGTGTCTATCAGAGACTACCAAAACTTCGGTGAAGATGGAATTGACCGACGTTGGAATACCAACGGAGGGATGCTTAATGGCGAAGAATATAGCTTGAGAAGAAATTTCTACAACAAACCATTAGCCACCTTCAACTGGGATTGGCAAATTGCTGACAACTTAGAACTCAATACTTCATTGTATGGATCTGCCGGCCGTGGTGGCGGTACAGGCCCAAGAGGAAACAATTACCGAAATGGCACCATTGATATGTTGCCTTTTCGTAAGGATCTCACAGAACACTACAATGAAAATGGCAGAGGAACTCGAACTGCCGATGGATTTATTAACTACGATGCCGTGATACAACACAATCGTTCTATTGACGATTACACTGGTGGTTTGGCACGTGGGGCTTTCGATGGTGGGAAAATCGGGTCTAACGGCTTCCGTGAAGATGGTGTCAGCCGTGAAATCCTAATCCGTCGTGCTTCCATGAATTCCCATGACTGGGTGGGTGCCATTTCTAATTTAAACCTTTACAGTGGCAATATGCACTACTCCATTGGTGTTGACTTGAGAAACTATAAAGGGTATCACTACCGTGTTCTTAATGACTTACTAGGATTAGATGGCTATTTTTCTACAGGAAATAAAAATTCTGCTGGACAGATAATTGAAACTTTAGTAGAGGCTTCTCCCTTTCAAAACACAGGCATCAAGGGTCCTAAAATTGACTACTATAATATAGGATATGTCGGCTGGCAAGGACTTAATGGTATGGCAGAATATTCGAGTGAACAATTGACTGCTGTCCTTCAGGCTGGACTTTCAAACCAATCGTTCCAAAGAGAGGACTTTTTCGATCAGCCTGGTAATCCCTTGTCTGAAAAGAAAAATGTTGGTGGTGGCTATGTTAAAGGAGGGGCTAACTACAACTTTAACGAAAATTCCAACGCCTTCTTTAACGCAGGATACATCAGCCGTCAACCAAATTTTGATGCTGTATTTCCAAACTACAGAAACGATGTTAACCCTGATTTGCAAAACGAAGTTATTACTTCTGTCGAATTGGGCTATGGATTCATTTCCAATGCACTTCGCTTGAACGTCAACCTATACTCAACCAACTGGGGTAACCGTTTTGTTACCCGTTCATTATCTAACCAACAGGGTGTAGACGGAACAGCACAGTTCAAAGATATTGATGTAACCCATAACGGAATTGAAATCGAAGGTACCTATAATCTTTCTGGAGCAACAAAATTACGTGGTATGTTGTCTATGGGTGATTGGCGTTATACCAAAGATTTCGAAAGTGAACTCTTTGACGAAAACCAGCAATCTATCGGTACAGGAACGCTTTATACCAAAGATGCCAAAGTAGGAGACGCAGCGCAATTTGTTGCTTTCCTAGGTGTTGACCACCGCTTTGGTTCCAATCTTCGTGTAGATTTGGACTACCGTTTTGTCGATGGATTGTATGCAGATTACTCTATCACCGACTCTGCCTTTACAACACCTGATAACCAAGGCGCGCTTCAGTTGCCTTCTTATGGGTTGGTTGACTTTGGAGCTTCTTATTACTTCGGAAAATGGAGCTTACGAGCCAATATCAACAACTTATTGGATACTACTTATATTGCAGAATCGAACTCTAATATCCATGCAACTGCTGGTTCGACTACTTGGGAAGGGGTGGATGTCAGAAACTCAGTTTGGTTTGGTTTTGGCCGCACTTGGAACCTTTCCTTACGCTACCAATTCTAATCCCTTACTTTTTTAAAATCAAAACCCTGCCAAATGGCAGGGTTTTTTTATGCTATTAATCGTAAGTCCTTTACTTTTAACTGAAGCTTTTTTATCCCGTTAAACTCATTTTGTTCCAAGCTATAAAGCAGCTCAAAATGATCTCCAGCTTTGATTTTGGGTAAGTACTTTGCCATATTGAAGCCAATTCCAGAAAAGACCGTCCCTTTGTTATCGGTTACCGCTAATTTCAAGTGATTTTGTTCTTGTCCTACCGCTCGGGATCCCCCTGCATCTTTCAATCCACCCGTCCGAAATACAGGTCGCATGTTTTGTGGGCCAAAGGGTGCCATCTGTGCCAAGATACGCTCTAGTTTTGGTGTGAGTTCATGCAATGACACCGCCACATCATATGTCTGGCTGGGTTCCAGTTGGGCTGGGGTAATTCGTTCCTGCACTGCTTTATCAAAAGCTTGCCGAAAAGCCGGAAGGGCTTCTGGTGCCATTGTTAAACCAGCAGCGTACTTATGCCCCCCAAATTGGAGCAAATGGGCCTGGCAAGCCGCCAAGGCTTCATACACATTAAAGCCTTTGACTGAGCGAACAGAGCCAACGTATTTTCCCTCTGAGGCGGCCAAAACAACTGTAGGACGGTAGTGGTATTCTATCAGTCGAGAGGCAACAATCCCCACTACGCCTTTGTGCCAATCTTCTTGCATAACTACGGTACTGTAAGGCGTATTTAAATGCTTGAGTTGTTCCAAAGCTTCTTGAGTAATTTGGGCGTCCATACTGCGGCGTTCGCTGTTTAATTGTTCAATTTCGTGAGCCAGTACTTGGGCAGCAGTCACCGCTGTGGCAGACAGTAGGGCTACAGCTTTAGCCCCATGGGCCATGCGCCCAGCGGCATTGATACGGGGAGCAACTACAAAAACCAAATCACTAAATTCCAAAGGTTTCCGCTTGGTTTGGGCCAATAAAGCCCCCAATCCTGGTCTAGGAGAAGCGTTGAGTTGTTGCAAACCGTGGTAGGCTAATATTCGATTTTCTCCCGTCAAAGGCACAATATCAGCAGCAATGGCAGTAGCAACCAAGTCTAAATAGGACGCTATTTCCTCAAAAGCCTGTTTTTGTTCTAATGCCAAGGCTTGAATCAGTTTAAAGCCTACACCACAACCACACAACTCTTTGTATGGATAAGGACATTCGGCTTGTTTGGGATCCAGTATAGCCAAAGCTGGCGGCAGGGTTTCACCAGGTAAGTGATGGTCACAAATAATACAATCGATCCCCAAAGCATTAGCCTGTTGTATGCGTTCTACTGCTTTGATACCACAGTCAAGGGTGATCAACAAGGAATACCCTTGCTCGTGAGCATAATTGACGCCCTGTTCTGACAAACCGTAGCCCTCGGCATAACGATCTGGAATATAGCTTTCTACCAAAGGGTGCAGTGAACGAAGATAAGAGGATAATAGGGCAACTGCCGTAGTACCGTCTACATCATAATCGCCATAAACCAATATTTTTTCCTCGTTGGCAATAGCTTGCAATATCCGATCTACAGCATCGGTCATCCCTAGCATCAAAAAAGGATCGTGCAATTGCTCCAAATTGGGACGAAAAAAATCTTTCGCCGCATCAAAATCGGTGATGCCTCTTTGCGCCAACAAACTTGCAACTACTGGGGCTACACCTAGTGCAGTTGTCAGATGATTAACTTGTTCGGCGGGGGGATCAGGAGTTGCATACCAGTGCATAGGAGTGGCTTTTAAGCAGGAGCAATACAAAGGACAAATTCTCCTTTGGGGGGATGGTCATTGTAAAAATGAAGCGCTTCCGCCAAGCTCCCCCGAAAAGTGGATTCAAACTTTTTAGTCAGCTCACGGCTAATACTCAGCTGTCGCTCGGCGCCAAAAAGGGGCTGCATTTGACTGAGTGTCTTCAGTAGCTTATGTGGTGACTCATATAAAACCACCGTTACGGATTGGCTAGACAAGGCTTCTAATTTTTTTTGTCGTCCCTTTTTAGGTGGAAGAAACCCCTGAAAGAAAAACCGATCAGCAGGTAGGCCACTTTGTACCAGGGCAGGAATTAAAGCCGTTGCGCCTGGTAAACAATACACCGCAACCTTATGCTGTAAAGCTTCACGCACCAATAAGAATCCAGGATCGGAAATGGCAGGGGTGCCTGCGTCAGATATCAATGCTAATCGCTGACCTCCTTTTAACTTATCGAGGTACAGTGAAAGTTTGCTGTGTTCATTGTGCATATGATAGGACTGCATGGGGGTATCGATGGCATAATGCTGAAGGAGAACAGCACTGGTACGGGTGTCCTCTGCTAATATCAAATCGACTTCTTGCAGCAATCGAACAGCCCGATAAGTCATGTCCTCTAAATTCCCTATGGGTGTAGGAATCAAATACAACTCCATCTGATGGGCTATTTGGTCTCAAAATATTGATTCAGTACCCGACTAAAACGATCTTCATATTCCTCCTTGCCTTCCCATCCTTGGTAATCGGGTTTGATCAATTCCTGAATAAACGCTTCGGCCTGTTCCATACTGTCGAAAGTAGTGAGTTGATTCATGGCGCGCTGATATTCATTGGGGCTGTTGTTGAACAAGTGTTGAATAAAGGCCAAGCGGTCATTCAGATCAACTTTAAGACCTGTATTAAATCGTTCGTTTAGATTGGGAGTGGTCTTCTCATCTGCAGTAGCCTTTGTTTTTTCTGGCTTTGCTTGTGTTTTATCACTCTCTTTTCGAACAAAATTGGGCTCCTCAATCTGGGTAAATAAGGCATTGACTTCTTGGGATTCTGGCATTTCAGTCACCATATTTTTTATCGTATCCATCAGCTTGGGCACCTCTTCGTGGGTATCATCTGTTGCTGTAGGAATATCAGCTTCTTTGACGATGGAAGCTGTCGCAAGGGAGTCAAAAAGAGCTTGCTGCTTTTTACCCAATTCTGATTGTTGGGGCAAGGATTGCTGATGCTGCAACAAAACGCTGAGCTCGTAGATATTACGAAGACTTTCGTGAAGGTGTGCATCGGTCAGTTCGGCTCTTTTGCGATTAAGCAGTTTGATTAAATTCTCAATTTCCTGACGAAGATGATGCTTCATTGTGGGGAGGGCAACAAATTTGTTTTAATACCTTTGTTGGAACGCTTGGGTTCCGAATCCATGTTGAAAAGTACAAAATGTTTTTAGAAAACACGCTAAACACCAAGGAACAATTTGGATGGATCGAGGTGATCTGTGGGTCAATGTTTTCGGGTAAAACAGAAGAATTGATCCGTCGATTAAAGCGGGCAGAGATTGCCCAGCAGAAGGTTGAGATCTTCAAACCAAGTATTGATTTGCGATATGAGGAAGACTTTGTCACTTCTCACGATGCCAATCAGATCCGATCGACTCCCGTCCCTGCTGCGGCCAACATTCCGATTTTGGCCGATGGCTGTGACGTGATTGGAATTGATGAAGCCCAGTTTTTTGATGATGAAATTGTATCTGTCTGTAATGATTTAGCCAACAGGGGGGTTCGGGTCATTGTAGCTGGCCTGGACATGGACTATAAGGGCAACCCCTTTGGGCCAATGCCTGCACTTATGGCTACGGCAGAATACGTGACCAAGGTGCATGCCGTTTGTACCCGAACAGGAAATCTAGCTCAGTACAGTTACCGAAAAGCACCACAGGAAGATCTGGTTTTACTAGGTGAAAAAGAGAGTTATGAACCACTGAGTCGGGCCGCCTTTTACAAGGCCATGCAAAGTGAAAATAAAAAATCAAAAAAAACTAAGTCATCTTGACGGCTCTAAGTCTTTCCCTGCCCGCTTTGGTTCATAATCTTTCAGTTTTGCGAAGTCGGCTCAACAACTCCACCCAAATAATTGGAGTTGTCAAAGCCAACGCCTATGGCCTTGGGAGTGTTGCCATCGCTAAAAAATTGGTTGAAGAAGGCGTCACCTACCTGGCGGTAGCCTACGGTGCGGAGGGTATTGAACTTCGCAAAGCAGGGCTTCATTGCCCCATAATGGTATTCTATCCTCAACCCGACCATTTCAATGCACTTATTCAGCATTGTCTCGAACCTGTACTCTACAACCGATACAGCTTTGAAAAGTTTAGTCAATGCCTAAAACAGCAGCAAATACCTTCCTATCCCATCCACCTTAAATTCAATACGGGCTTGAATCGGATTGGTTTTACTGAAGGGGAGTGCTCCTGGCTTTTGAACGAATTGCCCAAAGCACCCTTTGAACTGCGGTCTGTATATTCCCATCTGGCTGCTTCGGAAGAAGCCGTGCCACACCAACCGACCCAACGGCAGTTTGAAGCGTTTCAGAAAGTAAAATCACAATTTGAGAACCAACACCCTACTGCTTTTTTTCACATCCTCAATACCTCAGGTGTATTTAATTATCCCAAATATCAATTTGATGCTGTAAGGGCAGGCATTGCCCTTTACGGTTTTGCCAATCAACCCCAATGGGATGTACAATTAAAAGCGGTTGCAAAACTAACTGCAAAAATCATTCAAATCCACAATTTAGAGAAAGGCGAAACTGTGGGATATAATCAAGCTTGGACAGCCCCTAAACCAAGTCGAATCGCTACCCTGCCCCTAGGTCATGCCGATGGTATCGGACGTCAGTTCGGACATGGAAAGGGGCAAGTACGCATCAAGGAGCAGTACGCCCCTATTGTAGGTCATGTTTGTATGGATATGGTAATGATCGATGTGAGTAATATCGCATGTGAAGAAGGTGATACCGCAGTTCTTTTTGATAACAAATCGCCCCTCCAAGATTGGGCTGAGACTGGGCAAACAATTCCCTATGAATTTTTGACTGGCTTAAGTCAACGTATTCCTCGATTGATTGTCTATTAGCGCTGATCTATTGTTTGTTTTATAACTTTCTGTGTAAAAAAGATGTTTTTCTGGGAAAAGTACAACCAACCGATAATTCCTCTTACTTTTGCCAAAAATTAAAACAAGAACCATTGCAGGTTCCGAAAGATAAATACCCGACGCTGCATAGATTTCTTGTAATATAACAAAAGATAAAAAAATGAAAGTTGCTGTAGTAGGTGTAACAGGTATGGTGGGACAAGTAATGCTCCAAGTTCTGGAAGAGCGCGCATTTCAAATTGACCAACTGATTCCAGTGGCTTCGGCTCGATCGATAGGCAAAAGCGTTGACTTCCGTGGGCAATCTTACACCGTTGTAGGTATGGAAGAAGCTGTTACCATGGCTCCGGATATTGCTTTATTTTCAGCCGGTGGGGGAACTTCCCTCGAATGGGCCCCGAAATTTGCTGACGTTGGAACAACGGTTATCGACAACTCTTCAGCCTGGCGGATGGACCCAAACAAAAAATTAATTGTCCCTGAGATCAATGCGCACGAATTGACCATAGAAGATAAGATTATTGCCAATCCAAACTGTTCGACCATACAGATGGTGGTGGCTATGGCCCCCATCCACAAAACTTACGGGCTAAAACGTCTTGTCATTTCCACCTACCAATCCATAACTGGAACTGGTGTTGCCGCTGTTCAACAACTAGAAAACGAATACAAAGGAGAAAAAGGAGAAATGGCCTATCCCTATCCGATTCACCGCAATGCGCTGCCACATTGCGATATATTTGTTGAAGACGGTTACACCAAAGAAGAAATGAAACTGGTACATGAAACCCGAAAAATATTAGGCGATGCAAAAATCAATATCACCGCCACGGCTATTCGCATCCCTGTTGTTGGCGGACATAGTGAATCGGTTAATGCCGAATTAGAAAAGGATTATGATTTGTCTGAGCTACGACAACTACTCCACGAAAGTGAGGGCGTTGTTGTTCAAGATAATCCCGAAACCAACACCTATCCAATGCCACTATATGCCCAAGGAAAGGATGATGTTTTTGTGGGTCGTATTCGCCGAGACCATTCAAATAAAAATAGTCTTAATCTGTGGATTGTTTCTGACAACCTTAGGAAAGGTGCAGCCACCAACGCCGTTCAAATTGCAGAATATTTAGTCGCCCAAAAATTGGTGTAGTTTCTGCGCAGTTTTTCTACCTTTAGTTAGAAAAATTCAACACCCATGAGACGATACCTAATCGGCATCCTAGCTATTGTAATACTAGCTTGCCAAAACCAAAAGACTGTCACCTATCCGGAGACGATAAAAAAACCAGTAACTGACAATTATTTTGACACCACGGTAACAGACAACTACCGCTGGCTGGAAGACGACCTCAGTGAAGAGACTACCCAATGGGTGGGCCAACAAAACGAGGTAACCTATTCCTATTTAGAGGATATTCCCTATCGATCCCGTTTGGCAGAACGATTGGAATCACTTTGGAACTACGAAAAACAATCAGCTCCGTTTAAGGAAGGAGATTTTATCTATTACTACAAAAACTCAGGTTTGCAAAACCAATACGTTTTGTATCGAAAAAGTGAAACAACCCCCGAGGAAGTTTTTTTGGACCCCAACACCTTTTCAGAAGACGGAACAACCTCATTGGCAGGAGTGAGCTTTTCTAGGGATGGAAAGACCGTTGCCTATTCAATTTCAGAGGGTGGAAGTGATTGGAGAAAAGTCATTGTAATGGATGCCCTAACCAAAACCATCGTTGAAGACACCTTAGTAGACATCAAATTCAGCGGATTGACATGGAAAAATAATGAAGGCTTTTTCTACTCCAGTTATGATAAGCCTGACGGAAGTGCATTAACTCAAAAAACCGATCAGCATAAACTGTACTACCATCGGTTGGGGACAGCACAAGCCAAAGATGAATTGGTTTTTGGCGGTACATCTGAACAAAAAAACCGCTACGTAGGTGCAGATGTGTCAGAGGACGGGGAGTATCTCCTGATTTCCGCCGCTGAATCTACCTCAGGCAATAAGCTATTTCTAAAAAACCTAAATGCATCAAAAACCCCATTGATAGCGATCTCGTCCAGTTATGCACATGACACCTACATGCTCGATAGTGACGAACGATATCTGTATTTGGTAACCAATTTGGACGCACCCCACCAGCGTTTAGTACGCGCCCCCATCAACCGGCCGCAAGAAGCCAACTGGGAAGATGTCATTCCTGAAAAAGAACACGTCCTAAGCCCAAGTGCTGGCGGGGGCTACTTTTTTGCAGAATACATGATCGATGCCATCTCTCGGGTATATCAATATGACTACAAAGGCTCACTGTTAGGAGAAATAGAACTCCCTGGATTGGGGAGTGTAAGTGGATTTGGCGGAGAGAAAGATCAAGAAACGCTTTATTATTCCTTTTCAAACTACCATAGCCCTGGACGAATTTATGCCTACAATCCCAATGAGAAAACCAATGTATTGTATTGGAGCCCTACCATCGATTTTGATCCAGATGCTTATGTCTCAAAACAGGTCTTTTATACCTCTAAGGACGGGACCAAGGTTCCTATGATCATTACGCATAAGAAGGGCTTGGCGTACAACGGGAAAAACCCAACAATTTTGTATGGCTATGGCGGCTTTAACATCAGTATTACGCCTCGATTTAGCGTTACTAATGCCGTATGGATGGAACAAGGTGGTGTCTATGCGGTACCCAATATTCGTGGGGGAGGAGAATATGGTAAAGCCTGGCACCAAGCGGGCACAAAGATGCAAAAACAAAATGTTTTTGACGATTTCATTGCGGCAGCAGAATACCTTCATCAAGAAAAGATTACCCAACCCAAATACTTAGCTATCCGTGGCGGGTCTAATGGAGGCTTATTGGTCGGTGCTTGTATGACACAGCGTCCCGAACTCTTTAAAGTCGCCCTGCCAGCTGTAGGGGTTTTGGATATGCTCCGTTACCATACCTTCACAGCAGGCGCTGGTTGGGCCTACGATTACGGTACTTCTGAAGAGTCGGAAGAGATGTTCCAATATCTTAAAAACTATTCTCCCGTTCACAACGTTACTGCTGGCACACGCTACCCGGCAACGCTGATCACAACAGGGGATCACGACGATCGAGTAGTTCCAGCACACTCATTTAAATTTGCAGCAGAACTGCAGGAAAAACAAACTGGGGGTGCGCCTGTTCTGATCAGAATAGAAACCAATGCAGGACATGGTGCTGGTACTCCCATTTCTAAAACCATTGATCAATATGCCGATATCTTTGGTTTTACTCTTTACAATATGGGCTACGAAGTACTACCTGAAAAAACAGGTAAAATCAAAGGATAAAAAAAGCGGCCAATTGGCCGCTTTTATTTTATGCTTCATCCATTGTAAAGTCTTCCATAAACTTGGTCGTATAATTTCCCGCAATATAATCGGGATGATCCATCAATTTACGGTGAAAAGGAATAGTCGTTTTGATTCCTTCGATATAAAACTCATCGAGGGCGCGCTTCATTTTGTTGATAGCTTCCTCTCTGGTTTGAGCCGTGGTAATCAGTTTGGCAATCATCGAATCGTAATGTGGAGGGATGATATAACCTGAATAAACGTGTGTGTCAAGTCGCACACCATGACCGCCAGGAAAATTAAGAGAGGTGATTTTGCCGGGTGATGGACGAAAATCGTTGTGGGGATCTTCGGCATTTATCCGACACTCAATCGAATGTAGCTTGGGGATATAGTGTTTCCCTGAAATTGGAATGCCTGCTGCTACTTTTATTTGTTCGCGAATCAGATCAAAATCAATAACTTGCTCGGTAATGGGGTGCTCCACTTGGATACGGGTATTCATTTCCATAAAGTAGAAGTTTTTGTGTTTATCAACCAAAAACTCAACCGTGCCTGCTCCTTCGTACTTAATAAATTCGGCTGCTTGAACGGCCGCTTCTCCCATTTTTTTGCGCAAAGTATTTGTCATAAATGGTGATGGCGTCTCTTCCGTTAGCTTTTGATGGCGGCGCTGCACCGAACAATCCCTTTCAGATAGATGACAGGCCTTGCCATAGGCATCTCCAACCACTTGTATTTCAATATGTCTAGGCTCTTCAATTAATTTCTCCATATACATGCCGTCGTTACCAAAAGCTGCTCCGGCTTCTTGTCGGGCACTTTCCCAAGCTTTTTCGAGGTCTTCGGCTTGCCATACAGCACGCATCCCTTTTCCACCACCACCAGCAGTCGCTTTTAACATAACAGGATAGCCCATTTGTGCAGCAATTTCATGTGCAGATTCAAGAGAATCCAATAAGCCATCCGAACCAGGGATAGTAGGAACACCAGCAGCTTTCATCGTTGCTTTGGCTGTGGCTTTGTCACCCATTTTTTCGATCATTTCAGCTGAAGCGCCAATGAATTTGATGTCATGCTCGGAGCAAATTTTAGAAAACTTTGCGTTTTCAGACAAAAATCCATAGCCTGGATGAATGGCATCAGCATTGGTGATTTCTGCTGCTGCGATAATGTTGGAAATTTTCAAGTAAGACGCAGAGCTAGGCGCTGGACCTATACAAACCGCTTCATCAGCAAAACGAACATGCAGACTGTCAATATCGGCTTTTGAATAGACAGCTACCGTCTTAATTCCCATTTCTTTACAAGTACGTATGATGCGCATCGCGATCTCACCGCGATTGGCTATAAGTATTTTAGAAAACATGCTGTTGATGATTTAAGAAGGATCAATCAAAAATAGTGGTTGATCGAATTCTACAGGTGAGGCATCATCAACTAAAATTTTGACAATCTTACCGGAGACTTCAGATTCAATTTCGTTAAACAGCTTCATGGCTTCAATAACGCAGAGTACATCCCCTTGTTTGACGTCGGCACCCACTTCGACTAAAGCAGGTTTATCTGGAGCAGCTTTACGATAAAAGGTTCCAATTATTGGTGATTTGACGGTAATCAAATTAGCATCATCGCTAGGGGTAGGCGTGTCAGGCTTTTGGGATGGCACTTCTGCTTCTACCACTGCTGTAGGCGCTACTGGTACAGCGGCTCCCGTAGCGGGCATAGCAGGAAGATGTTGAACAATGGTTTGTTGTTCGGGCAATACATTATCTGCTGCTGTTTTGATGGTGATCTTGATGTCTTCCGTTTCCAGCTTCACCTCATGGGCACCGGATTTGGCGACAAATCGAATCAGATTTTGAATTTCTTTAATATCCATAGTTCTGGTTTTTCATTTTAGTGAATATGCCCAAGTATAGTAGGAAGCTCCCCAAGTGAAGCCGCCACCAAAGGCAGTGAATAACAATCGATCTCCCGTTTTAAAATGGGCTTCGTAGTCTCGTAACAGCAACGGTAAGGTTGCTGCTGTTGTATTTCCGTAATGTTGAATGTTGGTTAATAATTGGTTTGTACCTACTTGAACACGCTTTTGGGTAGCATCTAATATACGTTTATTGGCTTGGTGAGCAATTATGTAGTCCAAGTTTTGGGGAGTCAACCCATTGCGCTCCATCACTTTTTGTGCGGCTCCAGCCATTTCAGAAACAGCATATTTAAAGACTGTTTTGCCGTCTTGATAAATGGCATCCCATCCTTTGGCAAGTGTTTCTTCAGTAGTAGGGTGTAATGAACCACCTGCTTTAATATTCAAATACGCTTGCCCTACTCCATTTGAGCGAAGGTAATCGTCTTCCCGACCATACCCATTGGTACTCGCTTCCATCAAAACTGCTCCTGCCCCATCACCAAAAATAATGCAAGTGGTGCGGTCTGTGTAGTCTACTATTGAAGACATTTTATCGGCTCCAACAACTAAAATTTTTTTGGCATGTCCGGCTTCTATTTTGGCAGCAGCCACAGACATACCATATAAAAACCCTGAACAGGCGGCTTGCAAATCAAAAGCGAAGGCATTGAAAGCACCTATATCTGTAGCTACTTTCGCAGCGGTGGCAGCTACTTTCATGTCGGGGGTAATGGTTGCCAAAATCAACATGTCAATATCAGCTGCTGCAGTTTGGCTTTTGGTGAGAACCTTTTCTGCTGCTTGGATGGCCATATAAGAAGTGGCCTTAGTCGGATCTTTAAGAATCCTTCTTTCCTTAATTCCAGTTCTGGTCGTTATCCACTCATCACTCGTGTCAACCATTTGCTCTAAGTCTGCATTGGTCAAGACATCTTCCGGCACATATCCGCCCACAGCAGTAATGGCTGCTTTAATATTCTTCTCTGCTACCCTTGTCATTCTGATACGCCTGTCTGGAATAAAATGGTCAAGTGAAGATAGTAGTTTTTTTGACAACCCATTTGATTTCATAAAAAAACCCTCCTAAAGATTTTTTAGGAGAGTTTAAAGGGGTTGTTGCTGTTTTGTATTAGGCCTCTGCCGTTTCGGTGCTATCAATCAACACTTTACCACGGTAGTATAATTTACCTTCGTGCCAGTGCGCACGGTGGTATAAATGTGCTTCTCCAGTTGCTCCACAAGTAGCAATTTGTTGGGCAGCGGCTTTGTAGTGTGTACGTCTTTTGTCGCGACGTGTCTTTGAAATTTTTCTTTTAGGATGTGCCATGGTTTCCTGTTTTTATGTCTTTGTATTTATAATAAATCTTTCAATTTGTCCCAACGAGGATCATTTTCCTGTTGGGGATTTTCTTCTTTGGGTGCCAATTCTTTTAATTTGTCAAGGACTGGAGACTTCAGACGACCTGTTGCAATGTCGGGATGAATAATTTTGGGGGGAAGCGCTAATACAATCATTTCGTAAACGTACTGAGACAAATCAACTTGGTGACTCCCGTGCGGAAGTACAAGGATTTCGTCATTGTCGTCGTTAAAGGCAGCGCCAAATTTAACGATTAGTGTAAATTTAGGTTGCAATGAAATATCAAAAGGCTCCATTGAAAGGTCACAAACAACGCCGACCTTACCATTGGCCTCCAGCTCAAACTCCAACATTTGCTCTTTTTTGTCAAGTTTGGCTACCACTTCGAAACGAGGGTGCTTGAAGTCAAAAAAAGAAAAAGCTTCAAAGAACGTATGGTCAATCGAAAACTCAAAAAGATGTTTGCCGTTTTTAAGCCCTACAAAAGGAATCATAAATTCAGACCGTGCATCCATAGTCCTCTATTGAGCAGGCAAATTTATTAAATTTTATGGGATTGTAACAGCTTTTTTGATTTTAAAAGGATGACGACTCAGGAGTTGCCCTTTTCAAAGGTTTTTATTCACCCTGTCTTTGGCGATAGATTTGCATGGCAGTAAAAAGGGCCGCTTTAAAAGAAGTCGTCTCGGCCTGACCTTTACCAGCAATATCAAAAGCTGTCCCATGATCTGGAGAGGTGCGAACAACAGGTAGCCCAGCGGTAAAGTTAACCCCTTCGCCAAAAGATAAAGTTTTGAAAGGAATTAAACCTTGATCGTGGTACATGGCCAAAATACCATCAAAAGCATCTGCTGTCCCCGACCCAAAAAAACTATCTGCAGCATAGGGACCATAAACCAACTGTCCTTTTTCTTGATAGGCTTGCACAGTAGGGCGAACCACCAAATCATCTTCTTGCCCAATAACACCTTCATCTCCTGCGTGGGGATTCATGCCCAAAACGGCTATTTTGGGTTTTGACAGCCCAAAATCTTGTTGTAAACTACTGTAGAATTGATCTATTTTGGCTTGCAGAATATTTTGGTCTACTGTGCTACTTACCTGTTGCACGGGTATATGATCTGTAACCAAAGCCACCCTTAGTCCATCTTTAACCATCAACATTAGGCTATCACTTTCAAAGGCGTCCGCTAAAAACTGGGTATGACCAGGAAAGGAAAAATTTTCGCTTTGAATGGATTTTTTATGAATTGGTGCTGTCACCAAAGCATCAATAGTTTGGTTTTTTAGCGCTTGAGTCGCCGCTTGAAGCGAAGCAACAGCACAGGCTCCTGCTGCTGGATCTACCGTTCCAAAACGAATATCAAATTTGGGGCAGTCAATGGACTGAACATTCAACTTTCCTTTGTTCCACTTTTTTGAGCCTGAGGTTGTATGAAGTCCAGTTTGTAGGTTTAGGAGTTTTTTACAGTCATTGACAAGCATTGGCGGCGCAAATAAAACTGGTGTAAAAAAGTCAAACATCCGGCGGTCTTCGAATATCTTAAGGATAATTTCTAAGCCCACGCCATTGGGGTCGCCTATGGTTATGCCCAGATTTATTTTCGACTCATTACCCATAGCGGAATTATTATTTATAATTTCGCCAAAGGTAAATAAAACAAAGATGTTTACAGGAATTATTGAAGCCTTTGGGGAGGTGGTCAATTTGGAAAAAGATCAAGAAAATCTACACATCCAATTGAAGAGTCCCTTGGCCAAAGCATTAAAAATTGATCAAAGTTTGGCACACAATGGTGTTTGCCTTACTGTTGTCGAACAAAATGATGAAAGTTACACTGTTACAGCCATTCAAGAAACTTTGGACAAAACCAACTTAGGACAATTGCAGCTGGGGGATAAGGTCAATTTAGAGCGTGCCATGCAGCTCAACGCACGATTAGACGGCCATATGGTCCAGGGCCATGTCGATCAAACAGCAGAATGTGTGGCCATTACATCCGAAGAAGGTAGTTGGCGGTTTACATTTCAATACGATTCCCAATCCAAAAATGTAACCATCGAGAAAGGCTCAATCACCGTCAACGGCGTCAGCTTGACGGTCGTTGATTCAAAAAAAGATCAGTTTTCTGTCGCCATTATTCCCTACACATATGATCACACCAATTTTCATCAGTTTGAAATCGGAACAATGGTCAATTTGGAGTTCGATCTGATTGGGAAATACATCAAGCGCTTAATGAATCTTTAACTTTTACTATTTTAAAGCAAAATAATCGCTCATGACTATTCTAGAATTATCAACTATATTATTATGTCTAGCCGCATTTTTTTCTTTGATTAATATTCGAATTTTAAAGTTGCCCACTACCATAGGTTTGATGGTCTTGGCTTTGGCCTTATCACTTTCAATTTTGGGGATTGGTGCTATGTATCCTCCGTTAATGGATGCTGTATTTCAAATCACAACTGATTTTGATTTTAGTGAATTACTGGTTGATGTCATGCTTCCTTTTTTACTATTTGCTGGCGCCATCAGCGTAAATGTTCATGAATTGTTAAAAGACAAATTGACCATATTGTTGTTGGCTTCTTTTGGTGTCGTTTTTTCGACCTTTGCCATTGGAACTGCGCTTCACTGGTTTGTTTCTTTACCGCTTTTTGGACTCTCTGCCCTGGGTTTAAGCTACGTAGATTGCTTGCTGTTTGGTGCATTGATTGCCCCTACCGATCCCATTGCCGTTCTGGCAATGGTCAAGCAAATGAACCTGTCTTCAATCACAGAAACCCGTATTGCTGGTGAATCGTTATTCAATGATGGTATCGGTGTCGTGGTGTTTTTGACGCTTTTAAATATCCAAACTGAAGGTATTGAAAATGTTTCAGCCATGGGTGTGGCACAGTTATTTGCCACTGAAGTCATTGGCGGTGTTCTTTTGGGGGCTTTGATGGGTTATTTGGGCTTGCGATTGGTAAAATATATTGAAAATGAGTTTGTAGAACTAGAGGTGCTTATCACATTGTCGCTAGTCCTATTGCTTCCCATTATATCTCATTACTTTCACTTTTCTGCCGTGTTGGGAATTGTGATGATGGGCTTGTTTTTAAATCAAAACATTGACACAGATAATCAAAAAGAAGGTTTACAAAAAGCCATGGGGGATTATGTTTACAAGTTTTGGCACCTATTAGATGAAACCCTCAACGCCATCTTATTTATTCTGATAGGATTAGAAATTATCACAGTAGCTGCTGGCTTCAAGGCATCCTATCTCGTCGCTGCTCTCTTTATCATTTTGGCAGCCGTTGTTGCACGTGGAATTGGGGTAGCAGTGCCTATCGCCTTGCTTTCAATATGGAAAAACTTTGAACGTAAAACAGCGCTAATCATTACTTGGGGTGGATTGCGTGGTGGACTTAGTGTCGCTTTAGCATTAAACTTACCTGACACTATGGGGGCAGGCAAATCGCTAATTCTAATTTTGACCTATTCTGTTGTTCTATTCACCATTTTGGGACAAGGATTGACTTTAAAAAAATTGGCAAAATAGTTTTTGGCTAATCAATACAATTTCTAATTTTGGAAAGAGTATTGAGCACTGTGACAACAGTGATGTTTAATTTAATGTAGAAAGGAGGTGTCTTATGTCTTATGATAATTATTTAAGGATTGATTCAAGACTACAGGCCCTCACTTCAGAGGCCCGCTAGGAATCAAATCCTTATCTACTTTTTAAAAGCAGGCCGATGGGCCTGCTTTCTTTTTTGTTCCCATAGATAGACCTGACGCCCTAACTCTGCCAAAAAAGGAAATCCTAGTTTATCATACTCATAAGTATCATCATTAAATATCCCATTGGCATTTACGAAAACCGTAGCAGTTAGCAAGAATTCGATCTCTTGGTCGGTGTTGACGATGTAAGCTGTATCAGTAAGCGTACCATATGCATCACCTACTTTGTTATAAATTCGTAAATCTGGAACCATTTCTCCTTTTCGATCACCGTAGATGAAAAATTTTACATAACTATCGTAGTATCCTTGGGCTTCAGTATAACGTGGCGATTCACTTTCTAAAGTATGACGACTCATCCAATAACGCAAAAACTCATAGTCTGAATCCACCAAAGTAAAGCGTTGCCCATCGGTAAAAATCCTTGGGAACATTACCCTTTTCACAATCCCTTCTAAATCGCGGATAGACAATCGATTTTTTTGTGTAAAATCCATGGGGGCTTTGACCAATAGTCCGTCTTTAATATATCCAACGCCTACTTTTACCTTATTCAAGTGAGCATTGGTTTGATTAAATTTAGAAGAAATAGACTTTTGGACATAAACCGTATCAGATGCTTTGGTAAAAATATATGACCAAGTATTTGCATTATCAGCACCAAAAAGAAACTTGTGGTGAATTTGAATATTGTCAAGGCCTTTGGCTTGTAGCTGGGCATTGATATAATCACGACCCAAGAAATCAAATAAATAGTTGTAAGCATCATTATCACTCACCAGAAAAATTTTCTTGATAAGATGAGCTATGGTCAACTGTTGCTTGGGATGGGTTGTGTCTTGGATAGCAATAGGGGTCTTTTGATCGGCACTCCATATGGTAAAGGGGGTATGCATGTCTATGGGGATCCCTTCTTTTTGCAACTCTCGAAGTCGTTGGAGTGCCAATGCCGCAACAGGAAGTTTTGCAGTACTAGCAGGGTAGAAATACTTGCTTTCGTCTACCCCATATTCATAGGAATGGAATTGTGGTTGACCCATACTGTCACGACCGATCTGGGTGTATCGAATTTGAACCTGGTGGGCATCCAGGTTTTTAGCTATTTCTGCAATTTCTGGGGTCTCAGACTTCATTATTTCAACTAATGGGTGCTCTGGCACACAACCCGTAAAAAGGATAAATAATAGAACCCGTACATAGTATATGGGGTTAAAAAAACAATGCATATTACAATTAAAAGTTTGTCAAAAAATAGCATTTTTTATCGATACTTTTTACGCAGGGATGCTTCTCGCTATTGATAATAGACTATAACACTAGACAAGCAACTAGTCCGCCGGCACGATACGTAGATTTCTGATACAGGCTGTAAATGGGTACTTTGAAAGGTCGCTAGCATTCAAATCCCCTAGGTATTTGGTAAAAACGAGTGTAAATTCCTCTACTTGTGGTAGTTCTATTACCACTTGACGAAACTCAGTTCGATCTGGGTTTCCATCTTCCCATAGCGCTGGGATATCTTCAGATGATAATCCTGCAGGAATACTACTACTCGGATACATACTCAGTCCCAGTTTGGGACTACCCATATCCTGATTGGGAAAAATCTGAAAATCGTATTTGAATTCAAAAATCAAATTTTTTCTTCCTGATCCAAAACCCGTGTAAGGTTTTGCAATTCGGGTAACTTCTGTATTGGTGTAAAATGCTACTAAACTTTCAAGACAAGTCGAAAACGTCCCTTCGGGTGGAAAAGCCCAGCCAACGGTTCCTGCCGATTCCCAAGCTTCCCAATTCTCACGATTGTCTTTGTAAAATATTTCGACATAGTCTTCGCTTTGTTCTGTGTCCAATACCCGGCTATTGGATGCGCCATGAAAGACATCAAACTTGCCAAAATTACGATAGGGTACCGTTACGCTAAATGGGATAGTCGTCTTTATTCCTCCAAAAACAGATTGTTCTTCTATTCTGTTTCCCAAAAAATTTGTTGTACTGACGGTATAAGTGATACTGCCTGTCGTTGTGATGGGATCTGCCCCTTGAAAAACCCAAATTAGACTGTCAAAATTGCGGGTTTTTGTGATAAAAGTCACTTTTAACGTGTCTCTTTCATCTACCAGATTTTGGGAAAAACTTATTTGATTATCCGAAGAAATAAAATCTGCCTCAATACTTCCTGCATTGCCATCCGTATAGCTAGTCTTAGCAATTATATTTGAGACAGTATTTTCAGGAGCTGGAATCAAAGGTGTTTTTGTACAGGAAACCCCTATCAATAAAAGCGATAAGAAAAAATAGTTTTTCATGATCCAGTAATGACAAAAATACGAAATCCCTAGGCGGGTTTGGGTCCTATTGACTATAATTTAACTAAATATAAATTCTCTATCTTGTCTATGTAATAACGCTATGCGGTATCTATTTATTTTATTGGTGGGGAGTCAACTTTTTGGACAACGTTATGAAACACAATCCTATACTGCTTTAGGAATCTTAAATTCGGTTGAAATTCGATATTATCCTGCTTCCATTCAAGTAAAAACAACGAGCCAAATTGGAAATAACAATAATTTTTCAAAGCTCTTTAAATACATCTCTAAAGGAAATCAGTCTCAGGCCAAAATAGCTATGACCACGCCTGTCTATACACAAACCAAAGATGGACAACAGCAAATGTCATTTGTGTTGCCTAAAAAATATATGGAAAACCCACCTCCAACGCCTACCGCCAAAGATGTACTAGTAAAAAAAGTAGATGGCGGTTATTTTGCTGCCCTCAGATTTGGGGGATACAATTCTGTTAAGAAAACCAATTACCATGAAAACAAATTGAAAAACACCTTATACCAAGCAGGAATTAACATTCAATCAGAACTATTTGTGTTGGGTTACAACAGTCCTTTCGCCTTGATTAATAGACGAAATGAGGTCATGTATGCCATTGACAGCCTATCACTCCCCGACAGTCTATTGCAAAAGATGGTTAGCCAAAAAGAATTTCATGCAAAAAACGACCTGGAACTAAAGTAAATCCCCCCGCAATCAGCAATCCGCTAAAATAAAGCAGCAACATCGTTCGTTGGTGACGCTTGATGTTCCCCCTTTGAACGGCTCGTATACTTATAGGTACTGTTGTCATTGTAATCACTGACAGGCTGTGTATCCATCCGAAATGATTCAAAAATTGGGGTCCAACACGGGCTTCCATAAATAGTGAAATAAAAGAAGAGAAGAAAATAAGCCCCATGTAAGCCATACCCAAACGCCGGTGAAGTTTGGTTCCTTTTTTAAAACCAATTAAATAAGCCCCTAAAAAAACACAAGGAAGAATGGTGCTTAAATGAAGATACATTAATGTTTCGTACATGTAAGGCAAAAATTTGGTCTATTATAAATAAACAAAAAATATACTGTTTTAAGTTACCGTAGCTTTTTGATGTGAAAAGTTAAGATAGCTTTTGTCTTTTAAAATATCTTCAAGTATATCAACTGTCGTTTGTAAATCTGAGTAACGCGTATAAAGAGGAGCTAATCCTAGCCGGATGTATTTATCTGGTCTGTAGTCTGGAATGATTTGAGGTGATGCAGCTTGTAAAGCCTGTGTGATTCGCCAAGCTTCGAGATGGGCAATAGAGATGTGGGCTCCGCGTTGGTTTGCGTCCCTTGGGCTTTCTAATGTAACCCCGTAAGGAATTAATCGCAGTTCGATTTGCTCGAATAACCATTGGGTTTGTATCCTGCTTTTTTCTTGCAAGGCTTTTGTTCCAGCAGCCAAGCAAATAGATAATCCTTTTTGAAGTGCCACTAATGACAAAATAGGCGGTGTTCCAACAGCCATTTTATTTATAGTATTATGAGCTTCATATTCCAAACTAAAATCGAAAGGCTTAGCATGACCAAACCAACCAGCAATAGGGTTTTCAAGGGTTGACATCAATGTTTTGTCAACATATAAAAAAGCGGGAGCTCCCGGACCTCCATTCAAATACTTGTAGGTACAACCTAAAGCAACCCTGGTTTCGGTTGCTTTCAGGTCAATGTCAACTACGCCAACAGCATGACTCAAATCCCAAATGATGATAGAGCCACTTTCTTTTGCCAGTCGGTTTAGCTCTAGCATGGGATATAAAAATCCACTTTTGTAAGTCACCAAGCTCAAACAGTAGATCCCAGGTGTTTTTCCCAAGCTGTCTTTCAACTGTTCTAAATCAGCTTCAAGTTCGCTTTGATACGAAATTACAACCGCCTTTTTGCCCAGTGATTGCATGGCTATCTGATCAAGGATATATAAGTCTGTTGGAAAATTCAATTGATCAGTCAGTAATGTCTTGGGAAATTGTAGGCTGTTGACCAGTGCCTGAGTTATTTGAAAGAGTCTGACAGAGGTTGACTCGCCAATGATAATTTCTTCTGGAAGACCATTGAGCAAATGAGACATCTGTTTGGCTAACTCATGCGGGAGTGCTAACCAATCTTTATTCCAAGAAGCAATTAAGTTTTGGCCCCATTGTTTGAGCACAACTTCTTGAAGTGATTCTGCTGTTCCCAAAGGCAGCTTACCCAAAGAATTTCCGTCCAAATAAATTGTATCTTTTGGATGATAAAAATAATCGCGAAAGGCAGCCAAAGGATCGGCAAGATCTTTTTTAGTCATTTAGTGCTTGAAAAATAATTGGCGCTATTTTTTCAACCCATTTTGTGTACATCTCGCCACTGGGGTGCAAGCCATCTGAAGCAATAAGTGTATTGTCATCAGCTGCTTGTCGTGAAATTTCTGTTACATCAATATATTTAAGCTGAAGCGTAGCGCAAAGTTTAATTATTTCTGCATTGAAAGCATCAATTTCACTAGCAATTTTGGCTTTATCCCGCTGCCCCGCAAAAGGGGTCACGCCCCAATCAGGAATCGATATAACAAATACTTTTTGTCGATCGTCACCAGCATATTCGATACTTTTTTCTAACAAAATGGACAATTCTTTTCGGAAATTATCTAAACTTCGTCCTCGAAATTGATTGTTGACGCCTACCATGACTGTTACCAAATCGTACTTTGGCAGTACAGGGCTTTCCAGAACCCCCAATATCAGTTCATCCGTAGTCCAGCCTGTTTGTGCTATGATTTGTAAAGAATCCATTACCAAGCCCCTCGTTTTAAGGTCGGCAACTAACTGTTCGGGCCATCTTTCTTGGGCAGCTACACTTTCGCCTATCGTATAGCTATCCCCCAAGGCCAAAAAGTATGTTTTTTCTGATGGAATACTGCAGGAAGCTAGCACGCAAAGTGCAGCTAGAATTAACAATTGCTTCATTTTCATTTTCTTTTCTCTGCAAACTAATTAAAAAGTTGGAGATGGCTGGAGCTTCGACAGAATTTAAATACCTTTATTTATTAAATTTTTTGAATTGAAAGTACTTGTTACTGGTGGTTTGGGTTATATTGGTTCGCATGTAACGACGCTCCTTTTAGAAAGAAATCACGAAGTCATCATACTTGATGATCTTTCCAATACGTCTTTGTCAGTACTAAATAGCATTGAAAATATCACACAAAAAAAACCTTTTTATGAGCAAATCAACCTTTGTGACGCTGCCGCAGTAAAAGCGCTTTTTGATAGGCATAATGATGTTGCAGGCGTCATTCATTTTGCTGCCCACAAAGCTGTTGCAGAAAGCGTGGCCCAACCCCTAAAATATTACCACAATAATATAGAAGGGCTTTTGAATTTGCTTGATCTGCTGGTTCCTAAAAAGATACCACTACTGTTCAGTTCGTCTTGCACTGTTTATGGCAATGCGGACGAGCTCCCGATCACTGAGCACCATCCTGTCAAGGCAGCAGCCTCACCATATGGAGCCACTAAACAGATGGGAGAACAGATAATAACCGATTGTTGTAATGCACAAGCTGGGTTTCATGCTATTTTACTCCGTTATTTTAATCCCATAGGTGCCCATACATCTGCTCAGATTGGTGAAGCACCGCAAGGTGTCCCACAAAACTTAATCCCCTATTTGGTAGAAGCTGCTGCTGGAAAACGACCTGCCTTACAGATTTTTGGAACGGACTACCCCACCCCAGACGGCAGTTGTATCCGCGATTATATCCATGTCATGGATTTGGCTGATGCACATATTGTATGCCTAGCGCATTTACTTGAGAAAAAGCAAACAAGCCCTACAGAAATTTATAATGTGGGTAGTGGCAAGGGGCATTCGGTACTAGAAGTAGTGACAGCATTTGAAAAAGCTACTGGTATCTCAGTTCCCACAAAAATTGTTGGCAGACGCAAGGGTGATGTGCTTCAGGCTTATGCCGACACCACTAAGATTAATACCCAATTGGGATGGAAAACAAAATACTCCCTAGAAGAAGCCCTTCGCAGCGCTTGGGCATGGGAACAACGAAGAAATAATTGACCGATGAAAAACTTAAACCGGCGTCGTTTTCTACAACGATCAGGCTTAGCAACAACAGCTGCTTTTTTTTCCGGGTTTACAAACCCAAAAAAAACTTTGGCCGCTAACCCAAAACAATACTTAGGTGGCTTTTCTGTAGCCCCTATTCCAAACATTCGAATGGCATTTATTGGCGTTGGTTATCGCGGCCACGGCCATGCTGAACAATGGGCTCAAATAGCTGGAACAGAAGTTGTTGCGATTTGCGATCTTTATGATGATCTGGTCAATAAAACAAAAACTGTTTGTCAGAAACATGGGAAAGGTAACCGACACAAGAATATAAAGACTTATTCTGGAAACGAAACGGCTTGGAAAAAAATGCTGACTGAAGTTCAAGCTGATGCCGTCGTTATTTCCACAAACTGGAAAAACCATGCCCCTATGGCAATCGGAACGATGGAGGCTGGAGCCCACGCTTTTGTTGAAGTTCCGCTAGCATTGACCATAGAGGAAATGTGGGATTTGGTACGCACAGCAGAATCCACGCAAAAACATTGTATGATGCTTGAAAATGTCAATTATGGCCGAGAAGAGCTGCTGTTTCTTAACCTATGTCGACAACAAAAACTTGGAGAGTTATTACATGGAGAAGCTGCCTACATCCATGAACTCCGATGGCAAATGGAAGAAGTTGAAAGAGGAACGGGGTCTTGGCGGACAGATCATTATGCTGCGCGTAATGGAAATTTATACCCCACCCATGGATTGGGTCCTATTGCACAATACATGAATATCGGTCGTACCGATGATCTTTTCCACAGAATTGTTTCTTTTTCGTCTCCTGCTAAAGGAAGACGACTACATGCTCAAAAAAATTATCCAGAAGAACATCGCTGGAACCAACTGGAATTTAAAGGGGGTGATTTGAATAGCTCATTAATCAAAACAAAATTGGGACGAACGATATTGGTGCAATGGGACGAAACCAGTCCGCGACCCTACACTCGTCATAATCTGATTCAAGGGAGCTTGGGAACCCTTGCTGGTTTTCCCACTCGCTTGGCGTTTGAGGGGGGCATGTCCGGGCTGTCCGATTCACACCACCAATGGATACAGGGAGATGCTTTGGAAAAAGTCTATGAACAATACGAGCATCCGCTGTACAAAAGACTAGGCGCCTTGGCAGAAAAAATGGGTGGCCATGGTGGCATGGATTTTATGATGCGCTACAGGGTGGTAGAATGCTTACAAAAAGGAGAACCCTTGGATCAAAATATATATGAAGGCTGCTTTTGGAGTGCCGTAGCACCCTTGAGCGAACAGTCTGTTGCACAAGACGGACAAGTCCAAAGCTTTCCAGACTTTACACGTGGTCAATGGAAAAATACAGCCCCTTTAGCAATAGTGTCTTAATATGAGAAATATAAAAATTCAAGTCCCCGCAAGGGTTTGTTTTTTTGGCGATCATCAAGACTACTTGGGGCTTCCCGTCATAGCTGGCACAATCAATAAATACCTTACCCTATCGGCAAAGCCCATCGATAGACCCTTTTTTGAAATTCAACTCCCTGATCTCGGACAAAGACTTTCGATATCCATAAAAAATACCGTAGAGGAAAAACCCCCTGCTGATTATTTTGAGTCAGGCATAAGGCACCTTAGGAAACAGGGCGCACAATTTTCGCAAGGTTACGCCATTGATATACACAGTGAGATTCCGATCAATGCAGGACTTTCCAGCTCTTCGGCTTTGGTGGTTTCATGGTTGCGATTTTTGTGTTTGGTCGGCAATGACTTTGAGCCGCCGCAACCTAAGACCCTTGGTCATTGGGCTTACGAAGTAGAAGTTTTGGCTTTTAATCAACCGGGTGGGCTTATGGACCAATATACCATTGCACAGGGCGGATTGCTGTTTATCGACACCGATAGTCAGCAATCCCAAGCCCTTCGAGTTCCCCCCTTTGATTGGGTTATTGCAGAATCGGGGGTAGCAAAAAAAACCCTTACAGTACTGGCACAGGCCCGAGAAAAGCAACAAAAAGCACTGGCGGTGGTACAGGAACACCAATCGCAATTTGACCTAAAAAAAAGTACCCAAAACGATTATGACCGCTACGTCCATCTTCTTCCCCCAGACCTCCGACCCTATTGGTATGCAACTATTCACAATTACGCCCTTACCCGACAAGCTTTTTCTTCTTTCCAATCGAAGCCCGATATTTATGAAATTGGCCAAATGATGCAAGCCCACCAACATATTTTGGCCGACCATATCCACAATACGCCCGTTGCCTTGAAAAAGATGCTCAAATCGGCTCAAAATGCGGGTGCCTTGGGCAGCAAAATCATAGGTTCCGGAGGTGGGGGATGCATGGTTGCTTTGGTAGAGGCAGAGACTCGACAAGCCGTCATCGATGCCTTTTTGGTGGCAGGAGCACAAAAAGCCTATCCAGTTCAAATCACTGCAGCTACTCATGGATAATAAACTACTCATATTGGCTGGTGGTGCTTCCTCCCGTATGAAAAAATCACTCAAAAAAATTGATTTACCCCGAAGTGTAGCCCAAGTGGCCGCGCAACAACACAAAAGTTTAATTCCTTTAGGTGCTGAAAAGAAACCTTTACTAATTCGACTGCTAGAAAACGCAATAGCCGCAGGCTATCACAAAATTTATATCGTTACAGCACCCAATCAAACGGCTTTTCAACAAGCTTTGGACCGCCATGCTGAAAGTTGTAAGAATGTTACTATTTATTTTGCCGTTCAACACACCCCTAAAGGGCGCGACAAACCCCTAGGAACCGCCGACGCAGTAGCACAAACCCTACATCAATATCCTGATTTAATTTCAGGTGAATTCAGTTTATGTAATGGTGACAATCTCTATTCCATAGCCAGCATGCAACAACTGTTAAAACATCGGAAAGCACCGCACGCTATGATTGCTTATGCGCAGTCTACTTTGAACTTTCCTGCCAGTCGTATCGCCCGATTTGCCCTTTTAAAAATGGACTCCAACAATAACTTAATTCAAATCATTGAAAAGCCTCAGATGGAAGAGCTGTCAACAATTCAAAAAACGGGAAAAGAAAGTTTTGTCAGTATGAATCTCTTTCGTTTTTCGGGGCGGCTACTTTTGCCCTACTTGGAAAATTGTCCCCTACATCCCGAACGGGACGAAAAAGAGCTACCTATTGCTGTGGAGCAAATGATAAATGACCATCCTAAAAGCTTACTTTGTTACCCAAGGCATGAAAATGTTGCAGACCTCACTTCTGCGAAAGACATTGGACTTTTCTGAGTGATTTTTTTAAATGACAAAAAAATAGTTTTAACAGTAAATTGACTATGCGCCAAAAACTACAATAATAGCAATAGTTAAAAGAATTCCACTTTCAATTATATGATGGTATTTTTGTGTCACTTTAAAAAATTGACTTTGTTGGTACACATGGCCTAAACTGGCTACAAAGGTAAAAATAAGCTGTGCTTGGGCCCAAAACAAAAAGCCAAGAAGAGTCAACTGCATGGGTGTGGATAGCAACTTGGAAAACAAGAAGCTTGGAAAAAAAATCATAAAAAAGAGGGTGACTTTGGGGTTTGTGAGGCTCATTAAAAGCCCCTGCCGGAAATAGTTTTTTGCTGGATGGGTCACTCCCGTTTGAGAAAGCCGATTTTGGCGGAAAGCTTGAACGGCCAAGTAACAGATATAGATAGCACCTAGCCACTGTATCCCTTGTTTAAGTTCTGGTACAGCTACCAAGAGTTGACTCCAGCCCAAGGCTACCAAAGCGGTATGAAAAAACAATCCCGAAGTCAGTCCCCAAGTTAGTTGTAATGCTGCTTTTTTTCCTCGTTGCATCGAAACTGTCAAAACATACAAAATGTCTGGACCAGGAGTTAAAGTCAGTAAAACTGACGCAAATAAAAAGGAGAATAGTATCCCTAAATCCATCAACATCTTTTGTGGGTAAGATACGATTTTGGGGGGGTTACATATTTAAGATCTTTAAAAATGAACATGTGTTTTAATTTACGCTCCTTTTTGTAGTTTCGAACCCAAAATCAAAAAGTCATGTCAACAAGCAAAACCCCCATTACTGTTTTTGGAGAATGGGCGCAAATTGGGAAAGACGAAGGCATGGAAAGGCACCACCGAGAAGCAGTAGAAAACATGTTGGCTTTTGCCCTGCCATCCGATCAGGATTTTTCGTTTATTGATGCAGGCTGTGGCAACGGTTGGGTGGTGCGTCGAGTAGCACAACTGGCCCATTGCCAACTAGCTGTAGGGGTGGACGGTGCCGTGGAGATGATTGCCAAGGCCCAACGCTTGGATGTAGCAAATCGCTATGTCTTGACCGACCTTTTGGACTGGTCACCGGAACAAACAGTAAACTTGGTGCATAGCATGGAGGTTTTATATTATTTTACCAAACCGCTAGCTGTATTGCAACATATTTATAAAAATTGGCTGTCAACCGAAGGGCGATTGATTATTGGTTTGGATTTTTATCATGAAAATACGGTGTCTCACGACTGGCCTGAAGACTGTGGTATTTCCATCATGACCTTGCTATCCGAAAAACAATGGCTGGATTTGTTCCAGCAAGCTGGCTTTCAAAATTGTAAAACTTGGCGTGTTGGTGCCAAAGAAAATTGGGCTGGGACGCTGGTGCTTACTGGTATCAAATAGGGGAAAGCTAGATGAACTACTGGTTAATAAGCCTTTTATAACCCAGATTAGCGGTATTTTTCGATCAAAGCTTTGGTGGCCAATACCCCTTCTTTGGGATCGAGATAGCCATCGCCCCCCGCAAATTGTCGCATCATAGCTCCTTCATATTCTATAGCAATATAACCTGAAAAGTCTGAAGCTTTTATCAAATCCAACATACGCTTAAAATCGGTTGTTACTGCTTCACCATTGCTATCAAATTGCATGGCTTTGGCGCTGATTCCTTTGGCATATGGCAACATTTCAGCCACCCCTTTGTATTTATCATACTGGTTGAGGCAGGTTTTGGAGTAGAATTCGCCCTTTTTGGCAGGAGCCCTTTCGATACAAAAATTAGCCGTGCCAAAATCGGGTAAAGTCCCGAGTAGTGGGTGGTTGATTTGTTGCATCAGCTTGACCAACCACTGGGCATCAGAAGTAAAACCGCCGTGGTTTTCTATCAAAATAGACATATCCATTGTACTTCCGTAATCCAAAAGCTGACCCAAGCTGTCTTCGCTCAGTTCCGTTACCTCATCTGCTGACAGGCCATCGCCCCAAAGATTGACGCGTATGGCAGAACAACCGATGGTTTTGGCTACATCCATCCATAGTTGGTGTGCGATCACAGCCTGTTTTCTTTCCTCTTTCTCTGTACTCACTAAACTAGGTCCACGACTCCGGTCACTAAGATTGATCAGATCTACCAACATCAAAGTATTGGTCACTCCAGCATCCTCGGCACGCTGCCGTAGTTCATTTAAAAAAGTCGTATCATTTTGGTGGGCGGCTAGGGTTAAGTTCCAATGCTCTGCTCCGGTCACCCCAAAATCGTCTCGTACCATTTGTGGGAAATTCATAACAGACAACTTACCACTAAAAAAAAGTGGGCCTAGAGAATAGGCTTGTACAGCTATAGGAAAGCGTTCTTTTGACGGTGTGGTTTGTGCCCAAAGGCTGTCTGGCATGAGTCCCAAGCCAGCACATATGCCCACAGTTGATGGAAATGTTGATCGAATGAACTGACGTCTACTTTGTTTCATGAGTCTGATTTTTTTTCAAGATACAACCCTACACATTACAAAAAAAGTTCCCCTTATACTTTTAGAGAAGGGGGTGTGAGTAAACCAAAATCGACTTATCTTTAGTAGTGTTCAAACAACCTTTCTAAGGGTTTACGCGTTTTTCGCATTTGTGCTGTTTGATCATCAGCCGCTCTATAGCCCAATGCAATAACAACATTTGCAGTTAAACCCTTTGGTGACAAGCCTAGAATTTTATCATACTGATCGGGTTCAAATCCTTCCATTGGACAGGCATCAACTGCTGCTTCTCCCGCCGCAGCTAGAAGCGTTCCTACGGCAAGATAGGTTTGTTTTGCGGTCCATATTTCCATTTCTACTTCTGATTTTTTGGCAACTTCCTCAGAAACAACTGTAACAGCATCTTTAAATATGTTTGAATCGAGACCATTCATATGGGCTTTCAAATCAAAGTAGGCTGCTACGTCTTGCGAATTTACCGTCTTCTGGCTACAAAAAACAAACAAATGGGAGGCGTCCACGACTTGTGATTGTTCAAAAGAAGCCGATAATAACTGTGCCCGGATCTGGTCGTCGTCTATCTGCAACACCCGATAGGGCTGAAGACCATAGGAAGAGGCCGATAATTGAACTGCTTTTTTTAATTCAGCCAAGACGGCCGCTGGAATCTTTTTTTTGGGGTCAAACTTTTTGGTCGCATAACGCCATTCTAATCCGCTAATAATTTCCATAATTTACATTTCCATTGGCACTTCCATTAACAATAATTCGGTAGTGTCGTTTGACTTAATATGCAACGATTCTACCTCCCAAATCCCAAATCCGTCGCGCCTGGTAAGGGATTGTCCATTAATTGTAACAGACCCATCAATCACAAACACGTAAACACCATTTTTTTCTTTTTCTTTTAAATTATATTGCAATTCTTTCCCTGTTTCCAATTGAGTCTGATGAAACCATGCATTTTGGTGGATCCATACGCCTTCGTCATTTGCAGAAGGCGATAAGATTTGCTGCAATTTGTTTTTCCTATCGGCAACGTTAAGTGTTATCTGATCATAGCGTGGGCTAACATCTTGTTGGTTTGGTACAATCCAAATCTGCAAGAATTTAACCTGTTGGTCTTTATTTTTGTTGTACTCCGAATGAGTAATCCCAGTCCCTGCACTCAATACTTGAACATCTCCCGCACGGATTACTGCTGTATTATCCATACTATCTTTATGTTCCAAATCGCCTTCCAAGGGGATGGAAATAATCTCCATATTTTGATGTGGGTGGGTGCCAAACCCCATCCCTGGAGCGACGGTATCGTCATTTAGTACTCGCAATGCGCCGAAGTGCATTCTCTCTGGGTTGAAGTATGCAGAAAAACTAAAGGTGTGGTAGGATTGCAACCAACCGTGATTGGCCTGGCCTCGGGTTTTTGCTGGATGTAAAATTGTTTTCATTTTTTATGACAAATGTATTAACAATATTTGTACATACAAATATGTAGAGTGTTTTTTTTTTATGCTTAATTTTGTTTAACAATCTATACTTAAATGAAAAAATATATTTTTACATTACTGACTGTCATAACCATTGGCTTGATTGGTTGCAACAAAGAAGACCTTGGCAACCCCGTTGATGTCCAATTTGAATTTGATGTCGTAGGTACCGTGGCTGAACAAACAGCCGAAGAAGCCAAAAAAACCATAAACGGAAAATGGGATGTAGACCCCAGTGCTTCTTCTTCTAAACGAAGTGTAAGCTGTAGTTTTTACGGGGTGGAATTTACAAACGACCGTTATGCGCTCCGCTTTGATATTAACGGAGTTGATCCAAATACAGGAGAGAGCTTAGACGAATCCATTTATGCCTATGGCCCCTACAGCCTAAAAGAAAACAGTGAAGGTCTGGTAACTGCTGTGGAACTGTTCGAAACGGTTGATGGTGTTGATTATAAAATCGCAACCCTGACAGATGTGGTAGTTGCCGAAAATGGCAGTGACCTCAATGCTACTTTTACGGTTGTATTTGATTTGCCAGATGATATCGCTGAAGACTTTCCATGTGGCAACTTAGATGGAGACTATGCTGCTGACAAAGACGAGCCTGTTGTTAGTGAAGAAGCTGGGAGTGGTAATACCAATTTTGCCAAACTCATCAATGTCTGGCGTTTAGACTCTGTATCCATCGATGGTGAGGAAGAAGATGTTGCCTTATTTGTGGCTGCAGATTTCGCAGGGGAAGAATTATGCCAAGACATCTTCAATGAACTTTATGACCAGTCTGAAATTGCATCACAAGTTGAAGCGCTGTTTGCAGAAGCAGAAGCCCTCTCTAATGAACTCAACTCCTCTGTTCTGGCAGAAGTTGAAGCAATTCCCATATCTGATAACCCAACAACAGAAGAATTAGACGCGTTCAACGCACAAATTGAAGCTATTTATCAAAATGCTGCAGAGCAACAAAATGCCTTTTTTGAAAATGCAAACGCACAGGTAGAAGCCCTTTACGAAGCATGGGAAGAACCTACAGAAGAAGAAATAGAAGCGGCAGAAGAGGCTTGTGAGGCTAGCGTAAGTCAATACGCTCAAAATATAGATGCAGCTATTGAAGTTACTTTTTCAGCCTATGGATCTTATATCTTTTCTATTTCTATTGACGGCGAAACAGTAGATGTTGAAGTCAACGACTGGGAATTTACCAACACCGATCAAACACGTATGCTCGTTGATGGCGAAACCACTTTAATCATTGACCGTATTACAGATACTGAATTGCGTGTGATTGAAAACGTCAATGAAACAGATGAAGAATCAGGGGAAACTGACCAATACCAGGCGGTATGGTCTTTTACTCGAATCAACTAAATTACCATAAAATGAAGTACGAAAAGCAGGTATTTTACAGCACCTTATTATAAGGCCTGTTTAAATTCTTACTATTTTGTTTAAGCTTTGACCTTGTTTTTCAGACGAATCCGCTATATTTGAATACCTTTTCAACATTTCATTGAATTGGTTTATGGTTATGAACCGCCAGAATTAACATCTGGCGGTTTTTTTTTTGATACCAAAACAGAAAAATACTGCATTGTAACTTATTCAAAAGTTCAACTGTTGTTTAAGTAGTCATCAGAGAAGGGAAATTGACCGCATAGTAATAGCGTAACTTCGCTTTTTGCCAAGCTACTTCCAAGGTTATGGATTTTAAGAGGGCTTCAATCAGCTTAGATTCTCGTGTATTGACTAAGAATAAAGAACTTTCTCCAGCTTCAAACTTCCGCTTTTCACCCTCAAAAAGAAGCTGATAATCTGCGACCATATTTTGGGCAATAGCCCATTGGCGTGCGAGCTGTATTTTTTGTTCCCACAGTGCTTGGATACCATTTTGCAATTGTACCCGTATTTGGGCAGTTTTCCAGTCTACATCTTCAACTGCCAAAGTTGCCAATTTTAGATTTGCTCTTTCTTTTCTCAAAAATAAAGGCAACGAAATTTTAAGCCCTGTGGTCTGGTTGTCAGGATCAACTGCGATTGCCCAACTGGAGGAAGGGTCTGTTTCAGATAACCATTGATAATGAAATTGTACTTCTGGTAATAAATTATTGCGCTGTAAGCGTTTTTCAAGGAGTAACTGCTGTCTTTTATAAGAAAGTAGCTGTAGCTGAGGATGTTGATCAAAGGTGTCGGACGGCACTATTAACTTTTCTTCAAACTGCTGCTGAGCAACAAATGGCTCTACACTATCTTGAATAACGACAGCTTGCCCATCAACCCATAAATAATCAGACGCTTTGAGTGCCTTACGACGTAAATCTAAACGCGCATTTTCCTGGCTTAACAAGCGTTGATTGAAAGCTATTCTAGCTTCTACTGTATCAATGACTGCCAAATCACCCGCAAGCATTCTTTTCTTAACGCCTTCAAATCGAAAAGCGGCATTGGTAACAAATTGATCATAAAGCGTAAATATTCGATAGGCCTTAAACCAATCCAAGTAAGCCGCTGCCGCATCTATTAAAATGGCATTGACTTGCAATGCATTTTTTTCGCGTGCTTGTTGGGTAAACAGTTTGGCTTGCTTCAGTGCCGTTTGGCGCGGGTTGGCCAGTAAACCTCGTCCCAACTGCAAGGAAGCGCCTACCCCATACAAACGATCTCCGCTAAGTTGATTTTCTGGATTCAAAAAATCTCCTTCTGCTTGTTGTACCCCTGCTTGTATTGCCAGACCAAAATAAGTAGGGATAGATATACTAGCATTCTGCTTGTCGTAATAAGAGGTGCCCTTAAAGGTTTTGGTCTTCTGATCAAATCCGAATTTGGGGTCAAAAGCACCTCGACTCTTTAAAAGTTTGACTTGGCTTTCACTGAGCTTGATGTCTGCCTGTTTCAAATAGGGATGATAAGCCTTGACATAGCCCAGAAATGCGTCTAAATCAAGGACTTGCTGTGACCAAGTGACAGGACCTGTTAGTAGGAGTATTCTTACAATCCATTTATTTATCATTGCACGCATTGTGGTCATATCTTAGTTTTGGGTCAACTTGTTATCCGTTTCTATAGTGTAGTAATCTGGGGGGAAACCATTGAGTTGTCGCCATAGTTCATACCAAACAGGAACTTCGCTCAGTAAGGCAATAGTTCGCGCCCCTGAGCCGATTCGTACTTTTTCTGGCCAAGGGTGGTCCTGTGGATCTGGTGCTAGTAATACCCGATACAAATCGTTTTCACTGATATAATTTTCTATAGCAACCACCTGCGCCCCATAGGTCCCATATGATACATTCGGCCAACCACTAAATACAATTGCAGGCCAGCCGTCAAACTCGACTCGGGCAGTTTCCCCCACTTTAAGCAAGGGCATATCGATGGGACGAATATAGGTTTCAACCGCTATTTGATAATCCGCTGGCATGATAGACACCAGTTTATCTCCCTCCTTAAATGTTTCTCCAATACCGCCTTTAAGCGCCTTGTTAACATAGCCTTTCTGGGGTGCCGTCACATACTGAAGGGCTAATCTTTGCCTATAATTGGCTAGTTTATTTTTGAGTTTTGCTACAGCGCCTTCCGTTTCAAACTGTGCAGAGAGTGCCGTAGCACGATCAGACCGAGCTTTGGATAATTTGTCTAAATAACTGGCCTGCAATCGGTCAATTTCTGTTGCTGCAATCAAAACTTCATTTTGCGCGTTTTGGTAGCGATTGGCTGCTCCAATCAATTCCGCTTCCGCTTCCCTCAGCTTTAGCCGTTTTTCTTCTACTTCGCGAGTCGCTTTCAACCCCTCTGTGTATAAGTTCTGTATACGTTCAAAGCGAGTCTGTGCTATTGCCTTATCCGTTTTAGCTGCCTCCCACTTGATGCTGTCATTTTGTACATACAAGCGAACCTGAATCAGCTTGTTTTCTGTTTGATTGATTTTAAGACTTCGCTCACGTTGCAAGGCACTTATCTGGGCTTCTAATGCTTGTACTTTTGCTGAATAGGCCTCTACAGACTTTTGTTTGGCCTGAAGTTGCTGCCGAGTGCGAGCCACCAAGTTGGGATCAAAATAGTCACTTTTGACTTCAGAGATCTTTAGAAGCGTATCTCCCTTTTCGACTAAATCTCCCTCTCGAACAAACCAAGCATCAATTCGGCCTGGAATAGGTGACTGGATACTTTGTGGTCTTTTATCGGGCTGCAAAGTTGTTACATAACCCTTACCTACGATATTCTGTGTCCATGGTAAAAAAAGCATAACCATCAGCACACAGAAAACGACAAACAAAAATCGATTAAACTGTCTGAAATACGAGATTGAAAAAATTACCGAGCCCGATCGATATCGATCAAAATCAAATTCTTTGATGGGGTTGTTGGAAATGTTGAGCATGGATTAAGAGTTTGATGCGATTAGTTTACCTTCTTTTAATTCAATGTATTGATGGCATTTTTTGTCCCAATAGGAATTATTACTTACCACGACTACCGACCATGGATGCATGGGGTCACACAAATAATCAATGATGGATTCGGTTTCGCCTGTTGTGAAAATATCTAAGGGGTCTTCCAAAATCAAACATTTAGGCTGGTGCAACAAGGCTCTTGCTAAAATCAATTTTTTAGTAACAGAATAAGATATGTTTTTCCCTTCTGGGTTAATGAAGGTTTCTAAACCATAGGGCTGCTGCTTGACAAAATCCTGTAAACCAAGAATATCTAATACCTGTCCTATCTTACCCTCTGTAATCAATGGATCGCCAAAAGTTAAATTTTCTTTAAGTGTCCCTTCAAAAGGAGCTTCGTCGGAAAGTGACAAGCCCAAATGGGAACGATAGCTGGACAAATCAAGTGCTTTGAGATTGTGTGATCCGATGAAAACGGTTCCACGGGATGGGGAAATTACCCCAGCCAATAAACGAAGTAAACTTGATTTTCCAGACCCAGATTCTCCTCGTATCAAGGTAATTTCCTTGGGCCGCAAACTGAGATTGATTCCTGATAAAATGGGGCTGTCTTTTTCTTTAACTTCATAGAAAACATCTTTCAGTTCAATAGTAAAGGGGGTATTAGAATCCAATTTTTTCCCACCTTGTTTTTCGGTTTCTAAATCTACCAATTGCCCTAACTTTTCGATAGAAGTAAGCATATCGTATAAAGTTTCTAGACTGACAATTAGTTTTTCAACTGAGGCAATGACCAGAAGAATGATAATCTCTGCGGCTACAAACTGTCCAATATTCATTTGTTGGTTTAGAACTAAAGCACCGCCAATAACCAATAGCCCGGCAGTAACGGCAACTTTAAAACCAATCAATTTGATGTACTGAAGTTTGATGATACGAAAGTGGGCTTCCCGAGCTTGTAAATAGCCTGAAACCAAATCGTCATTTTTTTGTATCGCCAATTCAGAATGTGCTGCCAATTTAAAACTCACAATGGAACGGGCAATTTCCTGTATCCAATGTGCCACCCGATACTTGTGCTTGGATTCTTCTATAGAGGTGTCTAAACCGCGACGAACAGTGTATTGAAATACGAAAAACATAAGAATTAATAAGCCCAACCCAAAGAGGATAAAAAAGGGATGGTAAAAGGAAAGCAGGATTAATGTAAATACAATCTGAATCAATGCGGCAGGGACATCGATTAAAATCTTTGCTAATCCCTTTTGAATGCTTAGAGTGTCAAAAAAGCGATTGGCCAATTCGGGCGGGTAGTAGGATCGCAAAGCATTCATTTTCAACTTCGGAAAACGGTAGCTCAACTCAAAACTAGCACGGGTAAAAATACGTTGCTGCAAGGTTTCTATGATACGCATTTGCATGATTTGCAGCGTTCCTGTAAAGCTCACCCCTAAGGTTACCAATACGACTAAAATTACCCATGAACTTGAGATTTGAGCGCCTTGAATCAAATTGATTATGGCTTGTACACCCAATGGAAGCGACAATGACAATGCCCCAGCAAAAAGAGCATAATAAAATATTTGAAGTATGTCTTTTCGTTCTAATTTTAGTAGGTTGAAAAAACGACTCCAAGCACTAGAAGAAGATGCGTTCATAAAAGGGTTTTATTGATAATATCAGTTAAAAAAGATTGTGGGCCTTGTGACTGGCAGTCCGTAATACTTAGAAAATGACCCCTTAAAAAATGCTGATGCAAGGCTGTTTCCACCAACGTACTGGCCAAGCTTTTAGGATATGGATAATCTGGTGCGACTTCGGAGATGATTGAATGAATCCGACTGATCAGTCGTTTGTAACTCGCAAAACCGCCTTCTTTATTTTCTGCATCAACGTCTTTGGTTAAAAAAGACTTTGCATTTTCGTTGATAATAATTCTGTTCAGTGCGGGTTCATTAATAAACGTAAATGCGCTGTCAACAGTAACTTCTTGGCTAATAACGGCTATGGCTTGGTCTAGTTTTTCTTTAGGATCTTTCAGGCTATAACTCGCCAAAACCAAACGGTATTCTAACCAGCCCCAATACCATGAGCACAAATACAACAAGAGCTTGTGCTTGTTTTCAAAATATCGATAAATCGAACTTTCGTTGGAACCAATAACCGCACCCAATTTTTTAAAGGTAAAAGTTTCAAAGCCCATTGCATCTATCATCAATATACTTTCCTCTATGATTTTTTTCCCTAAAACAGAACTTTCAGGATCCTTTAGAAAAATAGAATCCGATATAGTAATCCGCAGATTTGAAAGTAATTCATCCACTTTTTTGTTTTTAGTTCGCAAATATAATAGTATTACTATTATATAAAAAATAATGTAGTCTAATTGGCTAAAAAAAGTAAGAGGTTGAAAGGGTGTTAGGATTGTAAAATTTCGTCAACCTTTGCTTCGAACTGATATAGTAAAGATTCAAAACTTCCAACAGTTAATTGCTGATTGGAGTACATGGAAAAGCTTTTTTGCTGTAGTGCAGCCATGGTATTGTCTTCTTCTATTGCATCCCAAAATATTTTTTCATTCAATGCCCAATAAGAAGCTTCTTTCTCTGTTTCCACTCCTTTGGGCAGTAGCATAAAGGCGTGATATTGAGTTTGGGTTGGACTCAATGGGACAAAGCTTACTACCATTATATGGTCCGGTTCAATTAATAGAATCACGTTAGGAAACAAATGGATCAAAATATTGGCCACCTGCCTTAAATCCCATTGCGCTTTGGGAATAGTCTTCAGTTTTTCCAGGTTTTTCTTCGGAAAAACGATACTACTATGAATTTTGGCCTCCATCGGTATGCTCATATTATCTAAAAAATATGGCCCGATAGTTTGAGCATGTGCTATTTTAAAATGGTACCCTTCTAGTGCTCCATCAACCAAAAGTTTCCAATTAAATGGTAAAATTTCTTGAGAAAACGCATGCGCAACCAGGTCTCCAAAATCAAAGCCTTCAGTTTGCTCAGCTACTTCTTCAAGCCAAGCATCAAGATCTACGGTCCCTTTTAACTGAACGTCTGGTAAAACAAAAACCATACCCAATCGAACCCAACAATCCAATTCTATCAAACTATGAGATTCCTTGCTGACATCCACAAACCCTTGGGAATGGAATACGGTTTTCAAACATCCTTGTAGATCATAGGTCCACGCGTGATATGGGCAAACAATATTCCGGCGAATGTTCCCTTGCGGTGCCGTAAGTAGTTTTACCCCTCTGTGGCGGCAACTATTCAAAAATGCACGAAGCCTTCCGTCATTACCTTTTATCACTACGATGGGAACACCTAATGCTTCGTGTAAAAAATAATCCCCTTCCTTTTCCAGGCGACTAGCCGCCCCCACAACAATGGGATACTGCTTGAAAAGCTTTTCTTTTTCTTGTTCAAAACGATCACAATCAACATATCGGGTGGAATCAATCGTCTTTGTCGTTCCATCAACAAAAGTATTTTCTTGGTCATCTAACGCTGACAAAACTTGACTAATTATTGCTATTTGCTTTTCTTTTTTCATTGTTTCTGTAAAAGCTGTTTTTAAATAAGCTCTTCTTTTCCTACAAGTGAAAAGTAATTAAAAATATATAATCCTCTAGTCTTAGGCTAGTAGTTGCCATGGATTGCACCCATAGATTAAAGCTAGGTAAGGCAAAAAGCCTGTTGTTTGGTCGGAATGACTAGCTTCCATAACAAACGTTTTACCATGAAAACAAAAAAAATCCTATACTGGATCACAACTATTTGGTTATCTGTTGCCATGTTGACCAGTGCTATTTTTGCACTGATTAAACCCGAAGAAGTCCTTGAACTTTATCTTACCCTTGGCTACCCCACTTACCTGATCAACTTTATCAGTTTGGCTAAAATATTAGGAGTCATTACACTATTGCTCAATCCTTACAAAAAACTGGTTGAATGGGCGTATGCTGGTTTCTTTTTTGACTTTTTATTGGCTTTTTTGGCACATTATCAAATCAATGATGGAGAACAATGGTGGGTACTTATCCCATTTGCATTACTCCTTGTATCGCACCAACTAAAAGATATAAGTCGTAATTAATGTATGTACTGTGGGTATTGTAGATTATTGTATCTTGATGCAAAGTCAATAACCATGTCTATACTTTTTAGGTTTTTTCTATGCTTATCTGTTGTTTTATTCTGGAATTGTCAACCTGATGCCGAATATGATTTGCTCATCCGCAACGGCACCCTTTACGATGGTTTGGGAGGGCCTCCACAAAAGGCTGATATTGGATTGATTCAAGACCAAATAGTCTCTATTTCGGCGCCTTCAAAAGCTACCGCTAAAGAGGTAATTGATGCCACAGGGAAGTTTGTTGCTCCTGGATTCATTGACATTCATACCCATCTAGATCCTTTGGATAATCTCATTCGGCTATCGGATGCAGAAAGTCAAATCCGACAAGGGGTAACCACGAGTTTTGGTGGTCCCGATGGCCGGGGTGTTCCGCCTGGTTTTGGGTTTAAACAATTTTTAGATTCATTAGAAAAAGTAGGCGTCGGTATCAATGTCGGGTTTTTGGCGGGTCACAATAAGATTCGCAAGGCTGTTATGCAGCTTGAGAAAAGATCACCGACTCCATCAGAATTAGACCAAATGCAACAACAAGTGGCGCAAGCCATGGAAGAAGGTGCCTTTGGCATTTCAACAGGACTCAAATACCTTCCTGGGAATTTTTCTGAGACCGATGAACTCATAGCACTTTCACAAGAAGTGGCAAAAAAAGGCGGCATCTACACCTCACACCTAAGAGACGAGGGTCTAGCTATAATTCCAGCCATGCAGGAAGCCATTGAAATTGCTAAGATGGCACAACTCCCCGTTATCCTGACCCATCACAAAGTCATTGGCAAACCCATGTGGGGTCAAAGTGTTACTACCCTTGCCTTGGTTGATTCTGCGCGCCAAAAAGGCTTAAAAATCTTTTTGGATCAATACCCGTATAATGCCAGTCACACGGGTATCAGCGTGCTGATCCCTACTTGGGCAAGAGCAGGAGGACAAGAGGCTTTCTTAAAAAGAATTGCTGACCCGAAGACCAAAGCGAAAATAGAAAAGCAAATCATCTTTAATATTCTCAACGATCGTGGTGGAGACGATTTACGACGAATCCAGTTTTCTCGGGTTGCTTGGAAGCCAGAGTTAGAGGGCAGAACTCTATACGATTGGGCAATCGATCGCGGTATGAAGCCGAGTTTGGCCAATGGCGCCCAACTGGTGATCGAAGCACAAAGTAATGGCGGTGCAGGCTGTATTTTCCATGCCATGGATGAGGCCGATGTCGAGCGGATTATGCAACATCCGATGACCATGATTGCATCTGACGGCAGACTCTCCGAGCCAGGGGTGGGCCACCCACACCCCAGAGCCTACGGCACCTTCCCCCGTGTGTTGGGTAGATATGTGCGAGATAAAAAACTGCTCAGCTGGGAACAAGCCATACATAAAATGACAGGGTTTCCAGCAAAAACAATGGGATTAACTGACAGGGGCGTCCTTAAAGTGGGCATGAAAGCCGATATCGCCATCTTTGACCCCAATACCGTGTTGGACAATGCCACTTTCACAAAGCCACATCAGTACCCCAGTGGCATTGAATACGTTATCGTCAATGGTAAGCTTGTGGTTGTGCAAGGTGTGTTTACCTCGGTCAAAGCTGGAAAAGTTCTGCGGAAAAAAGTCCTGCCATAATTTGTGATTGTCACATGGTAAATTAAACAATACCCCTTGTATTTTGAAAAAGTCATTGAATTAATTCATAACAACCCGTTAAATATGCCATTGATCTAATTCCCGAAATAACATCATCAATAGCTCTAGAAACGGCACTTTTTTATGTTTTAAACACCAAAAGACGCAATATGGCGAAAAAAATCTCTCCTTAAGAACATGAAAAATATCTTTGACAAGGAAGTCACCACAGCCACCATCGCTCGAATCCAAAACCTACACCCTGACTGCCAGCCACTTTGGGGAAAAATGGAAGTAGCCCAAATGTTGGCCCATTGTGCCGTTGTATATGAAATTATCTATGAAGACAGCCACCCCAAACCTAAAGGATTAAAAAAATGGTTGCTCAAAACTTTTGTCAAAAACGCCGTTGTCAATGAGCGCCCTTACAAAAAAAACAGCCGAACTGCCCCCGAGTTTTTGGTAACGGATCCCAAAAACTTTGAAACAGAAAAAGAACGCCTGATTACCTATCTGGAAAAAACACAAGCCTTAGGCGGGACGTATTTTGAGGGTAAAGAATATCCTTCTTTTGGTGTTCTTAGCCAAAAGGAATGGAATAATCTATTCTACAAACATCTAAACCACCATTTAAATCAGTTCGGGGTTTAACCCCTTGGAGTTTCTTTTTCCTATTACTGTTTTGCAGCACCAAATACAATTTCATCCGCAACAGCTTGGCATTTTTTTGCCACGTTGGCTTGAACAATAAAGTAATAGATTTTCTTCCCCTTTTGGTCTTTTCCTTCTTGTCGTCGTGGAAGACCTTTGGCAGACTGGCCACTCAGCTTGGCAAAAAAGACACAAGCAGCCAAATAACTCCCATTGGGATTGGTGTGCTTGGCATCATCTGACAATAAGGCAATGTCGGGATAGCGGGCTCGAAACACGTCAAATGCCCGTCCAACTGCCACTACTTTTTCTCCGGAAACAGCTTTGGACCGAAGTGCTTCTTCGATGGGAATAGAATTTAAAGGGCTGTCCAATGGCTGCCCAGCAATACCTGGATAAGCCCAACTGGCATATAAAAATTGTTCGGGCTGATTTTTAATTTTTGTTTGCAACAAGCTTAAATACTTGGCGGTTGAGTCAATCGCTACAATTGGATTGCTACTATAATCTTGAAAAATCAGCTTGGAAAACCGTTGTTGCTCAAGTATATCAATGGTCTGCAAGTTTTTTTGGCTCAACCAATGATCCTTGAGTGATGCGCCCCCCGCAGTACTTTGGCTCACGTCCCACGACAAGCCTTTAGACAAGGCCATTTGCTCTAATGTGCTGGGGATGTTGTAATAAAACGTAAAGCTGTTTCCGATAAAAAGTATCCTTTCTGTCGGTTGAGCAGTAACTATAAAAGCCCAAACCAAAAGGAATCCGAATAATACGCTATTCTTCCTCTTCATAATATTCTGTAGTTCCTTCCCAGTCAGGATCAGCAGCACCTATCCAAGCGGCCTTTTGAGGATGTTTAGCAATCGCATGTACCCGACCAAATCGAGCAGGTTCATCGATATATTTAACAGCTGTTTTTTCAACATCAAATTGGGCGTTTATCCCCTCAAGTCCTTTGTGATTTTCAATCCACAGGCTATCTTGATAAGGATATACACGCGGCAGCAGTAAGGCTTTTTCTAAATCGTGCCCCTGTACCAAATAGCGACTTAACACTTGCGTAACGGCCGTGACGATTCTGCTTCCACCCGCAGCACCTAGGGCTGCTATCAGGTTGCCATCACGCGTTACCAACGTTGGAGAAATAAAGGAGCTAGCTCTATCCCCTGGCTGAAATTTTCCTAAATACCCTCCAAGGGTCACAGCGTGGATGAATCCCAAACCCTTTGACGCAACCTTCGATCCCATATTGGGACCTACTGTTTGTGTTAACGCTACACTGTTTCCCCACTGATCTGCTGTGGTCAAGTGAGTCGTATGCCCCATAGGAGCTGTCCACGCCAAAGGGTCGGATGTTGTCCATGGGAGGGTAACGATTGCTTCCTTCTTGTCTTGCAATTTTTTTGCCCAGCGGGCTGCTGCATCATAGGATATAATTTTTTGTAGAGAATCTTCAATCTTTTGTTTGTAACGAAAAGAATAGGCCCATTCGGTGACTTCGCCTATTTGTTTGGCCCAGTCTTCCTCTACTTTTGTCTTTGGTAGATGGTCCAAAATTTGCAATATTTGAATGGTAAGTGCGCCAAAAGAAGGCAAATAGAGGCAGTGCAATTGGTGGTTTTGAAAGTCTCCTGAAAGAATTCTCGAAGAGCGTGCTTCGTACTGTTTCAGATCCGCTAGGGTTAAAATGCCACCATGAGACTGAATATCAGAGACCATTTTTTGAGCTATTTCCCCTTCATAAAATCCTGCTTTTCCTTCTTGTGCAATTTTTGTCAATACGGCTGCTAGCTCCTTTTGGACAAGCATTTCTCCTGCCTGGTAGGCTAAAGAATCGCTTTTTAGAAAATGATAGCGACTGCCTTCGAATTCACGTAATTGCTCCAAGGCGGCTTGCTGCCGTTTTGCCTCGCCTGGCAGAAGGGCAAATCCTTCTGCTGCATGTTGAATAGCCGGAGCCATAAGTACTGATAAGGGTAAACTTGCATGATCTTTGTAAAGCTTAAGCAAACCTGCAACCACTCCAGGAATCCCTATGGTTTCATAGCCATAACGATATTTTTTTTCTGAAGGCCTATAATTCATAGGAACTTCTGTAGAGGCATCAACACCAGCGATTTCACCAGATGCTGTTCTGTAGATGGCTTGTAGTCGTCCACCAATTCCACTCATACTGGGTTCAACAACAGCAAGGGTAAAGGCTGCTGCTATGGCAGCATCAAAAGCATTTCCCCCTTGGGCATACATTGCCTCTCCGGCTTGGGAAGCCAACGGGTGGGCAGCTGCAACAACACTATTGCTATATGGACTTGCTGCTTTTGGCGCACAGGCCATGAGTAGGATGCCTATGACCAATGATAAGAGTAAATTGATTTTTTTCACGGATTTGAATTTTTAATGAAAGTAAAAAAAAAGGCTCACAGAAACTGTAAGCCTTTTTAAACCTTGAAGTGAATTACTGATTGACCTCAGTTTTTGTAAAAATACCTGGATCTTGTGCCGGTGCACTAGAATTTGAATTTAATTCTATCGTTGCATAGGGCATACGCTCAGGTTTTTGAGAGTTATCACCATTTACCAATACATAAGAAACAGCGATATCATTATCAGATTTTCTCAGTCTTCTGGCATCATTATAGGGCATGTGCATGCCAAAGCCAGACACATAACGTTCCTCGATTACTTCACGTAAAAAAGCATTTTTCGCACTGATGCCATCGGCATTCTCAATACCGCCAGCTTCAAAATCAGCCGCAACAAAAGCTTCGTATGAATAAGGCTGATCACTGTAATTGCCGTTGAGATTCCCTCCTGAATTGAGCCAAGCTCGAACCTCATTGAGATGGGAAAGCCCACTGCTTACTCCTCCAGCTCTTCCAGCGGCTTCAGCCATAATGAGTTTGTTTTCAAAATACGTCACCATATTTTGCGGTTGTTTTTGTTCAATAATCCCATCATTAGCACTACCACTAGATGAATTGATTGTGTAAAATGCACGTCTGGCAGCTTCATTGGTTTTAGCGTGATTACGTGAGTTCGCATTTTCATTGTCTAAAAGCTGTAACAAATAACTTTCAACGCCGTCAACACTATTGCCAATATCCCCTGCTCGAGAGCCTTCTAGTATGGTCCAAAACAAATTTTTGTCTTCCGCAGCAGCATCCCCAGGTTGAAATTTAAGATCTCCATCTGCAGAAGAAATCCCGTTCTGTGCTGCACTTAACGCGCTTGCATAGTCTTTTTTATGCAAATAAAAGCGTGCCTTAAGTGTCTGCGCAGCAGCAATCCATTTTGAAGTATCACCATTGAAATAAATGTCCTCTGGTATGGCACCTGAAGAAGAAGTATTTAATGTGTTGATGCCTCTGTCTAAAAGCGCTATCGCACTATCATAAACGGCAACTTGAGAATCAAACTTAGGGTCAGAAATTTCTAAATTGGCCGCTTCCGAATAGGGAATGTCTCCAAACAATGAAGCAGCAGTTCCAACTGCATGTGCTTCAACTATCATCGCTATTCCACGCAATTGGTCGCTATTAGAATTTTCAACGATATGTCTCATATTGGTAATTACACCTACATAAAGTGCATTCCATTCCGAATTGGATTCTGCTGTTGAGAGATTGAAGCCATAAATATTGGAATACAAAGAGGAATAACCAATTAATTGACCTGTGTACATACCACTGATACGATTGAGATGGCCACACTGAATCTGAACATTAGCAATCATACCTCCTGTCAAAAACAGTCGCTCTTCAACATCATCCACCAGAATGTCGTTGGGGTTTACATTGACCCCATCATTTAAGTCTTCACATGAAACGGTAACAAGTAATGTGAAGAACAAGCAAATTAATTTATAAGTATTTTTCATAGTTACTTGTATTAAAAGTTAAAGGCTACGGACAAAAGTGTAGACTTGGTCTGTGGATTGGTAAAATAATCCAGTCCAAATCCATTTCCTACCCCATACTGGTTGGTTTCAGGATCAATCCCAGGGATGTTATTGATGTTGATCCAATTTCGACCTGTCACAGTAAATCGGACGCTATCCAATCCCGTACTTTGCTTGAGTCCTGGTGAGTCCAGGGTATAGCCCAATGATAGTTCGCGAACTTTAGTAAAAGTAGCGTCATAGATTGAGAAATTGTAGGCTTGGTTGTCTCCAAAACCGCCTCCTATTCCTGTTCGGTACCAGGTCTCGTCTAGTAAGACATTGCCTGCTCCAAAGTCTTTTATATTACCTCGAACAGTTGTCCCAGAAGGAATAATATCCCCAGCATAATTGACCAAATCTTGGGTCAGTGTTTCTCGATTTGCTGTTGCTTGCGTTGTTCCAAAACGATTCAAAACGTGCAATGTTCTCGGTGAAAATTCTCCTCCCTGAGAGTGCTCTACAACCACATTTAAGTTCCATTTTTTATACGTCAAGTTGAGCCCTAAACCAGCACGCCAATCAGCATTTGGATCTCCCAATACAATTTCACTAGAGGTAATTTGTGGAAAGCCATTTTCATCTAAGATTAAACTTCCGTCGGGATTGGTCTGTGAACCCGTTCCAAATAAAACCCCAAGTGGATGGCCAACAATAGCCCGAGAGCTTACAGAAGCACCCGGCGTTAAGCTCACCGAATCAGTACCATAGAGGTCGGTCACTAAGTTTTCATTGGTAGACCAATTCAAAGTTGCATTCAGCAAAAGGTCTTCTTTTTGAATCGCATTCCACGCCAAATCTATCTCAAACCCTTCGTTTTCCATGGCCCCAAAGTTTCCATATTGGGTGGCAAAACCTGTAGAAGGAGAAAGACTAACGTCAAGTAAAATTCCTTCTATGGTATTACTATAGTAGGTCATCGAAAGGCTTAAATTATTGTCTAAAAACCTTAGGTCTGTTCCAATTTCATACTCCGTTTTAATTTCGGGTTCCAGGTTGGGATTTCCTAAATTGTTATCCAATCGGTAACCTCCACCAAAAGACCCAATGTTTAATGGATCACTGTAGGTGCTGTAAGTAAACCCACCCTCAGCAAGTGTTTCAAAGCGGTGTGGTGATGGCTGAACCCCTACTTGACCGTATGAAACACGTAGTTTACCAAAAGACAGAAAATCTGATGTAACTGCACTATTGGTAAAGTTCCAAGCCACATCAGCTGCCGGATAAAAGAAAGTACCTTCAATCGTAGACGAGGCTTCGAGACCTCCACTCAGATTGACAAACAATTCGTCGGCGATATCGAAGTTTAATATTCCATATCCTCGATTGGATTTTCTAAACGTTTTGAAATTTTCAAAAGCTGATGCTTCAGCAGAAGTATTTAAAGAAGTTGTTTGCTTGGTTGAATTCACCAAAAATCCAGTTATCGTTCCAGAATTTCGATTATATCTTCTGTCGTTTAGACTCCATCCTAAAGTTGCCGTTAATCCCACATTTTCAGAAAGATCAAATTGTCCTCTTCCTATGAAATCAAAATTTACATCCTGGGTGGCAATCTCATCTTCTTGATAAGCCCCATTTACACGGGCACCACCAGCACTCCCAATAGGGAAAAAGTACACACGACGATCATCTGCTGCATCTACATTCCCCCTTGCAATAATTTCAAGCCATTCTGTGGGTGTAATTGTTAATTGAGGTGTCACAGTAAAACGATTTACCTGTGTAGTTGCCGTTTGTTCAAAAAGTGTCCAAAGTGGGTTGTTATAACTCGGATTGGCACTATTGCCTAGATAGCGTCGATAAGAACGATGCCTTCTAGAAAACTCTTGACCACCACTGCTTGTATAGGTTCCCAAGTAATCTCGTCCATCAAAATCGGGTGGTGTTCTGAGTAGTCCCAGCATGATCCCCGCAGTATTTGAACTTTGTTGGATTCGATTGGAATCGGTATAGGTATAGGCGGCTTTGGTCGTCAACCGCATAAAATCATTCAATGTTGCATTGTAATTGAAGCGTAAATTGGTTCGATCATAGGTTGCCTCTCTCATGATACCGTCTTGCTGTAGATTGGACATGCTAAAAAAGTAGGTATTTCCTTCTGTTCCCCCGCTGATCGTTAGGTCATTTTGCCAGAAAGCTCCTGTCTGAAAAACAGAATCCCAATTGCTTTCAACAAAAGTTTCTCTTGAATTTTTTGTGGTTATTGGATAATAGACCGTTCCATCTTCTGCCGTAAAATATTGTCCTGTGGTATTGAACTCGTCAGCACCTCCTGCACGATCTGGGATATAGTCCCCCCAAGATTCTGCACGTGTTGCACCAAATACACCATTCCGTCCTTGCCCCCATGTATTCTGCATGGGAATACGCTCAGAAACTTCGTCAAAAGAATAGGTGGAATTATAGGTAATCTTGGCTTGGCCTTTTTGACCGTCCTTTGTTGTAATAACAACTACACCATTTGCAGCTCTACTTCCCCATAAGGCGGCAGCTGAGGCGCCTTTGAGAATTTGTACAGAAGCAATATCCGAAGGATTGATGTCATTAATTCGAGAGCCTTGGGTAATTCCTCCCGAACGACCCCCCGTAAGGCTGTTTCCCCCTGCATAAGAAGT
>WTJI01000012.1:72810-83855 GCA_011524905.1 Flavobacteriales bacterium
GCTGCAGGTCAGGCCGTTTTATCTGCAACAGTTTGGATCGCTTTGTGGTGGATTTTTGAAGTCGTTCCGATCAGTGTGACCGCTCTTCTACCCATCGTTTTATTCCCATTAGCAGGTGGACTTGATCTATCCACCACGACAGCCGCTTATGGTCATAAATATATCTTTCTGTACATGGGTGGGTTTATGATTGCCATTGCTTTAGAAAAGTGGAATCTCCACAGGCGCATCGCCCTGAATATTATTGATGCTGTTGGAACCCACATACACAAAATCGTTCTGGGCTTTATGTTGGCAACTGCTTTTTTATCTATGTGGATTTCCAATACGGCTACTGCTGTTCTCATGCTGCCCATTGGGATTTCAATAGTCAAACAATTGCAGGATAACCCAAATACAAAGGCTAACGAAACAGCTGTGTTTGGGAAAATGTTGATGCTGGCCATTGCCTACAGTGCATCCATCGGTGGGGTTGCAACGTTGATTGGGACTCCCCCTAATTTGGTTTTGGCTGGCGTCATCAATGAGGTTTATAATGTGGAAATCACCTTTTTGCAGTGGTTTATTTTCGGGTTTCCCATCAGTATTTTGCTTCTGTTGGTGGGCTGGGTTTTTTTAACTCGCTTTGCTTTCTCGCTTTCTATGGATGAATTCCCAGGGGGAAAAGCAGAGATCAAACGCTATAAAAAAGCACTAGGACCTATGGGTTTTGAAGAAAAAATTATTGCATTTATTTTTGGGCTTACTGCTTTTTGCTGGATTAGTAGATCCTATTTGTTACAGCCTATCTTTCCTGACCTTGACGACACCATCATTGCCATTGGTTTTGGCGTTTTATTGTTTTTAATTCCCGACCGAAAAGAAGGAGATGCTTTGTTGAAATGGGAAGAAGCGGTCAAAATGCCTTGGGGTATTATTTTACTCTTTGGGGGCGGCATGGCATTGGCCAAAGCCTTTGACCTTTCTGGACTTGCCTTATGGATTGGTCAAAAAATGAATGCCATAGAGGGGCTGCCTTTGTTTTTAATTGTCGCTGTGGTGATTGCAGCCGTAAATTTCTTAACAGAAATCACTTCAAACCTTGCCACAACAGCAATGTTACTCCCTGTTTTGGCTCCCATTGCCCTTCAGCTTGGCGTCCACCCCTACGTGCTAATGGTCGGTGCCGCTACGGCTGCTTCTTGTGCTTTTATGCTTCCAGTGGCCACACCCCCTAATGCTGTTGTGTTTGGTTCGGGATACCTGCAGATTAAAGACATGGTGCGTACAGGTATTGTGATGAATTTAGCCTCTATTCTTTTACTCATTTTTATGGTCTATTTCCTTTTGCCTTGGCTGTGGGATTTTGACAGCAATAGCTTCCCCCAACAGTTCGGATCCTAAGCCTATTCGTCCTTTTTATTTTTTCTTATTTTTAAAGTCAATCGACTGCTAATATTAAACACAATGAAAAAATTCGGACAGCTGCTAAGTTGGCTTTTTGTTCTCTGTACACTAGCTTCCCTTCATGGGCAAAAGAAAAAAATTAAAACCGATAAGGACACCATTGCCTATCATGCTTTAAAATGGCGTAACATTGGACCTTTTCGAGGTGGACGGAGCGTTGCTTCTACGGGAGTTGTTCAACAACCGCATACCTTTTATATGGGGAGCACCGGTGGGGGTGTTTGGAAAACCGAAGATGCGGGTATCCACTGGAAAAATATTTCCGATGGTTTCTTCAAAACAGGTACTGTAGGCGCAATAGCGGTTGCAGAGAGTGACCCCAATGTGGTAGTGGTCGGTATGGGAGAACACCCAGCTAGAGGTGTGATGACCTCAATGGGTGATGGGGTATATATCTCAACGGACGCAGGTAAAACTTGGGCACACAAAGGATTGGGTGCCAGTCATCATATCGCCAATATAGAAATTGATCCCACCAACCCCAAAGTGATTTTTGTTGCTGTTCAAGGCGCACAATACGGTCCAACAGAAAGCAGAGGAATATATAAATCAACCGATGGTGGAAATAGCTGGAGAAAAGTGCTTTACGTGGGACCCACGGTTGGAGCCGCTTCACTCAGTATGGACAAAACCAATCCCCGCATCCTCTATGCAGCAATGTGGGAACACCAGAGAACCCCCTGGCAGATGCGCTCTGGAGGAAAAAAATCCGGGATTTATAAATCCACAGATGGTGGTGAGCATTGGGAAAAAACAACAAAAGGCCTGCCGGAATCCTTTGGAAAAGCAGGTGTTTCTGTGAGTCGTGCCAATCCCAATCGCGTATTCCTAAACCTTGAGGCCGAAGGGTCTCTGTCTGGGGTTTATCGTTCCGATGATGCGGGTAAAAGCTGGAAACAAGTCAACAAAGACCGAGTGACAGTCGCACGGTCATGGTACTATATGGAAGTCTTTGCCGATCCCCAAGACGAAAATCGTGTCTATGTGCTTAATGCGCCTGCTCTCAAGTCTATCGACGGGGGAAAAAGCTTTCAGACACTCCCAACCCCTCACGGTGACAACCACCATTTGTGGATTCACCCCCATAACAATCAAATCATTATCAACTCTAACGACGGAGGAGCCAATATCAGCTTAAATGGTGGTCGCTCATGGAGTAGCCAACAAAATCAACCCACCGCCCAATTTTACCGTGTTATTGCCGATGAACAAGTCCCTTATCATGTTTATGGTGGCCAACAAGATAATTCCGCCATTGGCATCAAAAATCGAACCTATGATAGTGGGATTGACTGGAAAGACTGGTATTCTGTGGCAGGTTGTGAAAGTGCATTTTTGGCCTTTGATCCCAACAATCCTTCCCTTGTTTTTGGCGGTTGCTACCAAGGCATTATCGAGCGCTGGAATAGAAAAACTGGGACGTCTAAATCCATAAAAGAATATCCTGAATTATCCCTAGGCAATGCCCCCAAAGATTTTAAATATCGGTTTAACTGGAATGCTCCCATTCTGACTTCAATTCAAGATCCCAATACACTTTATCACGCAGGCAACGTGGTATTTAAATCGACAGATCAAGGCTTATCTTGGGAGGTGATCAGCCCTGATTTGACGCGCAATGAAAAAAACAAACAAATTCCTGGTGGTGCTCCCTATACTAATGAAGCAGCGGGCGGCGAAAATTACAATACGCTGATGAGCCTGGCTGTTTCACCCTATAGCAAGAATGAGCTCTGGGCTGGCAGTGATGATGGACTACTCCACCTTACACGTGATGGGGGCAAAAACTGGGTCAATATCACACCCAAAGGTTTGGAAGAAGGGATTATTAACAGCATCGATCTCTCCCCTTTTACACCAGGAAAAGCCTACATTACTGTGATGCGCTACAAATTCATGGATCTCAAACCGTATGTCTACAAAACAGAAGACTACGGAAAAAAATGGGAACGTATTACGAAAGGAATAGAAGGAGATCATACTTTTGTTCGTGTAGTTCGTGCAGATAAAAAAGTTCCAGGATTGCTTTATGCTGGAACCGAAACAGGATTGTACTATTCCAAAAACGATGGTGCCCTTTGGGAGAGTTTACCATTAAACTTACCCGTAGTTCCAATCAATGATTTGTACATTCAAGACAATGATCTTATTGCAGCAACAGCAGGACGCTCATTTTGGATTTTAGACAATTTAGCCCCGATACAAAAAACAGAGACCCCATTACAACCCCAATTGTTAGATCCCAAACCAAGCTATCGAATAATTGGTGGACGGGGCCGGCCAAGTGGTTCGCAAGGGGAGAATCCTTTACCTGGGGTAATTTTAGACTACTATCTCCCAAAAAAGTATGACTCTATTGCAATCAAGCTAGAGATTTTACAAGACAAAAACGTAATTCGAACCTATACCAATCAAAAGCACAAGGATTTTAAAAGCTGGCCTGGTGGCCCCCAGAAACCAATTGTCCTTTCATCCAAAAAAGGATACAATCGGATGAGTTGGGATCTACGGAAAGACCCTCTACCCGCTGTTGAAAAAGTTTTTGTTTATGGCAGTTATGCTGGTAGTACTGCCCCCCCTGGCGATTACACTGCCCGCTTGACTGTGGGAACTACACAACAAGAAGTTGCCATTCAGCTATTGGCAGATCCCAATATAAAGGCATCAGCAACAGCCTATGCCGAACAAGCTGCCCTCTTGAATGCTATCGATAGCCAAATTGCCACGCTCCATAACACGGTGAGCGACATGCGTAGTATCCAAGAGCAACTCCGATTCCACATAGACCTTTTGGCTTCCCAATCTGACTATGCGGCTTTACACAAAAAAGGTAAAGATCTTCTTGAAAAGTTATCCCAATGGGAACGGACACTCATCCAACCAGATCAAAAAACCTTTCAAGATGTGATTAATTTTAACAATAAACTAAATGCGGAGTGGATGCACCTTAAAGGCTATGTAGATAGTCCCGACCCTGCTGTAACCCAAGGAGCCAAAGACCGATTTAACGATTTACAACAAGAGTGGAAAGACGCAAAAAAAGCCTTGCAAAATCTGATTGATAACGAAATTGCTACCTTTAATCAAGCATATAAAGAACTGAATATCCCCAGTCTGATCGTGCCAACCGCAACCCACCAATAAAACCATATCACAATGAAGCTAAAAAATATAATTCTTGGACTAGGGGTTTTACTCCTGTCCACAGGTATAAGCCAAGCCCAATACAGTAAAGGCTACATCAAAAAACAAAAAAGAGAAGTCCTTGAAAAAGTAGCTGATCGGCATAAGCAAAGCCAAGTGATGGTCGATAAGATTTTCAGTTTTGCCGAGTTAGGCTTCCATGAAACAGCTTCTTCTGCCTATCTGACACAACTACTAGAAGCGGCTGGCTTTGAAATTACTTATGGGCTTTCGGGCATCCCAACCGCATGGATGGCGCGCTGGTCACAAGGCAAAGGACCGGTAATCGCCTTGGGTAGCGATGTGGATTGTATTCCCAAAGCTTCTCAATACCCTGGTGTAGCTTATCACAAGCCAATGGTCGAAGGGGCCCCTGGACACGGTGAAGGACACAATGCTGGTATTCCACTCAATATCACGGCTGCACTGAGTGTTCAAGAAATAATGAAAAAAGAAGGACTCTCTGGTACTTTGGTACTCTGGCCCGGTATTGCTGAAGAACTAGTAGCCTCAAAGGCTTGGTTCGTCCGAGATGGTCATTTTGATGATATAGATATGTGTATTTTCACCCACGTTAGCAGCAATCTCTCTGTTTCCTGGGGTCAGGCCAGAGGAACTGGTTTGATTTCTGTGGAATATACTTTTGAAGGAGAAGCCGCCCATTCTGCTGGCGCCCCTTGGCGCGGACGCAGTGCCCTTGATGCTGCTGAATTAATGAATGTGGGTTGGAACTATAAACGTGAACATCTTCATCCCCTGAAAAGATCGCATTCCATTTTTACTGATGCGGGTGACCAACCCAATGTTGTTCCTTCTAAAGCTTCAATTTGGTATTATCTCCGTGATGTCAGCTATGAAGGTATCATGAAAATGTACAATGATGCCAATAATATTGCCGATGGTGCTGCATTGATGACAGACACTAAAGTACATTCTCGGGTGGTTGGAACAGCTTGGCCCAGACATTTCAATAAAGTAATCGCAGAAACCATGTTCGATAATATCCAAGCGGTTGGATTACCCGAATGGTCTACTGCCGATCAGCAACTGGCCAAAGCGGTACAGCAAGAAGTAAACTCCAAAAGACAAACCGGTTTAGCTACCGAACTATCGCCTCTGGGAAAGCCAAGTAAAATCCAAGTCAGTGGTGGTTCCGACGACATTGGCGATGTATCGTGGACCGTTCCTACTGTCACCCTTCGGTTTCCCTCAAACATTCCTGGACTACAGGGTCACCATTGGTCTAATGCCATCGCTATGGCTACCCCCATTGCCCACAAAGGCGTAACAGCTGGTGCCAAAGTAGTCGCCATGACAGTTCTTGATTTTTTGATGGATCGACAACTACTCAACCAGGCCAAAGATTATTTTGAAAACATTCAGCAAAAAGAAACAACCTATAAACCCATGATCACCCCAAGCGATCCCCCGCCGATTGAACTCAATACTCAGATCATGAATTCTTATCGCCCACAATTGGAAAAGTTTTATTACGACGAAACCCAATATGACAGTTACCTAGAACAACTGGGCATCAGCTATCCCACTCTGAAAACAACGGAAGAAAAATAAACCCGCGGCAAAAAGTTAATGTTTAAAAGCGCCTTCTAAAATGAAAAAAGTACGATACCTCATAGGACTTTGCGTATTGATTTTGGCGACGACCAACGCACAATTCCAAAAAGAAACCATTGCTTTTGAAAGTGCCAATCCTTTTTCTCTTCGGGATGTGATCAAAGATTTGGACAAGCAGGAAAAGCAAATGGTTTTTGGACAAATGACCTTTCCTGTAGATAGTTTGCAACCAGATAAGAAATACCCCCTAATCATTGGCGTAGCAGGCAGTATAGGTTGGCGACAACACCATTTAGACTATATGGAAATGTACCAAGACAATGGCTTTGCTACTTTTGAATTGAACAGCTTTAAGAGTCGGGATGTCACCTCAACAGTAGGCTCACAAGTTGAGGTCACTATTGCCACTATCATCTTAGACGCCTACAGGGCATTGGATGCTTTGTCAAAACATCCAAATATAGATGCTGATCGGATAGCAATTACAGGTTGGAGTTTGGGAGGTGGCGTGACACTCTTCTCGGGCTGGCAACCTGTTCTAAAAGCGCTGGGTCAGCAACACCGTTTTGCGGCCCACCTTGCCTTTTACCCGCCTTGTTTTGTCAATCCAACCGACCTTGGTTTTACCCAAGCCCCAATGCATATTTTGATTGGGGAAGCGGATAATTGGACCCCCGCTGCTCCCTGTCAAAAACTAGTTGAACGATTGGCTGTCAATAAGACCAATATTGATATCACTGTTTATCCAGATGCCCACCATGGCTTTGACAGCGAAACACCTGTCCAGCAGAACGACAAAGGCTATAGCTTTAAAGACTGCTTGTTTGAGCTTACAACGGATGGGGATATTTTAATGAATTATCTTCGACTTCCCATGTCGAATCCATGGCTTCAAAAGCTTGGGTTTTTATTTTGCGTGGAACGTGGCGTTTCCATTGGCGGGAATCCCGATGCACGAGAACAGTCTTTTCCTTTTGCACTAAAGTTTATGCAAGAAACACTTCAACCAAATAGATAAGTTATTCTCCTATTTTCCGCCAAAGACTATAGCCTGAGCCTGATTTTAAAGACTCCCATGAGTTGCTGTCAACAGCTGGACTTCCATTTCCGATAACAACTTTTAATTTGTCTTCAATCACTGCGTGATAATAACCCGCTTCTCCGTCAACCGTTTCAACCTCCCTAACTATTGATGTCGTATGAATTTTTTGTGATTTTCTAATCGAAATCAACTCGTTAAGATCTTGTTGCAACTGACCCGAAGGATCAGAATACAGATAATGGTAAATCCATACCATAGGAATCCCTGGATGGGTTAGGAGATAGGCGTAGGCTTGAGTAATTTTATCAATGTCTTTTGAAAAAAGATTATCACAATCGTTGCGATTGATACAGCCCGAATCATGATTGTCAATAAAAGTTATGGCTTTGGAGCCATATCCATCCGTGGCAGCAAGGGCATGATTTTGTTTTAATACCCCATAATTAGATGAATTCAGTGCCGCGCTTAATTTGTACTTCAAAGGAAAGTCAAATCCTGTCAGAGGGGTGTTTTTGGTCTTGACTTGATTCACAGCATCAACCCAATTTTTCAGCTTCAACACATTGCCGTCCCAAAACTCTCCAACAGAAAAGGCACGTTCTACAGCATCATCATAGTAGGCAACATGACGGGGGTGGAAGCCTTTAACAAAATCAAAACGCCAAGCATTAAATCCAATTTCCCTTAATCGTTGTAACAATTCAACCAGGCCGTTACGAACTTCCGTACTATTGTGATTGAGATCCCTTGCGCCTAGCCATGCTTCTCCATCGTCTTCTGGCCCACATGGCTTGGTCCCAAAAGCATCTGGATTGGTATAGCCTTCGTCATCAATACAAATGGAAGTACAACTCCAAGCAGGCTCGGTAAAATCAGTCCAAGTGTCAGTTCCAACTCTATGATTAAAAACCAAATCCGCCATGGCATGTATGTTTCGGGATCGCATGTTGGTCAGGAGTGTTCTTAGCTCAGTGGCCGTTCCATGATTGGAAGTAAAATCAAATAAGCGCCTGGGGTGATAGCCCATCCCCTCTCCTTCGCTGGTTGGTGGCAACCAGATCAGATCAAAGGAAGCTGATTGAAGCAGGTCTAATTGATCATTTAAGAAAGCGTAGTATGAGCTATAATTTGAAATTTTAGGGTCGTCAAAACTGTCCCACCAAAAACCTTGCAGAAAAACCCCCGAATATTCCGTAGGAACGTCAGGCAATTTCTCAACTATTGATTCTTCTTCTGATTGATTCGAACCAGGCTCTTTTTGACAGGCAAAGAAAAGAATCATAAATAACCATAGAGAGAGAGCCCACCATTTCTCTTTAGATTTTATTCCCATAACTTTTCAATTTCCTCTAAAGACTTCCCTTTTGTTTCGGGGATGTATTTTCGGGTAAATTGAACGATCAATAGAATAAAAGCAATAAAAATAAAATAGGGTAACGATCCGTTCCAAAAGCCTTGATTGTTGGTTTCGCTTTCCACAATAACAGGGAAAAATTGCGATACTACATAATTGGCAGCCCACTGCACTGCCACAGCAATTGACATCCCTATTGAGCGCATGCGATTGGGATACATTTCTGAGAGCAAGACCCAAACTATAGGGCCCATAGACATGGCAAAAGAACCGATAAAAACAAGTACTCCAAGGAGAGACAATAAGCCGACACTATCTGTTATCATGGTTACTGAAAGGAGTAAAAATCCGAGGATCATCCCAAAGGAACCTGTAATTAAAAGAGGTTTTCTACCCCATTTGTCAACGGTAAACATGGCCAGAATGGTGAAAATAACATTGACAAATGCCAACAATACTTGCTGCTGTAACACGTCTTCTGGACCAAAGCCAAGTGCTTTTTCAAAAATATCTGCCCCGTAGTATAACACTGCATTAATACCCGTAAATTGTTGTAATGCAGAAAGCACACTACCAATAAGAATAATTCCAAAAACACTTTTTTGAAGGACATCTTTAAGTTGAATTTCAGATGCTGCCTCTTTAACAGACTGTTCAATTTCGGCTACCGTTTGTGCAACATTTTCAGCGCCTTGAACGTTTTCCAAGATTTTCTTGGCTTGATCTTTTTTATTGTTCAGGTACAACCAACGTGGGCTTTTTGGTATGAAAAACAGGAAAAAGAGAAATAACAAACAGGGAATCAGTTCGGACCAGAACATCCAACGCCAACCCGTTTCAATATTATATGATTCGGTACGGTCACTACCAATAAAATATGTTGCTAAGAATACCGTAAAAAATCCAAGAACGATTGCCATTTGATAAATGGTAACCAATTTTCCCCGAGATTGAGAAGGAGATAATTCGGCAATGTACATAGGCGCATTCATGGAAGCAATTCCAATACCTAGTCCGCCAATGATTCTAAAAAACACAAGTAATTCAACTGACTGGGGTAAAAATTCGGGCAGTCCCGACCCCCAAGCCGATGCCGTAAATAAAATTGAGGAAATGATTAACGCATATTTACGTCCGATTTGCTTGCTTAAAACACCTGAGACCAAAGCCCCAAAAAAACAGCCAATCAAGGCACTCCCCACAATCCAACCTTTTTGCAAAGGACTCAAGTCAAAATATTTACTGAAATAAAACTGGGTGCCGTTTATCACGCCCGTATCGTAGCCAAAAAGTAACCCGCCAAGAGCTGCTACAATAGCTATAAAAACTAAGTTTGGTTTAATTGTATTGGTTTCCATAAGTTTAAATTCTATCTACAATTTTATGCTCCGGTAAAGTACTTCCTTTTCTTGAGAAATAAAATTTTTGTCCCATTGACCGTATTGTGCGCTCAACTCAATATAGAAAAACGATATTCTGTCTGATTGTTATAAATAACTCCAGGGTTTAAGAATATCGAGTCTAAATCAGGAAAGTTTAGCGCATCTGGATAGCCTTGACACTCAAAGCATGCCCCAGCAAAAGAACCATATACGGCGCCCTTTTTACCGCTGATATCTGATAAATGTTCTCCCGTGTAGAATTGCATATACTTTTGGTTGGACCACACCTCCATTTGAATTCCAGTATTCAAACTGGTCAAAGTCGCTCGTTTTCCAAAAGTAGAAGCTGACTGAAATACATACATTGAACCATGAGACTTGTGTAATTCCATTAGGCGTTCGCTAATGGGAAGGGGCGATCTAAAATCATCGGGAAGTCCCTCCACTGGAATTATCTCACCCGTGTGCCCCAAATCGGGATGTACAGCCATACAATGATCTGCCTCAATTTGTAAAATCAAGTTCTGAATGTCCCTACTCCCTGTTCCATTTAGATTGAAATACGCGTGATTGGTCATCGCCAAAGGTGTTGTTTGATCTGTTTGGGCTTCTATCAATATCCTAAGATGGTTGTCGTTTGTCCAGGCATATGTTACACATACAGAAAGATTTCCTGGGTACCCATTCTCTCCATCAGGGCTTTGATAGGTAAAAACCACTTGCTCTTGATCGTGAATTTTTTGGTGTTCTCCTTTCCAAAATTGATGACTCATCGCATCTACACCCCCGTGAATATGGTAGGGGCCGTGGTTTTGCTCTAAGGGGTAGTATTGTCCATTGTAGGCATAACCGCCTTTGGAGACTCTCCCAGCAATGCGCCCAATGGTTGCTCCAAAATAATTTCTTGACTCACGAGCGTAGGACGAACCCTCATCATATCCTAAAATAATATCCTGGACTTGTCCTGTTTTATCCTTAATAGTCAAACTTTGTAAGGTGGCGCCAAAGTTGAGTAGTTCTACTTTGTTTCCGCTTTTATTGCTTAACGTAAATGATTGGTGTT
>WTJI01000012.1:83955-85708 GCA_011524905.1 Flavobacteriales bacterium
AATACTCGCTCCAATTACTGGAACTTCGATTGCGATTTGTTTTTCATTTGCTGCTTTGACCACACGCTGGACTGGCTCATCCCAAGCATGCATAGCCAGCTTGAAGGCCCCCCAATGAATGGGTATTATTTTTTTGGCATTCAGATCAATTCCTGCTTGGGCTGTTTCCTCTGGAAACATATGAATGTCAGCCCACATGGGGTTGTATTGACCGCATTCTAACAACGCTAAGTCGAAGGGACCATATTTTTCGCCTATTTTTTTAAAGTGACTGTCATAGCCACTATCGCCACTAAAGTATAAAGAAAGATTGTCTGCCTTGATCACCCATGAAGCCCAAAGGGTTTCTTGACTGTTAGACATCTTCCGCCCTGAAAAGTGTTGTGCTGGGGTACAGACAAACTCAAAGCCAGCGGAGTTGGTTTTTTCCCACCAGTTGAGGGTCGATATTTTTTCTTGAGGTACACCCCAGCGAAGCAAATGGTTCTCGACTCCCAACGGAACAAAAAAGTACTTGACCTTGGGGTGTAACTCTTGTATGGATTTGTAATCGAGATGATCGTAGTGATCGTGTGATATAAGTACAGCATCTATGGGGGGCAAATCAGCAATAGTAAAGGGGAGCGTTTCAGAAAAACGCTTGTCACCCAACCAAGTGAATGGTGCGGGCACAGGTCCAAACATTGGGTCTATAAGGATATTTTTTCCTAGGTGCTGAAGAAGAAATGTAGAATGTCCCAACCAAATAAGTCGGGTCTTATCAAAAGTGATAAGTGCTTCTTTGGTATGCGTTACTAGAGGTAAGTTTTGACTGGGGCGTCCATTGATAACTCGGGTCGTAAAAAACTTATACGCCAATTCTAGGGTTTTCTTAAATCCTGGTTGTTTGGGTACATCTTGGCGATTGCGGAATTTCCCCTGATTAAAATTTTCAAGTTGCTCAAATAGGCTTTTTTGATTTGAAGTCAAATCGCCACCAAAGGATGGTGCTACCTGCATAACAATCCAAACCAAGGCGATACAGCCAATCAGCAGTGACAGAGTTCCAATAAGCATGATGCGAATAATTTTCAATTGCTAACAGGCAATAGTGCGTAAAAAGTTAAACAAGCTCCTTTCATTTGGCGCCAAGTTCTAATATGGCGTTTGCCCTGTAATATTGCCTTGTGGATTGTAGCGAGCTACAACATAGGTGGCTCCAGAATCAGAAACTGCGAGAGCCATCCCAACTTCAGTTGTTGAGGACCATATCATTTGAGTGTAGTGTCCAATGGCTGGGAAGTCGTTGGCGCCAGATCCAATTGGTGCATAGGTATATAAATTTATTTCTTCATACCAAGCCATAGCAGCGTATCGCCCCCCTAAATCTTTAATGGTCTGTGAATGTTTGTAGAGATTTTCACCTTGTCCGTTTCGTACATCATTCCCTGCATGCTTAAATGCTTCGTTGTCCGCTAAATATTTGGCCCATTCAGCTGCAGATTGAGACAACTCCTCTGACCATTTTAGTGGGGCTACTCCCACTTCACCCCTAGCATCATTGTGTACTTTTAAAGCTGCTTCTTGGTCTGCAGCTGTTAATGCATAGTCTGATAAAATTGCTGTTTCTTCCTTAGAACAGTTGAATACAAGCAGTGATAGCAATAGTAATGTCCAGTTTTTCATTCAAAAGTTTGAATCAATACTACAAAGATAGGGTTTTCATAGATGAAGAGCTAGCAACGGATTTCTAGTTGTCTTTTGATGGATCCTT
>WTJI01000012.1:85808-95487 GCA_011524905.1 Flavobacteriales bacterium
TCAGTCACCTGAGCATAGTCAAAATCCTCAGAAAAGACAACAAAATTTATGGCTCCGTCGATCAGATAACTTTGAGAGGTGCGACTAAAGTTTGGGTCCATGGCTCTGTTTTGCCATGTAAAAGCTTCGCTTACTTCCTGCATTTCTGTGCCAAATTGTACACTCCCTTTTTGCAAGGCTGTGCCCCCTTCGTAAAAAGATAAGGTCCCTTCGAATGTGTATTCGATAGTTTGACCTGCTATTAACTCTCGGTTGTATAGTGTTGCAGACCAATCACCAATTATTGGGTCAATATCATTGATGTTTTTCTCTTTCGAACAAGAAAAAATGATGAGCCCACACCATAATATTAATCTTCGTTTCATAGCTTAAAATAAGCTGCTCAATGCAGTGTTAATGAAGTGATTAAAGTTTATAAATTTGTTATTATATTATAAAACTAAATTGACTAGAGTTTAAAAATTTTGTTAAAGGTTTTAATTAATTACTCTAAAAATATAAAAACTACCTAGAGACCAAATTAAAAAATATTATAACGTTACCTCCATATCACTCTCACCTTTTATATTCAAAATTTCTTTGGGTACTGGTTGCGCTTTGCTTAGGATCAACACAAATATTATATGCTCAAACAGACAATTTTTGTGCAGGAGATAACACTTTCATTGAGCTTGACGGCAACTCATATATTTACATACCATCCAATAATAAATTAGTTTTTTCTTCTCAAGATGCCTTTACTTTCGAATCATGGATTTATATTAATTCTTCACCAAGCTCAGAAGGAGAAAGGGACTATATTTTTCAAAAAAGAGATGATTCCTCTCTTTACATAGTTAACTACTCTGGAGATATATATTTAGAAGGACGCTACAGAAGAAGTTATTATGGTAATTGGCCTAATGTTAGATCAACTACTAAGCTCCAAGAAAATAAATGGTATCACGTAGCTATGAGTTATTCTAAGTCCTCCAACAAACTAATACTTTATTTAGATGGCGCTTCAGAAGACATTGAAACGTCTGGTAATGGTGATGTTACAGGAACTGATTATGTAATGGGACTTGGCGGTGGTTACTGGAATAATCCTGGGAATTATTTCAATGGCCGACTTGATGAAGTAAGGTTCTGGGATGTAGAAAGGTCAGCAAGTGAAATCGCAAATAATAAATGTAGTATTGCAACATCGAATGAATTAGTCTTGTATTATAAATTTAATGAGGGAGAGGGAATAAACATAACAGACACTTCAAATAGTAATTTAAATTCAACCATTCAAGGTAATTATTTATGGAAAACTAATGACACAAGTGCACCAACAGTTAATTTAACATCAAATCCATCATCTCTAACAGTTTCAAATTCATCAGTTGTAACAATCACAGCTACTTTCTCAGAAGCAATGGCTGCAACACCAACGTTAAGTTTAAGTGGGGTAGTATCGAATGTAGTCATGTCAGCTACTTCATCTGCTTCAGTTTGGGAATATACTTGGGCCGTATCTACTTCGTTAACCTCAACTACTGCGACTGTATTTGGATATGATTCAGCTGGAAATGCCTATTCTGGTTCAGATAGTTTGACTTTTTTAGTTGATAGCTTGGCGCCAACAGTAATACTAACTCATACATTAGATAGTGCTGAAAATTTAATATCAACTACTTACTCTCCTACAAATATTGTTACCATAACTGCTAGTTTTTCTGAGTTAATGACCCCAACACCAACCATATCAATTTCAGATGTTGTCACAGATGTGTCAATGACACAAATTGAAGGATCAAATAACTTTATTTATTCATGGAATACTTCTTCACCTACATTAGTTGCAAAAACCTATGTGGTTACAGTCAGTGGAACTGATGCTTCAGGTAATATATATTCTGAAACAGATAGCCTAACATTTATAGTTAGTCCTACTTTTTATTTAGATACTAATGGTGTAACTGTTAAATGTTATGATTGTAGTGTCGGAGAACAAGGAATTATCAATGGTAAAATTTATACGGCAGTTGATAATAATACCATTAAAACTACAGAGGAGGGTAACTGGGATAAAATAGTTACTTCATTGGTTACAGACATGAATTATCTTTTTAAAGATAACAATGGATTTAATGAGGATATCAGTTCATGGGACACTTCAAATGTCACAACGATGAATGCAATTTTCCAAGGAGCTAATACTTTTAATAAGGACATCGGAGATTGGGATGTGTCTAAAGTTACTGACTTTACATATGCTTTTTTCTCGGCATCTAATTTTAATCAAGATATAAGTAATTGGAATACCGTTTCCGCAAATTCGTTAAGTGGAATGTTTCATGGGGCATCTTCATTCAATCAAAATATTGGTGGCTGGAATGTTTCAAATGTTACAAGTATGGAGGCCCTGTTTTTAGGTGCAACCTCATTCAACGGTAATATTGATAGCTGGAACACCTCCAAAGTAACAAATATGAGTAAAGCATTTCAAGATGCAACTTCTTTCTCACAAAATATAAACAGTTGGAATACCTCTTCAGTTTTAAAAATGAATGGTATGTTTCACGGGGCTTCGACATTTAATAGTTCCATTTCCAACTGGGATACTTCTTCTGTAAATGATATGTCTTACATGTTCTTCGGAGCAAGCAAATTCAATCAAAATATTGGTGGATGGAACACAACCAATGTTACACTGATGGATAATATGTTCAATGGAGCAGTTGTCTTTAATCAAGATCTTTCTGATTGGTGTGTTACTGAAATTAACTCCCAACCATCTGATTTTGCAGGTCAATCAGATTTCTCAAACTACTCCAATAAATTTCCCAATTGGGGATATTGTGGACCTCCTGTTACACTTTCATTAAGCAGTAATCTTACGAATCAAATAACTTATAACTCTGACCAAGTCGAAATAATTGCGACTTTTTCAGAGGCTATGAGCTCAACACCAACTATATCGTTATCAGGAATTATAGACAATGCTGTAATGTCCAAAACTTCTACTAGCACAAAATGGACATTTTCTTGGACAGTTTCTACATCTCAAATTTCAACCACTGCGACAATTTCAGGGACTAGCTTAAGTGGTAAACCCTATTCTGGCAATGAAAGTTTAACCTTTACAATTTCGGAAGAATCGTTACTCATTCATTACGACCTTTTAAATACATCATCCTATAATCAACAAACTACTACTGTAACAAATAATACAATTAATGATATAAGTGGAAATGATAATGATGGATTTATTCCAAATGTTACTAACGTAAGTTATGACTCAAATGAAAATGCACTTTATTTTAATGGTGATGTTACAAGAGATGGGCAAGGTTTATTTATCAAAAACCTTAACTATGTCTCTGGAAGTTCTGATCAATTAGAAGAAATAACAATCGTAGCTAAAGTAAAAGCAAAATCAATTGCTACAAATCACCCAGGGGATGAAAGGATTATTTTTTCATTTGACAGAAGCACAAATTTCAGATTTTCTATTGGCAGTGACATTAGCAATATCAGAGAATTAGCAAAAGGGAAAATGGTTTTCCATTTTACTAATTCTGATGGAACACATGATATATATGACATAAACAATACGTCTGATTTAAGAGATGATAACTGGCATGAACTTATGATACAGTTCAAAGCTGATACTCCTGGTGGGCTTCGATTTTATATAGATGGTGTGAATACATTTACTGATCCTAACTCTTACAGTCCCATTGGAAATCAAAATTCTAATGAAACACCACGGTATGGAATCATAGGTAATGGAAATGAAATGACAACTGAGGGTGGAACAACTGGTCCAGATGATATGTTTTATGGATGGATTCAAAAAATAAAATATTATTCAAAATCGCTTTCTCCAACCGATAATATTCCTCCTAATGTAAATTTAACCACTACATCTAGCAACCTAAATGTTTATAATGCTTCAACTGTAACAATTACAGCAACTTTCTCTGAGGCAATGATTGCAACTCCTACTTTAAGTTTGAGTGGAATAGTTTCAAATACATTTATGTCTGCAACTTCATCCAGCTCTGTGTGGGAATATACATGGACAGTCTCTACAGTCTTAACTTCAACTACTGCAACTGTATCAGGAAGTGACTTGTCTGGAAATGCATACTTTGGTTCAGAAAGTTTGACTTTTTCCATACAAGACATTACTCCTCCTTTGATTTTGACCGCAAGTGGCACTACTTTTTCTATGTCTGAAGGTGTTACTAATGTTACAAGTTTTACTGCAGATAAATCTGTAAAATGGCATTTAGACGCAACTAAAGATTACGCCCTATTTGAAATTGACCCAAATACTGGTGCCCTTGTCTTTTCCTCTGCCCCAGACTACGAAACGCCACAAGACAGTGATGTAAATAATGTGTATGAGCTTAATATTTTAGCTACTGACACATCAAGTAATACGGGATCGCAATCAATTAGTATTGTAATCGAAAATGTTATAGAAATTCCCGATGGTAGTTTGACTATAAATGATACTGAAGTGGACGATACAAAAGCCAAAATAAATTGGGACTATACCGAAGGAACTCACTTGATCACTGGCTTTACCCTATGGGTCAGGGTTGGGCGAGGAGGGCCTTGGAGCTCTGTTACTGTCATCAACACCACTTTGGATAAAGCAATCCGAGAATATACGCTGGAAAACTTAGATTCGGGACAACTATATTCATTCCGGCTGTGGCCTATCAATAGTGATGGAACATTTAAGACAGGTGGAGAACCTGGGTTTACAACAACCGTGCCTGACACAACTTTGCCAACAGTTACATTCAGTGTAAATCCAAATTCGCTGGTTGTATCTCAATCTTCCACAATAGAAATAATAGCACATTTCTCAGAGTCAATGGCCGCTACACCAACATTGAGTTTGAGTGGAATTGTATCGAATGAAGTTATGTCAGCTACTTCATCAGCATCAGTATGGGAATATGCTTGGACGGTATCTACATCACTAATTTCAACTACTGCGACTGTATCGGGGACTGATTTAGCTGGTAATGCTTATTCTGGTTCAGATAGTTTGACTTTCACTATTGAGAAAAGAAATGCCACAATCTTATTGTCAGATATCACAAAAACCTATGGTGACGCTGATTTTAGTGTATCTGCTCAATCGAGTAGCTCCGGTGACTTTACCTATAGTGTGGCAGATACTTCGGTAGCTACTATAAATGGTGATGTGATAAGTATTGCAGGTGCTGGAACAACAATTCTAACTGCCACGCAAGTAGCAGATGACCAATATAAGGCACAAACTACAACGATCACCTTAACCATTAATAAAGCTAGTCCTACTATTGTATTTAATGATTTGAACAAAGAATACGGTGACCCTGACTTTTCTCTTTCTGCTCTGTCTAGCAGCACTGGAACGTTTACTTATAGCGTTTCAGATACTTCTGTTGCAACAATAGACGGCCCTACTATAACCCTTGTTGGCACAGGCAGCACCACTATTTCTGTTTTTCAAGTTGCTGATAGGAATTATTCTGCTGCCTCAGCACAAATGACCCTAAACGTAAAAGATGAAACGACTCCCACATTAAGTTTAACACACGACATTGAAGGATTTACAGTTACTGGTAGTGAAACCATTGGTATTTATGCTGCGTTTAGCGAAGCCATGCAAGCGTCGCCCAGCATATCAATCGGTTCCCTTCTTATAGATCAGTATATGACGATCATGAACGAAGGCGAGACAAATAAATGGTCTTATCAATGGGAAGTTCCTCAAAATTTTAACGGCACTGTGTCTGTGACTGTTTCGGGTTATGACCTTGCGGGCAATTTGTTCAAAGGAACGGACCCCAATTTCGAGCCCTATACAGTAGACAACAAAGCGCCTGAAATCCTCTCTGTTGTTGTTGACAATGCAAACGCTTATATTGAAGTTCTGCTGAACGAAGGGCTTTATTTAGATGAAAATGGTTCTTCGGGCTTGGCTGCCTCTAGGCTACTCTTCACTCAAACAAGTGGATTTGACCTACCCCTAAAGGCCACCTCAGTTCTAACACGCTCCGGGGGAACGCCTGCGGGCGGGGAAACTTATTATAAAATCCTTTTGGATTTGGAGGGTAAAAAACCTCTTGGGAATGAAACATACCAGATTACAACAAACAGTAATACCATCCTGACTGATGATGTTGGTAATGTACTCCAACTTTCTACACAGGAAAAAAACAACTTCCAGCTTAATGCTGCTGCGTCTGGTGAAGTTTCTGTAGCGCAGTCAGAATTGACAGTTGTCCCTGATAAATTAATTCTTTCTGAAGCTAACGAGACAGTAGTTATTCGCTTGCAAACTAAAGATTCTTCAGGACTAAACTTTGTAGAAGGAGGCTATCCCATTAAAATTTTTGGTCCCAATGGAATGCTTGTAACAACAGACCAAAATGACGGAACCTATACAGCGAGTTATAGCATAACAGGCATTACGGCAAAAGAAAGAACCGAAGTATTTTATTTCTTACTCGGTGAAAAAAAAGGAAATTCAGAGGCTGTTCTAACGATTTTAAAAGATACTGACAAAGATCGTGTCCCTGACATTACAGATGAGTGTGCCAATACCCCTATTGATGAAGAGGTCGATGCGCTGGGGTGCTCATTAAGCCAAAAAGACACCGATGAAGACGGCATTCCGGATTCTGTTGACCTTTGCCCCAATACACCCAAAACGGAACTTATCCGTTTATTCACTGCGGGGGCGACCGACACAATTAGTAACCAACTTTCTTCTTCGCTTGGGAATTTAGTCGAAAAGCCCGCTGTTGTCGACGAAACAGGTTGCTCTGTCTCCCAAAAAGATACTGACGGGGATGGTGTAAACGACGCTATTGACAACTGCAAAGAAACACCAAATCCTAACCAAGCCGATAAAGATGGAGATGGTATTGGTGACGTTTGTGATGATGACAACCCGCTCCCCATAATCCAAACAGTAGCAATCAGTTTTGATCAAAAACCAGAAAATGGGACAGTACTTGGCATATTAGTGGCTTCGGATCCAGAAGGTGAGACACTTTCTTTTTCGATTAATTCTTCCCTTTTTGACGGTATCATAGGGATTGATCCTTTGTCTGGAGCGCTCTTTGCTATAAACGGAAGTCTGCTAACTGCCGAAGATTTTAACGATAAAACCCTCTTTGTTCGTGTGTCAGATGGAACAAATGAGCTCGTTGCAGAAATTGTTTTAAACATCAAAGCTGAGCCTGAACCCCCAGAAATTACAATAACAACCAATCCGGTAAGCGAAGATGCTGAAGTTGGATTTATTGTTGGATCTATTCAAGTAACAGATCCGCAGCAAGAAACTTTTTCGATTGTTTTCGATGGTGGAGGCTTGTTTGAATTGACTGAAAACAATGAAATTATTCTTATTGATGAACTGGATTATGAAACTCAAGAAAGTCACAACGTTGCTGTGGTAGCTACAAATAAATCTGGATTAGCAACAGAAAAGGGAGCCCTAATCGCTGTAGTTGATGTGCCTAATACTTCCTATACTGGCAAATTTATGGTTGCTGTATTTGATGTCAACGACGAATCTTTGGGCGCCAAAGTCAATTACAAAAGATACTTTAACCCTTATAACAAAGGGGTAGGTAAATGGAAAGTTAGAAAAAAGATTTCGGGGGGCGCAGACGCTGATAAGTTTGTTATCAAAGGTGGGCAAAACCAGAAAAACGAAGACAATGCGTCAGAGGGTTACCTTGATTTTATTACTCCCCCTGATTTTGAGAATCCTGGAGATGCTAATGGTGACAATATCTATGAGGTTGAGGTTACTTATGAAAACCTTGAGGACGGTGCACCTCAAGTCCCTGTACCCGTAACCCAAAGTACGATTTTCGTGCCTGAAAATGATGTGACTGCCATAGAATTACAATCCAATGCAACAGAGCCTGATCAAGACACTGATGGTGATGGTGTGGTTGACATCGAAGACAATTCCCCTCTAGTTAGCAACCCAGACCAAGTAGATGAAGATGGCGATGGTGTAGGTGATGTATCCGATGACTTTGATCATGATGGCGTTTGGAATCCATTTGATGAGTGTCCAGACACTCCTCTGGGGGAACTCGTTGGTCTTGATGGTTGTATCATATTCTACTTACCACCCAATAACTTTAAACTCTACAAAACAGAGAAATGTGCGCAATCAAATAGCATCGCTATTGATGTAGTTGATACCACTCATACTTATGTTATGACATTAAGTGGTCCAGGCACCAATCGTACAGAGAGTTTTAGTGATAGTACATTTAGATTTGATGGACTGGGTGCAGGAACCTACAGCTTGTATGTAACTGTTGATGGGGTTAGTTCAGGTGAGTTTGAACGCTTCTTTGAAGTAACTATTCGTGAGCCCGAACCATTATCAATCTATGCTGGACTGAGCAATAAGAGTAATAACCTTACACTTTCCATGAAAGGAGGTCAGGTTTACAATATCACGCACAATGGGAAGACCACACAGACATCAAAGTCTGAGATTACATTAACGCTTAAAAATGGTAACAACTCCATTAGAGTAGATACAGGTCTTGAGTGTCAGGGAGTATTTGCTGAAACCTTCTTTAAATCTAGTGCTGTTCAGATTGCACCCAACCCGTTCAATGACGAGATTAACATATTTGTTGGAGGAGAAGATCGAGACCTCAAGGTAGATATCTTCACCCCAGGTGGCTCTCTAATCCACACTGAACAGTGTAGACTTAATAGCAATAATAGAGTGATAAGCATCCCAACGTCAAATTATCCGCAAGGAAGTTATAATGTGACCATACAGGGTGAGACCACTCTACAATCGATACAAGTAGTAAAAGAATAAATTATGATGGGATCTAGGAATAACCATAAACTAAGCTTCATACTATTAGCAGCTACTGTTGTGTTTATTGCATCTTGCTCAGCAGATGCAACACCATCAGATCCTTCGATCCCATCTCTTATTGCCCCAGCCAATAATGAACCATGTTTGGATGGGGTGTCGATAAATGATTCCCAGTCAACGGTTAATTTTAGCTGGACAGCTGCAACAGATGCTGTGACTTATGATGTGGAAGTAGAACAACTTCTACTAAACACCAAGCAAAGCTACTCCGCCACGACCAATGAGCTGGATATTACCCTTAACAAAGCTGTTCCTTACCGCTGGAAGGTTATTGCCAATGGACAGCCAGGCACCACGCCTTCAGAGAGTGACTCCTGGAAGTTCTACTTAGCGGGTAACGGCGCAGTAAACTATGCACCCTTTCCACCTGAGCTTTTGACCCCCCGCTCGGCATCGACAATAGTTGTAACTGATGGGGTTATTCCACTGAGTTGGAACTGTAATGACATGGAGAATGATTTGACCACATTTGAAGTGTATATGGATACCAATAATGCTTCAACACAGGTAACAGTAGTTACCTATCTGGGTGAAACAACAGAAGTCGAAGTATCTGCAGAACCAGGGAACACCTACTACTGGAAAATCATTGCGATTGATAGTGATGACAATAAGTCTTCATCGGGAGTGTATAGCTTCATAACACAGTAAGGGAAATGGCTTTGCTCAAGTTTAGGAATTTAAAAATATAGGCTAACAAAAAACCCTCCTTATGGAGGGCTCTTCAAGTTTAAGGGGTTGGACTACATTCCTGTTGTTGCTTCGGGC
>WTJI01000040.1 GCA_011524905.1 Flavobacteriales bacterium
TCGTTTTCAGAAATATATTTTAACATCATTGTCATATCAATACTTAAAATATGTATTTCTGGGTAACTTTTATTATTTGTTAACTCACGATACTTATCAATGATAAGTTGATAATATTTGATTGTTGATTCTGGTCCGATACCTCCTATAAGCCCTATTTTAATCATGAATCAATATTTATTCTAAAAATCAATCTTACTACAATACCTACTGTAAATGTTTATGTTAAAAGCAGGTGTATAAATTGTGACCCTAATTATTCAAATCAATGCAGCTATAGGGTCACGTTTCGAGTCAAACAAAGTAAAATATACAACAACACGCTCAACGAAAAAGCAGCTACACCAAATAAAATAAAAAATAGAATACTTCCAGAGAATAGAATAGCAACATAAATTTTATCATAAAGGGTATTGAACTTTAATTTAAACATTCGTAAAGGGCTATTCATGATAAATACGAAAAAGATGACCCAAAAAGTGATGATTTCTGGTTGGATTAATAAGCCTTTAAGCGGTAATAAAGTTGTTGATTCAACCCATAGCGGATAACCAACAAAAAACAATGCATTGGCTGGACTAGCCAAACCTTTAAAATACTTGCTTTGTTCGGTGTCAATATTAAATCGTGCAAGGCGATAAGCTGCACCTAAAGGCAAAAGCAGCCCGACCCAACCAACAGTTGACAAAGAAAAGGTTGCCTCTAATCCCAAATCAGCAGCGGAAAAATCCCAATAAGATGAACTTTGAGTACGGATTAATTGATAAACCAATACGCCCGGCAAAACTCCGCTGGTTATCATGTCAGCCAGTGAATCCAGCTGGGCACCCAACTCACTAGTCGCCCCTACCCATCGGGCCACCCATCCGTCTAAAAAATCACATACCATTCCAAAAAGAAAAAAAATCAAGGTCCATTCAAAAAGATTCTGAAACACCGAAAGAATGGCTAAGAGACCAAATATCGCATTGGCCGCTGTTATCAAATTGGGTAGATGAATTCTTAGCTGCATGGGACGAAGATAGCCAAACTTGAACATATTTTTGACCCGAGCCAATTGTCTCACTCAAAAATACTGTACTTTTAATTCACAATATACAAAATTGAAAAGACCACTTTTTTTTGCGCTTCTTTCTGGTATTCTATTCGTTATTTCGTGGCCTGTCAATGGTTTCCCTATTTTTATTTTTGGTGCATTTGTCCCCCTTTTTCTGATTGAGAAAAAGTTTTCAGATACGCTACCATCACGATGTTTTCTAAAACTTTTAGGTTATAACTATCTCGCTTTTGCGATTTGGAATCTGGGAACTACTTGGTGGTTGGTCAATGCATCTGTGTTTGGGATGGTATTCGCCAATTTTTGGAATAGTTTATTTTTCACTCTCTTAATGCTGGCTTTCCATTGGGCCAAGCAGCGAATGCCCTTGCGATCGGCCTATCTCTTTTTTGTAGTTCTTTGGCTTGCATTTGAAAAATTCCACCTCAGTTGGGACTTTTCTTGGCCTTGGCTCAACCTTGGTCATGTCTTCTCCGAAACTATTCAGTGGGTCCAATGGTATGAATATACAGGTACATTTGGCGGGAGTCTATGGGTTTTAATCGTCAATATTTTCCTTTTTGAAAAACTAAAAAATTGGTCCTTACAACCAAGACCCATCCAACGAATCCGATCACTGATACCTGTGTTGATTGGGGTTGCTTCTCCTATAATTTTTTCTTTGTATTTGCTTGAAAGAGAACATAAAAGCCTAGGAGAACTAAAGGTGGCATTGGTTCAGCCAAATATTGATCCCTATAATGAAAAATACAAATTCAGTAATGAAGATTTTCTATGGCAACTCGAGAATTTACTTACGAACAAAAAAGTGAGTTCTATAGATTATATATTGACACCCGAAACTTATTTTGCAGCAGGTTACGGGGAACGACTTCAGAGATTTGGATACAGTCCTTTCTATAAAAAATTACTGCAATTTCAATCTCAATACCCCAATTCTCAACTTATTACAGGTATACAGTTTTATGATGCGTATAATTCAGATACACCGCCAACACCTTCTGCGAACTATGTTAGAGATCAACTTTGGGTTGATTATTACAATTCTGCTTTGGCAGTTAGTAGCGATACCCTACCTCAAGTTTATCATAAATCCAAATTGGTCGTAGGAGTTGAAAACATGCCCTACAAGAACTTTTTCGAACCCCTGTTAGGAACATTTTTACTGGACTTGGGGGGAACCGTTTCTTCGCGTGCCACGCAACTAGAACGGAGTGTATTTAAACACCCTACTAGACAAACAATTGCTGCTCCGATTATTTGTTATGAATCCATCTACGGTGCATTTATTACAGAATATGTTCAAAAAAAAGCAGATTTTCTAGCCATTCTGACTAATGATGCTTGGTGGGGAGATACGCCCGGCCACAAACAATTATTGAGCTTGGCGCGCCTTCGAGCGATTGAAAATAGGCGTGCCATTGCGCGTGCAGCCAATACTGGAATTTCTGCTCTTATTTCAGCTAAGGGAGAAATAATTTCTTCCTTACCTTACAATAAAAGGGGGGTTCTCATGGTTTCAGTCCCTATCCACAAAAAACAAACTTTCTACAATCAATACGGAGATTATTTAGCCCGTTGGGCTGGTTTTTTGGCAGTTCTCTATTTTTTCCTTGCCCTTAGTGGTCGACTCAAAGAAAAAACCCTTTAATGCTTATCCGATATCTATATTTTTGGTTCCATTCATCTAATCAACACGGGGTACATTCGCCCTTTGTTTTTGATCTTGTATCCCATTGTTTTTTCAATAAAGATTGGAAGAAAATTAAATTTTTCCCTTTTACGAATGACCAATACAAAAGCTTAGACAGACAATTTCAAGAACGACTAAAAAATTATTTTAGTCATAAAGTATCAACTACACAGACGCTCTACACGCTAAAATTTGTTACCAAAGATACTGATGTCAAAAAGCTCAGTGCCGAATCGAACTGTATTTGGGTTTTTTCAGGCTTGCATAGCGACAGAAGTCAGTGGGTGCAGGTATCAAAAACTGCTACGATCCGAATTGATTGTTTTTTTTGGGGTATTTTATCGTTTAAAAAAGACCAAGCAACTGAATCTTTTTACTTGAGAATAGTCTAACACGCATTTTTCTTATACCTTTACATAAGCGCAGAAAGATGATGATGAAAGAAAACAAAGTTTACACCAAAACAGGAGACGACGGAACCACAAGCCTCAATTCTGGTTTAAGAGTAAAAAAACACCACATCCGCGTTGCGGCATATGGCAATATTGATGAGCTTAACGCTTGGGTTGGACTGATCAGAGATTCAACTGCGAATGTGCTGGACCGTGAGTTTTTACACATCCTCCAAAACCATCTTATGGTATTGGGAACCCAGTTAAGTACTATCCGAGAAGAAGATTTTCCCTCCGATTTTATAAATCCGATTCAAGAAGAACACATATCGGAAATTGAAAATGAAATTGATCGAATTTCACTCGACCTCCCCCCACTTAAAAACTTTATTTTACCCGGGGGACATCCCATAGTGTCTTACACCCACCTGGCAAGGTGCGTCTGTCGCCGTGCGGAAAGACAGATTACTGAACTCAATGCTAATGAGCGTGTGTCTCCTTCTGTTATTGCCTTTGTCAACAGATTATCGGACTATTTTTTTGTACTTTCTCGCAAATTTACCAAGGATTTACATCTTGAGGAAAATAAGTGGATCCCCAAAGAAAAAAAGGGAACTACTTGATTTTTTTTGATTAAAATCTATTTTTGCAAAAAAATAAAGTAATGTACTGGACACTAGAATTAGCTTCATTCCTAAGCGACGCCCCTTGGCCAGCGACCAAAGACGAATTGATCGACTACTCGATTAGAACAGGTGCTCCCCTAGAAGTAGTAGAAAATCTTCAATCGATGGAAGACGAGGGAGATATATACGAGTCTATTGAAGAGATTTGGCCAGACTTTCCGACTGAGGAAGACTATCTTTGGAATGAAGACGAATATTAACACAACAACTTAGTCACATAAAAGTCTCATTTGAGGCTTTTTTTTTATGTAAATTTGAAGAAACTAGACCAACCCCATGGGAATATTGAATTCGGTCCTAAAGACCTTTGTAGGAGATAAAAACAAAAAAGACTTAGCCCGCATCACACCCCTTGTCAAGGCCATCAATAATAAACAATTAGAGATGGAACAGTGGAGTGCCGATCAACTCCGGGCTCATACGACCACACTTAAAATTGGCATACAAAAAGCACGACAAGAACAAGACAAGGAAATTGATCAACTACAACGTTCTCTTGGTGAAATTGAAGATATAGAAAAGCGGGAGGCGGGTTACAATACAATCGATCAACTGGAAGATACTGCCTACCAAAACACCCGAGCCTATCTTGACGAAATATTACCTGATGCCTTCGCATTGATCAAAGAAACAGCCCGGCGCTTTGCCACACAAGAATTCGTTACTGTTTCGGCCACGCCATTTGATCGGGAATTGTCCCAAACAAGAAACTATGTCAAACTCCTGGGAGATCAAGCCCAATGGGCAAACTCCTGGGATGCAGCAGGAAAAGATGTCACTTGGGATATGGTTCATTACGATGTACAACTTGTAGGAGGAATCGCGCTTCATCAAGGAAAAATAGCCGAAATGCAAACTGGAGAAGGTAAGACACTTGTTGCTACCCTACCTGTTTTTCTCAATGCCTTGACTGGAAAAGGAGTACACTTGGTAACAGTAAACGACTACCTGGCCAAACGAGATAGTGCCTGGATGGCACCACTTTTTGAATTTCATGGCCTCTCGGTCGATTGTATCGATCACCATCAACCCAATAGTGAAGCGAGAAGAAAAGCCTACCAAGCCGATATAACTTATGGTACCAACAATGAATTTGGCTTTGATTACTTAAGGGACAATATGGCACATAGTAGTGACGATATTGTCCAACCCAAACACCATTTTGCTATAGTTGATGAGGTAGACTCAGTATTGATTGACGATGCCAGAACCCCATTAATCATCTCAGGGCCCAGCCCAGAAGGAGACAGACACGAGTTTGACCAACTTAAATCTAAGGTCGCTCAACTGGTTCATGAGCAACGCAGTTTGCTCACTGGCGTTTTAGCAGAAGCCAGAAAGAAAATTAAAGATGGGGATACAGAAAATGGTGGATTTTTGCTGCTACAAGTGCATAGAGGATTACCCAAGAATAAAGCCCTCATCAAATTCCTAAGTGAAGAAGGAATCAAACAATTGCTTCAAAAGACAGAGAATTTTTACATGCAAGACAACAATCGAGAGATGCATAAAGTAGATGCAGACCTCTATTTTGTTATTGATGAAAAAAACAACCAGATCGATTTAACAGAAAAAGGCATCGAAACTTTATCTAAAGGTTCAGATGACAAGCATTTCTTTGTTTTACCCGATATTGGACACGCCATAGCCCAATTGGAAAGCAAAGACCTTGAACCCAAAAAAGAGGCTGCTGAAAAAGATAAGTTATTTTCGGACTTCAATATAAAAAGCGAACGTATTCATACCATGAATCAATTGCTAAAAGCCTATACGCTCTTCGAAAAGGATGTAGAGTATGTTGTGATGGACAACAAAGTGATGATCGTTGATGAGCAAACAGGTCGTATCATGGATGGTCGTCGTTATTCAGATGGCTTGCACCAAGCTATTGAAGCCAAAGAAAATGTAAAAATTGAAGCAGCTACACAAACTTACGCTACCGTTACTTTGCAGAATTACTTCCGTATGTACCAAAAGTTGGCAGGAATGACGGGAACTGCAGTTACTGAAGCTGGGGAATTTTGGGAAATTTATAAACTAGATGTTATAGAAATTCCAACCAACCGACCCATAGCTAGGCATGACAGAGATGACTTGATTTACAAAACCAAAAGAGAAAAATACAACGCTGTCATAGATGAGGTAACACAACTATCTCAAGCCGGTCGACCGGTATTGATTGGTACCACTTCTGTTGAAATTTCTGAATTACTCAGTAAAATGCTCACCATTCGAAAGGTGAAACACAACGTTTTAAATGCCAAACTTCATAAAAAAGAGGCTGATATTGTAGCAGAAGCAGGTATTGCTGGTGTAGTTACTATTGCAACCAATATGGCGGGTCGGGGTACTGACATTAAACTTTCTGATCAGGTCAAAGAAGCTGGCGGATTGGCAATTATCGGTACAGAGAGACACGACTCGCGTAGGGTTGATCGACAACTTCGGGGGCGTTCAGGGAGGCAAGGTGACCCAGGTAGTTCGCAATTTTATGTTTCTTTAGAAGACAATCTCATGCGCCTTTTTGGTTCTGAAAGAGTCGCCAAAGTCATGGACAGAATGGGCCTTGAAGAAGGCGAAGTGATTCAACATTCGATGATGACCAAGTCAATTGAGAGAGCACAAAAAAAAGTAGAAGAAAATAATTTTGGCATTCGAAAACGCCTTCTTGAATACGACGATGTGATGAATGCGCAGCGAGAAGTAATCTACAGAAGACGAAGACACGCCTTGCAAGGAAACCGATTGAAACTAGACCTAGCCAACATGCTATATGATTGCTGTGAGGATATTGTATTTACCAATAAAGCCGCCAATGACTTTAAAAATTTTGAGTTCCAGATTATTCGTAATTTTTCCTTTACCTCACCCATAAATGAAGAAGATTTTTCAACGTACTCTGAAAATGAATTGGTCTCAAAATTATATGACACGCTTTATTCAAAGTATCAAGAAAAAATCGCTAGCAATGCACAACTGGCTTTTCCTGTCATTAAAAATGTTTTTGAAAAGCCTGGCAATAAATTTGAAAGAATTGTTGTCCCTTTTACAGATGGTGTAAAAACCCTAAATGTGGTAACTGATCTCAATGCCGCCTATGCTTCGAAAGGCAAACAACTTGTTGATGATTTTGAAAGAAATATCTCTTTGGCCCTTATAGATGATGCTTGGAAAACACATTTAAGGAAGATGGACGAGCTCAAACAATCTGTCCAACTTGCAGTCCACGAGCAAAAAGATCCGCTGTTGATCTACAAATTTGAGTCTTTTGAACTTTTCAAAAGCATGCTCTCCGAACTAAATCTTGAGATTTTATCATTTCTTTTCAAAGGTGGCTTGCCCAATCAAAACGAAGCGCAAATTCAGGAAGCCCAACAACCCAAAGCACGCGAAAATTACAAAACAACCAAAGATGAGGTATATAATATGGATGAGCTTGCAGAACGCAATCGCAAAGTGGGCGCATCTGCCAGCAGTGGGCAACAATCAGCCGTTGAGACCATTGTTCGGGAAAGACCTAAAATTGGTCGGAACGAAAAAGTAATTATTCGTAATGTGGCCAATGGAAAAATTAAAGAACTAAAATTTAAACAAGCAGAACCCATGATTCGTAGTGGACAATGGGTTATAGATTCAAATTAAAATGGAAGCCTACGCGCAAGCCTTACTGATTGCTATTCCTGGATTCTTACTCCTAATTGTGGTGGAAATCTTCTATGGACATTGGAAGGGTCTACAAACCTATACTTTTATGGATACCCTGGCAAGTCTCAGCTCAGGGGTTACAAACATCCTGAAAGACTCTTTGGGCTTAGTCGTAATCTTGATTTCATACCCCTGGCTGGTCAAGCATATCGCACTCTATGAGATGGATAGTAGCTGGCTGCTCTATGGCATCGCATTTATTTGTATCGATTTTGCCGCCTACTGGGGGCACAGGCTTAATCATCACGTAAACCTTTTTTGGAATCAACACGTAATTCATCACAGCAGTGAAGAATTCAACCTAGCTTGTGCTCTGCGCCAAAGTATTTCCAATATTGTCGGTTTCAATGCCCTGTTTCTTATTCCCGCGGCATTAGTTGGCGTCCCAGCATCGGTGATTAACATTCTGGCTCCTTTACATCTATTTGGCCAGTTTTGGTATCACACCCGTCATATCGGAAAGTTGGGTTGGCTTGAATTTATTCTAGTAACTCCATCACAACACCGGGTTCATCACGCCATTAATCCTATCTATATCGATAAAAACCTTGCTGCTATTTTTTGTCTCTGGGATCGACTATTTGGTACTTTTCAAGAAGAATTAGAGGAAGAGCCCCCTGTTTACGGTACACTCAAGCCAAGTCTTACTTGGAACCCATTCATAATCAATTTTCAGCATTTTTGGAATCTACTTTTAGACGCATGGCATACCAGAAAATGGGTTGATAAAATTCGTTTATGGTTTATGCCGACAGGTTGGCGCCCTGAGGACGTATCCAATCGTTTTCCCAGAATACTAGCCGATCCTAGCAATCAAAAGAAATACAACCCTCCGTCGAATAACTTTATAAAAGCTTGGGCATTATTCCAATTATTGGGGACTACCTTTCTACTGCTAACGCTTTTTGCCAAATTCGGTGAGATTACAAATAATATTCTTCTGGTTTGGGGTGTACTAATTTTTGTCAGCATTTTTGCTTACACAGCTGTCATGGATAAACATAACTATGGCAACTATCTAATCATCGCATATCCTGTGTTGAGTATAATCTATCTAATCGGATTTAAAAATGACTTAACGAATACCCAACCCCTACTATACTTCGCAACATTGATATTTTTATCAATTACTTGGGTCAGTAGCTGGCCTATCAATACCTACGCTGCCAATCCGAAATTTCTAGATGGCAACCCCGCTTGATTACTTACTCATTAGTCCCGCTTCCCCCTATCGTGGCGGCATTACTGACAGTACGCACCAACTTGCTTTAGCCCTTCAAGATCAAGGTCATCAAGTCCAAATTTGGACATTTACAAAACTCTATCCCGAGTTCTTATTTCCTGGATCTTCTCAGTTTTCATCTGCAGAACCACCTCAAAATCTCAATATTGCAAGACGGCTCCATGCATACAATCCATTGCAATGGTGGACCGTCATTCAGCGAATTAAAAAAAATCCACCAAAACAAATTATTTTTCGCTATTACACGCCTTTTTTAGCACCATGCTATGGATATATTGCCAAGCGATTAAAATCGATAACTTCCCTTTGTTTACTGGTTGATAACTGGAGACCACATGAATCAAGTTTATTAGACAGACAATTTATTAGATATCTAAAAAAAAACTTTGATACCTATGTCACTTTATCGGAAGCCGTTGCAGAAGAATTAAAGAGTGACAATATAACGAATGTTGGAATCGGCTTTCACCCTATTGCTAATGACTTACCAAAGCCTATTTCTAAAGCAAAAGCAAGAAGAGCCTTAGGCTGGCCTGAAAATCAAAAAATTGCGCTATTCTATGGTTTAGTTCGACCTTACAAAGGGCTAGATCTTTTGCTAAAAGCGATGACAATCGCCCCAGCCGCTCAACAAAATATTCACCTCGCTATAGTTGGTGAATTTTATGAACCCTTAGAACGGTATACCACTTTTATTCGTGACCATAAACTGAAAGATAGAACATATTTGTTCCCAAAATTTGCAGATGATCACTATACCCAACAAGTATTTTCCGCTGCAGACATCATAGTCCTCCCCTATCGGTCAGCATCACAAAGTGGAGTACTCGCATTAGCTTACCACTTCGAAAAACCAATTTTAGCCACCCATCATCCTGGCTTGGCAAAACCCATCAAAAATGATGAAACAGGCTGGATTTGTCAGCCAAATTCTAAATCGCTTAGTATCGGATTAAATTCCTGCTTTGAAACGGAAATAGAAGACAGAATAAATAACATACAACAGGCAAAGGACCAGTATAGTTGGAGAAATTTTGTTACTTGGATGCAGCATTTTTTAGAAAACTCACATGGATTGATATCCAAAAATAAATTGAAATGAAACTACACCCCTACCTAATCTTATCAGGTCAAGCAGCAAATGCATTGAAATTTTATGAAAATGCATTGGGATTAAAAATTGGCTACACACAAACCTATAAAGAAAGTCCCATGCCAACTACTTCAGACCAAGAGAATTGGCTGATTCATGGTGAACTCTTACTGCATAATCGTTGCTTTATGATGATCGCCGATAGTCCAGATTCAGAAAAAGTATCATCCAACGTGCTGCATCTAAGTCTGAATTTTGATGAGGAAAGTACTACGAGACAGACCTTTGAAAATTTGGCAATTGGTGGACGTATTACACAACCCTTAGCCCATCAATTCTGGGGGCTCTTTATGGCCAATTGGTTGATAAATTTGGGATTTACTGGATGGTTAACTGCGACTTAAAATCCAATAACTGATCAAAAACAAAGGGGCGACTCTCGAATTAGATAAATCGCACTAATTGCTGGAAAGCAACTGAAAATAACAGCTCAAACGATAAAAAAGCTTTCCAATGAGTAAGCCAAACACAGTCCCGCAAAAGATATCCAGCGGATAATGCACTCCCAAATATACTCTGCTGTAGGCTATTAGGGCCGCCAACAAAAATAATAACCAACGTAGTCGGGGTAACATGCGCTTAACAATTCCGAAAAAGAAGGTAGCCAGTGCAAAAGAATTTGATGCATGACCAGAAAAAAAACTATACAATCCACCACAATTGGACTTGGCCAAACGCATGAGACCAGCTAAATCAGATTCATGACAAGGTCGCAAGCGTTCAAAACCATATTTAAATAAATTGGTTATCTGATCTGTACAACCAACCAATAGGACACTTATAAGTACAATTCGAAAAAAAACGGGCCAACCATAACGATATCCGCACCATAAAGCCATCGATATATAAACTACCGCATTTGTCGCTTTGTGTGTCAAAAGCAACCAAAACCAGTCAAACTTTGGCTGACCCAGACCGTTTAAATAAAGAAAAAGTGTCTGATCAAAAACAAGGAAATCGTCCATAAATGACTTATTCTAAAGCCTCCATTTCTTGGTCATAAAAAGACAAAGCCGCTTCAATTAATTCGGGTGCCAAAGACTTCAATTCTTTTTCATCTTCTGGTTGAAACTCTTCCATCCATACAATTGCATCATTAGCAACATTGAGACAAAAACGAGGATATTCCGTGTGAATGATATAAAGAGCATCGGGTTGAGATGAGGTATCTGCAATTAAAAATTTTGGTATTGTATCCATACTATTTGGTTTGACCGATCAATTTTTTGGTAAGATACTGAAATCGCCAGAGTAAAAGTATTGCTGAAGCCGTCAACCCTGACAATAAACCAATCCAAATGCCAGTTACACCCCAGTCCAAAATTAACCCAAGGTAAATGGATATAGGCAAGCCGAAAAGCATATAAGCTAAAAAGACCAAACCTGCTGGTATATTGACATCTTGTAAGCCCCTCAACGCACCTAGAACTACAGCTTGCAATCCATCTGATATTTGAAAAAAACCAGAAATAATGAGTAACATTGCTGATAACTGGACTACTTCAAAAACATTTTCAAGATCAGCCGCATTATCCGTATCCAAGTAAATCCAAGGCAGCCATTCGTTACCCGTTAAGAAAATCAAACAAAACAAGGCATCCAAAAGGAAAATCAAAAGAAATAAAGAGAGAGCCACGCGTCGCAGTTCTATATAATCTCTTTTTCCTAGTTGATTTCCGACACGTATCATGGCAGCCACCCCCAGCCCCATTGCGACCATATAAGTGATGGAAGACAGATTCAAAACGATTTGATTCGCCGCTTGAGGGTTTTTCCCTAAAATTCCTGACATCCATATGGCTGCTGTAAAAAATCCAACTTCAAAAAACATTTGCAAAGCAGAAGGTAACCCCAGCTGTGTAATTCGCTGAATAATTCGCAGTTCAAATCTTGACCAACGTAGTTCTTGTAGATAGCTTCGAAAACGAACGTCTCTTGTCATGTAAATTAAAATAAATAACACCATGGTGAATCGAGAGGCAATGGTACCTATAGCAGCACCCTCAACACCCATTTCAGGAAAAATCCAAACTCCGAAAATCAAAAAATAATTTAATACCACATTGACTAGATTACCTGTCAGAGTAGCATACATCGAAGGTCGTGTCTGTGATAGTCCGTCCAAAAATTGCTTAAACGCTTGGAAAGTAACCAGTGGAAAGAGCGACAAAGACACCCAAAATAAATAGGGAAAAGCAAGTACAACAACTTCTTTTGGTTGTCCCATTGCATACAGCAAAGGCTTAGCCAGCCATACACCAATTGAAAGGAGAGCACCTAGAACCAAACACAAAATCAGGCTATTAAGAAACAACTTTTGACTTCTATTGACGTCTTGTTGGCCGTCGGCTTCTGCAACCAAGGGAGTAATGGCGGTTGAAAAACCCAAGCCCAAGGACATGGCAATGAACACAAAACTATTTCCCAATGAAACTGCCGCCAGTTCTGCTGTGCCTAGCTGTCCAACCATTATGTTATCTATCAACTGAACCATTGTATGGCCGATAAGACCAACAACTACTGGGCTCGCTAATGAAATGTTATATCGAAATTCCCGTGTATAATTTTTTAAGTTCAACGATGCTGCCATTAGTCTGGCGAAGATACATCAAATTGGTCCATCAGATATACTAAAGATGCCATCGCAGCAGCTCCGAGCTCAAGTTCTCTTTTGTTGATGGCATCAAAAGTATCATTAGCAGCATGGTGGTAGTCAAAATATCGTTGAGAATCAGGTCTTAACCCTGCTAAAACAACCCTGCCATCTTTGAGTGGGCCGATATCTGCACCACTTCCACCACGAGAAAATTCATGGATTTGATAGGGTGCTAAGTAATCAAACCACAGTCTCATCTGCTCATATTGTGCTGTCGTACAATCAAAACTGAATCCCCTTGGAGTAAAACCACCTGCATCTGACTCTAGTGCAAAATAGTGGGGGGTCTGCATTCTAAATGCTTCTGAAGCATATTTTTTACCGCCACGCATTCCGTTTTCCTCATTCATATACAATACAACTCTCAGTGTTCTTTTGGGTTGTATTTTTAACTTTTTGAACAATCGTAACACCTCCATTGATTGGACAATACCTGCTCCATCATCATGAGACCCATCACCTAGATCCCAAGAATCTAAATGACCACCAACTACCATAATCTGCTCAGGAAATTTGGTTCCTTTTATCTCACCGATAACGTTGTAGGAAAGAACATCAGGATAGTTTTTACAGTTTTGCTTGAGAAAAAACTTTAGGTTTGGGTTGAGCTTTAACATCGAACTCAATAATTCTGCACCATTGGTACTAATAGCCGCAGCAGGGATTCGTTGTGAAAGTGGAATGCCGTCATAGCGTGTGGATCCAGTATGGGGAAAGTCATCTAATCTTAAATTTAAGGACCTAACGATGGCAGCCACTGCCCCGTATTTAGAAGCTTGTGCTGCCCCTTGAGTCCGTTGGTTAACTGCTGCTGAGTAGGCTTCAAAAGTATGGATATTATCAGCTGCCATTGGACGGTTAAAGAAAACAATTTTTCCTTTAACACCTGCCTCACCCAACTCCTCTAGTTCCTTAAAACTTTGAACTTCAACAACGGTGGCTCTGATTCCTGATGCCGGTGTAGCTATTGATCCACCCAAAGCGCAAACAGGAACATTAATCGTATTCCCGGGGCTTGTTTCTATATTGGCATATTCAAAAGTACCTCGAACCCACTTAGGAACCATGACTTTTTGTAACCACACACGATCTAAATCTAATCCCTCTAACGTTTCTTTTCCCCACTCTACGGCTCGCTCCGCATTAAGTGAACCTGATAATCGTCCGCCAATTTGATTGGATAAATGATCCAACCATTGATAACTGGCGCCTTGTTCCAAACTGGCTGTATAAATTCGAGATATAGTTTGTTCGATGCCAGGGTCTTGGCTTAACACAAATTGACCCAGACAAAGGAATAGTATAATTGTTTTTTTCATTGCTTAAATATTATTTAGGTGCAAACTGCTGAATATCCTGAACGCTTATGGGATTGTCGCCCAAAATTAATAGTCGTTCAACAACATTCCTAAGTTCTCTAACGTTTCCAGACCATGGATAGTCTTGGAGTTGTTCAATAGCTTCGGAACTAAATTTTTTGATTTCCATACGTTGTTCTTTGGCTAACTCCTTCATAAAATGATTGGCCAGTAATGGGATATCAGAAACTCGATCACTTAAAGCTGGGACTTTAATCATAATAACAGCCAAGCGGTGAAAGAGGTCTTCACGAAAGCGTCCTTCTTGGATTTCTTTTTTTAGATCTTTATTTGTGGCTGCAATCACTCTAACTTCTACGGGGATGTCTTTATCACTTCCGACCCGCTGTACTTTATGCTCCTGAAGGGCACGTAATACCTTGGCTTGTGCAGCCAAGCTCATATCAGCTATTTCATCTAAAAAAAGTGTTCCCCCATTGGCTGCTTCAAATTTTCCAGGTCGATCTTTGACTGCCGAAGTAAAAGCGCCTTTTAAATGGCCAAATAATTCACTCTCAATTAATTCTGATGGTATTGCCGCACAGTTGACTTCAATAAATGGTGCCTTATCACGCTTACTTTTTTCATGTAATTGATGGGCTACCAATTCTTTTCCTGTCCCATTTTCACCTATAATTAATACCCGGGCATCGGTTGGCGCTACTTTATCGACTAACTGCTGTACTTGCTGCAAGGCAATAGATTCACCGATCATTCGATAACGCTTGGCAACTTTTTTCTTTAGTAATTTATTTTCCTTTACTAGATTTTTTACTTCCAATGCATTTCTAACGGCCGTTAAAAGCCGATTGAGATCTGGAGGCTTAGGGATAAAATCATAAGCCCCTAATTTCATCGCTTCAACTGCAGTCTCAACATTTCCATGTCCCGTCAGCATAATGAATGGTAATTGAAGTCCCTCTTTACGAGCCTGTTGCAATACTTCAGTGCCATCCATTTTCGGCATTTTTATATCGCACAAGACCAAATCAAATTTTTCATTGATTAATTTGTTAAGACCTTCTTTGCCATCATCAGCTTGAGTCACTTCATAGGTTTCATTTTCTTCAACCAATATTTTCACCATAACTCGGCGGATGGGATCCTCGTCTTCTATCAATAGTATTTTTGCCATTTATTTGTCGGTTTGAGGGAGATGTACAACGCGTTGAGGAAAAGGTATTTCAATATTTTTATCTTTGAAAGCTGCTTGAATGGCAAAGCGGATATCGCTTTTGACAAAATTAGACTCAAACGACCTATTGATCGCAAACATGAGCTCAAATTCAAGAGCATTGTCACCAAAATCATTAAATAAAACAATGGGTAAGGGATTTTTTAATACTTTGGGGTGCGCACTTGCAACTGCCAACAATTCTTCTTTCACAGCTGCAACATCTGAGTTGTAGGCTACGCTCACAGAAACACATTCTCTTGTAAGTGTCCCATTTTCCGTCCAGTTGTAGAGAATTGAGGCCATAAATTTATGATTGGGGATGATAAGAACCCTATTGTCGCGTGTAACAGCTCGGGTAGTACGTAATTGGATACGTTCAACTTTCCCAACTTGTCCCTCTACTTGGATAATGTCACCCACATGTACCGATTGATCTGCAAGAATAAAAATACCTGAAATAATATCTTGAATAAACGTTTGTAAGGCTAATCCAACACCTACCATTAAAGCGGCAGAGGCTGCAAAAATAGTCGTGAGATTTAGACCAATCGTATCAAAAGTCACTAAGGTAACAATGGTGTAAACAAAGTAATTGAAAAAAGAAAAAATACCTTTGAACTTAATTCGAGCTTCTGGATCTAGTGCTTTAGACAGAATACGACGGCTTAGCTTCAAAAGAAACCAAGTTAAAAAATAAAAGAGGATGGCTAATAATAAAGCCTTAGGTGTCAGGATGACAGTTTTCCCTAAATGGAACTCATAATTTAATAAATCGACCAAAGATCGCATAGGGATTAATTTGCCGATAAGATACTATAAAAAACAAAACCCACCCTTATAAATAAGGATGGGAAAAAATTGCTATGAAAAAGAAAAATAACACTAAGAATAGTGTTGTGTCAAATATAAGATAAAAATAATCTCAAATCCAAATTATGCGAACATATCTTTTACTTTTTCAAAGAAAGACTTATCAGATTTTTCGGGTTGGGGCTTGAAGTTGTCGTCATCCAACATACTTTCGAAAAACTTTCGTTGGTCTTTGTTTAGCTGTTTGGGAGTCCATACATTAATGTGGACTAATAAGTCTCCGGTACTGTATCCATTTAAGTCTCGAATACCTTTGTGCTTGAGTCGCAAGGTCTTACCAGATTGTATTCCGGGCTCTAATTTGATACGAACCTTTCCTTCTATCAATTCGATTTCTTTTGACACACCTAATACAGCTTCTGCAACACTGATATATAAATCGTGATGTAAATGATTGCCTTCTCGAATAAAACGAGAATTTTCTTTTTCTTGAATCAAAACGAGAAGATCGCCAGAAACACCATTACCAGGGGCTGCGTTCCCTTTACCACTAACCTTAAGTTGCATCCCTTCTTCTACCCCTGCGGGAATTTTGATACTTACCGTCTCTTCTTCTTGTATCATCCCATGGGCATCTGAACCCGCTGGCCGGTTAGAGATCGTTTTTCCTCCACCCTGGCAGCTTGGACATACACTAGCCGTTTGCATGCGCCCCAAGATAGTATTCGTAACTCTTGTGACCTGGCCAGTTCCTTTACAGTTGGGACATGTTGTATATTGGACGCCAGGTGCTTGTACTTTTCTTTTTACCTTGATTTTTTTTTCAACACCCTTAATTATTTCTTCAAGTGTTAAATTGACGCGAATACGCAGATCGCTACCCTTCACGCGGCCTTGACCTTGGCCAAAACCGCCAAAACCGCCACCAAAGGCACTTCCAAAAATATCCCCAAACTGACTAAAAATATCCTCCATGTTCATGCCGCCACCACCGAAGCCTCCACCCTCAAAGGCAGCGTGGCCATATTGGTCATACTGGGCGCGTTTTTGAGGATCGCTAAGTATTTCGTAAGCTTCTGCTGCCTGCTTAAATTTAGCTTCTGCTTGCTGGTCACCTGGATTTTTGTCAGGATGGTGTTTGATGGCTTGCTTGCGATATGCCTTTTTGATCTCAGCCTCAGATGCATTTTTATTAATACCTAGTATGTCGTAAAAGTCTTGTTTCATTAGCTATTATTTACCAACAACCACTTTAGGAAATCGGATGATTTTATCGCCCAACTGGTACCCTTTCTCTACAACATCAATAATGGCCCCTTGTTGTTCTGGAGTGGGTGCTGGAATTTGAGTTATGGCTTCGTGTTTTTCAGCATCAAATGCTTCACCAAGGGTTATTTCAATCGCAGTTAAGCCTTGACCTTTTAGTACATCTAAAAATTTATTTTGAATCAATTGAAAACCTTCAGCTTCTGGGCTTGGTGCTTCTTTGCTTAATTGCCCTAATGCACGGTCAAAGTCGTCTGCTACGGGTAGCAGAGCCTGTAATACCTCTTGCCCAGCTGTTTTAAACAATTCAATACGCTCTTTGGCGGTTCTTTTCTTGTAATTTTCAAATTCGGCAAACAAACGAAGGTACTTGTCTTTTTCTTGTTCCAAGGCCTTTGATACTTCCTCTAACTTGCTATCCTTTTTTTTGGCGGCGGGTGATTTCTTACTTGTTTTGGTTGCGGCTTTTTCGGTTGCCTTTACCTTTTTTTCTGCCATTGTTATTTTTTTACACTACAGGCGCAAAAGTATTGCCAAAAAAATAAAATTGCCAATCTGTCACCCTTTTCTGTCTAACAATTGGCGCAACGCTGCTTCAAGGCCTTCATGTTGGAAGATAAAACCAGCCTTTTGAACCTTATCTGAGGAAACATACTGACTATTTAATACCAAAGCACTTCGCTCGCCTAATAATAAACGCATGAAAAACGCAGGAATATTAGGCAAGAAAATCGGACGTCGATAAACTTTCCCAAGCGTCCGAATCAATTCATTTTGAGAAACAGGATTTGGCGCTACTGCATTGTAAATATTGGATTGGGTTGCGGTGCAAGCCCATTGAAAGAGCCGAGTTAAATCATCAATATGGATCCAAGATTGTCCTTGGGTACCAGAACCAAAAGCAGAGCCAGCACCTAGTCTGACTGGTAAAAGCAAAGTAGGCAGTACGCCACCTTCTTTCGCTAAAACCAGCCCGATCCTTAGTTTTACAACCGATGAAGCTACTGTATTTAATTTTTCAGTGGCAGCTTCCCATGCTGTCACTACCGCTGCTAAAAATCCCTCACCCTTTGTAGCCTCTTCCTTGAAGTTTATTTCATTTGAAGATGGATAGTATCCAATAGCAGAGGCACAAACTACTGTATCTAATTGGATACCATTTTCGGTAAGACTTTTTACCAATAGATCAGAACTATCTACGCGAGAATTTAATATTCGTTTTTTATTACTAGCTGTCCAGGGTATAGATATGGAAGTACCAGCTAAATGGATTAATACGGATACTCCTTCCCAACATTTTGGATCAATTTCTTGTTTACTGGGGTTCCATAAGAATCCTTTGGCTGCGCCTAGCGTATTCTTTTTTTTGTGGCTTGTAGTCAAAAAATGAACCCTATGTCCCGATGTCAATAGTAGCTTAGTGAGTTTTGAGCCTACCAATCCTGTGGCACCAGTGATTAATATTTTCATGCTTTTTTGGGCAAAAGTAATTTATTCTACTTTGATGGCACGAAGCATTTCTCTTTTTCCGGGTGGACCAGGCAAACGCGCTACTTCCAAGCCCAATGATTTTAAATTACGACGAACACTACCCTTGGCGCAATAACTCACCCAAACACCCCCCAAATCCAAACAGGCAACAGCACGCTGTAGGGCATCAATTTCCCACATTTCGCCCTGGGCATGCGCACCAAAGGCGTCATAAAATATAATATCAAAAGTATGTGATGCATGCCACTGAAAATAGTCGATTTGATTTTTGTATAACCTAAAGTTCGGGAACCATTGATGGGGCGTATTCCATTTTTCAGTCAAAGAATCCAAAAGGATGGTACCGTCACCTAAGTCATCAAAGTGATTAAACAATCCGAGCGCTTGGTGGGTAGATAACGGAAGTGGATCATTTTCAACACTTTCAAAGTAGATATCATGAGTGCTGGTCAGGGCATAACGAGCTGCCAAAAGAGCATTCAAGCCGGTTCCAAATCCCATTTCAAAAACACGACATCGAGTCGCCTGAGGATTACAACTCCACCAATAATCTAATCCTTTATTTATATAAACGTATTTAGATTCCTGCAAGGCTCCGTGTTTGGAATGATAGGTTTCATTTTTACTTTCTACAAATAAGGTTTGACTCCCATCTCTTGTTCGCAGTATATTTTTATTATCTGACAATAAATCAATATTTAATGAACAAATATACTATGCAGTTATTCTAATTGCGCTAAAAAAATTACTTTTGATATATGAATTTGACGCATAGCCTTCAGATAAGTAAAACAGCACAATCAAGATTACCAGAGGTAGATTTTGATAATTTGGCCTTTGGAGAAATTTTCACAGACCATATGTTTGTCTGTACTTTTCGAGATGGAAAGTGGCAAAGTCCAGAAATTCTCCCTTATCAAGATATTCCAATGTCTCCTGCTGCCAGTGCATTGCATTATGGGCAAGCTGTTTTTGAGGGCATGAAGGCATATAAAGATGATGCGGGATCCGTTTGGTTGTTTCGACCCGAATTGAATTTTAACCGCATCAATACCTCAGCAAAACGACTCAGTATTCCAGAGTTCCCAAAAGAATATTTCTTCGAAGGCTTACATAATCTTTTGCAACTTGATTCAAATTGGATTCAACCAGGAATTGGCAATTCGCTTTATGTTCGCCCCTTCGTTTTTGCTAGTCAAGCCTGTGTCCAAGCCGCCCCATCTACAGAATACAAATTCATAATCATTTGTTCCCCTGTGAAAGCCTATTATAGCGGTGAAGTCAACGTTCTGATTGAAAAAAAGTTTAGTCGTGCTGCAGCAGGTGGTGTAGGCTACGCTAAAGCAGCTGGAAATTACGCAGCGCAATTCTATCCTACTGCGCTAGCCAATCAAAAAGGATTCCAACAAATCATTTGGACAGATGCTTCCAGTCACCAGTTCTTAGAGGAAGCAGGTACGATGAATATTTTTTTCAGAATAAACAATACCCTTATCACTGCTCCTACTGGAGATACAATACTAAATGGTATAACTCGTAAAAGTGTTATTGAATGGGCAAAAGCCGCTGGAATCAAGGTAGAAGAAAGAGCTGTTGCTATTGATGAAATTATAACTGCCCAACACAATGGCAGTCTCAAAGAAATTTTTGGTAGTGGAACAGCTGTGGTTATAAGCCCTGTGAATAGTTTTGCTTATGAGGATGAAAGATACCAATTACCCAAAATAAAAAACGCATACGCCCTCCAAATCAAAAAAGCGATAACAGAAATCCAATATAACCAAGCTGAAGATCCATTTGGGTGGCGACATAAAGTGAGCTAATCACCCATTATTTTTGAAATATTTGGTTTAAAATAATTAGGTCCTTTCATCACCTTTCCGTCTGCCCTATAAATAGGTTTGCCATCAAGGCCAAGTTTACTCATATTGGAGCGTTGGATTTCATCAAAAACGGCTTCGATCTTATCTTGCATACCGTGAGTGATAATTGTTCCACATAAAATATAAAGCATATCGCCTAAGGCATCTGCCATTTCAACGATATCATTGTTTTTCACGGCCTCTAAATACTCCTCATTTTCTTCCTTCATTAATTCAAATCGCAATTCTTTAATTGCTTCAGGTATAGCAACTGTGGGATTCTCATTTTCAATCAGATTATAGGTCTTATGAAATTGGCTTACTGCAGCTAAAGGTTTTTCTATCATTATTTTTTTTTAAAACTCCAAATTACATTTTCTCTATTGGAAAGCAAGTTCAATCGATTCACTTTTGTCCACAATTTGTAGCCTCCACAAACAAATGACTACATTTACCAAAAAAAAGGATGTTTAGTACCGGTCAATTGATATTTGCACTTTTATTTGTCCTCATCTTCATCAGTATAATCATTCGTGCCTATAAAAAAGATAAAACGGAACAACCTGACTATTTTAAAGGAAGTTTCCAAGTGCTAATTGCAATTGCGATTGTGCTTATTCTTTTATTTACAATCAAAATATTTATAGTCGCTTAGCATGCTTATTAAGCAGGTTCTTTTTGTTTTTATTGGTGGCGGTGTAGGTGCCTGTCTCCGCTTTTTATTAACGATTATACTACCTAATTCTTCCTACACCTTTCCTTGGGCCACCTTTATAGCCAACATGCTTGGCTGTTTATTGATTGGTTTGATAAGTGGTTGGTTGATCAAAAGTGAACTGATCCGTTCAGATTTATCTTTATTACTCCTAACAGGATTCTGCGGTGGCTTCACCACTTTTTCTACCTTTTCCCACGAAAGCTATACTTTATTTAAGACAAACCAATACACCCAACTCTTTCTTTACAATGCAAGTAGCATTTTTTTTGGGGTATTACTAGTAGGGATAGGTTACCTGATGTCAAAGAACTAACCTCTTTTTAGATCATATTCACAATATTTATAGTTTATTTTTATTTAACCCCTATTTTTTTGGGGTCAATTTTTTTATTGTGATATAAATATCTTTTTATACCCCTTTTTTTTAGGGGTTATATTTCGATGTAGTCTATTTTTGTTTCAAATATTTTAAATATGAAAAAAGTAGAAGCTATTATTCGAAAATCAAAATTCGATGAAGTCAAAGCCGCTTTACATGATGTAGAGGTCAATTTCTTTAGTTACTGGGATGTAACTGGAGTAGGAAATGAAAAACAGGGACATGTTTATCGTGGTATAAGCTATAGCACTTCAGAAATCCAACGAAGGTTTTTATCCATTATCGTTTCAGACGAATTTGCCGAAAGAACTGTGAAGGCAATTATTAAATCTGGTGCTACAGGAAAAGTAGGAGATGGGAAAATTTTCATTCTTCCTGTTGAAGAAGCTTATCGAATCAGAACTGGTGAAAAAGGAAACACCTCACTTAACTAATACAACACATTACTCATATGGAAACTACTATACTTACTATAAACAATGTATGGATGATGATCTGTACTGCACTTGTCTTTTTTATGCATTTAGGGTTCTCGTTTCTTGAGATCGGATTGACCCGACAAAAAAATACAGTAAACATATTATTTAAAAACTTTTTCGTCATAACAATTGGACTCTTGTTATATGCCATAGGTGGCTTTAACTTGATGTATCCAGGCTTTGAAGACGGTTCCTTGGGTATTTTTAAGTTTGCCGGCTTTGGAATTGCAGCTCCTGAAGGCGGTATGGACTTTGGCTATGCCGATGGTGGATATACCTGGTGGACTGATTTTCTTTTTCAGGGGATGTTTGCTGCTACTGCTGCAACCATAGTATCGGGTGCTGTTGCAGAACGCATCAAGCTTTCTTCCTTTATGCTTTTCGCTATCCTTTATGTCGGTTTAGTTTATCCAATTGTTGGTTCCTGGAAATGGGGCGGCGGATTTTTAGACCAATGGGGGTTCTATGACTTCGCTGGTTCGACCCTTGTTCACTCTGTGGGCGGCTGGGCAGCTCTTATTGTCATTTATTTTCTCGGTGCAAGAATTGGGAAGTTTGATGAAAATGGTAAGCCACAAGCCTTATTAGGACATAACATACCCTTAGCCTCAGCTGGCGTATTAATTCTTTGGTTGGGTTGGTTTGGTTTCAACGGAGGGTCTGTCCTCTCTGCTGACCCTACATTGACCTCTTTGACTCTAGTAACAACTTGCCTAGCAGCCGCCGCCGGTGGAATTGCAGCAGCTTTATTTTCTAATATCCTCTACAAAAATTATGATTTAACTATGTTTATGAATGGGGTGTTAGGCGGACTTGTCGGTATTACCGCGGGTGCAGACCAAATGGGACCAATGGATGCCATTTTTATAGGGGTAATAGCAGGGGTAGTTATTGTTTTGGGCATAGCTCTAATCGACCGCTTAAAATTAGACGATCCTGTAGGCGCCGTTGCCGTTCACCTTATTTGCGGTATTTGGGGGACGCTTGCTGTAGGAATATTCGGTGAACTTGCTAGTTTCAAGCAACTGATGATACAACTCGCAGGTATTGGTATCATCGGTGCTTTTTCCGTCGTCTCAGCCGTTGGTCTCATCTTAGCAGTCAAGGCCATCACTGGTGGCAGTTTAAGAGTTTCCAAGGAAGAAGAACTTAAAGGGCTCGATCTAACCGAACACGGGATGGATGCCTATGCAGACTTTAGGCTCAATCAACACTAAATAATCATAAAACCACTCGTCATGAAAATCACTACATTTTACAAAATTTTAATTCTTTGCTTTTTAGTCAATCTGCCAAAAATAGCAGTAGCACAAGAAGAAGAAAATGAAAAAACATTTGACCTTTCTGGGAGCATCGACACCTATTTCAGGTATAATTTTTCTGAAAATCAAAGTCAAGCGCCAAGCACTTCTTTTGCCAATCAAGCTGGTTTTGCCATTGGCATGGCAAATTTGATTGCCTCTTACGGCGGAGAAAAATCTGGCTTTGTGGCTGACTTGGTCTTTGGTCCACGCGGTAATGATGCCGTATTTGGCTCTACTGTTGGCTCCTCTCCTATTGTCAATCAACTCTACGCTTACTTAAACGTAAGCGACAAATTAACACTAACAATGGGAAATTTCAACACCTTCTTGGGTTATGAAGTAATTGCCCCTGCGGCAAACTTTAATTACTCAACTTCTTATATGTTTTCCTATGGACCTTTTTCTCACACCGGAATCAAAGCAGACATAGCTATCAACCAAGACTGGTCTTTGATGTTAGGTCTATTAAATCCAACCGATATGACTGAGTTCAATGCGGTGGATCAATACATGTTTGGTGCCCAGCTAGGGTTCAAAGGACAATTTTTAAATTTTCTTGCTGGCATGGGGCAAACACAGATCGACTACACGGGAGGCTTTGATTTATCTGAAAACTTTTTCCTTGGTATAAACGCTACAAGTTACGATAGCGGAGAAGATACTGGCTTTGCAGGGGTGGCCCTTTACCCGCAACTTTCTGTTAATGAGGGTTTTGCAATTGGATTACGATTTGAAGCCTTTTCTGACGATGATTTTGTTTTTAGTCAACCCGATACAGACAATACCTCCATTACCTTAACAGGTAACTTTACTTCTGGTAACATGATCATTAAACCAGAGCTTCGACTTGACAGTGCCTCTGAATCCATTTTTACTGGTACTGATTTAGATCCCTCAGATAATTTGGCTTCATTTATCATTGCAGCGATCTATTCTTTCTAAGATATAACCATAAACCAATTCCAAAAACCCTCAATCACTTGAGGGTTTTTTTATCTTTAGAAAAAAATCTCATGGGACAAAAGTATCTCTTTAGCTTCTTCACTTTATTTTTATCATGCATCACCTTATTGGCTCAGGCTGATTTAGCCCAAGGACCATACTCACAACTAATCATCAGGGGCGCTACAATCATCAATGGTAATGGTGCGCCCCCACAAGGACCAGTTGATATTGTAATTGAAAATGATAAAATAACACAAGTCAAAGTAGTTGGCTATCCAGGTGTAGCCATCAATGCAAAACGCCGACCCAAACTAAAGGCTGGCGGACGAGAAATTGACGCGAGTAGTGCCTATGTTCTCCCTGGTTTTGTTGACATGCATGGCCACATTGGTGGGGTTGCCCAAGGGGCAGACTGGGATTATGTGTTTAAATTATGGCTGGCCCATGGTGTTACGACAGTCAGAGAACCCAGTGGTCGCGGCATAGATTATGCTCTAGATCTAAAAAAAAGGGCTGCTAAAAATGAAATCATAGCCCCGAGGATCATTGCTTATACAGGATTCGGACAAGGATCAGCAGGCATACACACACCCGAACAAGCCCGGGAATGGGTCCGCAGTAATGCCAAAAAAGGTGCAGACGGGATTAAGTTCTTCGGAGCATCACCTGAGATCATGAAAGCCGCACTGGCTGAAAACAAAAAATTAGGACTTGGATCTGCCTGTCATCACGCCCAACTAAGTGTTGCACGGTGGAATGTATTGCATTCTGCAAGAGCTGGACTTACTTCCATGGAACATTGGTACGGCCTACCCGAAGCATTATTTAACAACAGAACGGTACAAGACTACCCCTTAGACTACAACTACCAGAACGAACAACATCGATTCGAAGAAGCTGGAAAATTATGGGAACAAGCAGCTGAACCCTACTCTGATCACTGGAATGCTGTCATGAATGAATTGCTAGAGTTAGATTTTACACTCGATCCAACTTTTAATATTTATGAAGCCAGTCGCGATTTGCATCGAGCAAGACGCGCTGAATGGCATGAGACCTATACCCTACCCTCTTTGTGGCGATTTTATCAACCGAGTAAAATTTCGCATGGTTCTTACTGGCATTTTTGGGGTACAGAACAAGAAATCGCTTGGAAACGTAATTTTCAATTGTGGATGACTTTTATAAATGAATACAAAAATAGAGGGGGGCGTGTTACTACTGGTTCTGACTCAGGATTTATTTTCCAATTATACGGATTTGCTTATGTACGTGAGCTTGAATTACTCCGTGAAGCAGGTTTTCATCCTCTTGAAGTCATTCGATCAGCAACGCTTAACGGAGCTGAAGCCCTTGGTCTTGACGATAAAATAGGTACAATATCTGTTGGAAAACAAGCCGATCTTGTTCTCATTGACGAAAATCCCCTAGAAAATCTAAAGGTGCTTTACGGGACAGGTGCTATTAAGTTGACCGAAGACAATGAAGTTGTTCGTGTTGGAGGTGTTCGTTACACCATAAGTAATGGGGTAGTTTATGATGCCAAAGGTCTTTTGAATGAAGTTGCCAAAATGGTTGAAACGGCTAAAAAAGAAGAAAATTTTGACATCAAACAACCTGGTGTAGAGTAACTGCTTATGAAGAACCTCAACATGGTAATGCATTGCCCCGATCAAAAGGGTATCATTGCCAACGTCACCAATTTTATCCATGAAAACAAAGGAAATATAATCTATATCGATCAATACGTCGACAGAGTCCATGCGATTTTCTTTATGCGTATTGAAGTGGATTTCAAGGGCCATCTTTCCTTCTCTCTTGATCAATTTAGAGGGGATTTTAATAAAAGTGTGGGTACTCGATTTGCATTGAACTGTGATTTTTTTGATCCAAAAATACCTCCTAAGATGGCTGTTTTTGTCTCAAAACATGACCATTGTATTTACGATGTTTTATCGCAACATCATGCTGGCAAATTAGCCGTAAAAATTCCATTTATTGTTAGTAATCATCCGGATTTAAAACATATTGCCCAACGGTTTGAGATTCCATTTTATCATATTCCTGTAACGGCAGCTACAAAAAAAGAGGCCGAAAGGGAGCAACTCAAGCTTTTAGAGGCATACCAAATTGATTTTATTGTTTTGGCCCGTTACATGCAAATTATCAGCCCCGAACTTATCGCCCATTTTCCCAATAAAATTATCAATATCCATCATTCCTTTTTACCTGCTTTTCCAGGAGCAAAACCTTATCATTCTGCGTATGATAGGGGGGTGAAAATTATTGGAGCTACCAGTCACTACGTTACTGAAGAGCTAGATGCTGGCCCTATAATTGAACAAGATATTGCCAGAGTTTCTCATCTACACCAACTACAAGATTTTATCGAAATTGGACAAGATTTAGAAAGGCTAGTATTGCTAAGAGCCCTAAAACAGCACACCCAAAGAAAGGTCATGGTTTACAACAATAAAACGATTGTATTTATTTAAGCAGGATTGCGTTCTAAAAACTGTAACATGGTTTGATTAAATTCAAGAGGCTTTTCTACATTAACAACATGACCGCAATTGGGAAGAATCGTCAAACGAGCAGCAGCATGTGAGGGAACAATCTTTTCTACGGCAGGCAGGAACATATAATCTTCTGAACCCATAATGTACAGCGTAGGAATGGGTAAATCTACTTGTCGAAAAAACCGTAACAAGGGTAAGACCTCTGCTGTCAGTTTATACCAACGAATAAATTCTTTTTGATATAATTTTTTGGCTTCATTGATGAACAATAATCTAGATTCCTTATGGTTTTTATTAGGCATCATGATAAAGGCAAACAACCTATATATCCACATATACGGTAATAAAGATTTTGTCCAGTTGCCAAAATGCATGAGTAACCTAGAACGTAAATTGAATTTTAATATAGCGCCACCCAAAACCATACTTTGTATGCGATCTGGGTGCCATTCTGCTAGCTGACGAATAATGATCGTTCCCAAGGAAATACCCACAAAATGTGATTTCCTAATCTGTTCATGATTCAAAACCTCCAAAACATCTTTAGTGATTGCGGCAAAGGTGTATTTTTTAAGTGGTTGTGCTGCAAAAAAATGTTTTGATCGACCGTGCCCTCTCAAGTCAACTAACAATAAATTAAAGTGCTTTGAAAAAAAACGTATTTGCTTAAACCAAATTGATGAACTCCCGCCTGCACCATGGATAAAAGTAATCCAAGGCTTGCTTTTGTTAGTTGCGTGAATCGAGTAGTGCAGCATCAAATAATCTGTTTTTTTTGCAACCAACGTTGCATCTGTGCTTGTAATTCTTGCGCTGCATTTGCTGCTGCCAAATCAAAATCAGAGCCTTGCGAAGCATAAATAATACCTCTAGACGAATTCACTAACAAACCACAATCGGCATGTAAACCATTTTCGGCTACGGCATCCAAATTACCACCTTGAGCACCCACGCCAGGCACCAATAAAAAAGCATGGGGAACGATAGAACGTACTGCCTGTATGGCAGCTGCTTTGGTAGCACCAACTACATACATGAGGCGTTCTTCTGCGCCTTGCCATGTTTTAGCTGTTTTCAGTACTTTCTCAAATAAGGCCACATCGTTTTCAGAGTGAAACTGAAAGTCAGATGCACCTGCGTTAGAGGTCAAAGCCAGTAAAATGGTATGGTTATTCTTGAAGGCAAGAAATGGTTCTACCGAATCTTGTCCCATATAGGGTGCAACCGTTATGGCATCAAATTGCAATTGATCAAAAAAAGCTTTGGCATATCGTGTGGCCGTATTTCCGATATCTCCTCTTTTGGCGTCAGCTATCGTAAAAACCTCTGGATAATGGCTATTCAAATAATCAATAGTGCGCTCTAGCGCTTGCCATCCTGCCAATCCATAGGCCTCAAAAAAGGCGATATTAGGTTTATAGGCTACGGCATAAGGAGCAGTAGCATCTATGATTCGCTTACAAAACATGAAAATGGAATCCTGTTCTTTGTGTAATTCAGCGGGGATTTTTTCTAAATCCACATCCAAACCTACACACAAAAAGGAGGCTTTCTTTTTTATTTGTTCTACCAGTTGACCTCTTGTCATAACAAATCGCCAGATTCTTTTAGTTTTTCTGTATTCTGATACAGCTGCAATTCGTCAATCAGCTTTTGTATATCACCATTGATGATGTTTTGTAAATCGTATAAAGTTAAACCAATTCTGTGATCAGTAACCCGACCTTGGGGATAATTGTAGGTGCGTATTTTTGCTGAACGGTCTCCCGAAGAAACAAGGGAATTACGCTTTTCAGCATCGGCTTGTTGCTTTTTTTGGAGTTCCATTTCATAAAGACGGGTCCGAAGTACTTTAAGTGCTTTCTCTTTATTTTTATGTTGGGACTTTTGATCTTGGCACTGTGCAACGATTCCCGTAGGCTCATGCGTAAGGCGAACCGCTGAATAAGTTGTATTGACCGACTGCCCGCCAGGTCCCGATGAGCAGAAAAAATCAATTCGAACATCATTCATATCGACCTCCACATCAAACTCTTCTGCTTCTGGTAAAACCATTACGGTTGCTGCAGAGGTATGCACGCGTCCTTGCGTTTCGGTTTGTGGCACCCGTTGGACACGATGTACCCCAGATTCAAATTTCATAGTCCCGTAAACTTCTTCGCCTGATACTTCAAAAATAACTTCTTTGAAACCGCCAGAGGTCCCTTCGTTGGCGTCAACGTAGTGGGTTTTCCAACCTTGATCATGACAATATTTAGTATACATGCGATACAAGTCCCCAGCAAATATACTGGCTTCGTCGCCACCAGTACCTGCTCGAATTTCTACCACAACATTTTTACTGTCTTCAGGGTCTTTAGGGATTAATAGAAACTTGATCTCTTCTTCTAGTTTGGGAAGTTCGGTTTTAGCTTCATCCAATTGCAACTTTGCCATTTCAATCATTTCAGCATCGTTACCCTCTTTAATAATGGCTTCGGCCTCTTCCTGATTGGCCAACAAGGTTTTGTATAGGTCGGCTCGTTCGGTGAGGATTTTTAAGTCTTTGTATTCTTTGTTGAGTTGAACATATCGCTTTTGATCAGCAATGATATCGGGTTGGATGATCAAATCCGAGACCTCATCAAAACGCTGTTGAATGATTTGAAGTTTTTCTAGCATGCTGCTAAAATACAAGTAAATCTAGCCCTGTCCAACCCTTTTAGGAACGGGATAAAAAGTTGAGATCAAAGTCAATCTCTATGCGATCATTTATTTTGACTAATAAAAACGAAGGTAAATCTACTTCGAAATCAGTCGCTTGAAAATCAAATGTACCCGAAAGGCGAAATCCGTTATCTGTTTTTTGATATTGCGCTTGAATTGATTTGGCTAAGCTTATACCATGAAAAACCAAAGTCCCACTAAACACCACCTGATTTGAATCAAGCCGCTGTATTTCGCTAGAAAAGAAACGAACTTCAGGAAATTGAAGGGCTTCTAATACCTCTAGCGCATGGCTATCTCGATTGGCATTTTTACTGTCAAAATCACGTACAGCCCCTTTAACAGCAATTTGCTGCAAGCCGACACTGTCCATTACAGCCAAACCTTGCAGTTTTTGATGGCTACCCTCCCAAGCATGCGCCATGTGCTTGGCTTTATAAGTAATCATTGAAGATTGCGTATCCAATGCTAATTTTTGGGCGCTTACAGAGGTGGAACATATAATAAATAAGAGTAGAATTTTTTTCATAATCACTAAAAAGTTAAAACAATCATGGCCGCTGCATAACTACCAAATGCTGTATAGGCAGCTGCCCTATGCCATTTTTTTCGGTCATCTGCCAGGATATTGGTAGCAATCATCGCAGAAAAATGAATACTTGCCAACCATTTGTGCGCGCGGGTTGAGGAAATTCCTTTCTGTTCTGCAATCAACGGTGGTGGGGCAAACAAAGAAAGTGCAGCTGTAGTAAAATAGGCTGCCGATGTCAGATTACCAAGGGTTTCATGTGTATCATATAATCTGTATTTACCCTTGTATAGTCGGTTTCCTAATACGCCTTGTGCGATCATACCAGCCAAGGTAACATAACCCAAAATTTGATGGGCCACAAGAAATTTTCGCCTCAATTTAAGTTCGCGTGCTCTGTTTTCAGCTGTTAATTCAAAGCGGTTAAATGAGCGCATCATTCCTTTTTCACCCCATAACAAACTTTGTGTAAACAGCATTCGGTCGGGGAGCAAACGTTGCTCTACAGCTTCCAAAGGTTCCATTTCTCCAAATAAGTCTGCTGCATCTTGGGCTGAGCAAAAAACCGATAAAAATATAAACAGGAAAAGTATGATATTATTCATTTTATTAAATTTAGGGTGTACTGCGTTCATAGGCAAACCCGCCTTTTTTGTCTTGAGACCAAGAGGTGAATTTGACACTTAAATAAATATCCTCTTCTACTAGATGAAGAACCAGGTTTTTTCCCAATAAATTTTTGGGTTTGCCTTCGTCTAGGGCTCTAAAATTAAAAAACTGCAAATCAGCCACATCATCTATGGTTCCTAATGCCCACATTGTTCCTTCAGGACTGGTACTCTTATTGGCAGAACTATTTTTTTTGATATTAAAAATTTGCTTTCCATCGTTCCCCCTAGTCAACCATACTTCCTCGGATATTCGATCCTGATGACTTATTTGACTGGGATTAGCTCCATCTTTTTTTGTGAAAATGAGTGTTTTTCCTCTCCAAACAGTAGCATTCTCAGAAAAAGTATTTTGACTCTCTTTAGGAAGAGTTTCGTCAGCATCTTTATCACATCCCCAAAGGACAATAATAAAACAAAAGTAGGTTGTGCTTAATATAAGCTGTAGAAGATATCTTTTCATAGTGTAAGTTCTGGAATCTTAAATTTACTATAAATATTCCAAAGTAAGTTTCAACGAGGCCTAGGGGGTACTTCTTTCATAGGCAAAGCCGCCTCTTTGGCCAGATGACCAAGAGGTAAATCTAACGCTCAAGTAAATGTCATCTTCTATCAAATGGAGCACCATATCCACCCCAACATTATTTTTGGGTTTATTGTTTACGGCATCTCTAAAGCTTTGAAAAGTAAGATTATCTTTTTGATCCAAAGCGCCTATCGCCCATTCCGTCCCTACGGGACTAGTTGATTTATCGGCACTACTATTGGCAGCTGCGTTGTAAATCTGACCGCCTCCGTTGCCTCTTGTTATCCATACATTGGCTGTCAAACGATCTTGATTAGACTCAGTATTGGGACTAGCACCATCGGCTTTTGTGAAATTAGTTAAAGGGCCTGTCCAGGTTTTTGTCCCCCCTTGGGTTGCGTCAGTATTGGTGTTCGGACTGTTACTTTCCGAATTGTTTACGTCTGAAGTGGAATCAGTAGCTGTTTCTGTTGTGCTTGAATCAGTAGCTGATTCTGTTGTGCTTGAATCAGTGGATGTTTCCGTTGTGTTTGAATCAGTGGCTGTTTCCGTTGTGCTTGAATCAGTAGCTGTTTCCGTTGTGTTTGAATCAGTGGCTGTTTCCGTTGTGTTTGAATCTGTACTGCTAGACTCTGTAGAAGAACCAGTAGTAGTTTCTGAACTATTGGCGTCTGAACTCGAGTCAGAGGAAGAATTACTACTAGAGTCAGTACCTGTAGCGCCTGTATTGGATGATTCTGGATTTACTAGCTCCGTTGATTTCGGTGTTTCTGGGGATAGGGTTTCCTCTGTACTACAAGAAATAGTAAGTAAAATACTGCTACTTATAACTATTGATAGTAATGCTTGTTTCATAATTTCCTTTCTTAAGCAATAGACTCGAATTTTTGTCTAAACTTTTATTATACAAAGTTCAACAAAAAAGTAACACTACCAAAAAAAAGAATGTTCAACTGCTTAGGTGTAGAAGAAAACACCAAGTTCTGAATCAATAGTCAACTGCTTATTTTCAGCAGCTTCTACCCGACCAATAATTTGTGCTGCTACGTTAAATGATTCTGCAATAGCTATTATTTTGTCAGCAACCGCAGGAGGTACATAAAGCTCCATTCTATGCCCCATATTGAATACTTGATACATCTCTTGACCCGAAGTATTTGATTCTTCTTGGATGAGTTGGAATAGAGGCGGTATGGGCAGTAGGTTGTTTTTTATGACATGCAGCTTTTCTATAAAATGCAACACCTTAGTCTGTGCACCACCACTACAGTGAATCATTCCATGAATTTCAGTGCGAGGGATTTGGTCGAATATCTTTTTTATGATTGGAGCATAGGTACGGGTGGGTGACAAAACCATCTGTCCTACTGTTTGGTTCATACCCGCGAGCTGGTCCGTGAGTTTTTTACGACCAGAATAAATCAAACTTTCTGGTACAGCGGCGTCAAAACTCTCAGGATACTTATTGGCAAGATATTTTTCAAAAACATCGTGTCGGGCGGAAGTCAATCCATTACTTCCCATCCCAGCATTGTACTGCTTTTCATAAGATGCTTGACCATAACTAGCCAATCCAACAATAACATCTCCTGCTTGAATACGAGCGTTATCAATTACTTGATCTCGCCTTAAGCGGGCAGTAACAGTCGAATCTACTATGATTGTTTGAACTAAATCTCCAACATCAGCTGTTTCGCCCCCAGTACTTGTTATGTGAATGTCATGGGCGTTTAATTCGTTGATAAGTTCTTCTGTTCCGTTTATGATGGCACCGATAACTTCACCAGGAACTCGAATTTTATTTCGCCCTATGGTGGAAGAAAGTAGTATGTCTTGGGTAACACCCACGCAAAGCAAGTCGTCTAGGTTCATAACCAATGCATCTTGGGCGATACCTTTCCAAACCGATAAGTCCCCTGTCTCTTTCCAATACAAATAGGCTAAAGAAGATTTTGTACCCGCACCATCAGCATGCATAACTAGAGCGTGATCAGCACTCCCAGTTAATATGTCGGGTATAATTTTGCAAAACGCCTTGGGATACAAACCCTTATCAATATTGGCAATGGCTTGATGCACTTCTTCTTTTTGAGCAGAAACGCCTCGTTGTGCATATCGATTGTTGCTTGCCATATTCCAATTTTTATGTAAAAATAAGGCTTCCTAGAAGATTGTACACCTGTAGGAAAAAATCTTTTTCACTAATGCATAAACAGCAACTGTCTGTACTTAGCTAAAGGCCAAATAGAAGCATCAACAATTAACTCAAGCTTATCACATTGGTAGCGAATCTGATGAAAATAGGGTAAAACATCATGACAATAGGCCAATGCTTTTTGATGGATATCATCAATCTTATTGGCTTTTTTCCGACTATTTATCATGTTATTGACACCAGAGTTGATAGCTGATACATGTTGTGAAATCCGCTCGATAATGGCCATTTGCTCTTTTGCTAGCGGGCTAAACTTGCTCCCGTAAATTTCTTTTAAACCACGAACATTCTCAATCAAAACATTTTGGTAACGGATACCCGTAGGGATAATATGATTTCGGGCTATATCGCCCAAAGTTCTGGCTTCAATTTGTAGCTTAAGAACATATTCTTCCAAGTCAACCTGAAAGCGAGCCTCCAATTCACGTTTGGATAAAATCTGTAAAGATTCGAATAAATGAATACTTTTTTCACTAACATAGGCAGGAAGTGCCTCGGGGGTATTTTTATTATTACTGAGTCCTCTTTCAGCCGACTGTTTTTGCCATTCTTTTGAATAACCGTCACCCTCAAAAAGAATATTTTTGATGTTCTTGATCTGGTCGCGTAAGACATTAAAAATGGCGTCATCTTTTTTCATGCCTTTACTGTCGATCAATTTGTCTGTTTCCTTTTTAAATGCGCGCAGACGTTCTGCCATCATTGCATTAAGTACTGTCATAGGTTTGGCGCAATTCGCATTGGAACCAACAGCACGAAACTCGAATTTATTACCTGTAAATGCAAATGGTGATGTCCTATTTCGGTCCGTATTGTCCAATAATATTTCAGGTATTTTCCCTATTACATTGAGTTTTAAATCGGTTTTTTCTTGAGGTGATAATTTCCCTTTTGAAACATTTTCTAGATCATCTAAAACCTTAGATAGCTGTTCTCCGATAAATACTGAAATGATTGCCGGTGGGGCTTCATTGGCACCTAGTCTATGATCGTTCCCTGCACTGGCGATAGCAGCACGCAATAACGCCTCGTGCTCCAAGACGGCAGCAATTGTATTGATGAAAAAAGTCAAAAACTGAAGGTTAGACATTGGCGTTTTACCTGGGCTTAAGAGGTTTACTCCGCTATTCGTTGCCAAAGACCAATTATTATGTTTACCAGATCCATTAATTCCTGCGAAGGGTTTTTCGTGTAGCAGGACTTTGAAGTTGTGTTTGTCTGCTACGCGGTCCATAATGTCCATGAGCAAGGAATTGTGGTCTACCGCCAAATTTACTTCTTCAAAAATGGGTGCCAATTCAAACTGACTGGGTGCCACCTCATTGTGTCTGGTTTTCACTGGAATTCCCAGCAACCAGCATTGCTGCTCCAATTCTTGCATAAAACCCAACACACGGGTAGGAATGGATCCAAAATAATGATCGTCCAATTGTTGGCCTTTTGACGATTCATGCCCCATAAGGGTACGTCCCGTTAGGATCAAATCTGGTCTTGACGCAGCTTTATCTTTATCAACAAGAAAATATTCTTGTTCCCAACCTAATGTAGCCATAACCCGTTGGGTGTTTTTATCAAAATAACGACAGACTTCGGTTGCTGCTTTATCTAGGGCATGTAATGACTTAAGCAATGGCGTTTTGTAATCCAATGCTTCTCCGGTGTAGGAGACAAAAATGGTGGGAATACAGAGGGTTGTTCCGTATACAAAGGCAGGTGAAGATGGGTCCCAAGCTGTATAACCTCTAGCTTCAAAGGTATTTCTAATTCCACCACTAGGAAAACTTGAAGCATCGGGTTCTTGCTGAACCAATTGATCTCCACCAAATTTGACAATGGGTTCCCCAGTATCTGCTCGATCAAAAAAAGCATCGTGTTTTTCAGCCGTTGCACCAGTTAGAGGCTGAAACCAATGCGTGTAGTGTGTGGCACCTTGAGATAAAGCCCAGGTTTTCATCGCTGCAGCGATTTGATCTGCCAACACTCGATCAATAGTTGTTCCCTTAAGAACAGCCTGCGAAATTTTAGAAAAAGCTTCCTTGTTCAGGTATTGCCTTAAAACGGATTCATTAAAAACATGCGCCCCAAATTGTAAGGCATAGTGTTCAGTTTGCATCGAATTTACATTGGTTAAAAAGTTGTTTGTACGCTTAGGTTTTTGAAGTGATATCATGGATCAAAGTTTAGGGTTACAACAAATATATGAAGCTTCCTTTGATCTTATTACATCGATTCATTAAAATTAAAAATGAAAACAAAATATTAAGGGGTTTTATGGTATTTTTTTGAAATATCTATAATTTAACCCCTAAAAAAATAGGGTATTACTAAAAAGAAATAATATGGTCAAGAATACCCCCCTCGAAATAAGAGGCTTAAGTACAATTATTATATTTTTGACGCAAAACTAAATTATTTAAGAAATGAGCAAATCTAAACTCGAATACATTTGGTTGGATGGTTACAAACCAACGGCCAATTTGAGAAGCAAAACCAAGATTGTTGATGACTTTAGTGGAAACCTAGAAGATGCACCTTTGTGGTCGTTTGATGGTTCATCTACCCAACAAGCAGAGGGGGGATCATCTGACTGCTTGCTAAAACCTGTTGCAGTCTATGCGGACCCAGACCGTAAGGATGGTTACTTAATCATGACGGAAGTTTTAAATGCAGATGGTACAGCACACGAGTCCAATGGTCGTGCTTTGATTGACGATGATGACAACGACTTCTGGTTTGGATTTGAACAAGAATATTTTCTCTGGGATCCAGAGACCAATCTCCCCCTTGGTTTCCCTCGGGATCAAACACCACAGGGCCAGTTTTATTGTTCTGCTGGAGCGAAAAATGCTTTTGGTCGTGAAATGGTTGAAGAACACCTAGATCTTTGCTTATCTGCTGGGATTAATGTTGAGGGGATCAATGCAGAGGTAGCTGCTGGACAATGGGAATATCAGTGTTTTGCTAAAGGGGCACGACAAGCTGGAGATGAAATGTGGATTTCTAGATACCTTTTAGAGCGTTTGGGAGAGAAATATGGCTTGGCCATCAACTGGCACCCTAAACCTTTGGGAGCAACAGACTGGAATGGTTCTGGTATGCACGCCAACTTTTCAAACAATACCCTAAGAACTTGCGGATCACAAGAAACATATGAAAAAATTTGTGAGGCCTTCCGCGGTGTCGTCAAGGAACACATTGAAGTATATGGTGCAGACAATGATAAGCGTTTAACGGGAGACCACGAAACACAATCAATCAATGAGTTTAGTTACGGTGTTTCTGACCGTGGAGCGTCTATCCGAATCCCTATTATGACCGTTGAAAAAGGTTGGAAAGGTTGGTTGGAAGACCGTCGTCCTGCTTCAAATGGGGATCCTTATAAAATAGCAGCACGCATCATCAAAACGGTGAAGACTGCCGACGTATAATATTGGATTTTAGTTTTCTAAAAGCGACTCTTTTCTTGATAAAAGGGTCGCTTTTTTTTATCCCATAATCAAGGGCCAGAGAAAAGCTATGTAAAGGAAAAAAAGGATAATCCCATCTATACGGCCCAATCGCATTTTCTTGGGCAAATAAGCAAGCGGGAGGATTAACAAAGAAATACCCAACATCCACCAAATATCACTTTGCAACATACCCATATCACCAATAGAAATGGGGGTCACGATAGCGGTAAGTCCCATTACAGCCATCAAATTAAAAATATTTGACCCAATTAGGTTGCCAATAGAAATTGCTTTTTCCTTGTTTATTACGGCTATGATTGAAGCTGACAATTCAGGGATGCTTGTGCCTATAGAAACAACCGTAATGCTTATAATACGCTCACTCACCCCCAAGTTATTGGCCAATGCGACTGCGCCTTTGACCAAAGTTTCCGAACCCAGCCACAAACCAAATCCACCAAGTAATAAATAACTAAAGGTGGTTTGACGGGAAAGTAATTCGTCATCTTCAGGGGCTTCATCAATTACGGCTTGTTTTTGATAAAGAATTAAATAGATAATAAATAGAATCAATAATATAAACAATACTGCTCCCTCCCACTGGGCCAATGTTTGATCAAAATAAATAAATCCAATGAAGATAAAAGTTGCCAAAAGCATCATTGGCCAATCCGTGGAATAAAAGCTTTTAGTGACATAAATTGGAGATATCATGATGGTGATCCCTAATACAAAAGCAAGATTGGCAATATTGGATCCCACTACGTTCCCAACAGCTAGGTCTGGATGCCCCGAAAGAGCAGATTGTAAGCTTACAATTAATTCTGGAGCCGAAGTGGCAAAGGAGACAACTGTCATCCCAACAACAATCTTTGGAATGCGCATTTCAAGAGATAAAGACACAGCAGCACGCATGAGCCAGTCCCCTCCTCTGATTAGAAGCAATAAACCTACAACAATGGCAATAAAATTCATATCATTTTCGAATCCTGGGGAGGATTATCTCAATTTGATTCCCACAAAAATACGAAATAACAAACTGTTTTTTGGTCTCCTCTATCCTTATCATATGCTCGTAAAGCATCGGAAAGCGCATTTAACCCAGGCCTTGTGGCACTGAAAACTTCGCAAATAGTTACTTTTTATATTCTAAAAAAATAGTAAATTCGCACCTCATAAGGCCTCGTAGCATAACTGAATAGTGCACTTGATTACGGCTCAAGAGGTTGC
>WTJI01000031.1:0-2285 GCA_011524905.1 Flavobacteriales bacterium
TTCATTTTCAGGTAGATTAAGTGAGAATGTTACTGGTGTTCCAGAACAGTCTGGATCTGTGGCACGAACAGTAATCGTAGCTGACGCAGCGGGTCCTGCTATATTTGGCATAACGACAGAGAATGTTTTAGTCGTACTACCTAAAGAAGTCCAACCTATAGAACCTGGCACAGAATATTCATATGTGGTCGCTGTATTAACAAAAGATAATGGGTTGATTATAAAGGTATATGTCGATGAAGGACAATATGAATTAAGTGTTCCAGAAGTTGTTATAGTAAAGCTCGGTGTTCTTGAAACGTCAAGGGTTACAGCACTTGTGGGGAATGGACAAGCATCAGGATCAATAGTCAAACTAGCTGTAAGGGGTAAATCGTATACTAGGACGTCAATAACATCGCCCGTAGTCAGTACATATGGTGCTGATACATGATCGGTTAAGGCGTCGAAAGTAACAAAACTATTTGTAGAAGTAGATCCAGCAGTATATACAACAGAACCATTTATTCGGAATTGATAGGATCTACCGAATCTGGCTTGGAATTCCGCAGGACCTTCACACATACTATAGTTTGATGTACCACTAACAATAGCATTATCAGGTGTTCTAAACTCTGGGCTTAATGTTTTTACACGAACTGTGATAGGTAAGGTGTTTTCACTACAACTTTGACCATTAATTTCATTTATTGTTTCACGATAGAATCTGGTATCTTCTGAGATAGGGTTACCACTAAATACAAGATCTCGTGCTGTTCCTCTAGGTGGTCCGATGGCAGTCCAAGTTGTGGTCGTTAGATTGGCTCTTTCATACCACTGGTACTTTATTGTGCCCGTCATCGTAAATGTAGGTGCCGTGAGTTCGAATATATCTTGCGGATCAGTTCCAGCACAGATCAGTAGATCCGTAGTGCTGATTGTACCAGCCTCGACTACCTCATTTTCCTCGAGGTAAAGGGTATTGGTCACTGTTGTCGAGCATAAACCTGAAGTAACCCGAACAGTTATAGTCGCATGATCTGAAAGATTCGGACGGTCGGTCATCGTTACTGTAAATGACGTATTTGAACCTATCGATGTCCATCCTGATGCAGTTGATACATCATATTCAAAAGTAGCAGTAGTATCTGAAGCAGCTAATGCAATGTTAAATGTAACGGCTTCTCCAGGACAAAATGTATCTCCAGTAATTGAAACAGCCGTGATAGTCGGAATTGGTGATGGACTGGTGGTTATGGTTACAGCTTCTGACTGTGAAAAACAAGATGTTAAATCAATGGTATTACTAGCCGTTAGTGCGTTATCATATAAAATAACATCTACAACATCATTTGTAGCTAAGGTGTAAGAAGCATCAATAAGTGGATCAAATGTCACAAAGTCAGAAGTCAATGACGCTCCTGCTGTGTATCGAACAGAACCATTAATTCGGAATTCATATGATAGACCACCGCTTACTCTAAACTCTTGATTAGTTCCAGTACAGATCGCAAGTGTAGTTGGAGCTGTAACAGGTCCTACTGGGGAGCGGAAATCGACCACTGTTGGTGATGATATAGAGATCGTAACAAAAGAAGGTGAACTTAGCCTTTCACACACTTGAGAATTGTAAGTATTTATTACTTCTCTTCTGAATTGTGTCGTACTAAATAATGGATTACTGGCAAATGTTAAGTCTCTAGCTTCTCCACGAGGACCAGGTATTAATGTCCAAGTTGTAGCTCCACTTGCTCTTTGATACCATTGATAAGTGACTGATCCTGTAACAGAGAATGTTGTAGATACAGTTTCAACAATATCACCCGGATAACCTCCAGAACACACAGTTGAACTTAAAGTATTTATTGCACCTGGATTGGTGATTTCATTTTCCTCTAGATAGATTGCTTCAGTCACAACAGTAGAACAGCTACCGGATGTTACACGAATGGTTACGGTAGCATGATCTGTCAAACCAGGCCTGTTGGTCATAGTAACAGTAAATGTTGTATTCGATCCAATAGACACCCAACCTGGAGGACTAGCAGTAGAGACCTCATACTCAAAAGTTGCAGTAGGATCTGACACTGCTAAGGATATACTGAAATCTACTGCCTCTCCAGCACAGAAAACATTATTGAAAATATTTGTAGCAGAAAGTGATGGATCTGGCAAGGGCGACACATTAACTGTTACGGAGGCCGATTGTGAAGAACAAGCGTCTGGATCAATTGTGCTACTTGCTGTTAAGGCTCTATCATATACGATAACATCAACGAAGTTTCCTGTAGCTAGTGTATGACTTG
>WTJI01000031.1:2385-11287 GCA_011524905.1 Flavobacteriales bacterium
AATCCTGTTGTAACACGCAATGTTATGGTAACATTATCAGAAGCATTTACTGTAGCGTTAGGTAAATTAATTGTAAAAGTAGTTGTTGAGAAAGATGCACTCCACGGACCACCAGTGTGGTATTCAAATGTAGCTGAAGGATCGGCGGGTGAAAGTCCAATACTAAACTCAACATCTTGACCAGGACAATACGTATTTCCTGTGATATTGGTCGCTGAAAGCGTTGGCGTTGGCTTGTTGTTTACAATAAATGTAACTGAATTCGTAAGTGTAAAACATGCATCAGAGTCTATCGTATTACTAGCAGTTAAACCAAGATTATAAACCTCAACATCAACGTAATCATTGTTGATTAAGGTATGAGAAGCATCAACGAAAGGATCAAAAATAACTTCCGTAGCTGTATTTGAACTTCCAACTGTATATTCATCTACACCATTTATTCTAAAGACATATGAAAGCCCACCACTGGCTCTGAATTCAACGGTATCACCTGAACAAATTGTGTAAGATGATGGTGCGTTCACTGGTACACCAGCTGGGTCTTTAAATGTTGGTGATGGTGGAGGAGTTGTTTCGATCTTAACGACCTGTAATCCTTCGACCGTACAGGTTTGGCTATTTACCGTTGTAATGACATTTCTTCTAAATAGTGTTGACTCTAAAAGTGGTACCCCAGCAAAATTTAATGTTGGAGATGCTCCTCTTGCGCCTGGAATATTTACCCACACAGAGGTAGCTGTATCAGCTCTTTGCTGCCATCTGTATTCAATATTTGTACCTGGAAGCGTCGCTGATGCTGATGCTGTACTTTGAATATCGCCAGGAATCTGATTAACACACACCGATGTTACAGTAGCCGAAATTGTACCTCTTGAGGCTACTTCACTTTCCTGTAAGAATAATGTTGTTGTAGACTGGATACTGCAGGAACCTGAACTTAAGCGAATCGTTATAGTAACATTGTCAGAAACACCAACAGTAGTATTCGACATCGTTAAACTGAAAGTTGTTCCAGAAATCGTTTGATAAATACCACCGTTTATACTAAACTCATAGGTTGGACTGACTACAGGATTGACAGTTCCTACATTAAATGTTACAGTATCGCCACTACAGAATGTATTACCAACAATGCTAGTAGCAGCTATCGTTGGACTCGGTGCATTAGAAACATTAAAAGTAACTGAACTTGAAGCACTAAAACATGCATTAGGGTCAATAGTATTACTTGCTGTTAGTCCTAAATTATAGGCTCTTACTTCAACAAAATCGTTATTGATGATTGTATGGGAAGCATTCAACGAAGGATCAAATATGATCTCAGTAGTGGTTAAGGAACTACCCACTGTGTATTCTACAGCACCATTGATTAAAAATTCATAAGATAATCCGCCACTTGCTCTGAATACAACAGTCTCACCGTCACAAATCGATGCTGTTGTAGGAGCACTTACTACAGTTGAACTAGGATATTTAAACGTTAATACAGGTGGATTCGTAACCGTGATCGCTTGTTGGGTGCCAAACTCTGTACAGGCTTGGCCATTGACGGTATATGTAATATTTCTTCTAAATAAGGTGGACTCCGTAAGCGGTGACCCAGAGAAAGTTAGAGTCTCTTTATCCCCACGAGGATTGGGTATATCAACCCAAGTTGAAGTAGCAGTATTGGCCCGTTGCTGCCATCTGTAGGCAAAAGATGTACCTGAAATTGTAGCCGTTGGTGAAGCAGTGCTAACTATATTACCTGGAATTGTGCCAACACAGACCGATGTGTCTGTGAGACTAACAGTTCCTAGGCTGATTAGTTCACTTTCTTCTAAGAATAAGGTAGTAGTAACCAATGTACTACAAGAGCCAGATCCCATTCGTAGGGTTACCGTAACGTTGTCAGAAACGCCAACGGTAGTATTACTCATCGTTACCGTAAAACTATTTCCGACAATAGCTACAAAGGGAGAACCATTGATACTATATGAATATGAGGGGCTCGGTACTGAAGTCGTCGAACTTACATTAAATGTTACCGCTTCACCAGAACAAAAAGTATTACCTGCTATTCCTACAGCTGAAATGGTCGGACTTGGTGTAGTGGCTACTGAAAAAGTTAATGCGGGTGTTGTAGAAGAACAAGCATCAGTGTCAATCGTATTACTGGCTGTTAATGGTAAATTATAAACAACCACATCTACTACATCTCCATTAATTAACGTGTGTGTGGCATTGATTGATGGATCAAAAGTAATTTCTGTAGAAGGTGTTGCACTTCCTGCAGTATAAACAACAGAACCATTGATTCTAAATTGATAGGAACGCCCGCCACTAACACGCATTTCTGCTGCATCTCCACTACATATAGAGTAGGTACTGGCCGAACTTATTGTATTTAAAGCAGGGTCTTTAAATGTAGATACTGGAAGTGGAAGTGCTGATATCTGAACAAAAGTAGTAGAAGTGGTACAGCTTTGTCCACCTACATCAGAAATGGCTTCTCTATAGTATTGATAATCTACACTGATTGGATAGCCAGTGAAATTAAGAGTTGCGGCTTGTCCCCTAGCACCTGCGACTATAGTCCAAGAGGCTGGAGAGGCCAAGGCTGGTTTTTGATACCATTGATAACTAATGGAAGCCGTAGCCATGGTAGCTACAGCAGGGGCTGTACTTACAATATCGCCAGGTTCTTCACCAGCACAAACAGAAACATCTGTTCTAGAAATAGTTCCTGCGGTGGTTATATCATTTTCTTGAATAAATATAGATTCAGTTACTTGCGTACTACACGAAGCCGTGGTTACTCTAACTGTTACAGTTGCGCTGTCAGAAACCCCGGGTGTGTCTGCCATATTGATCGTAAAGGTACTTGTACCGCCAAGGGCAACCCATGTTCCGCCACCTCCAACAACAAAATACTCGAAAGTAGCTGTTGGATCAGAAGGCGATAAGACGATTTGAAAGTCTACAGCGTCACCTGGACAAAATACATTCCCAAGGATACTAGTGGCATTCAAGGTAACACCTGGTAAAGTGGCAACATTTACAGTAACAGAGGATGATCGTGTTGAACAAGCGTTTGCGTAATCTATTGTATTACTTGCAGTAAGTGGTGTGTCATATACAATAACATCAACGAAATCTCCATCTGCAAGCGTGTAAGTAGATGTCCCGTCGATTAGAGGGTCATAAGTAACCCATGCACTAGGTGTGGCAGTACCTACAGTATAGAAAACTGCATTATTAATACGGAATTCATAAGAACGTCCACCATTAACCTGGAATTGTGCGTTATCACCAGAACACATAGCATATGTAGTCGTGGCAGAAACAGTAACATTATCGGGTGTCCTAAAGTCAATAGACGGCCCTGGTGTTACTGATACAGTTATATCATTAGAGATATCGGTACAGAATTGAGCGTTTAAGGCTGCTGTCAATGATCTTCTATAGTAACGGGTTCCTACTGGTAAAATAGGTGGTTGATACGTACTATTATTTGCACCTGTAATATTAGTCCAATTAACGCGATCAGATGAATATTGCCACTGATAGTCTCCATTTACAGCGGTTGTACCATTTATTGAACCTGACGTGGAGTTTGTGAGTAATTGTGGAGCAAGTCCATCACACACAGATTGTGTCCCAAGGATGGATCCAGCTACAATATCATTGATTGTTAAAGTAATGGTATAAGAAGTATCAAAACAACCGGATGCGCCAAAGACTTCAACAAAAACAGTAGAGCCATCTGTAATTGAACTATCTGCGAGTGAATAAGTATTGGATACAGAACTTTGAACAACTGTACCGTTTAGCCTAAAATCATAGCGAGTGATAGTTCCTGTGGCTGTAACTGTGAAAATGGTGTTGCTGGTTGATCCAGAACAGATGGTATTTCCTACTCGGTTAGAACTAAATGAGGTAATTGTAGGCACCAAATTAGGATCAATAGTAATGGTCACAATGTTACTAATACTTTCACATTGTACAGTGTTCAGGGTACTGTATACGATACGTCTGAAAACCGTTGTATTAGCCAGCACGGGTGGATCATAGGTTGGGTTATTGACTCCTAAATCACTCCACAAAGTGCTAGAAGGTGTTTTACTTTCCCAACGATATGTTACAGATCCAGTAGCTACAGGGATTGAGCTACTATAAATAAGACCAGGATCTGCTCCCGAACAGATTGTGGCGGAAGCAATACCTATTTGATTAGGTGTAGCATCAAAACTGTTGACAAACATGGTCAAAGTCTCTGTAGTGGAACATCCAGAGCGACCAGGTAAAGGAAATACCTCAACTGAAATAACTTCACCATCAGAAATGTTAGACACTGTCATTGATGACTGTGTATCTGGCAATAAAGACTGAGCAACTCCATTTCGTCTAAATAAATAGCTTGGCGTTGTAGCACCGGTAACAGCAGTTGTAAATGTAACAGTCGCTCCCTCACAGATTGTATTGTTGGCTTCATTTGATAATAATGTCACAAGTGGTGAAGGACCAGCAAAAACGGTGAATGTAACCGTATTTGATATATAATTGATAACGGGATCTTCGCAAACAATACCATTGAAATTAACTAAAGCCAAACGTCTAAATGATATATCGGAATAGATTGGTCCGGGGTCAAATGTAACTGTGGTTTCACCAGTAATATCACTCCAAGTTGTACCATTAAATGATTGCCATTGATACTGCATAAATGCACCATCTGATTGTAAGGTTGGTGTAGGCTCATTTAATGATCCTATCGGTGATGGATCTTCTCCCCCACAGAGCGTTGTTGTTGAAGTATAAGTAATATTATTATTCCCTGTCATTGAATTAACACGAACAACATAAGTGTCTTCAGTTGTACAACTACTGCTACCAAATTCCGCTATAACTTTAACTAAGGCCCCATCTGTTAGAGTCAAGGTTACGGCAGATGTGTCAAAAGTCGGAGAAGCAGATGATTGATATGTAATACTGTCTACTGAGAATATATAATTGGTAGCACTCGTTGTTGATGCAGTAAATATTATATCATCCCCATCACATATAATGTTATTACCAGTGGGCGAAATATTACTAGACAATGTAACGGGATTCGTACTACTAAATGTAAGCGTTACTATGTTAGACATATTAATGGTACTTGTAGGCGTACAAGTAACACCACTGACTGTGTAGGTTAATAAACGTCTAAATTCGTATGAACCGTCAGCCAATTGGGGTGGATTAAAGTTTTGAGTGGTAATACCAACATTTGTCCAGGTTGTTGTTCCGGCTGTTCTTTGCTGCCAAACGTAGTTCAGGGTTGTGTTTGACAATGAAGGCGTAATACTTCCGTTGTCATAAATTGGGTTGGGTGTTACACCTGCACAGTAAGAAGTTTGCCCTGTATTGATATTGTTTGTTCCTGTAAGCTCTGAGGTGTAGAGAACAATCGCATCTCCATCTGCTTCCGATGTACTGTCTTGACATCCATTGGCGTCTGTGATTTGAACATCAACGACTATTTTTGGTGTTAATACAATTGAAGAGTGAGATAAATCAATAGTATTTCCACTAACAGCTCCAGCAGGTGCTATAGTTGGAGAAACAATACCATCACTAATGTAAAAGGTATAAGAAACGCCTGTGGAGGGCGATGCTTCAATACTTGGAGGAGACTCTACACAAAATACATTTGTGGACAAGCTAGGAACATTTAACTGGGCAAGTGGATCAGAATAAACCAAAACAACAGAGGGTGAGGAAGTACGAGTACAACTTCCGTTGCTTATTTCTACCGTAATAGAATCTCCATTCAAAAAGGTATCTGAATAAACAGCTGATGGACCAGTTTGTACTGGGTTCCCATTTTTCATGAAAGTATAGGTCGCACTAGCTACTGCGTTGGCAGTAAATTGAATAGAGGAGCCTGAGCAAATTTCTATGGGGAAGACACTACTAGTTAAGCTAGCCGTGAAACTTGGGACTACATTAATAATTGCGTAGTTAGAAACTTGTGAGGGTGAACTTGTACCTGAACAGGACACACCATTATAATCTACTGTGGCCAATCTTCTAAATTGAGTAGTTACAGTAACTACATTGGCAGCTGGGTCATAATTTTGCGTTGTAGCCCCCAAAATATCCTCCCAAACAGTAGTAAAACGCTGCCACTGATAGCGAACGTTACCTGCAGGAATAGTGGGAGTTGGATTTGAAAATGCAACTATAGCACTTGGATCATCTCCCTCACAGATAGTCTGTGTTGTATTTGTAATGGTATTGTTACCAACCATATCAATGACTTGGATTGTGTAGGTCACTTGATTGGTACAACCTACACCACCTGGATCACTATATACAATAACACTAAATGAATCATTGTGACTCACGGACGAAACAACCAAAGAATCTAAAGATGAGGGACCCTGAACATTTGCTCCATTTATAAAAAACTCATAAGACTGGCCTGTTGTAGAACTCGCACTTATCGTAATTGCATCGTCAGGACAAATCGTGAAATTTGTAACAGGAGATGTTGTCGCATTATCTGTGATTGTAACGGTTAAACTAGGTGCTGGAACACCACTACCGACCGTAATTGTAACAACCGATGTATACGTACTAACACAAGATAGTGTATTAAAAGTATTAGTAGTTTGCCTTCTAAACTCATGCGTACCATCTGCTAATACAGGTGGGTCATAGTATGTATTTGTAGCATTCAATATGACAGTCCAAGATGTTGTCGAAGGACTAACCTGACGTGTTTCCCATGCATAAGACAATGAACCGCCGTTCAAATTAGAAATGGTTGATACTGAATTGATTATCAATGGGTCTGCTCCTGAACAATATGCAGTAGTTGTAGTTGAAATACTATCTGTTGTTCCAGTATCAAATTCATTGATATTCAGAGTTATTGTCTCTGTAGATGAACATCCACCTGGATTGGTAACTCTGACTGATAATTGATCACCATGATTAAGAGGTGTCGTAATACTCGCGGTACTTAAAACATTCCCAGATACGGCAGATGAAATTATCTGAATATTATTCAAATAGAAAGTATAAGTAAATCCGGACCCTGTTGGCGTTGCAGTTATATCAGGGAAATCCCCGCGACAAAAAGTATTCTGAGTCAATCCTGAAAGTGCTGGTGTCGGTAAAGAATAGGTACCCATAGTAAGGGCTGCAGTAGTTGTTGTACAGCTATTGGCGTATATTTCAGCTGAGACTTGCTGTCCTGTAGCTAAACTATTCGTAGAAAAAGTTGTCGCTGTAGAGGTTCCTTGTCCAACACCATCAATAAAAAATTGATACGTTTCACCCAAAAGACCACTAACACCATTAAGGGTAAATGTAACAGTACTCCCAATACAAACGGAAGTCGTAGAGGTAGAAATAGTACCTGTTGGGTTGGCTGTTACGGTTATCAAATGAACAGATGAAACCCATAAACCTGAGTCATCTGTACATGAAAGCGTACCATTGGTAAGTGTAATTTTCCTGCGAAAACGATGTACACCCGCTGATAAATTTGATGGTGGATTTAAAGAAGGTAGTGTAGAGACTCCTGGAACGACTGTCCAAGTTGTTGTTCCATCCAAAAGATGCTCCCACTGGTATGCAAAAGTTGACGTCGAGATATTGGCAGTAGGTACAGAAGCGGCAATAGTTGCAGGCGTATCTCCAATACAAACAGTTTGAGAAGCAGTGGTAACTGAATGTGATCCTGTAAGGGCATTCAATAAAACAGTTTCTGTTACGGTTTCAGCACATCCTGAACCGTCAGCATTGAGATACACGCGAACAGAGAAAACATCATTGTGATTGATTGGGGAGGAAACAACGGTGGTAGAAGTAGTTACAACAGCTCCGAAGGATAGTGATGTACCATTTCTAAAAAACTGATATCCAGCAACTCCAGTAGAACCAGAGGCATCTAATTGAATAGAATCACCTTCACACAACATATTAGAATCTAAAGCTGTTAGTGTAGCAGAATTTCTAATGACCAAACTAGCAGTTACGGTGGGAACATTGATGGTAACAATGTTAGAATAGCTTTCGCAAGTTTTCCCATTTAAATCAGAGGTCAAAATTCGCCTAAATTCAGTAGCAGTAGCCACACTTGAAGGCGTATAATTAGCAGTATTAACGGAAGGAACAAGAGTCCAAGTCGTCGTACCAAGCGTTCTAGACTCCCATGAAATTGTTATGGAACCTGTGGCTGTAGGAGAACCTACATCAGAAAGCTGTGATGGAGACAATGAAAAACAAACAGACTGATTACCACTTATAGTGTTAGAGGATGTAGAAAAGTCAAATTCATTAATGAATATAGTAAGCGTTGCAGTACCACTACAAGTAGCACCTGAATTCTCAACGGTAACGGTGAGAAGGTCACCATTATCCAAATCGGTGCCTGAAACGGTAAAAGTATGCGTAGTGCCGCCAGAAACAGGACCTTGGATTAAATTAATCCCTCTAAATAGGCGGTAGACTGGAGAATTTGTATTCGTTGCAGTAATGTTCAATTCTACATCATCTGTATCACAGACAGAGTTGTTAACACTAGGAGATCCAATTGAAAATACTGTTATAGCAGGCTGAATATTAACTGTTTTCGTAACAACATTTGATATATCCTCACAACTCACACCATTAAATTCTGAAATGATTTTTCTCCTGTAGGCTGTGGTTGTCGTCAAACCTGTCGTGAAGATAAAATCCTGAGATACAGCACCTGAAATATCAGTCCAAACGCCTCCAGAATTAAATTGCCATTGATAGGTTTTAGTTGCCGCCCCTATAGTAGGAGTTGGTTCAGAACCGCCTAAAATAGTAAATGGTACAGTGCCGCTACACAATGTTTCGTTCCCATTAATATTGTGTGGCGTAGTCGTAAAAGCATTTA
>WTJI01000013.1 GCA_011524905.1 Flavobacteriales bacterium
ATTTTATCTACTAATCCATTTAACCCGTCCGTTAAACTTTCTGGTACCCCAGAGCCAGCGAATGTTTCTTGGAAAATGTATTCGAAGAAAATACCGTCTATTGTAACACCAATACGGTCAAGAATATTGGGCGTACCTGGGTTGAAGACCCAAGTGACCCGTTGTCTTTCTCTTTGACTTTGCTGTCCACCAAAAATTCGTTTCTGGAATTCTGATTCAGGTGTGGCAGGGATAATGATAGACCCGTCAAGACCACCGTGGCAGGTTACATCAGTAATATCATTGTCTCTTATGAACTGATCCATAACAGTTGGCGCAGGTAATATCTCAATCACTCCGTATAGTGAAGCAACAGGTGTACAACCAGCGTCATCATCAAAGGCCGTGATTTCGTAGGGGAATCTCGTTGCAACAATTTCAGACATACTAGCTGTACCTGAAATTTCGATAAATGTGAGGGTACCACTTGGTGTACCCGCAGTTGAGGATACAACATTTACACTAATTCCATCTATAACTGTACTCGTCAGCCAGGTAATTTCCGCTCTATCGGCACCACCAAATAAGGTGTACTCAATGGGTAATATATCCGTGTTTTCACAGAGTGCGTTAGCTCCAACCTGAGAAGTATAAGATGATGGACTCGTGAGAATTATTTCTGGGTTGGCAAGAATGGTAATTGAACCGGTTATAGTAACAGGAGCACAACCACCCGAAGCTGTAATCTCATAGAGATAAACAACGTCTGATGCGATTGATGATGGTGGAATTGAACCTGAAATATAGTAATCTAATGTACCACTTTGATTAAATGTCAATCCTGGAGGTACACCCAATGTCCATGAAATAGAGGCAGATGTAGCACTTCCGTCTAGTCTGAATCCTATTGGGCTGAAAGTAGCAGGGGTATTACTTTCACAAATCAATTGCGATACACTACCCGTTCCTGTAATATGGTCAATGTAGTTTTTAGGATTAACGATTAGTGTTCCAGAAACAGTATCCTCTGAGCATCCATTTACATTTCCTGTAGTCGTAATTACGTAGTTGAATGTTTCAACGGAACGCGATCTGGTATCAATAGCCCCACTGAAAATTTCAAAGGTATGTGAACCTGTAGAAGGGTCATTGAGTCTTAGGTTAGAACTTACCCAAGCTGGTGTTCCACCTGCCCATGTGATATTGGCGTTAACAGCCCCACCTGTTATTAAGTATTCAAGCGTATCAGATGGTGTACCACCCAAAACAGTTCCATCACACACAGTCAATGGCATACCACTAGGAGAAGAAGAAAGACTAATCTGCGAAGCTGAGACTATATCTATGGTAATGGTTTGTTGTGCTGTTAAGCATCCTTGTGCACCACCGGGTGTTGTGATTAATAGATTATGTATACCTGGTGCATCCATCACAGTAGGCGTACCAGTTATTGTAAATGTGCCAATATTTGGAGTCGAGTCTGTTACATCAAGTTGGACCCCTGTTTGATCTGAAATGGTTCTCAGTTCAAATAAGGCGTTTGTATTACCTGTAATCGTCAATACATTGGCAGCTCTAACCACTGAAACAAGTGGAGAAGCAGCTAGTTTTGTTTCAAGTTCTTGTGCAATTTGTATCAATGTAGTTCCTGTAGTCGTGCTAGATGCAGTAAAAGGAATTCCATTAATTGAAATTTGATATTGTTCTCCTGCAGAAGTCGGAGCACCACTTAGGGTTACTTCCATAACTTGAGGTGATGAAGCCGTCGAAGTAGCAATAAGACCTCCACCATTAATTGATATAGTTGGTGAAAGAACACTTGGTTCTCCACTTGAACGATATTCTAGATTAATTGGTGGCAAGAATGACCGCTGACATACTTGCACAGTGCCTATGGCACCAATGATATTTAATTGTTCATTAGGCCAAATGACGATAAAGCCGTTTCGAATCCCTTCGTCACAAATACCCAATGTACCTGTGGTTTGAACCGAATATCTGATCGCAGTTGGTACTTCAACATCTAGTGTTGGTGTTCCACTGATTGTTATGGTAGAAGAGGTAACTGCCACGTTTAGTCCTAGACCCGTCAGTCCATATACATTGGCAGAACCACCGCCACCAATTGCATACACTATCGGTTCAATACCATCACCTTCACAGACTGTTTGGTCTTCAGTAGTTGGAGAGGAAGTCAATATCAATGACGCATCACCAATAACGTTAATCGTTCCTGATATAAGCATTGATGTACAAGAAGTACTATCAGTTCGTACGTTATAATTATAAATACCTGCTGCTGTCGGGGTTCCAGTCAGTGTTATGGCACGAGGACCAGTAATCATTCTTGGACTGTTAGGTATTAAAGTTGCGCCTGGGTTGGTAGTGGTCAATAAACCAAATACAACTCCAGCTGTATCTGCAGTAAATTCTATTTCTGTATCAGTAGCTGATGCAACGGCACTTACATTCACTGTCGTGTCTGCATTCACTTGAGCCACTAACCAAGTCACCACGTCATCAATGGCTAAGTTGGTTGTAGAGGAATAAGTATAAGTGTTATTGTTAACTGCCAATGTAATATAGTCTCCGATACTCATTGCATCGCCAACAGAACCAAAGTCAATACTTGCCACTTGTCTATTGAGTGAGATTTGTGGATTGACACCTGATGGCAAACCAGTAGCATATGCGGTAATACCTGGAGCGCCCCAATATTCAAAAGATATTTCTGGAATGGCATCGCCTTCACAAATATCAACAACAGAATC
>WTJI01000042.1:0-2317 GCA_011524905.1 Flavobacteriales bacterium
GCGTCTCTTTGCGCTTTGTCTTTATAGATATTAATCAGCACATAGTCTCCAATTCCTTTGTCTTCAACTTTAGATAAGTCGCCGCCGCTTTGTCGTTTCATGACATACCAGCCTAATTTGCGCCCTTGATTAATAGCTTCCTTTTGAATGGGACTCACAAACGCTTCAATGGATTCATAATCGTTTTCCATACCGTCTTTTATTTGAATGACATCCATAACAGCAATCTGACTAAAAACTGTTGAACCTGAAAATAGTAAGGTTGCAATTAGTAGTAAATTTTTCATAATTATTGGTTTTGGTTTGCTTTTAATGCGAGAAGTTACCCCTCTACTGTAAGTGGGTAAAATCATTTTATTTTCTATTTTGGGGAGAACTCATCTCTGGTTTAAACACCATTGTGCCCGAATATCTTCCAAAACCGCCAAGAGTCAGCGAGCTTTCAAATTCACTTATGTCGGCTTCATATTTTACACCATACAGTTCGTTGTATTTTTCATACACTTTTTTCCATTCAACACTATTGTCATTTTGTAAGTCTTCAAAATTAGAATGACTAAAAATGACCATTACTTGGTTTCCCTGACAGCCAGCAAAGCAATTTAAAGTCGTCATATTGATATCTGCCCCTGAAGCTTTTATGGCTCCTTTTACTTTGTATCTAAAAGCCCAAAAATCAGCACTATGCTCTCCGTCATAGTTGTATAAAAAGTATCTTTTTAAGGGTTTATTCCAATTGTTGTCACCTTCTGGCCAATGTGTGGCTTTTTCGTCTATATTCCACCAGGCTGACGTTGTAATCTTCCCTAATTTAGCTGCATTATTTTGCATGGCTTTGAGCCCACTTCTGTTTTCCTTATCAAAGTCTTTTAGTTCTGCTTCGACTCTAAGTCTCCAATAAGTACCTGTATTGTTTCCTGAATTGATTTGATAGGTAAACATTGTTGAGGCATCTTTTGCGGAATTGTGTTTTTTTGTTTTTTCCGCAACTGCTTTTTCAAAATCGGCTCTTTCGCCGGGATTGGCTGTCCAATTCCAAGAGTGGATTACTTGTGCGTTTAGCATAAAAGTAAATGCACAAAAAATTGACGTGAAAAGTCTTTTTTTCATTTCTATTGGTTTATGGTTAATACTGCAATTTACACAATCCTTTTAAAACAACAGGCATAACTCTTTTCCCTTTAGGCAACTACAAAACCTGACAAGAAAAAGATTGCCTTTAAGCACGCTTCGTATTTATAATGAACAATTGTTTAATTTCAGTTCACGTCACCTAATATTTAAAGTCGAACTTATTTAACTTAGTGTTTAAATCATCCCTTTTGGAAGACACCTACAGCAGCATCGAAAACCCTACACCAGAATCATTCTTCAAAGAAAAAGGAAGCAAGTTTTTCGGATATGGCTTCCCGGTTGAAAATGAAGTACATGTAAAGGAAGCGATCGAAAAACTAAAGCGGCAACACCCTACTGCAGGGCATTTTTGCTATGCCTGGCAACTGGGCTTCAAAGACCCTATATTTAAGGTTAATGATGACGGAGAGCCCAATAACTCTGCAGGACCTTCAATTCACGGTCAAATTCGATCCTTTAATCTTACTAATATTCTGGTTGTTTCGGTAAGATATTTTGGTGGGACCAAACTCGGGGTGGGTGGTCTCAAACAAGCTTATAAACATTCTGCTCAGATCACCTTAGCAACTGCCGCTATTGTCAAAAAAACAATTGATGTTTATTATCAATTAAATTTTGATCACGCATTGATGAATCAGGTAATGCGCATCATCAAAGAGAAAAAAATTAAAATCCTAAGTCAAGATTTAGCCCTTGCGTGTGTCTTGAAGATCGCCATAAGAAAACGCGACGTCCAAGAAGTAATGAATCGTTTTGATAGGCTTTATAAAGTCAATACAAAAAAAATTATCTAACTCCAACGCAATCCTTTTGCCTCTATCCAATATGTTTGAGATAATATTGTTAGGAGAAAAAGTAGCAATCACTAAGATGAAATTAGAGCCAAATTCCGCTCTCACCCCATAAACTGTAACAGTAAAACCGTTGCAATAGTTAGGCCTTTTTCAATTTATTTAACGCTTCTCTACTTTTCGATGTGTCATAAATGATTTTTAAGTTTTTTATTTTAAGTTGATCATCAAACTGAATGATATCAATAACGTCAAATGCTACATGATCCTTGTTTTTAAGCTCCCACTTATAATTAAAATACAAGGCTACACTATGGTCGTCTTCAAAAACCCCTTTAATCTCTAATTCAGATTTTGTGGTGTCAGAAAGTAATTCTTCATAAAAATCATAG
>WTJI01000042.1:2417-11037 GCA_011524905.1 Flavobacteriales bacterium
ATATTTCAATTCTTATGGACAAAAGAAGCTTTTTAAAAACTACTGCCGCGCTCGGGGCGCTTCCCTTTAGCAGTCTTGCTTTTATGCCCCAGTCAAATCACAACTTTCCTTCTCAACTACCAAAAGTTCCAGAATCCGAATTGTGGAAAACCATCCGAGATCAATATTCCCTGACCTCAGAATACATCAATTTAGAAAGCGGATATTATAATATTATTCCCAACCCTACTTTAGAGCGGTTGCAAGTCCACTTGCATCACGTCAATTTTGAAGGCTCGTATTATATGCGTAATCAGCTGGAAAAGGACCGAAAAATAATGCGTGAAAAACTTGGAAGTGTAGTGGGCTGTGCGCCTGACAATCTAATTGTAACACGAAATACGACAGAATCACTAGACACTATTATTTCAGGCTATCCTTGGAAAGCAGGTGATGAAGTTATTTATGCCCTTCAGGACTATGGGGCCATGAAGTTGATGTTTGAACAAGTCGCGGAACGACACGGTGTCAAAGTAAACATTGTTTCAGTGCCTAACCATCCGCATTCTGATGAAGAAATTGTGGATTTATACGCTTCCAAAATTACATCTAAAACAAAGATGTTAATGGTGTGTCATATGATTAACATCACAGGACAAATTCTTCCCATTAAAAAGATCTGCGCCATGGCCCATCAAAAAGGAGTTGAGGTTTTGGTCGACGGAGCGCACTGTGTAGGTCACTTCCCCTTTAGTATTTCAGATTTGGATTGCGATTATTACGGTTCAAGTTTGCACAAATGGCTAGCAGCACCTCTCGGCAACGGCTTGTTGTATATTGCTTCTGAACACATTCCTAAAATTTGGCCGCTTTATGCTGACTATGAAAAAGATCGCACAAAAATTAAACGCCTCAATCACTTAGGCACCCACCCTGCCTATATCACCCTTGGTATTCAAGACGCCATAGACTATCTTAACTGGATAGGTCCCAAACGAAAAGAAGAAAGGCTTAGAAGTTTACGCCGTTTTTGGATGACTGCCCTCAAAGACGTACCCAATGTTGTAATTAATACGCCTTGGGATCCAAAAAGAGCCTGTGGGATTGGCAATATTGGCCTTAAGAATATTACGCCTCATACCCTGGCAGAACGCTTGTACAAAGAGCATAGCATTTTTACAGTAGCTATAGACTATGCCAATGTTAAAGGCTGTCGTATTACCCCCAATGTGTTTACAACCTTTGAGGAATTAGACCACTTTATTGCTGCCATAAAAAAATTGGCCAAAGCCTAATTACAGCTAGTCGTAATACGTGCCAAGAGAGCTACAGTAAATCTTTTTGATTAAGACACGAGGTTTAGGAAAGGGACAATTCGAATGTGAGCCTAAATTAACATAATAAAAAGTAATGGCATGATGTCAGTAAGGGTACGTTAGCCAAACTCTTTTTAACAGTTGGATCTCGTGTAGAGAAATAAGAAGCTCAGATACCACTGTATTAATATTCCTTAAGTTGGTCCAAAGATAAGATCGTATTCAATAAAAGTTGTGTTCCCTGACCCATGTCCTTGAAGGTAGAATATTCTTCAGGAGCGTGTGAAATACCTGCTTTACTGGGAATAAAAATCATTCCTGTAGGCGCAATATGAGACATCTCTTGAGCGTCATGTCCCGCACCAGATGGCATGTATTGATATGAGAAATTTAAGTTTTCAGCTTCATTTTGAATTACTGCTTGGATGCGTTCATCTGTTAAAGCGGCTTTTCCAGTTGCACTAATAGGTGAAAAGCTAAATTTAACTTGAGAATCGGTTGCTAAACTATCGGTTTTAGTTTTGATTTCAGCAAATAACTGATCAATTTTTGCTTCGCTTAAATCTCTTAATTCTAGGGAAAGAACAACTTTTCCAGGAATAACGTTTGGGGCTCCTGGATAAGCTTTAATTCGTCCAACAGTTCCTACTTGTCTCCCTGGAACCGATGTAACTACTGAATTGACAAGTTGAATAAACTTCGCGGCAGCAAGCAGTGCGTCTTGTCGTTTATTCATCGGAGTCGTTCCTCCGTGGTTGGAGGTTCCTTCTACAGTAACATCCCACCAACGGAGACCAACAATGCCCTGAACTATCCCAATATCCAGCTGTTTTTCTTCTAAGATTCCGCCCTGCTCTATATGAAGTTCTAAAAAGGCGTGAAGACTCCCCGGTTTTCTTGCGATAGAAAGTATTTTATTGGCATTGCCCCCCAATCTTTCTGCTCCTTGAGCATTTGTAAACCCTGATGGCGTCATTACTTCTAATGATTCATTTGTTAGTGCTCCGGCTAAGGCTCTTGAGCCAAAAACACCACTTTCTTCATTTGAGAAAATGATTAATTCAAGGGGGTGATTCGTTTGAAAATTGTTTTCGACCAAAGTTTCAATAACCTCAATAGCCCCTAAAACCCCAACTTGACCATCGTAATGCCCCCCATTTGGGACACAATCAATATGAGAACCAAATGCAATTGGGGGGAGTTGATTGTTTGCTCCTTTGCGAGTAGCAATTAAATTCCCTGCGGCATCTCTATTTACACGCATCCCTAGTGCCGTTAATTTTTGATCAATCATATTGATGGCCGCGAGGTTAAAATCGCTAAAAGCAATGCGTTCGTTCCCTTGGGTCTCTTCATTGAAACCGAATGATTTAAGGGCTTTCCAGTTTTCGGAAAGACGCTCATTACTTATTTTTAGGCGCTGTCCATACCCTGCAAAAGTCACAAAAGTGATAATTGGAATTAATATTTTTTTCATTTAGCTTGATTAGTTTCTTCAAAGATATAATGAATTAAATCAAGGAGTTAAGTTCATTTGTTTTACCCCACCCCCTCGTAATTTAAGGAAGTTCATAATGTTTTGACATTTCTGAATTGTATATTGATGCAAAAGAAAAACCCTCCAATTTGGAGGGCTTAATGTTATTCTTTCATTTTTTCTTGATAGAGAGCTGACTCTCTCAATATGTCCGTTAGATCAAGATAACATTTTGTGGAAACTATTTTATCACCCTTCCATTTCCACCAACAATGAAAACTATTTTCATATACCTCCCCGGTTATTTTAGATTTTCCTGACCAATCTGACCATTGATTTGTATAAACGTCTCCATTATTATAAAACATTGTAGTAACCGTCGGGTCAATATGCTTAATGTCTTCGTATAAAACAGAATGGAAATTGTATCCTTCTATGATTTCATCAGTGGTGTACTCAACATTATTTACATAATGAACGCCATCATTTGTAAAATAATCTTTTGCTTCTTCAAACATACCATTTCTGTATGCTTGAGCTAATTTTCTAACGATAGCAGTTTTCTGATCACTCTCATTCATTGAGCCACTTAATGGAGCAGTATCTAAAGGTTTAGTGTTACATGATAGGACTAAAGATGTTAATCCGAATAAAAAAATTAATTTTTTCATTTTGATTGATTTATGGTTAATAATATTCAAAAGTATAGACAATTAGTAAAGTGTTAACCATTCATTTGGGAGGGGTTTTATTTGTGTTATATTAATCAGTTCCTGTAATAGCTTCCATTATGATTCTATTGCTAAATCCATTAGGAAGTAATGCGAAAAGTTTTTCAAACATTTCAGGTTTTACCACTTCTAAAACAGCCTTGTTCATAAGGTGCTCTAAAGCCTGATCTAAATTCTCATAACCATCCCAAAAAAATAATGGAGCAAAATCTTCTCCCTGAGGATAAACGCGGGTAGCCATTCCCCAACTGGTCATTCCAGATTTTTTCATATTGCTTTTGAAACTATCGGAAATTTCATTTGCAAGATTTAATGTAGCTGGCATGTTACTTGGTTTAGCCCAATTGAATATCACATATTTTCCAGATCTATCAGTATCAAAACTTTTTTCAGTTTTATATGTAAAATTACCATATGGATTTCTCTCTACGCTGCCATATATAACTTCTGACGGAACTCCAAACTTTGACTGGGTATCCCACCAGGATCCTGCATTTAACATTTGATTAATGCCTTTGTAAACATGAACCCAGATATAGGTTATTTGATCAGAGGCTTTTCCGCCGTTTACTTTCCTCATCAAATACCAATCTTGAATTTGTCCATTTTTCTTTGCTTGATTTGCTAAGGGTGTAGCATAGTTTTTCTCAACCATTTCAAAACGTTCAGAATCCTCAGTATTGATATTCACAACTTGTAACTGGAATATAGTTTGAGCTTGAAGAAAGCCCACCATTAAGAATAATAGTATTAGAAAAAATTTATTCATTTTAATTGATTTATGGTTAATAATTATTTCAATTTAGGAATAATAGGTTACATTTCAAATCTCAAGCCTCAGTCTTAACTCAAAACTTTTCCCACGAATCCCCAAGGGTGGAGTTGCTTCAAAAGCATTTCTTAAGTACAAAAAGCATATCTTTTAAATGGCTTTAGTAGTTTTTGGGCGCCGAGCACAACAAGAAGTTAGCGAGTCCCCATTGGTGTGAGCGATTGATAAGACTCATAAGGATAGCTTTCTGGGAGAACAATTGTTCCAGTTGTAAATACAAGAGGGGACTCAGGGTTTCTATTAAAAGTTACTTCTATCAAAGAAGAAGTATATCCATCTTTATTTTCTGGTGCCTCGATGTTGTACATACCATTCTCATTTTTTGGTATAATAGTTTTCACCCAATTCTGTCCAACCTCCCAGATTCTAAAGTCTCGTGCATTTGAATTTACAATAGACCATAAGGAAATTTCATAATCTCCCATATCTTCTTCAATAAAAACCTCAAACTGATTCGAAACGACCTTCCACTGCCATTGGGGCAAAGGTTGATTATGAACGAGTGCATCAAAAAAGGAGAAAACATTTAATGTATTATAAGATCCGGCTAAACCATGATTACCATTAGGAACATATTGCAGTTCTTTATATCCAGGTAAGTCATCATAATAAAATTTCCATGAATCAGTAACGAAAAACTCATCAACTGTACCATTAATAATCAATTTTGGCATCTCGAAACGCTCCTTAAACTGATAAGGCTCAACATACTCAAGCAACCTGTCAAATTCTTTTGAACCAATCCAATCCATGATTCCGTAATTAATATAATCCTGAATTGCTGGAGACCAATCACCGTATACCCTGTAATGATGATTAAATGAAGGCTTCAGGTTTAAAAGATCTATTACCAAAGGAGCCATCCCTATGACACGCTTGTCAACTGCGGCAGTAGTCCAAGTAGTCCATCCTCTCTTTGAAGCTCCCGAGATAAAAAACTCTTGAATTGGTATACTATCCTTTGAAGTGATTTTTTGAATTACATCCATGGCCCTTGATACTGCTCTTGTCATTGGAAATCGAGCTAACCACTCTGCCTGTTTGTTACCAGCTCCATTAATTAAAAACTGTTTCCATCCATAAGCAATCAAATCATCCTCATAGCGATAAATAGTATCTTTAGATCCAAAATGAATTGGTTGAAAAGGGATGTTGTTTACGTGAGCAATTACAGATTTCGTAGAGATCGCTTTTTCTACATTCAGCGTGTCTAATTGCCATATGCTATCTGATTTGGTTCCACCTCCAATAAATAGCAAAGATTTATCAGTATCTCTGATATTTGGAATAATAATATCAACCCAATGCCACCACGTAGAAGGAATAGTACGATTTTCATTTAGCCATTCTCCTGAGATCATTTTAGTTCGATATATTTTAGCCTCTAAGTATTGGAGAGAGTCAACTATAGAAAAACTAAATCCATCTCTATTTTCAGTATATTCTTGAAGTTTGTCAATAGGTAATAAGACTGTGGAGTTTTCTGCAATACGGGAACAAGAATAAAATCCACTCGCAATAATCAAAAGCAATAAGTGTAAGTTTTTCATAAAATAATTTTTGGTTATTCTCTACAAAATTTGTCTCCAATTTGATACTGATTGTATTCTTCTTCACTTACTTGGGCAGTTGGATTTGGGTCTTCATCTGAAGTATTTCCTGAGAAAATTCCTGAATCATCTAACTCAAAATAATATTGTCCATTACCCGTGTATTTGTTTCTTATGTCAAGACAGTCATCAAGCTGATTGCAACTTAAAAGTAAAATACACACTAAAACGAGTTGAGTCTTAATCATTATCCCTCTTTTCTATATCAAGACCCATTGCTCCAGATACACCCCAAGCACCAAGTCCAGTAATGCCTATTTCTAAATAGCTAACCTCAAAGTATAGTAGAAAGCCTATAATTCCTACCGCAAGGCAAACAGGGTTTATAAAATGCCAAAAAGTTTCTCTTCTGTATCTCTTCATTATAATTGATATAATGGTTATTCATTAGTTATTGTTTTTTTTTAACCTCTCTATTTCTTTTTCCACAGAAAATATTGAGTTGGGCTTAATACTTAGATAGTGAGATAATAATCCTATACCCCAGCCTACAGAAGCAAAATAAAACCATTCAAATCTACCGTTATCATACCAATCAAGAACTATCAATAAAAGATTTACTAATACATAAACTAAGGAATGCCTTTTGAAGGAAATGTTTTTGTTTGCTTGTTCAATTATTTGCTCATCAGTTAGTTTTTTCATCTGTTTATTGACTTTTTGTTTGTTATTAGATACTACAAGGATAAACTCTAATCTTTATTAAGAAATAGAGTATTTAGAATAAACCATTCTCTTTTATTTCTTTCATAATTTCTTCAAGAAATCTAATATTTCCTCTTATAGAACCTAGTTTATAAATTTCATTAGTTCTTCTATATCTTAACATTCTGAATAATTCAAAGTTTTTGTGTTTATCAAAGAGTAGGTCATTATCTAGGGTTTTCTCTAGAACAGATTTTTTTTTAAACCAATCCGTAATTTCACCTTCAATGTTTTGATTTGTTCCAAGCCATTCAGAATTAACATATAAATTGAAAGATTCTATTTTATTTCTAAGCAACTTGCTGTTAATCTTTAAAATCAATCCAGAATAAATTAGAGAGTTCATATACATTGTCTTTGGTTTGTAACCATAAGATCTCGCTAGGATATATTCTAATTTTTCATTCATATCATAAAGGTCATCTGAATGATACTTTCTAATTTTTTTTGAAGTCACTCCTTTCCAATTAGCAAGAATACTATCATTAACAGCTACAACAGACTCAATTGTACCCCTTAGAGCCAAAAGGGAAAAATAATTCTGTTCCATCTCATTGAGTAAGTTTCGTTCAATTATTTCTAATTCATTCTGTTCATTTCTATAATTTATATATCTCTCAACTCCGAAAGACCCTACTATAGAGAAGAATATTGCAAATGCTTGTATTAAGACTTCTTTTTTCATCTACAAAACAGTTTTTTCATTGGTGTTTCAGTAAAAATTCATAAACAAGAATAGTTACTGCTACACCCCAAGCAAATGCAAAAAAAGCAAACCCATTAAGTCCAAATTTTTGTAAGAACCAATTGTTGATTTTAAACCTATAATATATTGCTCTATCAAGCCACTTTTTTTCAAATGTTACAGTATTGTTTTCCATAATTATAGGTTATAGCTTTTCTTTGTTATCCATTGGTGTAAAAGAAAAACCCTCCACCTGGGAGGGTTTATTTTATTTGTCTGTTGAACTTATTAATTTTTTCATTACGACCATTTTTTTCAATTCTCTTAATTCATCCCAATTAAAACCTTGACCATTGTTGTCAGACCACTTGCCATACCATCCTTTTAAATAATCTTTATAGTTATCAAACCAATCAATTGTAGCATGTGTAAAATAAACATCATTTCCGTATTCTCCAATTCTTCTATGAAAATTCCATCCAGCTTTTAGGGATTCATCACTAATTGATTTTGTTCTTTTAATTTCTTCTTTCTCATATGTACCCGCCTTACCATTTTTTACTTTCATCATATTCAGCACCATTATTTCGGGCAAATAATCTACACCCTTTTTTCGCGCAGATCCCAAATCAATCCACTTTACTTGCGCTACCCTTTCACGCATTCTATTTACTTTTTGTTGTATCGTCCCCCATTGAAGGTCAGACATTCCAACCATTTCTGATGGGTTTGATTCATTTGGATATTTATCCAAGTCATAAATATATGTCACCATATGAGTAAAATCCTCTTGAGGTGTATCAACTACTTTCCATACGTCCCATTGAAGTAACATTCCTTTTTCGACTCTCTTATTATGAATTTTAGCATAATGTTCTTTAATGAACTGATCATACGCATAGACGTCATCTGCTTTTATAAAAACATTATCGTATAATTTTGTCTGACCAAAAATTGATATTGTGAATAAAGAAATAAATAAGAAAATTAATTTTTTCATTTTAATTGATTTATGGTTAATAATACTTCTAATTTAGAAAGATTTGGTTTTTTTTCAAACCTCAACCTCTACAGAAAACCTATTTCGCTGTGGACTATTTTTAGATTACGGCGTAAGAATCAATTAAAACTTAATACACTAAAAGATTTAGATGATTTGCAACTTTGAATAACAGGGGGAGTAAGTAAACTGATAAAGCTGTTAAACTTTTATAGTATAGCGGTTTTTTATTTGATGATCATTTTCATAATCCATTTCAACGGACCATAATGTTTAAATTTCAAC
>WTJI01000006.1 GCA_011524905.1 Flavobacteriales bacterium
ATTTTATATCTAATCCCGACAAAAAGCCTTCTTCCTTGATTGGAATAAAAAACATAGGAAGGGTCAAATGTAAGTGCATTTGGATTATTATTTGTAGCTACTGGAGTTCCTGAGGCATCGAATGCAACTTGTTTGTCAAAAGGGTCAAAGGCCCTTGAAATACTATTATTGGGCGGGGTAAAATTCAAAATATTTTTAACCCCCCCAAATAATTCGATCTGACTTTCTGTCCATCGGAATTGTAAATTGGTATCGTGAATCCATGGGCTTTGCGATGGCCGAGGATCTAATGCGCCCAATAGCGGGAGTCGCATAGGCCCAATAATTGTTCCTGACCAGTCCCATTCGAGCGGTAGTGATCGAATTCTGTAGGAAACACTGTAGTTGGCAGAAAAAGATTCTGTCAAGATGGGTCTTACAATCTCACCACCCTGGTTGATTTGAGCATCAATCCATGTGACGCCAAACCGAAACGCTAAGCCATTGAATAAGGTTCCGCGGGTATCCATTGACACACCCTTATTAATGGCAAAGCTATTTAGATTCGCGTATCGAATTTCGTTGGGATTTGAATCATAATCTGGGAGAATCCGATTACTAAATTGAGTGTAAAATAGATTTCCATCAAGGGTTATGCGGTGTCCTCTTTTGGTGTAAATTTTTTGAACCCAATTAAGGGTTAGGTTCCAAGATTGTTCTGGCTCTAATTCTTCTTCGAAAATGACTTCACGGGCACCCGTTAGGGCGGCATGATCCTCAGTGAATACATTCACAATTCTGTAACCAGTACCGCCACCTAATCGAAAAACGGAGGTTTCTTGCTTGTTGCGCCATTTATAATTGATGCGGGGGGTAAAAATCCCTTTGTAAATAGAGTTGTAATCCCAACGAAACCCAGCCAGCAAGGTTTGATTGGGATTGATAAACCATTCTCTTTGTGCAAAAATTCCAGGTAAGTGGGTAACATTAGATTTGATTGTAGCCGGTGTATTGTCATTATAGGTGGTCAAACGGTAACTGAACCCTAAAAGTCGATTACCTTTTTGATATTTTTTGGTTTGAACTGTTTGAACAAATCCAATACTTTGATCTGCTAAATAGTCGGTATCTCCGTAAACAGCGTTTTGTGAATGATTGTTGAGACTATATTGCAAAAACCAATCATTTTTGAGTTGATATCGACCAAAAAGCTCCCAACGTGCGGTATAAATACTTTCTCCGTATCTATCTGTTCCGCCTCGGAAAAAAGGATTCCAATTCATTTCTCCGCCCCAACGATCTTCATAGTTGAATCGCATGGCCACACTGTTTTTTGAATTGGTAATTTTATGAAAAACAGATATAAGATGTCGTAACGTCAGGTCGGTAAAATTGTCATTATTGTTGTCTATCGGTTGGTTGTAATTGAAATAATTAACCCCTAATAATGCCTGATTTTTTCCTAATCGATAACTAACCCCAAAGTCTGTATTGATTTCCCCCCAGCTAGTAGCATAACTTTCTAGAGTCATTTGAGGTGCTTTTTCAGGTAGTTTAGTGATGAGATTTATGACACCGCCAATGGCTTCAGACCCATAGAGGGTAGAAGCGGGACCTTTAATCACTTCAACTTGTTCTATTAGCTCTTGTGGAATACCAGTAAGCCCATAAACAGTTGCTAGACCACTCACAATTGGCAAGCCATCAATCAAAATCATAGTATTGGCCCCTTCTTGACCATTGATATGAATGTCCCCAGTATTACAAACATTGCAATTAAGTTGTGGTCTAATCCCATTAATAAGCTGCATGGCTTCAAAGATTGAGGGGCTGGGATTAGACTTAAAATAAGTGCTGCTGTACAAGGATACTGGAATAGGACTCTCGCTTTTTTTTACTTCTTGTAGATTGCCAGTTACGATTATTTCTTCTAAATCCTGATCGGGATCGAGAAATACATCATAAGGTTTTCCAGACAATAAAACTGAATCTACAGTAATGATCGTTGCTTTGTAGCCTACAGAAGAGACGATCAAAACATCATTTTGAGATGCATACTCCAAATAAAATACCCCGTCATTAGCACTAATACTTCCTTTTTTTTGATTTTTATTGTAAATCGTAGCTCCTGCAATGGGCAGTTTATCCCTATCTAACACATAGCCCTTTATTTGCGCTGACAAAAGCTGCGACGCCATTAAAAAAACAAAGCCAAGTTTCCACATCTTTTTTTAATTTGTAGAGCGAAACAAAAAAAGTTCACTACCGCAAAACTAATGAAAAACACCAAAGAAAAAGAGCATTATATCAAGTTGATTTATAAATTAACAGAAAAGCAAGAAGACATAACGGTTTCTGGTCTTTCAAAAGCACTTGGTGTCACCAAATCGTCGGTAACAAATATGTTGAAAAAATTAGTGCAAATGGGATGGGTGAATACAGCACCATATAAGTCTATAGAATTGACAACAAAAGGACAACAAGCGGGTATAGAGGTCGTAGCTAAACATCGTTTGATTGAGTCTTTTTTGGTTGAAATTATGGGTTTTAATTCTGATGAAGTCCACTTAATTGCAGAAGAGTTGGAACATGTAGATGCCCCAATCTTCTTTAGGCGTGTAAAAGAAATGTTATCACAAGATCGCAAAGACCCACATGGGTCAATTATCCCTGAGGTAGATTTTTAATTTGCTATGGGTGTCAGTCAT
>WTJI01000034.1 GCA_011524905.1 Flavobacteriales bacterium
GAGCACTTGGTTTACACCCAAGGGGTCAGGGGTTCGAATCCCTTCGCGCCCACTTCTTTCTCTCATCTTATTTAACTCTCATTATTCTACTTTTAGCTTCCGTATCTGGAAATTTACCTTGATACTTACAATCCAGCTCGCCACCTAAACTTTTAGTAAATAATTAAGAACAAAAGAGTTGCCGATATATTCATGGCATTTATGATGGTTATTTTATGGTTAAAAAGTGTAAGAGAAGATTGGAAGTACTACTGGATCAGCTTGTTTCGTGTTCGCATTATATTGGTATAATGGATAGTGTATTTAGACAAAGCGAAGTTATAAAAACAAAAAACCCTATGCTCAAGCATAGGGTTTTAACTTTTTAGAATAACTTAATTAAGCATTGAACAAAGCGAACATTTTATCTTTTTCTTCAGCAGCCATTTCTGCGTCAATCAAGATACGTCCGCTGTGTTCATCTGTGATGATTTTTTGGCGTGATGCAATCTCCATTTGAGTTTGTGGAGGGATGGTAAAAAAAGATCCACCCGAAGCACCGCGTTCTACAGGAACGATAGCCAAGCCATTTTTCACATTGGAACGAATGCGTTTGTAGGCAGCAATTAAGTGATCTTCAATGTTTTTTTCAAACTCTGCCGATTTTTTGGCCAACATTTCTTCCTCTTTGGCTGTTTCGCTTAGAATGGCATCTAATTCATCTTTTTTGCCTTTGAGGTGCTTTTTACGGTCATCAATTTTATTACTCAATTCACTGACGGTTTCGTTTTTCTGCTCAATTTTAAGTTGGAACTCCTTGATTTTCTTTTCTGCCAATTGTATTTCGAGTTCTTGATACTCTTGTTCCTTAGTAATGGAGTTATACTCTCGATTGTTTCGAACCTTATCGAGTCGGGCTGCATATTTTTTATGCTCTTCTTTGGCTACTTCGATGTCATTTTTCTTGGACTTGATTTGAAGGTCAAAGTCGGCAACTTCATCGGTGAACTTCTTTAATCGGGTTTCTAAACCAGCAATTTCATTTTCAAGGTCTTCTACTTCAAGGGGTAATTCACCTCGGACATTTCTGATCTCATCCACACGGGTATCAATCAATTGTAAATCATAGAGGGCTCTAAGTTTTTGTTCTACCGTTGTTTCCTTTTTTTTTGCCATACTAGAAATAGTTTACTGGATTGGTATTTGTTGCAGCTAAAATGAATGCGAAATTAGGCATTTTTTTGATAAGATAATCAAGGATTAAATTTTTTGTAAACTGCTCACTTTCATAGTGTCCCACATCAACAAGCAGGAGTTGGTCTTCTGCTTCAAAAAAATTGTGGTATTTCAGGTCCGCAGTAATAAATGCATCGGCCTTAAGGCCTTTAGCTGCCTTAATAGCAAAGCTACCCGAACCTCCTAAAACCGCTACCGTTTCAACGGGTTTGTTGCGTAGCTTACTGTGTCGTAACCCACTTGGATTAAATTTTTCTTTAAGCGATTCTAAAAATATGCGCTCAGAAACGGGTTGTGGCAATTTTCCAATAGCCCCCATACCTGTATATTCGTGGCTGTTTTCGAGGGCATAACACTCAAAGGCGACTTCTTCATATGGATGGGCTCCTTTAAGAGCACTAATGATTTTAGATTCTCGGTGACTCTCATAGGTTAATTGAAGTTGTACTTCCTCTAGTTGATTGATTTGACCTATTTTACCGTGGCTAGGCAGCGCATCGGTTTGAGGTAAATATTGGCCCTGTCCAAGGCTTTCAAAACTACAATGTGTATAAGCACCAAGCTGTCCACCTCCGGCTTCAAACAAAGCTTTTTTTACAACCTGAATGGCTTCCTTTGGGACAAAGGTGTTGAGTTTTTTGAGATTATTTTTTTGCGGAATTAATTTGCGAAGTCCTGTTAATCCCAGTTTTTGTGCTATCCCATAATTAACTCCAAAAAGATGGTTGTCTAAGGCTGTATGGATGGCATAAATAGCTATTTTATTTTCAATTGCCTTGAGGACAATCCGCTCCACATAATTTTTACCAGTCAACTTTTTTATCCCAGAAAAAATAATAGGGTGAAAGCTGATGATCAGATTGCAATTTTTTTTTATCGCTTCATGGACAACATCCTCTGTGGTGTCTAAACACACCAAAGCTCCTGTACATGTTTGATTGTCCTGACCCACAAGTAGTCCAACATTATCAAAATCTTCGGCTGTAGCTGTAGGGGCCCATTCTTCAAGTATGTGAGTGATGTCTTTAATACGGGGTGTATCCATTTCAATTTATTTATTAATATAAATATTCCAAAACTATCAGTCAGCTTTCTGAAAGAAGTTGGAAAGGTTGATTTAAATATAGCGTATCTTTCCCAGCATGAAAGCATTGCGCTACCTTTTATTTCCATTTTCAATTGCTTACGGCCTGGTCGTCTGGCTTAGAAACAAATGCTTTGATTGGGGTTTATTTACTTCCCATGTTTTTTCCCTCCCTTTGATTGGGATAGGGAATCTATCTACTGGCGGTACAGGAAAATCAGTTGTTGTAGATTATATTCTGCATCATTTTCAATCCAAATATAGGTTAGCGACACTAAGTCGAGGATATGGAAGAAAAACAAAAGGTTTTAGAAAAGCCCAAGAGGGAGATAGCGCCCTTACTTTGGGAGACGAACCGTATCAATTTTTTCAAAAATATGCTGATGTCTGTGTTGCTGTTGCAGAAAAAAGAGTAACAGGTGTACGTGGTTTACTTTCGGAATCCCCTAGGTTGCATGCCATTGTATTAGATGATGTTTTTCAACACCGTTGGATCTCACCAAGTCTTTCTATTTTGACGACAACTTATCAAGCCCCTTATAATACTGATAGGTTGCTGCCTGTTGGAAATTTACGAGAAGTACGATCTGGGAGTCAACGGGCAGATATTATTTTGGTGACCAAAACTCCAAATGACGCAAGCCCAATCCAAAGACAACAAATGATCGCATCTCTTCATTTACTGCCCAATCAAACCGCTTATTGCTGTAAGATTGCCTATTCAAAAAGGGTTACAAGTCAAAATGAAACCCTTCCCTGGTCAGTCTTTAAAAAGAACCCATTCTTACTCGTGACGGGTATTGCTAACGATGCGCCATTGATTCAATATTTTAATGTTGAAAACGCAAAATTTGAGCATCTCTCTTTTCCAGATCATTTCAACTATTCAAGTAAGGCCATAAAGCGTATTATGGAAACCGCAAAAAAGTGTCCTATTCTTACTACTGAAAAGGATTTTGGTCGCTTGAAGCCACTACTTCCACACACGGTGTCTTTGTATTATATACCGATAGAAATGGCTTTTTTCAGCAATAAAGAGGAAACCTCATTCTTATCCCAAATAGAAAATATTTTAAGCCAAAAAAATTAATGTATGTGCTTGTGCGCTTTATACGATGACCGAACCAAAGGCCCACTTTCTACGTGTCGAAAGCCTAATTTTTTGGCGTAGTCCTCATATTCTTTAAATTCTGCTGGCGTAATAAAACGAGAAACAGGCAAGTGTTTTTTACTGGGTTGTAAATATTGACCTATTGTGACCACATCAACATGATGTTCACGAAGGTCGTCAAGGGATTGTAAAACTTCTTCTTTGGCTTCCCCCAGTCCCAACATGATGCCGGATTTAGTTCGGTTGATTCCTTTGCGTTTCAGATAAGCCAGTACTTCTAGACTTTGATCGTATTTGGCTTGGACACGTACTTGTCGGGTTAGCCTACGTACCGTTTCAACATTGTGTGAAACTACTTCGGGAGCCACAGCAATAATGCGGTCTAAATTTCTTTCATTACCCTGAAAATCTGGAATAAGGGTTTCTAAAGTTGTTTCTGGATTAAGTCGGCGAATGGCATTGACTGTTTCAGCCCAAAGAATAGACCCCATGTCTTTCAAATCATCCCTGTCAACAGAGGTGATGACAGCATGTTTGATTTGCATCAGTTTGATTGAACGAGCCACTTTATCGGGTTCGTCCCAATCAACGGCTCCTGGTCGACCTGTTTGAACGCCACAAAATCCACAAGATCGGGTACAAATATTCCCCAGTATCATAAATGTGGCTGTACCTTCCGACCAGCATTCTCCCATATTGGGACAACTTCCTGATGTACAAATTGTGTGGAGGTCATATTTATCAACAAGCCCTCTGAGTTCAGTATATTTTTTACCAGTAGGAAGTTTAACCCGAATCCATTTGGGTTTTTCAACTCGCTTCGTTCCGCTCTCAACTTTATCCAAATGTGTCATGGGTCAAAGATACGAACTTATCCTTATTTAGCGTGTCAAACTAATCAGATAACCGATGGTAAATAAACTGAGAAAAGCAATTCCTAAATAGCTAAACCAACGCATACTTTTTGAAGGTTGTGCCGCCTTAGGCATATGTGAACTGGTTACCAATCGGTAGTTGAGAAACGCAAAAATGGGAGCAGTAAGAAATGACAGAACCGTCGCAATTTGAACGAGTAGTCCCATTTCGGACAAAAAGAAAAAGAAGATCGCAAGTGTACCGAAACAAAGTGCTAAGATCCAACCTAGATATTGTTCATTTTTTTGTTTCCAAAGCAGTTCTCCTATTTTAGACATGACCCTTGGTGAGGCGTCGAGGGTTGTAAGTGTTGTGCTAAACATGGTTGTAAACGCAGCTAAACCAATAATTCCATAGAAAGCCGTTCCGAGGTTTGTGGTGTACAGTGCAATGAGCTGGCTGGCAAACACTCCACCTGAGTTGGAAAATTCGACACCTGATTGAAACATCACTGTTGCGCCTAATCCCATAAAACAAATACCCAATAAAAGTGTGGCCCAGTAACCGACATTAAAATCAAATAAGCCTTCTTTTAAATTCAGTTTATCGACTTTTGTTTTCTTTTTCTCTAGTGTCCAAATCGAATGCCAGATTGCAATATCCATAGGTGCTGGCAACCAGCCCATAAATGCTGCCAAAAACAATAGCCCTTCCTGGGGAGGAAAAACTTGGCCAAGACCAATCGATGCATCCTCATTTCCCATAGCAATGCCCAAGGCAAGAATACTGCAAATACTTAAAGTCAAAATGATAACCTTCATAAGTTTGTCAAGAAACTTATACCGACCAAATAGTAAAATGCACAGACAAGTGGCTAGGATGACTGCACTCCAGATGCCTAAGTTTGTGGTAATTCCAAAAATTTCAGATGCGATCCCGGCAGTGACGATGGTAACCGCTGTTTGGATGGTAAACATGACAGCAAGGTTCAAGATAAAATATAACCATAAAATGGGTTTACCTAGTTTGTAATAGCCTTCAATAAGACTTTCTTGGGTTGCTATTGCGTAGCGGGGTCCGAATTGAAAAAAAGGATATTTGAAAATAATTGCAAGGAACAAGGCCCATAACAATCCCCAACCATAATCTGCTCCTGCACGTGTGGATTGTACTAAGTGTGAAACACCTATGGCTGCTCCTGCAAAAAGAATTCCTGGACCGAGTTTAGAGAGGAATTTAGTTATCATAATGCTAGTTTTTCAGCCAATATTTTTTTGGCTCTAAAGAGTTTTACTTTTACGGTATTGAGTGGTTCTTGTTGCATTGCTGCAATTTTTTGATAGCTCAGTCCCTCCATATAGCGTAGCTGAATCAGTTGTCTGTATGCTGGTGTTAAAGCCTGTATACACGCTAATAGTTTTTCCCATTTTTGATTGGCTATCATGGCGTCTTCTGGACCCAAATGCGGTGAAGAATACTCAGGCACCTCTTCTACGCTTTCGACCATTTGTGCTTTTTTTGATTGTGATTGACGCAAATGATCGATCCATTGGTGGTGTGCAATACTAACTAACCACGAGGCAAAATTCGCCTGCAGGTCGAATTGATTAATCTTATCAAAAGCTTTGGAAAAACATTTTAAGGCAATTTCTTCAGAGAGGGTCGTATTGGCTGTTTTTTTAACCAGATAGCCATATACATAGTCCCAATGCAAGTCGAATAAAAGGTTGAAGGCCCGTTGATCTTTTGTAAGTGCTTTTTTGACAAGCGAATTGATGTCCATGATAATATGCGAACAGACACCAAAGTAAAAAAATTAATTGAGTTGCGGATCGGTTTTTCGGCAGTCTTGTTCAGAAGGTAACTTTCCACAAAACCCGCAGGGTTCATTTTCCTTATTTAAAAAAGGAGATTGACTGGCGCAAGTGCCTGCAAAAGAACCATCTTTTTTCGCCCAAATTTTGATAGCAATTCCGGCAAAAGCTAAACCGAGTAAAACAAAGGTCAACAGGAAAAGTTTCATGTAACAAAAATAGTCAAATCTTATTTAATTAGATACCTAAATGGGGTAGTGTTCTTAATAATTCGTCAAGGCTCATTGAAGAAATATGGTGTTGTGGTTTGATTGAAAAAAAGAAACAAGTGGAGCGAGGGATTTTTATAAAATATTTGAAAAGACGGCTTTGAAAAAGAAAAATGCAAAAATCATAGCTACTGTAAATTTTAAGAAAAAGCCGGTTAAAAATCCAATTAATGAACCCAAAGCGGCTCTAATGGCACCCCTCAGGTTCGTAGCATCTCGTATAAGTTCGCCCGCAAGTGCACCAATAAATGGACCTAAAATGATGCCCAATGGCCCTAAAAACAGTAAGCCGATTACCAAACCAACGGTAGACCCAACCATCCCGCTTTTGCTTCCACCGAATTGCTTCGTTCCTAAAAGTGGTATGATATAGTCCAACAAAAAAACACCTATGGCAATGCAAAGAGTTATTACTAAAAAACTTTGATCAAAAGTCACCCAATCGGTGTAGTGAAGTAACAACAAACCGAACCAACTGGTTATTGGCCCGGGAATAATGGGTAAAAAACTACCCGCAATTCCTAAAAGGGCTAAAAGCAACCCTAAGATTAATAGCACTATATCCATAAGCTTAATTCTAAGGTAACGAACTTAGAAAAAATCATTAATTTTAAACCTAAATCCATAGAAAATGTATCGATCAATATACATATCAACTTGTACCACACTTTTATCACTTTTAATTTTTTCATGCGATAGTTTTGAAACGCGCGTACCTGCTTCTGAAATTAAAAAAGCATCCACATGGTCAAAAAATGATCAGTTTCCTTCTTTTCCGAACTGTGAAGGGTTAAAAGGGGAACAGGCTCAAAAATGTTTTGGAGACTTACTAGGTGAAAACATTTCTAATTATCTGGCATCTCAAGAATTAATTGCTAGTCGCACAATTGATTCAGAAATAATTTTGGTAATCAATGTAGACAAGGAAGGGATAATTTCTTTGGCATCAATTGAAGATCCTAACAATGTGCTTTCAGATGTTTCTAATCTTGACGATACGCTCAAAGCAGCAATTGAACAAGCACCCAAGGCGCTACCAGCCACTAAGACCAATGTGGGTTCTTATGTAAATGTTTCGATTAAACTCCCTGTTCAGATCGTCGCTCAGCCTGCCGAAGAATAATGGTAACAGACAAGATCATTCTTGGGATCGATCCTGGAACAACCATTATGGGTTTTGGTCTGATAGGCATTATTAAGGGGCAAATGTCACTTATTCAAATGCATGAGTTACAATTATCCAAATATGCTGACCACTATCTAAAACTCAAGCAGATATACAAGCGAACGACTGAGATTATTGACGTACATAAGCCAGATGAGATAGCCATTGAAGCTCCCTTTTTTGGAAAAAATGTTCAATCTATGTTGAAATTAGGCCGTGCACAAGGCGTAGCTATGGCGGCAGGACTCAATCGAGAAATCCCAATAACAGAATATTCACCCAAGAAAATAAAAATGGCAATTACAGGAAATGGAAACGCCTCCAAAGTGCAAGTTGCTAAAATGCTACAGGGGCTTTTAAAGATTAAAGAGTTACCCAAAAACTTAGACGCAACCGATGGTTTAGCTGCTGCTGTTTGCCATTTCTACAATCATGGAAAATTAGAAGGGGGTAAAAAATACACTGGCTGGGGCGCATTTGTAAAACAAAATCCCGAAAAACTCAATTCTTAGGATTGTATGGCCAGTCTATACATCCACTATCCTTTTTGTAAGCAGGCCTGTCATTATTGTAACTTTCACTTTTCTACGAAGTTAGACAAAGCCAAAACCTTCCATGAACTCATAATTGAAGAAATGGCTTTGCGACATACATTGTTGCAAGGTTATGAATTGGAAAGTATATATTTTGGTGGTGGATCTCCATCACTAATGCATCCTGAAGCAATTGGTTCCATTATACAAGCGGCCACTGATTTTTTTCAGCTGCAACAATCAGTTGAAATTACGGTTGAGCTCAACCCTGATGATGTTAATCCCACTTACCTCAATGATTTGCTCAACCAGGGTGTTAATCGCGTTAGTTTGGGGATTCAATCTTTTTGGTCTTCAGAACTTCAGATGATGAACCGTGCGCACAATGCAGATCAAGCCAAACAAGCATTAAAAGACTGTGCGCAGTATTTCAATAATTATTCGATTGATTTGATTTATGGGATGCCTGGAAGTAGCCTTGCAGATTGGCAATTTAATCTAGATCAATTGACAGCTTTTGAAATACCCCATATTTCTGCTTATGCCCTGACGGTAGAACCTCAAACCGCCTTGGCACACAAGGTTGCTAAAGGAAGTGTTTTGTTATTAGAGGAAGAGGTGGTCGAAGCGCAATATTACCATTTATTGGAACAGACTCAGCAATGGGGCTTGGATAATTATGAATTCTCAAATTTTGGAAAAGTAGGCTTCTATTCTATCAACAATACAAACTATTGGAAAAGGAAACCATACCTTGGTTTGGGCCCTGGGGCTCACTCTTATGATGGAAGGGTTACAAGAAGTTGGAACGTTTCCAATAATGCACTTTACGTTAAAGGCATAGGCAGTAAATCAGTAGCCATATCGCAAGAAATATTGAGCAAAAAAGATTGCTTTAACGAAACAGTGATGACAGGATTAAGGACCCAATGGGGTATTGACCGACGACAAGTGGAAAAAGAATTTGGATTGATTTATGCCGAATATCTTGAGCAACAAGCCCAATCTCACCTTATCGATGAAAATCTTTTTTGGGACGGAGATAACTTACTTGTAACCGATAAAGCAAAATTTCTCACCGATGGTATTGCTGCAGATTTATTTTTAATCGCTTTAGAATCTTAAGTGTTTTTTTCCCAAAGTTTCATGTATTCTGAGTAAAACGCTTCGATTGTTTCAATTCCCAAAAAGAAATTTCGAATGCCATAATGTTCATTGGGCGAGTGAATGGCGTCACTGTCTAATCCAAATCCCATTAGTAAAGTCTTACAACCCAATACTTCTTCAAACATGGGTACAATTGGAATACTACCGCCGTCACGAAGCGGAACGGGTGCAACACCAAAAACTTTTTCGTAGGCCTTACTTGCTGCCTGATAGCCTATGTCATCGGTGGGGGTAAGATAGGCTTGTCCCCCGTGATGCGTATTGACCGTTACTTTTACACTTTCTGGAGCAATACTTTTGAAGTGATTTTCAAATAATTGACTGATTGTTTCCCATTGTTGATTGGGTACCAAGCGCATAGATATTTTGGCATGCGCCTGACTAGGAATGACTGTTTTGGCTCCTTCCCCTGTGTATCCGCCCCAAATGCCATTTACATCCAAGGTAGGTCTAATGGATTTTCGTTCCAAAGTAGTAAACCCACTCTCCCCGTGAAGCCTCTTGATGGCCAAAGACTGTTTGAAGTTTTTGTCGTCAATTGGGGCTTGCTCTATCATTTTTCTTTCTGTTTCTGTGTAATCAATTACTTGATCGTAAAAACCAGGAATATTTACTTGATAGTCTTCATTATGCAAACTAGCAATCATTTCGCACAGGATATTGATAGGATTGGCAACAGTCCCACCATAAAGTCCTGAATGCAAATCTCTGTTGGGACCGGTTACTGTAACCTCCATATAACTTAGTCCTCTAAGGCCTGTTGTGATCGCTGGTTTAGTAAGGCTATTGATGCCCGTATCACTAATAAGAATTTGATCGCATCGGAGCTTGTCAAGATGGTCTTTGATAAATCCTTCGAGGTGATCACTTCCCACTTCTTCTTCACCTTCAATCATAAATTTGACATTACATGGAAGTTCACCTTTAGATTTCAAATTTTCAATGGCTTTGATATGCATGAACATCTGACCTTTATCATCGCAAGCACCACGAGCAAATATGGCTCCTTCTGGATGAATATCCGTTTTTTTGATTACAGGTTCAAAAGGCGGGCTATCCCATAGATCCACAGGATCGGGGGGTTGGACATCATAGTGGCCATAAACCAGAATTGTCGGGAGGTTATTGTCAATCATATATTCACCGTAGACAACTGGATGTCCTGGTGTTGGAATCACAGCCACCGATTCACAATCTATACTTTTAAGGGAGTTAGCGACCCATTGCGCGGCTTCATTCACAGATTGCTTATAGGAAGAGTCTGCACTGATGGATGGAATCTTCAAAAATTCCAGTAATTCATGAAGTTGATTTTGTTCTAATTGGGTCTGCATTGTACCATAGATTTTGTCCATAAAAATACCCCAAAATAAGGAGTCTTTCATGCTGTATTTATTTCAAAAATTCAAGTATATTTGTGCCACTTTAAAAAATACTAGCGGGTGTGGTGAAATTGGTAGACACGCTAGATTTAGGATCTAGTGCTTCACGGC
>WTJI01000056.1:0-3846 GCA_011524905.1 Flavobacteriales bacterium
TCTCGATCCAAATCGATAGCATCAACAATACCATCTGAATCAGAATCAGTATAGGAATCAGGTGAAACGGCTAACGTCAGTTCTCTTAGCAATTGTTCATATACAAAAAGCTCAGCAATTTTTTCATTAAAATTTATGTCAGTTTCCTCATTAAAAAACCAATCTTCATTGTCAAATATTGCAATTGTTAGTGATGTCGTTTCAGTAATTGTCGTTGATTGAAAATCCAAAAAAAGACGTCCAGTATATGGTAGACTAGTTTTGTTAAAAGTCAAAAAGAAAGGTAGTGATTCAAAGCCATCTGTTAAGCTACTAGTTGTAGTTTGACTCAAAGTGAGGTCTGTTAATACAAATGACTCAGTAGGCTCAAATTTTAAAGCGCCAAAGGCTACAGCTGTTCCCGAGACCACGATGGAGGGTGTTTGTCCAAAACTATAGCCTTGTGCCTGAGAAAAGTTATTCAAACAGCAGAAAAAAACACCTATGATTACGCTTCTATAATTTCTCAAACGATTGAATTAGTTACTATGCTTTGCTTTTAAATCGGCCAATTCTTTTGTGACTATTTCCAAATTATTTTTTAATTCTATAATAAGTTCTTGTTGTTCTTGTATAGCTTTTGTGATAATGGGAATCAATTCTGTGTAGGAGAATGCTAGTAATCTTTCTGGTGAACTGGTTTTTTGTACTAAGCTAGGAAGGATTTTTTGAGTTTCTTGGGCAATAAATCCATACTCTTTTCTACCAGTATCATTTTGTTTAGTAGTTTTATGTTTAGTGTATTCTTTGGGGGCAAGTTTTAAAATGCTAGTTAATCCATGTCTAAGAGGTTTTATATCACTTTTCAATCTCCTATCAGATGTAACCGCAACTCCACCATTAACTGTTGCTGACCCTGTTACAGATAAGTCATAAGCCATGGAGATATCACCCGTGCTACTATCAACTACAAATGTAGTATCTCGCCAATTTCCGGAATTGGTTCCAGGGTCTCTTACCGTTATATAAAAATCATTTCCATTGTTCCTTCCAAAAGCTGTTCTCCCCAAACCTCCATCAGATGGAGCACCAAAAGTAACCGTTGCAAAACCTCCATCGGTATCATTTAAATATATATCTGGTTCTACAGAGTCAACTCTAAATGCACCAACCCCATCATTTAAAGAAGATGCGGTAAGTTGAAGGGGTGGAACGGTAGAGGCATTACTGGAAAATGATAATTGCGTTGCAATGTTCAAGTTAGTTGCAGTAACGGTATCGGCTGTAATATTAGTCACATCTAGAATTTCTGATGTGCGATAAAACCTAAAAGGAGCAGCACTTAGATCTGGCTCACCATTTGTAGTAGAGGAAGGGCTAAAAACATAGAAATTATCTGCGTCCATAACTAAAGGAAATCTATCATTGGGGGTGTCTGACCTTTGGGGAGATCCACTGAAATGATCATGCCAAAAAACATATTTATCATTGAGATTGTCCGTGTTGTCTGCTAAATAAAAATTAAAATTAATTCTATCATTTGATGGTTGTTGGGCGTATATTCTTGCCTCATCGTCATTTAAATCCCAAAAAAATCCTTTGCCTGAAGTCGGAAATGAACCTTGATTAATAAAAGAAATATCAGCATCTTTTAGTTTTAAATTACCTTCAATAGTTACACTTTTAGTAGCTGTTATGTCGCCTGTGAAAGTTGATGTATTTGAAATGAATAAGTTTGTAGCAGAAACTGTTCCAAAAACCTCTAATTCTTCTGTTGGAATAGATGTGCCAATACCAATATTATCAGAACTGGCATCAATGAACAATGTATTTGTCTTTGTGCCAGTCTCTACTCTGAAATCTAAGTCATTAGCACTACCATCATTAAAGGAGGATTCAGTGGGGGTTATTTTCAAATTATCTTTACCTCCAACAATTACCCTGAAATCGTCAGGGATGAATTGTAGATAGGTATCTGAATCACTTTCATGATTTATTCTTTCTTTTGTTGTGATGCTATTTGCTAATAAATCGGACGTTATCGATACTCCTGATGAAGTAGTTTCTAATTTTAATATATCATCATAAAACAACTCAACTCCTCCATCAGCCCTAGCATAGATACTCTCTTCATCGCTTTTCCCTTGGATACGAACATTTCCATTGTCATCCGACAGAATTAAGTCACCCCCAGAACCAGAACGAATTCTATTGACTTGAATTCCCCCTGTGATTGTATCACGGTAAATTCTTAGATTTTGAGCTAGTGCTCCAAAAATAAGTTCTTCATTAGAGTTTAACCGTAGATCACCATTCTTGATCCTTATACCATTGGTTGTTGTACTCCCAATAGCCGTGACTTGTTCTAAAGTATTTGTTGAATTAATACTGGAAAGATCAATAGTGGTTGACGTTGTCGTATTTTCAGGTAATAATTCTAGTACAGTACCACTCAAAACAGCAGCAATAGTTTGGCTATCAGTTGTTGAAGTAATTAATGTAACACTATTCCCAGATGATATAGACAATATATTTCCTGAAATAGATAGTGTTTGACTGTCGGTATTTGTGACACTTACCCCAGCAGGCCCTTGTGGTCCAGCAGGCCCTTGTGGCCCTTGCAATCCAGTTGGACCCTGAGGTCCTGCTGGGCCAGTAGCACCATCAGTTACATTGGGATTGATTAATTTCCAACTGGTACCATCAAAATAGTAAAATCCTGATGTCCCATCTGTTTGAAAAAGTAAGAGGCCTGTCGCGGGGTCTGTAATTTGATTTTTTTCTGATAGAGTAACTCTTGGAATCAAAACACCTTTATTATTACCCGTAGGGCGAATGTCCATCATAGCCGAAGGATCAGGATTTAAGGTTCCAATTCCTACCTGTGCCACACCGAAATGGCCAGCAAAAATAATCACCACTACTATAATTAAAAATTGTCTCATTGTCTTTGCACTTTTGTGTTTACTTTATTTTCAGTACCAATTTCTTTTTCTTGGTTCTCTTCTTTTGTTTTGAATGCATATTTCAAGTAAAACTCATGGGTACCTGTGTTTCCATTTGAAAAAAATTTTCCTCTTAGTCTAGAATAGTTATACCCCACACTTAGATTGGGATTTATATTTAATCCTCCAATAATTCCTATAGCAGGAGCATAACTTTCGATTTTTGGTGAATATAAAAATCTTCCACGCCATGAGGGACCTAACCAAAATCGATCCTGATAATATACAAGAAAATTGAAATCAAAACTTGTTGGTGAATTTTGAACTTGCCGCAAAAGGATATTAGGTTGGGCAGTCCATAGTTCATTAAATTTAACTTGAGCTCCTGTATTAAAATAGTAATGCCTCACAGTTTTAAATTCGCTAGAATCCAACATAAATGGTATAGATAAGCTTAGAAAGAAATCTCTTCTTTGATACTTGAAACCAAAACCTATATTAGGTTTGAACTGTCCGTAGTTGGAAACATCAAAGAATGAATCACCAGAATCTTGAAAAGTTAAAATATCTTGATTAAAACTAAAGTTTTGAGCACTTAACTTAAGCCCTATTGCAAGGACGTGAGCGTCTCTATTTAAGACTAGATGATAAGAAATATCCCATGATGCTGTAGTTTGTTCAAGTGGTCCAATTTTATCTTGAAGAAAGTTTAAACCCCATCCCAAGTTTTTATTTTTCGCGAAACCTCTCAAGCTATATGCTTGTGTGATTGGTGCACCCTCAAGGTTGATCCATTGGGTGCGATTAAAAAATTGAATAAGGCTTTGCTCAGTAAAACCTACCGCTGCAGGATTAAATAATTGTTGTGCCTGATGGAATTGCGTAAATGTGATTTCTTGTTGGGCGATTAAAATACTCGAAT
>WTJI01000056.1:3946-10269 GCA_011524905.1 Flavobacteriales bacterium
GAACTTTTTCCCAATGTTGTAGGTGGGCCTTACGCTTATACCAGAGCGGTATTGGGTGACTTTTTTGGATTTCTAGTAGGATGGGGTTATTGGATTTCTGTCTGGTGCACCAACGCTGCTATTGCTGTTGCTTTTGTTGGGTATTTGGCTGTATTTATCCCACAGATTGCCCATAACACATATCTGGCCATTGCTTTTGGACTAGGCGCGCTTTGGCTCTTCAGTATTTTAAATTTTAGAGATATTGTTTTTGTAGGACAGATACAAAAAGTGAGTACAGCCCTAAAAATACTTCCTTTGCTGTTGATTGGGTTTGTGGGTTTGTTTTATGTGGATTGGTCTTTATTACGGTTTGACAATCTGTCTGGCGAATCGGGTTTTAAGGCAATATCGCAAGCAACAACCTTGACGCTATTTGCGTATTTGGGAATAGAGACGGCTTCTATTACGAGTCACAAAATTAACCATTCCTCCGATACTGTAGGGAGAGCAGGGATGATCGGCTTCTGTTTGACTGCTGTGGTTTACATCTTGTGTTCACTGGTTATTTTTGGGTTGATTAGTACCTCAAAATTGTCCCAGTCCACTGCCCCGTTTGTTGAGGCCTCGGCTGTTTTTTTGGGGGGATACGCCCAAAAATTTGTTGCTTTTGCAGCACTGATTGCTACACTAGGCGCCCTAAACGGCTGGATTCTGATTCAGGGACAAATTGCTTATGCCTTGGCCCAAGACAACATGTTTCCCTCATTTTTCAAAAAACTCAACAAATCCCAAGCACCCTACCTGGGTATTGTTATATCAAGTACGCTAGCTAGCATCTTACTACTGACAAAATTTTCGGATTCATTAATCGATGTGTTTTCTTTTATGATGAACCTTTCTACACTTTCTGCCTTGACACCCTATTTATTATCGGCCGTAAGCCTATTTCTTTATGTTAGACACAAAAAGGGTAAAGTCTTAGTTCTGCAATTGGTTGCTATTTTCAGTGGGCTTTTTTGTTTATGGATGATGTATGGTGTTGGTCTGGAAACTGTTTTCTTGGGAGCTGTTTTATTGTTTTTGGGCGTATTTTTGTACGTTTTTAAGAAGTTTTATGAAAAAAATACACGTAGATAAAGATATCACAAAGGCACAAACGTTACCTGCTTTTTTTTATACCAATCCAGCCTATTTTGAAATTTCTAAAGTGAATATTTTTGAAAAATGCTGGCATTGGGTGGGCGATCTTCATCACTTACTGTCTCCTGTAAATAATGTATCCCCAGTAAATTTGCTTTCACCATTGCTGGATGAGCCCATCATGGTAGTGAAAAATCAAAAGGGAGCCATTAAGTGTCTATCTAATGTGTGTACCCATAGGGCAAATATTATGGTTCACCAACCCCAGCAAACCAAACAGTTGGTATGTGCGTACCATGGAAGACGCTTTGATCTGGAAGGTAATTTCAAATCTATGCCCGAATTTGATTCGGCTAAAAATTTTCCCAGCCCCTGTGATGATCTGCACACTTATGATTCCCATATATGGATGGAAAACCTATTCGTTTCTATTGCTCCTGCTTTTCCAATTGAAAAAATTCTTGCACCCATGATGCAACGCATAGGCTTTTTACCTATACATAATTTCAAGTTTGACCCCAGTAGGAGCAAGACATATAGGGTCAATAGCCATTGGGCCTTGTATTGTGACAATTATTTAGAGGGCTTTCATATTCCATTTGTGCATCAAGATCTCAATCAGCAGATTGAATATGAACAATACGAGACTTTACTATTTGAGTACAGTAATTTGCAGATAGCCTATTCCAATGGAAGTTCAGATATTTTTGTTTTACCACAAGACCATGTGGATTATGGGAAAAGAATTGCGGCCTATTACTTTTGGGTCTTTCCCAATATGATGTTCAATTTTTATCCTTGGGGCTTATCTATTAATGTAGTCACTCCTTTAACTGCTGAAAAAACCAAAGTGAATTTTTATTCTTATGTTTATGATGAAAGCAAGTTAGACATTGGAGTTGGGGGTGACTTAGATAAGGTAGAACGAGAAGATGAATTTGTTGTTGAAAGTGTGTTTAAAGGCATCCAATCCAAACAGTATACAGCAGGTAGATTTTCACCGACTATGGAAAAGGGAGTCCATCACTTTCATTGCTTAATGGCTGATTTTATCGATAATAATTAGGTTTATTTTGTTGTGAGTTGGGCCAGTTCAAACCCCACTTGGGAGCCTATAGCAATACCCATACCTCCAAGCCTTACACCACAGAATACTCGGTTCGAAATGGGTTTGATCAGGCTAGTTTTTTTCTTTCCCATTCCCAATACGCCCGTCCAGCGGTGGGCAATAGCCACTTCAATATCAGGTATGATGATTTCTTTCAATAGCTTTTCCAGTCGTTTTTGAATCTTTTTATTCAGACCGCTCACTGTGGTTTGCTCTCTTTTAAAATCCAAATGGCGTCCACCTCCCAACAAGATACGATTGTCAATATTTCTAAAATAATAATACCCTTGCTCCATGTGAAAGGTGCCCTTAATCGTTAAATTAGGGATGGGTGCACTTATTAATACTTGTGCTCGGTTAGGTATTACATCTTCTTTCAATAAAGTTGATGTAAATCCATTGGTTGCAATTAATAAATGAGAGCAGTTGGCTTGAAAATCTCCAAAATTGAGTTGTACTTGATCATTGTTTTCTACAAATGAGCTGAGTGTGCTTGCATTAAGAATCAAAATGTCCTTATGGAGTGCTTTTTTTAATAGGGCAAACATCATTTTTCCAGTATCTATCTGCCCCTCGTGTGGGTTAAAAATCAAAGATTCATAAATTCCACCAAAACCAAAAGTATTATTACGAAGCGCAAAGGCCGCCCCAGGGGTAGTATCAGACAACATGGCATTGATTTTTGGCATAGAGTCGTGGCACAGGGCAAATCGTTCTTCTTCGCTTGTAGGGAACAATTCATACCCACCCAGTTGTTCATAATCTATAGCCTTATCCCCTAATTGTTTACGTAGTTGACTAAGGCCTTGAATTCTTTGTTGAATAAGCGATACGACTTCTTGTTCCGTATGACTTGTCAGGTCATCCAGAATTTCCGAAACGCTCCCAAAACATGCAAAGCCAGCGTTTTTAGTGCTCGCTCCCTGGGGTAATGGGCCCTTTTCAAAGACAACAATTTTTGAGTGGGGGTATTGTTCTCTTAATTGAAGGGCACAGCTTAACCCAACGATGCCACTTCCTATGACGGCAAAATCAATGTTTGAGAGCCAAGATTTGATTTCCCAATAGGATAAATTCATAGGTTAATTTTTAAAGGGATGTTGCACCAGTAAAGTTGAGCGTTTTGTAAATGCGCAGTGATCAGTTGTTCTTTTTATGTTAATTAGGATTTATTTGTTTGGGTGCAGACGGGTAATTTTATAGGTTACTTCTTGGATTTTTTCTTTTGAAAAATACAGCGGGAAGTAAGTATTCTCTGCCCAAGATTTGTAGAGATTTTTATAGAAAGGACTTTGTGGATCGCCAGATTGTCCTGGGGCATTGGTGCCTATACTTCGATCCCAATCTCCTGTATCAACAATCATTCTAAAACTAGCTCCGCTGCTTTGATTCCAATTGTTACCTGTAGAATTGGGGGTGTAACCATTGCCACCACGGGGTAGGGAAGGAAGATTGAGTTGTTTTGCAAAAGTATTTTCACTGATTTCACCAAGGGCGTGTTTGAGTGCAATATGTTTGTTGTTGGCTTGACCATATTGCCATTGTTCGGGATCGTCACCTAAGCGTTGGATAGTTTTTTGTACTGCCTGTTCAAAGGTCGATTGCAGAAATGCATCTCTATTTTGCTCATTGCCAAATTGAATTTGGGGGTCAACAATCCAGTCTTCAATCTTTTTTAACTGCGGCTTAATATTGGCCCTTAGATTTTTGGGGAAAAACGTTGCTTTAGCCTGCGCTATTAATTGTTTTTCCCAGGCCACATATATCGTCGCTGCAATTGAGTTTTCTGACAAACGGTAATCCCAGTTTAGCAAGCGTTGGCGCAGTTTAGCTTCTTTTTCTTGTAAAGGAAGATTTTTGAGATAAGGCACTAGATTTTGCGCCGGAATGGACAATACATCTGTTTGTAAAGCTTGCATTTCTTCTATTGTGAATTTTTTGTCTTGGGTCAATACTGCATCAATGCGTTCGCCACGATAGGGATCTGACCAAGAATATCCAATCGCTTCCCAATTGGCATAACTAGCTGGCGTTACATTTTGATTCGCAGTGGCAATATATCCTTTTTGGGGATTGACCAAATGTGGTTTTTCCAAAATGGGTAAATACCCGTCCCATTCATGACTCCCATCACCTGGAACGGGTACCAATCCACTGAAATGCCTGCGGATGGGTGCAATGCCAACCGCTTGCCAACCGATCGTTCCAGTACGATCTGCCCAGACCATATTTTCTCCTGGGATATTACTGTAGGCACAAGCTTGGCGAAAAGCCTCCCAATCTTCGGCCTGATCCATTCGAAGGGAGGCCAAATATGGACTACCCCCTGGTTCAAGCCAAGCGCAACGGACGGCATAGGCGATATTTCTTTCTTTATTTACATAAGTTACTGGGCCATGATGGCTGTAGTAAAGATTCACTTCTTTATCCTCTTGGCCTTTGATGGCAATGGTTTCTGTGATGACAGTAAAGTTTCTCCAGGCCCCTTTGTATTTATATTGAAGTGGATTTGAAGGATTGAGTTCATATTGTATGAGGTCTTCGCCATCTGTACGAAAGACAGTTAATCCCCAAGCGCCATATTCGTTGTGCCCAATAGAAATACCTGGTATTTCGGGCTCACCACCCCCAATGACATTCCAACCCGGTGCTACCAGATGGGCCATATAACGCAAAGATGGCACTGCAATTTTTCTATGGGGATCATTGGCCATAAGAGTGCTATTGCTTGCACTTTTTTCGGCAGCAATTACCCAATTGTTGCTCCCAATATCTAGGTCTGAATCGGACAAATCATTGAACAGATTCGAGTCAGCAACTTCTTTGCCCGAACGATAGGCCGCTTGTAAATGTTTAGACTTGAATTGAACAGGTTTTCTAAAGGCAAAATAGGGCGCTAAAATGTCATCGAAAAGCAAGTCTTTTTCAATCTTTTTACTCAATGTCAAATTGGGATTCCTCGGGTGAAACCAGAGCAGCTCTTTTACTTTTTCAGGTCCTAAATCTGCTACAGCTCTTCCGATTTCCAATTCCAAACCAATATTCCCCAGTAGTCCTTGATGGCGTGATATTACAACTTCTGGAGTCCATTTTTGCGGCTGAATACCCAGTATTTTAAAGGGGATCGGCAACGCTTCTGGCGTTTGATTGATTTGGTCGATATAGGCATTGACTCCAGCCACATAGGCATTGATTATTTCTGCCCCAGATTCATGATAGTGGTTCATTTCTTCTTGCATATCTCCTCGAAATTGAAATAAACGGGTACCAATATCTCTATCGAGTTCATCTGGACCTAGAATTTCTGCTACAGTACCGGTAGCTTGCCGTCGCCAAATTTCAAATTGAAACAGCCGATCTTGGGCCGCTGCATAACCTTGTGTAAAAAACAGATCATGGGTATTGTCTGCGTAGATGTGGTTAATACCCCAAGTATCACGGTATATCTCAACAGCTGATTTTAGTCCTGGTTGGGTTCGGGTTTCAATAATTGTTTCGATTTCTGCTGCGCAGGCAGTTGCTAGCAGTAAAAGTATCATACCGGATAATCGTTTCATAAAAATGAGTTTGTTCTAAGTTACAAAATCACTGTGAACAGGAGTCTGGCATCTCGATACCTAACTTTTTTCTAGTCGAACTTCTTCTTTTTGCCAATTTGTAATCCCAATGAGAGTAGGTATATGACCAGCCCGTAAAGGGTAGGAAGTAAAGCATTTTTAAGTCCGCCAGCCAACATAGCTTGACTGACTCCGCCCATTTTTTCAATGCCTTTAAAAGCTTCATATAAGCCGATTAAGGAGCCCAAAACACCCAGGCCCAATCCCAGCTTTCCCAATAAGTGTAGGCGGGTTGGAAACCGAAAAAAGGCAAGGATCAAGACAAACAAAATCAGGCTTAAAATGCCCATAAAAAGGGGACCACCATTGTAAAATAATGCAAGCATAATGAGAATAGTTTGGGTAAATGTAAAAAATCAGACGGAGCGTAGCGAAGCGCTTTTGTGAGATTTTTGTATTTTAGAGTAAAACTAATTAACCATGGGCGTAGGAGGAACCGTTTTAGCCAGTGCTGCTCTTTGTTTGTTGATTGCGCT
>WTJI01000053.1 GCA_011524905.1 Flavobacteriales bacterium
CGATAAATCCGGAAACAAACAATTTTCCTATTGGATAAACAATAAAAATCGTCACCAGTAAGATTACGAAAATGATCATGCTGATAATGAACTTATCACCATATGCTCCTTTGCGTTCAGCAACGCCAAACGAAAACAAAAATAAGCATGATAAGTAATAGAGTAACCCGCCCACACCTATTCCAAACTGACGGTTAGACAAAGGACCAAGCAAGGTCTCCAATGTTTCAAATTGCCATCCTCGTATGCCAATACTTAACCCTTGAATTGCCAACCAGAGCAAACCAAGTCCGCCCCCGAAAATTAACAGGTGCGCTTGTGTTCTACCCTTTGGTAATTTTGTTAATGCGAAGCCGGTTATTACAAATGGCAAGAGAAGTGGCGCTAACCAAAATTTTCCACAAAAAATATATTGCCATAATAGCGGTGCATAATCGCTATCAAAAATATAGTCTGCTACCAACCATTCGAGGCCTAAAAAACCATCATCGATGGCATACCAGGGCACTGCCAAACAAGAAATAACACCGACCGCCAACCAAAAGTTGGCGATCGACTTACTAGATTTCGAAGCGTTCATTTTCGAAGCTGCTTTCAAGAAAAATTGGATCTAAATGTGCTTACTGGGCGTAAACCTCATCATCCCATTTTTTCAAAAGTCTCTTACGTTCGCTGCTTGATCCGTATTTCTTAAAGTCATAGTCGATAAGCTTGATTGTAGAAAGATCAGGTGCGGATGGGGAAGTTGATGAACCCGTGTTAGAGGGTACTTGGAAGGCTTTCACCTGCAAAGCAAGTGATTGTGCGTCTGCACTTAGAGCCCAATCATAGAACTTTTTAGCACTTTCCATATTGCGCGCGCCGTTAATAATGGACATCGAACCGATTTCGTATCCAGTACCTTCGCATGGTGCTACCACTTTGATTGGAAATCCGGAAACTGCTTGCTTAACCGCATCATGCATGAAAACGATACCAATCGTATTCTCGCCTTTTGCAGCAGCTTTGATTGGTGCAGAGCCAGATTTTGTATACTGGTTTATGTTTTTGTGTAGGCCTCTCATGAATTCAAAGCCTTCCTCTTCGCCAAATATCTGGACCATTGTAGCCAGAGTTGTATAGGCAGTGCCTGAAGAGTTTGGATTCGCCATTTGAACATGGCCTTTGTATTCTGGTTTTAGCAAATCTTTCCAACAAGACGGGACGGGTAGGTTGTTCTTTTTGAGCAGTTCTTCATTATATCCGTAGCCCAATGCGCCGGAGTATATTCCAATAGTTTTGTCAGATGCAGAGCTAGCTTGACGTAAAGCCCAATCCTGTAATTCGCTTCGCATTGGTGAAACATATGGTTCAGTTAGGCCTTCTTCTGCTGCTTGCAGATGTGGATCTCCAGTTCCACCCCACCAAACGTCTCCTTTAGGATTAGCAGACTCTGCTTTGATTTGCGCAAAGGTTTCTCCCGAGCTTTTGCGGGTCATGTTGACTTTTATCCCAGTAGCTGCCGAGAACTCCTGTGTCATGAGCTGACACCAATCTTCCTGCGCACTGCAGTAAAATGTCAATTTGTCAGCTGCAAATGCGCTAGTAGAGAAAGACATCGCGGCCAAAATTACTGATATTGATAGAGGTTTTTTCATTATTGTACTCCCTTTTATATTTATCTTTCGAAATGCTTGTTACATTTCTGTAACATTACAGTTACAAAGAATCTCTGTTTTGCAAAGACTTTTTGTGAGATGCTTAAAACTAATTCTTGGGAAGTTTTAATGATCGATAAGTATAGATTGGATGATGACGGTAGATATGAGTTTGCGGTTAGCGTTATCCGCGAAGCTGGAGATCTCGCTTTAAGATTTTTTGATAACCTAAAAGATCTTGTAATTGAAAAGAAGGGGCATCAAGATTTAGTTTCTCAAGCGGATAAAGAAGTTGAGCTATATATACGAGAAAGCCTGGGTAAGGCATTCCCTGAGGATCAAATTATTGGTGAAGAAGGTGGCAATAGTATGCCAAGTGACTCCCAGAAATCTGAATTCGTTTGGGTAATCGATCCAATAGACGGTACTGCGAATTTTGTGTCTGGGATACCTGCTTGGTGCGTAGTTATAGCTCTTGTTCATAAAAATAGTGTTTTGGCCGGATTGATTTTAGACCCAGTTCGAAATGAGTTATTCGAAGGAGTAGCGGGGGTGGGATCATTCCTGAACCACAAGCCAATTTCAGTGTCGCAGTCGCAGAGCCTGTCAGATGGATCTGTAGCCGTTGGATTCTCTAATAGAAGTAAACCAGGGTTCATAAATCGTTTGGTCAATTTAATTGTTGATGACGGTGGTGTATTTTACAGAAATGCATCTGGAGCACTTTCATTGGCATATGTCGCTGCTGGGAGATTAATTGGATACAGCGAAGATCA
>WTJI01000060.1:0-31323 GCA_011524905.1 Flavobacteriales bacterium
ATGATCATTACCCAAAGAATTAATCGGAACGACACCCCATATTGCTAGTCTTTCGGATAGAATAAAAATCCATGCTATCCAATCAGTTCATTCGTGTAAAGTAGCGCAAGTCATTTGCTAGTCAACTTTCTTTCCTTGGTAAATTTTTTTAATGTCCTTTAGTTTATAAAACGATCTTGAAATTTTGGATCGGGTAGGGGACATTGGTCATAAGAACCAAACCATCGCTTTCTATTTGCAGCCAGCCAACGGTAGAACGTATTAGCAATGGCGAGGGGTAGAATACGACCGAGTAAGAAGATATTAAAGTAACCCCCTAGCGCTTTAGAAATGACACAAATAGCAGGATAGTGCAACCAATAAGCTTCTCTGGGCTGCCATACAACCAGACTATCCTCAGAATCCAAACCCCTACTTTGTAAAAACGCTTGGGCATAAGTACTCCGTAATGAAGCAAATTTAAATTGTTGTCGCTTGTCGTTTTGTAAGATTCTTCTTACCCAAAAATGACACAAGGCGCAGTGTCCATCAAAAAAAACAATGTAGGCGTCTGAATTTTTCATTGGACTAATTCCAGCTGTTCCAAATCCACTTGAGTTGTAAATAACCCATAATTTACGATCCCTTTTTTCTTCTCAATAGCATCTAAAGTACCCACGGATCTACTATCAATAATACGAACCTTATCACCGACTTTAAGTGTTACTTTAACCTTGGATATGACAACTGGGGCTTGTTTCTTCTTTTTCTTTTCTTGTCTTATTTCAGCAATTTTCTGATGCACTTCTTGATCTACTTTCTTTTTTTCGATCTTTTCTTTTTTTGTCAATGCTGCTGATTTTCGCTTGCGCTTGGCATTTTCGGTTTCTACCAATCGGAGTATATCAGCAATCATTGGGCGCTTTTTCTGGGTTGCAAAATAGCGTTCGGCAATTTCGTTTAAACGATTCCCCAATACAATCATCCGTTGATTGTGATCAAATAATTCTTGATAGCTTGTCAGTTTGGTTTTAACTTTCTTGTTAAGTGCTTCCAACTTTTGTGAAGCTTCTTGGGCTTTATTTTCCTTTTCTTTAAGTGCTTGGCCCGTTTTAGCCATTTGATTGCGCTCCTTTTGCAATTTAGCGATGGTGGCATCAAAACGCACCTTGCCTCGTTCAATTTTCTTTTTAGCGCGGTTAATCAAACTGTAGGGTAAGCCGTTTTTTTGGGCAACTTCGAAGGTAAATGAACTCCCTGCTTCTCCCGTCACTAATTTAAATACGGGTTCCAAAGTTCGGTTGTCAAATTGCATATTGGCATTCTCCATGGCGGGTAATTCATTGGCCAAGAGCTTCAAATTGGCATAATGCGTGGTAATAAGCCCAAAAGCTTGCCTTTCATAAAATTCTTCAAGTATGACTTCTGCTAGTGCTCCACCCAGTTCGGGGTCGGAACCTGTGCCAAATTCATCAATTAAAAACAAAGAGCGCTCTTGGCATTTCTTCAGAAACACTTTCATGTTTTTTAATCGATAAGAATAGGTGCTCAAATGATTCTCTATCGATTGATTGTCGCCAATGTCTGTTAATATTCGATCAAAAAAGGTGGCCCGGCTGCGCTCGTGAACAGGAATTAAAAGTCCGCTCTGCAACATCAATTGAAGTAAGCCCACAGTTTTGAGGGTAATACTTTTCCCACCAGCATTGGGACCTGATATTACTATGATACGTTTGCCTGGATGCAGTTGTATATCTTGCGGATAGGTTTTCTTTTTTTCCGTTTGGTGGGTGCGCCAGAGCAAAGGATGATAGGCCTGAAAATATTCAATCTCATGTTGATCTGTTATTTTGGGTAACAGTCCATTGATTTCTTGCGCATAACGGGCTTTGGCAAATAAGACATCCATTTGCAGTAAATAAGCGCGATATTGCCGAATCAGAAATAAATAAGGGCGCAGAAAATCTGTCAACTGACTCAGTATTCTCTTTATTTCTTCTGTTTCTTCGAATTGTAAGTTTTGTAGTTCCCGGGACAACTGTGCCGTGGCTTCAGGTTCCATAAAAACGATGCTTCCTGTTTTGGAACTGCCCATAATTGCCCCCTTTACCTTGCGTCGATACATAGCCTTAACGGCCAAAACCCTTTTGTTATCCAAAACTGATTCTCGGATATCGTCCAGGTAATCCAACTGTGAGTAATGGCTTAACGCTTTATTAAAACTTACACCTATACGACCGCGAATAGCATTAAGCTGTCTGCGGATACGGGCTAATTCTTCGGAAGCATTGTTCCTAACATCTCCAAATCGATCAATGACTAGATCAATCTCTTTTTTTATTTCTGTATTGATTTCTATATCCGCACCAAAGGCAAATAAAGTGGGATAGTAAGATTTAAATTTTTTAAAAAATTTGAGTAGGGTATTGACTGTCTCTGATGTAGCTGCAATATTTCGAAATGCGATGATTTCCAGTACACTATTTTCTATTTGTAGTAACTGTATGGCGCCTTCAAAGTCTTCAAAACCGTGGTTGGGAATACGATTATCATTATCAAAAGAAGCGCGAAATTCATTAACAGCGTGAAGTTGCTGGGTCAATTCTGGAGAGTCGGGGCGGGGTAGGGTAGCCAAGCATGCACTGCTCCCCATTTCTGTAATCGCGAAAGTAGCCAACTGGCGCAAAACTTCTGGATACTCCAGATCCTCCAGTGTTTTGGTAGGAATAAATACGTTTTCGTTTTTCATAACTTAGCGGAGCAAAAATAGCGAAATATGGGAGTACGGATCCATTCCAGCTGGGAAAAAATACTGCAAGCTGAATTCGAAGCGCCTTATTTTCAATCGCTTATTTCATTTGTTAAAACTTCTTACCAACAAGACGATTGTTTTCCGCCAGGTTCTCTAATTTTCAATGCCTTTGATCTATGTTCATGGGAGGATACCAAAGTAGTGATTTTGGGACAAGACCCTTACCATGGGCAAGGACAGGCCCATGGACTCAGTTTTTCTGTTCCAGATGGAATAGCTCATCCTCCCTCATTAACAAACATCTTTAAAGAATTGCACGCTGATGTGGGTAAACCTTACCCACAAAGTGGTAATTTGACAGCATGGGCGCATCAAGGTGTGTTGTTACTTAATACTACATTGACAGTAAAAGCGCATCAGGCAGGAAGTCACCAAGGAAAGGGATGGGAACAATTTACTGATGCTGTAATACATAAATTGTCAGCTCACAAATCGACGCTAGTCTTTATACTTTGGGGTGGCTATGCAAAGAGAAAAGCAACCTTAATTGATGCTGATAAACATTTGATATTAACTTCTGGACATCCATCACCGCTAAGCGCCAATAGAGGCTATTGGTTTGGACATCGACATTTCAGTCAGTGTAATACTTATTTACGCCAGCGAGGTGTCACCCCCATCGAATGGTAATCATCCACCGACACGCTTGACGTCATGTCCCATTTCACGGAGCTTTTTCATTAATTCTTCCCGGTAATTTCCTTGAATAATGATTTCTCCTCCTTTAACCGTACCGCCAGTTCCCACAGCTTGTTTTAGTGTTTTTGCCAAATTCTTTAATGCGGTAATTTCCCCTTCAAAACCTTTAATTATGGTTACGGTTTTACCAGCACGTCCTTTGTTGCTAAAATGTGCCTCCAGGGACTGCTTTGGGGGAACTTCTTCTTGTGGTTCGCTAATCTCAGAATCGGGTGCCAAATTGTCAAATTGAATTTGCCCTAAGGCTTCCAAACTATTTATCTTTTTTTCTTTCATGCTACAATGCTTTTACAAAAATACAAAAGCCTTTATTTCATTTTACTATATTAGTTCAATGCGATTTGCCAAAAAGAAACTTACTACAAAGCAATTGCGATCCTTGTATCGAGCGCTTATTTTACCGCGTATGATTGAGGAAAAAATGTTGGTATTATTGCGCCAGGGGCAAATTAGTAAATGGTTTTCTGGCATTGGACAAGAAGCAATTGCTGTAGGGGTAACGGCCGCACTAGATCCGGATGAATATATTTTACCACTTCATAGAAATTTAGGGGTCTTTACTTCACGTAATATACCTTTATATCAACTATTTGCACAATGGCAGGGTAAGGCTTCGGGCTTTACAAAGGGTAGAGACCGCAGTTTCCATTTTGGAAGCCAGGAACACCACATTATCGGTATGATATCCCATTTAGGGCCCCAACTGGGTGTCGCTTGTGGAATCGCCTTAGCCAATAAACTGGCACGAAAAAAAAAGGTGTGTGCTGTATTTTCGGGAGAAGGAGGGACCAGTGAGGGTGACTTTCATGAAGCGTTAAATCTAGCGTCCGTGTGGAAATTACCCATTATTTTCTGTATTGAAAACAATGGGTATGGCTTATCCACTCCCACCAAAGAACAGTTTGTCGTAGATAGCCTTACCCAAAGAGCCGCTGGTTATGGTATTGAAAGCCTTAGCCTGAACGGTAATAACATATTAGAAGTCTATCATGAAATGGATGTTTTAGCCAAGCGCATCCGGAAAAAAGCCAGACCGGTATTGGTAGAGTTTAAAACTTTTCGACAGCGCGGACATGAAGAGGCGAGTGGCACGGCCTATGTTCCCAGTTCGTTGCAACAGAAATGGCTGGCCAAAGACCCAGTAGAAAACTACCAAAAATACCTACAAGACAATGGCAGTATCGATGCTGAATGGATTGAACAAGTCCGTTATGAAATTGCTAATCATTTACAGTCTGAATGGGAAAAAGCGCGTACTGAAAACAGCATTCAATCAACTGAAAGTAAAGAATTAAATAATGTATTTCAAGACACTGATTTACATATAATAAAAAAATCATTTGTAGCTAAAAACTTACGATTTATTGACGCTATTCAACTGGCTTTAGACCAGGCCATGGAAGCGCACTCAAACTTAATCATCATGGGACAAGACATTGCAGCCTATGGGGGTGTTTTTAAAGCAACTGAAGGCTTGGTTGAAAAATACGGAAAGGGTCGAGTCCGCAACACACCGCTTTGTGAGTCTGCTGTGATTTCTTGTGCTTATGGCTATGCATTGACTGGTCGCAAAGCAATTGTTGAAATGCAATTTGCAGATTTCGTTTCTACTGGTTTCACAGCGGTCGTCAATCTGCTTGCCAAATCGTACTATCGTTGGGGTCAAAATGCTGATGTTGTCATTCGGATGCCTTGCGGAGGTGGTGTACAAGCAGGTCCTTTTCATTCACAGTCCAATGAAGCTTGGTTTACAACAGTACCTGGGCTCAAGGTTGTATATCCTGCCTATCCAAAAGAAGCCAAAGGTCTTATGCTAGCTGCCGTTGCCGATCCTAACCCTGTCTTGTTTTTTGAGCACAAAAAACTTTACAGGAGTATAACCGATGACGTTGACCAATCGCCAAATATTATTCCTTTTGGAGCAGCCATTTGTAGGAAAGAAGGCAGCAAATTAACTATTGTCACCTATGGTCTGGGGGTGCATTGGGCATTAGATGCAGCGTCGGAAATGCCAGAAGATTCTATTGAAGTAATTGATCTCAATACGCTAGTTCCCTGGGATAAAGAAACTGTGTTTGCATCGGTACGCAAAACCAATAGGGTTTTACTTTTACAAGAGGACAGTCAATTTGGCGGTTATATGGGCGAAATAGCTGCGCAAATTGCTGAAGATTGTTTCGAATACCTTGATGCTCCTGTGGCTAGACTAGGGGCTTTGGACACCCCAGTACCCTTTGCAGCAAACTTAGAGAAACTGTATTTACCTGACAGTCGGTTGCTGGAAAAAATCAAAACACTATTGGCTTACTAGCTGTTAATTATCTCTTTTATCGAAATCTTCATCTTGACTTTGCCGCCACTGAACATAGCCTACCAATCCTAACGCGATTATAAACAGAATACCGAATCCCATCGAGGTTTTATTTTAGGGTGACGGCGGTACCGTAAGCTAAAATTTCAGAGCAACCTTGCATAACCATAGCGGTTGTCAAACGTACATTGACAACTGCATTGGCTCCCAATTTGCGGGCATCTTCCTCCATCCGTTGCAAAGCTTGTTCGCGGGCATCAGCTTGTAAGCTTGTGTATTCGCTTATTTCGCCCCCTATAATATTTTTTAAACCGGCAAAAATATCTCGTCCGACATGCCGCGCCCGGACTGTACTACCGCGTGCAATACCATGAACGATTTCAATTTGTCGATTGGGTACATCTGGTGTGGATACAAGTATCATGATTCTGATTTAAAGTTTCAAATTACAGCTTTTTACCGAAGCAAATACTGGTTTTTACTCCAATATAGGGTTCAAAGTTGGGGATTCGCTGATAACCCATTTTAGGATAGAACGCCAAAGCTTCATCTTGATTGATTCCAGTTTCCAAGATGGTTTCAGAAAAACCATCTTCAGTTGCCCAATTCTCAAGTGCTGTCAGTATAAGTCTGGCACAGCCTCGCTTGCGATAAGAAAGACGTGTGTACATTCGCTTAATTTCAACTTGGCTGTCATTTTTGATACGATAAGCCCCGCAAGAAATTGCCACATTATCAGCCAAGAGCAAACCAACTACATCTAAGGTGTCCGAACCGTTGAATTGATTGTAAAAAGCGTGATCGGGTCCATCTGTGATGCGCAATGCGGCATCCAACAGATCGACCAAAGTCAAAAAGTTAGGGTCTGAATTATGGCTACGGACTAATTTCATGGTTCTATGGGAAAAGCATCCAATGGCAAGCTGGGGAAAAGTTTCATAGCATTTTTATAGTACAACTTCCGCAAAATGGAGTCGGGTAGTTCAAGGCCATACATGCGCCAGTGTGCATGGCGTTTGCGATAGTATGGAAAATATTCGTCAGCGGTCTCCAAAACCCTAAAATAAGTATAGTATTCCTCCATTTTATAACTATCTTTTCCAAATAAAACCCGATCTCCGTAGTGAATCAAAAATTGTCTGGCACGACGGGGTTGTCGCCCCAATTCGGCTAAGACAGCCCCAATTTCAGTCATCACATTTGGATATTTATCCAAATGATTTTCCAAGCGATTTAAATCACTACCCATCCAACCCAAATGGGCATTGATAAAAGTCGTATTGGGATGTTTTTCAAAAACATGGTGTTGCTCTGCCAATACTTCTGCAAAAGAAGGATTAGAAGAAGGATCGCGATAGCGACTAGGTTTTTGACGCAATTCAAGCCAGCGCTCGTTATACCTATCTTTAGGTTGCCAAAAGGCAGCTGGTTCACCAGAATGAATCAAAACTGGAATGCCATTGTCACCACAGGCTTTCCATATTGGATCCAATCGAGAATCGTCAACAGCTATCCTTCGTCCATTTTGATCTCGATCTGTGAGTCCTAAAGATTTATATACTTTAAGACCAATAACACCCTGCTTTACAGCATCATTAATGCGTTTGACGTTTTTATCAGCAAAATCTATCTCATCTATTTTTTCAAAATCGATATTGAGAAACAATCCAAATCGAGTAGGTGCATTTTCTCTAATATTTTTGAGCGATTGTTCTAGATAGACCCCCCGGAACCCGCTTAAATTGACCATAAAAGCCATGTTAAGACTGTCCATTTCTGCCGTTAGTAATGATAAATCCTTAACAGGCATGTCAAACTGATGATTATGTACATCAACAAAAGGAAACTTGGCTCGGGTCAAAAGTGTTTCCGAAACCACTAAACTCGAACGCGGCTCATAGTCTTCAATATCCATTCGATTATTTTTGGTTTCAATAAAGTCTAATGCTGCATAGGCTAGTCCTGTAAACAGACCCAATATTACAACCGCACGGAAAAAATTTTTCCAAACCAACCAACGAAACAACATTTATTGAATACCAATTAAAACTGTTGTAGTATCCCAACGCATCCGTAGAGAAACCCCTGTGGAATCTTCCACGAAATCAATAGTGAATTGTTCTATGGATTTGTCGTTGGTCTGAACAGGTACATTAACCCGCATAATATCGTTAGCATAGTCAGGCGGGTTATAACCAAAGGCACCTGCTTCGTTATTAAGTGCTATAACCCAATGGTCTGCGTAGGGGATGGCATACATACGGTAAGCACCAGCGGCAAGTTTACGACCATGGAAACCAATAGATGACTGTGTTTCAAATACGGTTGCAAAATTAGCACCCAATCGCCAATAAACCCCATAAGGCACCAAAGCACCCTCAGATGAAGGACCAAATAACAAACGATCTTTTTTATAAGGACGGTAGTAATCGACCGAAATTTCAAGTTTTTCGTTCTTGAATGCAACGGACCCTTTTGGGCTTTTTGGATTGATGAATATGCCATAGGCCAGAAAACCAATACCAAAGAGGATGATTAAGCCAAGGACAAGTAAAATTTTTTTAGTAGTTGACATGAATTTGAATTTTTATATTTTCTAAATTTTAAGTGTAAATAGGTGATGATTGAAAATATGTATTTAACATAATATTAATTATAGTATTATTCGATGTTCAATCGTTCATACAGGCAACAGAGCGGTAATTCAGCATAAATAACATCTGAGGCTTTATGTAAGCGTGTGTCATGTCCTGCTTGAGCGATGGCTAGATGAATTTGATCTGCATCAATTTTTTGAGCATTATACACAACTTGTAAAATTTTACTGGGAATATCCCATTGTGCCATTTTCACGCCCTTTACAGTCAATGCTGCTTTTTCGATACGTTTTTTGCACATTTCACAATTCCCAAGAACGACAAATTTTTCTTGTTGGTTTTTTGAGAGTTTCTTTTGTGCATAAGCATTTGAAGCCATCAACAAAGTGCTCCATATGATAAAAAAAGTCCGCATATATTTCATATGATAAATTTATAAATTCCAACGGAGTCCCACATAGGTCATTTGACCAAATATGGGTGCATATATTTGAGCTGAATCAAAAAGTGGACCAAATGGCTGTTCAGCGCTGATAATGGCATTAACTTGTCTGTAATCTCCAATATTTTCACCTCCCAAATACATTTCGAAGTCTGAAGAAAAAGTGCGGCTAAGTTGACTGTTAATAAGGTTGTAGGCGGGTGCCCATCTGCCTTGACCATCTCTAGGACTGGCAACAAGGCGTTGGCTTCCTACACCATGCCAAGTTGCATCCCAACGCCATTGGCGGCCATTTGTAGTTGTTTTACTTTCCCAACCCACGTTGACAAAAAATCGATTTTTGGGTTGCAGCGGCATCTGTTTAAATCCGCTATCATATAGACTTTTAACCTGATAGTTTTTATAAGCCAGTCGAATATCCCATTGCGCTGAAGGTGAATAATCAACAGCCACTTGGAAGCTTTTCGCATAGCTTTCTCCCTCCAAATTATAAAATTTGATTGCGCCTGGCGTTTCCCAGTCCACAACGACTTGTTTTTCAAAATCAGTTGTATAGTAATCAAAAGTAATGTCAGCCTGTTTGGGCCCACGCAAAAGAATTTGTCGCCAACTGAATCCATAATTCCATGCTTTTTCTGCTTCTAAACCGTAAAAGACCCCGTCTGTATTACGAATCTGTATGCTGCGATTGGTGCCAAATTGCTGCTGCTGTTCTGCGAAAATATTGGCTGCTTTTCTCCCCTGTCCAGCAGAAGCCCTAAAAATGCTTGTTTCAAAGGGCGTGTAGCGCAGATGGAAGCGAGGCGTAAGAAAAGTCCCCAAATTATTATGTATATCGATGCGCATGCCCAAGGTCCAATTTATTTTTTCTGAGGTTTGACTTATTTCAGTAAAACCACCGATTCCTTGGTCAGTTCGTAGCCAATTTACTTCATCTACTTGTTCCTCATAGGTATCAAAATAAAAGTTAATACCTGATTTCAGAGTCGTATTGGTATTTCCAATAATACTGTTGTAAAGCAAATTAATATAGCTGCTCTTGTGATTTATATCATAAATCCGAAGACCAAAATAGGATTCTTGCTGGTGATAGCTTAAAGCTGCCTGGAGCCCCCATGAACGATAGGTTAAAATGGGATTCACTTTTCCTATTTTCATCGCTCCCTCCCACCTTTGGGTTGACAATTCACTACCCCATATACCATCTGTCGAAGCTGTAGGGTTAAATTCCACTTGCCCCAGTTGTTTGTGGTCTTCCATTAAACGGAAATTTAAAAACCCTACCCATCCCCGTTCAGCGTCTGTATATTGCCAACGGTTGAGTAAATTCAATTGCTCTGCTATGGGCATGTCCAAAAAGCCATCATTATTTCTATCAACTTTCTGATTTCTTTGATTGGCATGTATAAATAGTCCCGTATGCCATTTTTTTCCTACTGGTGCTGTAAAATGAATATTCCCTTCTACCCTTCCATTTGCAGACGCATAAAGATTTAAAAACAAAGGTTGTGCCGCAAAAGGCTTTATTAACTCTGTATTGATTTGCCCTGCAATACTTTCAAAACCGTTGACAACGCTACCTGCTCCTTTTGTGATCTGGATGCTTTCTATCCAAGTACCAGGTGTGAATGTCAAGCCATAAGCTTGTGCAGCACCCCGAACACTGGGGATATTTTCCTCTGCAAATAATATATAGGGACTCGTTAAGCCTAACATGCGAATTTGTTTAGTTCCCGTCAGGGCATCAGAAAAATTAACGTCAATGGAAGGATTTGTGTCAAAACTCTCTGATAAGTTACAACAAGCGGCTTTAAGCAACTCATCTTTGTTTACAGTGACGATATTTTGCGCTTGATAGACTGATTTTTGAAGTGTTCTTTGTTTTTGTGTTACGGTGACTTCAGCTAGAGCAGCTTCAGGATCTTCTTTCAAGAAATGAATTAATCTCTTTGATAAATCAACGCTTAGGGTGTCCGTCTTATAACCCAAATAACTAATAATTAAATTATTGTTGTTTGGGACAATTTCCAGTTCGAAGTTACCATTACTATCGCTAATTGCACCTACTTTTGTGTCTTTCCAATAGACATTGGCACCAGAAATGGCAATCGTCTCGGTGTTTTCTTTTGCGATAATTTTCCCTTCAAAAAAGGTTTGTGCTGTAACTGGCCAACAGCCAATAAAGAGTATGAATAGTTTGTAAAGTTTCATAAGGATTTTTTTTGATTAATGAATTTGAGATAAAATCATATTCATTACCCATATAAAATCCACTGCTGATAAATCAAATAAATGGCACGTAAAATATTGGGGGGACGGGCTAATGTGCTACTATTTATGGACTCCACAAATGGAGTAAGAAAAATATTCCAGTGATATGACACGCCCAAAGTTTGCTTTACGAACCCCAAGCATTGTGCTGTTTTTACAATATGATCGGCATATTCAGTAATTCCCAAAAAAACATCGCTACAACAATCCGTCGTGAATTTTACTTGCCCTGTTCCTAAAGGATTAGATTCCATACCGCAACCCTTATGATTGCCATAGATGCTATCAATGGAGACAAGCTTGTCACTACAATAATGTAGCGTTAAGCCATAGCTCAATGGACTGTTGATAAACAACAAACACATTACCAGTGATGTTAACCTTGCAAACATGAGACAAAGATATTGATTAAATGCTAAAATCTTAAAGTGTCAACCCTAGATGCCTTAAGTGTCATTTTTTAATTCTATCGGGTTCTATGTGATTGTTTTTCTGATTCTTAACTGTGATTAAAAACAAAAAAAAATTTAACTCTTTATAATGTGAACCATCTTTTGCATAAGCTGATCATGATTTTAAATCAATAAAAAACATAATAAATAGCATCATATTTCAAAAGCGTATGCTAGAGTTTATGAAGGGTTAACGAAAAATAATTTAGAATAATTGAATCTTAATGAACTTAATGGAAGCAACGAATGTGTCACTTAAAAGGTACAATTTCGACAACAGTTGTGATGTTATTAACAAATTCTATTGATGCCTATCTGAATAAATAATTCAAAATATGTATCCTTGATGTACTGATTTGATTAAAAAATTAATCAGTTATGCATGAAAAGCATAAAGGGAGAAAAGGTGCAACCCCATAAGTAAGTACTCACTTTTTGGGGTTTTTCAAGCTATACTTGATATTTTGAAGTCAATTGCTCATATAGTGCAATATTATCATGGATGTCAAAGTGCTTTTTATAGAGTACAATGCCATATAAGTGCATCCAAAACAAGGTCCGTTCTTGTTTGGGATCTGTAACCCCGATTTGATGAAAAACTTTAAGTATTTTTTCGTTGAATTCCAATGTAAAATTCCAACTGTATAAAAAGTCCCAATCTTTGAATTGATTTAGAAATAATAATAATTTAAAATCATGATAATCAATCCCAACAGCTTCCCTCAAAATTGACTTAATTATCAATTTTGGATGCTCGCTTTTTTCCCACTCGTTGATGACGACTTCAGCTCTTTTTTTTGCTAATACCATTATTGCATCAATTAAATTTTGTTTGGATGTAAAGTGCTTAAATATCAATGCTTCTGAAACAGCAGCTGCATTGGCAATTTGTTTGGTTGTAGTGGCACTTATACCTTGTTCTGCAAAGCAGGTTAAGGCTGCGTTTAATATGTCTTCCTTTTTGCTCATGAGTAAGTACTTACTCAAATATACAATAAATATTTAGCTTCGAATGTTCATAATTTTTGCATTGCTACCGCTTTGATTCAGTATCAAATTAGAGAAAACATCTTAACTTAGTAAATAAACAAACCATGAACGATAGACCTAACGATTTAAAGCGAATCAGACCCCAAATAAAAAAAACCATTACTTTTTCACAGATAAGCGATGATGAAAGGTTTCAAAACGAAACCCTACGGCCCATTCTTAAACTTCAAAATCCATTACTTGTTGCTGTGTTCAAAAATTACATTGAGAAATACAAAGGTGTATTTTATGAATTGAGTGTTGAAAAAAGATTGGCCTACATTGAGAATGCGCTGTGTAAAAATCAAAAATTTCGAAACGCAGTAAAAGGCATGATTATCGGTCACTTTACAGTCGCCGAATATGAAGAGTATTGCAGTCGTTCTTCTGCTCTTAATAAACGTATGATGCAAATGGTATTGACACGTCTACAGAGTCAAATACAATTATTTGATAACCCTTTATCCAAAACAGCATAATCAAACTTATTGAAGTGCTTTACCTTGGTAAAAAACATATTCGACGACTAAGGCATCGATGGGCATTTTTAAGGCGGGCGCGTAGGCTTCCGTTTTTTGTAAGTCCAACACTAAAATATGTGCGGCACAGTTTGTTCCAATGAGTCCAACGCCACCCTCCGCACCTTTAACTTTTTGGGTAAATACAGATTTCAATGCGCCTTCAATTGTTTGTGTATCCTTCTTAAGCTGTTTGTACAAAATAGCCTGATAATATCGCGTAACTTTATCCTTGTTTATGGCTACGTTTTTGAAGGTTTCAGGAATCCACGGGACTATCATTTTACCTTCAGCATTGATCAATAGATGGGTTGCTAGTGTTTCATCTAACTTTCCCATAGCAACCACCTGCCCCGATTGTATCCCAACATCCATTTTGTAGAAAAATCCTCCACTGCCGTCATATACTTTTCCATTTTTGAGAATTACATCATAAGGATTGGGTCCACACCCATGAATCCATATCAGACATATACAAAAAACAATGGTTTGCAATGGTTTTTGACCAACCCACCAATGAAACATGCCGTGAGCTTTAGGAATTACAAGATGCTTTCACCATTCAAGTCTGTTGTTAACACACCACTCATATAATCGAAAAAAGGACGCATGACTTGGAAACAACTGATCACTTGATCAGAAAAATCTGCAGACAGCACTTCATCATTAGTAAAAGAGTGCGTGAAAATATGTTGCTTAAATCGAATTAGTTCAATGTTGGGGTGTTCTTTCGAAAAACCCTTGGGTGCTGTTTTGACGCCTTCTCCAATATTATCACCCCATACTGACTTGAAATTTGGTTCTTGGATTAAATCAAGATATTCTGCAGCATCAATTTCCAATTCTTTGCGAATCCGAAACAAATCTTCTTTGTTGGGATCCCAAAATCCAGCGGCTACAAAACTATCTCCTGGTGCAATTCTCAGATAATACCCCCCTCTGTACTGTGGCTTTTCTCGGTGAAATGCGATGGCAAAGTGAGTTTTATAGGGAGTCTTGTCTTTTGAAAAACGAACATCTCTGTATACTCGAAATAATTTTGTTTTTTCGATGCTGTCATGGGTATTTAACCCCAATGTTATTTGCTCACCAACGGATTTAATTTCCTTTTCGAGTGCCTTAAAATCAGCCTTATGGGCTTCAAACCAATCTCGATTGTTATTGGCTTTCAACTGTTTTAAAAAGGAGAAAGTATGCTTGGGTACTTGCGTCATTTTTTTTCTTCCAATGTAGTCATTTTATACTAAATTGGTTTTGACGCTAGTGATGAAATAGTTGCACTAAAAATAAATTATGCGTGGTGTCTTTTTTCCAAAATGGTTATGACATCTTGTAATTCAAAACCCTTGGCTTGTAATAAGATTAGATAATGAAAAAGCAAATCGGCACTTTCATTTAAAAACAAAGTACTATCATTATCTTTTGCTTCAATAACTGTTTCAACTGCTTCTTCCCCTACTTTTTGGGCCACTTTATTGATACCTTTTTTGAAAAGCTGTGCCACATAGCTATTGGAGTCCTGACTATCTTTTCGCTGTTTGATAATGGCTTCTAAATCATCCAAAAAACCATGACTTGGTGTGTTTTTTTCGTTCCAACAAGTATCTGATCCTGTATGACAAGTGGGGCCTTTTGCATGTACTTGAATCAATAACGTATCCGCATCACAATCCAATTGACCACTGATATATGTCAAAAAATGTCCACTCTCCTCCCCTTTCGTCCACAATCGATTCTTGCTGCGACTAAAAAAAGTCACTCTACCTTCTTTTTGAGTTTTCTCCCATGCTGCAGCGTTCATATAGCCCAACATGAGCACTCTTTTGGTTTTGGCATCTTGAATGATCGCAGGTATCAAGCCATCGGGAGATTTTGTAAAATTGGGTTGACTCATAATCTTACTGGGATATTGTTTTTTTGTAATTCTAATTTAAGGTTTGGAATGGTTATTTCACCGAAATGAAAAACACTTGCAGCCAAAGCAGCGTCAGACTTTCCATGAATAAATGCATCCGTGAAGTGTGAAATAGTCCCAGCACCCCCAGAGGCAATAATAGGAATCTCCATGCTTTGAGATAGTTGTTTCAAAGCTGCATTGGCAAAACCATTTTTGGTGCCATCATGATCCATGGAAGTAAATAAAATTTCGCCGGCACCACGCGAAGCTACTTCCTTCGCCCAATCAAATAGATCCAATTCAGTAGGCACCTTACCCCCTACCAAATGCACCAACCATTGCCCGTCAAACTGCTTGGCATCTATAGCAACCACAATGCATTGACTTCCAAATTGATTGGCCAAATCATCAATTAGATGGGGCTGCTTAACAGCAGCTGAATTGATAGAAACTTTATCTGCCCCATGCTGTAATAAAACATGAACGTCTTCCAAACTACTGATTCCACCTCCTACTGTAAACGGTATATCTATAGTTTGTGCAACTTTTTCTACCAAATCAACTAATGTTTTGCGATTTTGTTCTGTAGCAGATATATCCAAGAAAACCAATTCGTCAGCTCCTGCTTCAGCATATTGCTTTGCTAATAACACAGGATCACCAGCATCTCTCAGATTGACAAAATTAACCCCTTTGACGGTTCGACCATCTTTAATGTCCAAGCAGGGTATGATTCTTTTACACAGCATTATCAATCATTTTTTGCATTGAGATTCATCCCATCGTAAAACCCTAGGGGTTTAGCAGTCAATTGCTTAACCCAAAAAGCGATTTGTCCTGTATGATATGAAAGATGCTCTACCGCATGCACGGCAACATCAACACCCGATAAGGAAAAACCCTGGACGTTATGGGTTTTTAATAAGCGTCGTTCAGGACAATTTTGGATACATTGTTTAGCGACTTCTAGAGTTTTGTTTAAATCATTCCACAAGGTTTGGAGATCAATTCCATCTCGGGTAGTAAATTCTCTATCACGGTCTCTATGATCGCTTGTATCACCCAACGCAGAAAGAACATATTGCGTTAAATTACCTTTCATGTGTAACAACTGATTCCCTACACTATTACTCTGTTCATTTGGACGTTTCCAAAGATCTTCTTCGGGAAGAATGGTCAGCGCTTTTTCCAGCATACGTTGTGATTCTGAGATGCGGAAACAACAACTGTCTTTAAATGTGCCTTCAAAGGATTTCATGCGTCTATAAATTTACGAAGATTCTTAAGGGAGATTTGCTTTTCGTAAAGGGCTTTTCCTAAAATGGCAGCTTGACATCCTATTGCGGCTAATTGCTGTAAATCATCTATAGAACTCACCCCACCTGAGGCAATCAATCCTAAATCAGGTAATTGTTTTTTTATTTTAGCATAAAGCTTGAACGAGGGGCCCTCCAACATACCGTCCTTACTGATATCTGTGCAAATTACTTGTTGAATCCCTTTGTCATAATAACTGGACAAAAAAGGAAGTAAGTCTAAATCAGAAGTTTCCAGCCAACCCGATGTAGCTATTTTTTCATCACGTACATCAGCCCCCAAAATGATCTTTTCAGCGCCATATTTCTGCAGCCATTGTTCAAAAAGTTGTGGTTGTTGAACAGCGACACTCCCACCTGTAATTTGCTTTGCACCACAATCAAAAGCGATACGAAGGTCTTCATTGGACTTGAGTCCTCCGCCAAAATCAATGTCCAATTGGGTTTTATTAGCCAGGCGGGCTAAGGTCTTATGATTAACAATATGTTGCGCTTTAGCACCATCAAGATCTACCAAATGTAGGTGACGAATACCATGGTCTTCAAATTGCTTGGCCACTTCCAAGGGGTCTTCATTGTACACTTTTTGTGTGCTGTAGTCACCTTGTGATAAGCGCACACATTTTCCTTCAATAATATCGATAGCTGGAACTATTATCATACGTCTAGATAGATAAAATTCTCCAAAAGCTGTTGTCCTGCTTTGCTACTCTTTTCGGGATGAAATTGGACTCCAAAAAAATTATCTTTTTGAATGGCAACCGTGTATCGAATACCATAAGTGCTCGTAGCACTTGTTTCAGTTACTAAAGGCGCATAATAACTGTGAACCAAATACATATAAGACAATTCGGGAATGTTTTGGAAAAGTGGTCCTTGCAATTCTTCAATGGTATTCCAGCCTACTTGCGGAATTTTTCCTTGGGTAAATCGCTTAACTTGACCGGGTATAATCCCCAAACCCTTTGTGTCACCCTCTTCGGAGGCGTCAAACATCAATTGCATACCCAAACAAATTCCCAAAAGCGGCTGCTTGAGCTCGGGCAGTAATCGGTCTAAACCATATTGCCTTAATTTTTTCATTGCCGATTCTGCTTCGCCTTGCCCAGGGAAAATAATCCGGTCAGCTGAAAGAATGGTTTCTGAATCATTAGACAAAACAGAATCAATCCCCAACCGTTCTAAGGCAAATTGAACGCTTCTTACATTCCCAGCACCATAATCTAAAATAACGACCTGCACCCTACAAAACCCCTTTAGTTGATGGAAGAATCAATTTTTCTGGATCTCTTTTGAGTGCCATTTTTATGGCCTTAGCAAAAGCTTTGAATATTGCTTCAATTTTGTGGTGCTCATTTTGACCTTCAGCCTTGATATTCAGGTTAGCTTTGGCAGCATCGGCAAATGATTTGAAAAAATGGCTAAACATTTCCGTAGGCATTTTCCCAACATATTCTCGTTTAAAATCCGCTTCCCAAACCAACCAAGGTCGGCCCCCAAAATCTATGGCTACTTGTGCCAAGCAATCATCCATTGGCAAACAAAAACCATATCGCTCCATACCCAATTTATCGCCTATAGCAGCTGCAACGGCTTCTCCCAATGCCAAGGCAGTGTCTTCAATAGTATGGTGTTCATCAACTTCTAGATCACCTTCGACTTTCAATTGGATATCCATTTGTCCGTGCCGGGATAATTGATCCAACATATGATCAAAAAAAGGCAGCCCCGTATCTATATCGCTTTGGCCAGTACCATCAAGTTTGAGCAAAAGATCAATTTTTGTTTCATTTGTGTGCCGCTGCCATTGTATTTGACGATGAGATAATTTCAAATATTCGTAGATCGCCTGCCAAGATTGAGTTTGCAGCACAATATTGCGATCCCAAAGAGCACTCACTTCAGTTTTCCCTGGAGCCGTTGCACTACCCAAATAAATTCCTTTTGCCCCTAAATTATTCGCCAATTCCATATCAGTTGGACGATCACCTATAACAAACGAATTTTCTAAGTCATATTTATCAGCATCCAAATAGGCAGTCAGCAAACCTGTTTTGGGCTTACGATTGGGAGAGTTTTCTTCAGGAAAGCTTTTATCAATAAGTACTTCCTCAAATAAAACACCTTCATTTTCAAATGTTTGTAAAATCAAATGATGAATTGGCCAAAAATCCGCCTCTGGAAAACGATTTGTACCCAATCCGTCTTGATTGGTCACCATCACCAAAACAAAATCCAACTCTTTGGCAATTTTAGCCATATAAGTCAAAACCCAGGGATAAAATGCCAATTTCTCGAAACTGTCCAATTGAAAGTCAATGGGAGGTTCCTTAACCAAGGTTCCGTCTCTGTCAATAAATAATACGCGTTTCACTTGAATTACTTTTTAATTAATGCCATCGCATTCATAGCTTCGATCAATAGTTCATTTTCTTTGGGGATTCCAACACTAATGCGCAAGCAATTTTCACAATTCATATTTTTATCAGCATTACGAACAACAATACCTTTTTCAATGAGCTGTTGGTATCTCAAACTGCTATCATCTACGCGAATCAAAAAGAAATTAGCATCCGATGGAAAAACCTGTAACACATAGTCTAATTGATTTAACGCAGTCATCATCTTATTGCGTTCTTGGGTCATTTCATTGACCATCGATCGAACCCGATGTTGTTGTGTTTCAATCTGGTCTTGCGCAGCCTCTAAGGTAAGCTGATTGATGTTATATGGTGCTTTAACTTTAAGCAAACCCGCGATGATGGGTGGTGGTCCAAAAGCCATTCCCAATCGGGCACCTGCCATCCCCTGTGCTTTGGAAAAAGTTTGCAAAATGACAACGTTACTAAAGTTTGAATACCAATTAATTGCTGAATCCGATGGATCGAACTCTGCATAAGCTTCATCTATAACAAGGATGCCAGGGAATATTGATGCCAAATGTTTTAAATCAGCTTGAGAAAAACGATTGGCTGTGGGGTTGTTTGGCGTGGGGATAAAACAAAGCTTCATCTTTGGATGTAGCGCTTCTTCGATACCTGCGATGTCTAACTGAAAGTTTTTGGTCAAAGGTACTTTTTCACAACTGACTTGGTACAAATCAGCCGAAACATTGTACATCCCAAAAGTAGGCGGACAGATAAGAATACTTTCTTCGCCTGGTTCACAAAAAGCAAGGAGTAATTGGTTGATAATTTCATCAGAGCCATTGCCTAGATAAATTTGATCCACTCCCACTTTTTTCCATTTGGATATACACTTTTTGAGTTTACCCTGTAGCGGATCTGGATAGCGATGGTAAGGCCAATCGTAGGGATTCTCATTTGCATCCAGCAAGATCATTTCTCTATCACTTCCAACAAATTCTTGTCGAGCAGATTGGTATACTTTGTGCTCTTGAAGGTGTGCCCGTAGGTAATTTTTCATGATAAACTTTTTAAACGAACACTTACCGCATTTTTATGAGCATCTAAACCTTCGGCTTGAGCCATGGCTTCAACAGCAGGACCAAGATTTTGAATTCCCTCTGGGGTTATTTCTTGAAAGGTTATGGCTTTTTGAAAACTGTCAAGATTAACACCACTGTATTGACGAGCAAATCCATTGGTCGGTAAAGTATGATTGGTTCCAGAAGCGTAGTCGCCAGCACTCTCAGGAGTGAAAGGCCCAACAAATACCGAGCCGGCATGGCGAACTCCTGCTACGTATTCAGCTGTATTTTCTACATTGATAATATAATGTTCGGGTGCATAAGTATTGATAAAGGCGATGGCCGTTTGGTGGGAGTCAAAACAAATAATGGATGAATTTTCAAGTGCCACGGCAGCAATATCTTTTCGTTTCAGTGCAGCTAATTGTTGGGTCAAAGCTTTTTCGATAGCTGGTATGGCTGCTGCGGCCGTCGTCACAAGCAGCACTTGGCTATCAACTCCATGCTCAGCTTGAGAAAGCAAATCGGCAGCTACAAATGATGGATCGGCACTAGCATCAACAGCAATCAGAACTTCCGATGGCCCTGCTGGCATATCTATAGCGACTCGTCCTTGACTGGCATATTGTTTGGCAGCAGTAACATACTGGTTGCCCGGGCCAAAAATCTTATCTACTTTCGGAACAGATGCCGTTCCTAAGCTCATGGCAGCAATGGCCTGGGCACCGCCAACCATAAATATTTTTGTGACACCACAAAGAGCAGCTGTATACAAGACTTCTGGGGCTATTTGCCCATTATTTTGTGGAGGAGAACACAGCACAATTTCCCTACATCCTGCAACTTGAGCTGGGATAGCCAACATCAAAACTGTTGAAAATAAAGGGGCCGTGCCACCAGGGATGTAAAGCCCTACTTTTTCGATTGGATATTTTTCTTGCCAGCATCGAACACCTGTCTGTGTTTCAACGTCAACCGTTTCGGTACGTTGGGCTTCATGAAAAGTCCTAATATTTTGATAGGCAATTGATATGGCTTGTTTTAAATCTTCTGAAAGTTGGACTGCTGCTTCCGATATTTTTTGCTCAGTCACCTTGATTTGATCTATTTTCACTTGATCAAACTGAAGTGTATAGGCTTGCAATGCCCTATCACCTTCTTGCTGAACAGTTTGAAAAATATTTCGAATATTAGGTAAAATATCCTCAAAAGATGCTGTTGGTCGCTGACAAAGGGCCGCCCAGTCTGCTGCTGGTGGGTTTTTGATTACTTTCATTACAATACCATTTTTTCAATCGGACAAACAAGAATATCTTCAGCTCCAGCCGCTTTCAGCGCATCAATAACTTCCCAGAAACGGTGTGCATCGATAACCGAATGAAGGGAACTCCAACCCGCTTCGGCCAAAGGTAAAATTGTCGGGCTTTTCAAAACAGGTAAAATGTTGCTGATGGCTTCGATTTTATCATTGGGGGCATTAAGTAAAATATAACGAGATTCTTTGGCACGTAACACCGCTTTGAAACGGAATAACAATTTTTCAATTAAATCTTTAGCCGAAGCACTTACTTCTGGTCCCTCGGCCAACACAGCCTGTGATTCCATGATAGTTACTACCTCTTTTAAATTGTTTTTAAAAAGTGTACTGCCACTCGATACAATGTCACATATCGCGTCGGCTAAACCAATATTTGGGGCTATTTCTACAGACCCATTTATTATATGAAGTTCGGCCTCTATTTGCTGTTGGGCCAAAAATTGCTTGATGGTTTCAGGATAAGAAGTGGCAATACGTTTTCCAGCTAAACTATGAATCCCGTCATATTGTGAGTCTTTGGGAACCGCAATAGAAACTCGGCACTTGGAAAACCCCAAGGCTAATCGAGATGTGATCCCCTCCCCTTTTTCTACAAGTAGATTTTCGCCTAATACTGCTACATCGACCACACCATCACGGAGATATTGAGGAATGTCGCCATTGCGAAGATAATAGACCTCCATGGGGAAGTCACGAGCAGTTGCTTTCAGTTGGTCTTTCCGATTGTCAATAGAAATCCCACAGCTTTTAAGCAATTTTAGGGAATCCTCGTGTAGGCGTCCTGATTTTTGAATAGCAATTTTAAGCATAGCTTGATCATAAATTAAAAAACCCGTTTGATAACTCAAACGGGTCTATAGGGTTGCATACAACAGCTTCCGCACGTTTGAGCGCTTAGGAAAAATGTGTATGGTGGTGATTTATTTTCATCAGTGCAAATATCGAATATTCGGACAACTAAAAAAAATAAATTAGTTATTTCCCAAAATTATGGGCATACCACTGTCACCACTTCCAATGACGATAATTTTAGAATTGGGAGACTCTGAAAGCTTTAAAGTGGCTTCGATCCCTTTTTCTTGCAAAATTTTATCTGTTAATGAAGCACTCAAAATCTTATTGGCTCGGGCTTTACCCTCAGCATCAATACGTTGGCGTTCGGCCTCTTGCTTGGCTTTAGCCAAGCGAAATTCATATTCTAAGGCTTCTTGTTCTTGACGTAACTTACGCTCAATAGCTTCTTTGATCGCCATTGGCAGGGTAACATCACGAACCAATACTGCATTTAGTTGTATGTGTTGACTTTCTACATTTTTTTGAGTTTCCTCAAAGATTTCATTCTGAATAGCATCACGTTTGGTTGAATACAATTGCTCAGGCGTGTAGCGACCCACAACAGATCGGGCAACCGCTCTTATTTGAGGTATCAAAACGATATTGACATAGTTTTCGCCTTTGGTTTTGTGCAATTTCCCCAATTCGTCATAGTTAGGCTGATATAAAACCGATACATCCAAAGATATTTCCAGTCCGTTGGAGGATAATACTTGCATATTTCCTTCAAAAAATTCCTGTTGTTTTACGTTGTAAACATACACTCGGTTCCATGGGGCTATAATGTGAAAACCCTCACCCAGAGGGGGTTCATCGGTTACGACTCCACCTCCGAAAGTACGGAAAAGTACGCCCGCTTCCCCATATCCAATATTGATAGAAGATTTGGAAGCGAAGATTAATACCGCCAATACGATCAGGATGATTGGCAATCCAATTTTAGGTAGTCTTTGCATAAGGCAATTTTTTTAAGTGAGCATACCGCCATCAACATGAAGGACTTGCCCAGTGATATAGGTTGATAAATCAGAAGCCAAGAACACACAAGCATTGGCCACATCCTCGGGCTGTCCCCCTCTTTTAAGGGGGATACCTTCACGCCATCCTTGGACGACGTCTTCTGCTAGCTTTTCGGTCATTTCAGTTTCGATAAAACCTGGAGCAATCACATTGGAGCGAATATTTCTTGAACCCAGTTCTAAGGCAACAGATTTTGAAAATCCAATAATACCTGCTTTAGAAGCTGCGTAGTTGGCTTGACCAGCATTACCTTTGACTCCTACTACAGAACTCATGTGGATTAAACTGCCTTTACGCTGCTTCAAAAAGCATCGCTGAACAGCTTTAGTCATATTAAACACAGACTTCAAGTTTATATTGATAACACTATCAAAATCAGACTCTCCCATTCGCATGAGTAAATTGTCTTTCGTAATGCCAGCATTGTTGATAAGCACATCTATAGTTTGAAAGTCTTTTAGGACTTGATCTACCAATTCTTGAGCCGCATCAAAATCAGCAGCATCACTTTGGTAACCTTTAGCTTCTACACCTAATGCTTGTAAATCCTTTTCTAAGGCCTGAGCTGCTTCTATAGAGCGACTATAGGTGAATGCCACATGACAACCGTGTTGCGCAAAAGTCATGGCAATACCCCGGCCAATCCCTCGACTTGCCCCTGTAATTAAAGCGGTCTTTTGATCTAGTAATTTCATGAGGCATCCAAAATTTCAGCAACTTTAGCACCAATTTGAGCAGGAGAATCCACTACATGGATACCACAATCAGCCATAATGGCTTTCTTTGCTTCCGCTGTATCCTCGGCACCTCCTACAATGGCACCCGCATGACCCATGGTTCTTCCTTTAGGCGCTGTTTCGCCAGCGATAAATCCAACTACGGGCTTTTTATTACCGTTTTCCTTTATCCATCTAGCGGCATCTGCTTCTAATTGTCCACCTATTTCACCAATCATGACGATGGCTTCTGTTTCTGGGTCGTTCATTAACAATTCCACAGCTTCTTTAGTCGTAGTGCCAATGATGGGATCTCCACCAATACCAATAGCAGTGGTAATTCCCAATCCTTCTCTAACAACTTGATCTGCTGCTTCATAAGTAAGTGTTCCAGATTTAGAAACGATACCGACGTTACCTTTTTTAAAGACAAATCCTGGCATAATGCCTACTTTGGCTTCCTCTGGGGTAATTACACCTGGACAATTGGGCCCAACCATACGGCAATCTTTGGTTTTGAGGTAGTTCGCTACTTTAACCATATCTGCTACTGGAATCCCTTCGGTTATGGTAATGATAACTTTGATCCCAGCTTCTGCTGCTTCCATGATGGCATCGGCTGCGAATGCTGGAGGCACAAATATAATTGTTGTGTCTGCCCCGACTTTTTCTACTGCTTCTGCAACAGTGTTGAATACAGGTTTATCCAAGTGGGTTTGTCCTCCCTTTCCAGGGGTAACACCGCCCACAACTTGGGTTCCATAATCTATCATTTGAGTAGCATGGAAGGTTCCTTCGCTTCCAGTAAACCCTTGGACAATAATTTTCGAGTCTTTATTGACAAGTACGCTCATGTTAATTGTTTAGCTTAAATTCAAATTGTATTATTCCTTCATACGTTCAAGGTAACTGCCCTTGTCAGTATCTACTTTAATTTTATCGCCTTCATTGATAAATAGCGGCACATTGATTTGTGCACCGGTTTCAACAGTTGCAGGTTTGGTTGCATTGGTAGCTGTATTGCCTTTCACACCCGGTTCTGTATGAGTCACTTCAAGTATGACCGACGCAGGTAAATCAACCGAAAGCGGCATTCCATCCTCAGTATTAATGGCGATACTAACAACTTCACCTTCTTTCATCAGCCCTGCATTTTCCAGAATACTTTCATTGATACTAATCTGCTCGTAGTCATCTGTATTCATAAAATGAAACTGCTCGCCTTCTTGATAGAGAAATTGAAACTTATTTGTTTCAACTCGGATAGCCTCTATTTTATGTCCAGCAGAAAATGTGTTATCAACGACCTTACCCGTTGTGACACTTTTTAATTTTGTTCGAACAAAGGCAGGGCCTTTTCCGGGCTTGACGTGCAGAAACTCTACTATTTTATAAATATCATTGCTGTATTTGATACACAGTCCTTTTCTGATGTCAGAGGTTGTAGCCATTTTGTAAATTTAGTTTCTTTGAAAATATCCTTTCATAATACCCCGCTGCGAATTACGAATAAACTGAAGTATTTCGTCCCGTTCTGGGGAAGCTATCATTTCGGCTTCAATTATTTCAGCAGCTTGGGCGTTGTTATAATTTTTTTGATACAATAATCTGTAAATATTTTGTATTTCCGTGATTTTTTCTGCGCTAAATCCGCGTCGTCGTAAACCAACAGAATTAATCCCAACATAGGATAGTGGTTCTCTGGCACCTTTAACAAAGGGCGGCACATCTTTACGCACCAATGAACCACCTGCGATAAAAGCATGATCACCGATGGTGACAAACTGATGAACAGCAGCCATACCAGCTAAAATGACATGATCCCCTATGGTGATATGCCCGGCTAATGTTGAGTTATTTGAAAAAATACAATGATTCCCAACCTTACAATCATGCGCGATATGAGAATATGCCATGATCAAACAATTCTCACCAATAACTGTTTTCATGCGATTTGAAGTCCCACGATTAATAGTCACACATTCACGTATGGTAGTATTGTCGCCTATCTCAGCAGTAGTTTCTTCGCCGTCAAATTTGAGATCTTGGGGTACACCAGCAATAACAGCGCCGGGGAAAATAGAACAATTCTTCCCAATTCGTGCTCCTTCCATTATAGTTACATTGGGGCCAATCCAAGTCCCTTCGCCAATTTCAACTTTATTAGATATCGTGGCGAAAGGTTCTACCACTACGTTTTTAGCAATCTTTGCACCAGGATGAATAAAGGCTAGTGGTTGATTCATTTATTCTTGATCTTTTCTTTTAATTATTTGCGCCATCATTTCACCCTCAGAAGTCAGTTGTCCATTTACATACGCCAAGGCACGCATGTGACAAATACCTCGGCGAATCGGCGTAATCAGATCTAATTTAAATATCATTGTGTCCCCAGGATGGACAGGACGTTTGAACTTAACATTGTCTATTTTCATAAAGAATGTCAAATAGTTTTCGGGATCTGGCACCGTGTTGAGCACCAATATTCCGCCTGCTTGTGCCATTGCTTCGATTTGTAAAACCCCAGGCATGACAGGTGCCCCAGGAAAATGGCCTTCGAAAAATGGCTCGTTCATGGTGACGTTTTTCAAAGCGACCACATGTGTTTGTGATAATTCATAGATTTTGTCCACCAACAAAAAAGGAGGTCGATGGGGTAACATATTCATGATAGCAACTGTATCCATCAATGGTGGCTGCGAAAAATCTATTTTCGGTGCATTCAATCGTTTGTCATGCTTGATGATTTTAGCAATTTTATGCGCAAAATCTGTATTGACCCTATGACCAGGCTTCTTAGCGATGACATGACCTCGTATTCGCATACCTATCAAAGCCAAATCACCCATGACATCTAACAGCTTATGTCGTGCAGCCTCGTTTGAATAATGTAATGTCAGATTGTCAAGAATCCCATTAGGCTTGATACTTATTTTATCTTTTTTAAAAGCCTTTTTGAGTTTTTCTGTGGTCTCATCAGAAAGTGGTTTGTCCACGTAAACAATGGCATTATTCAAATCGCCTCCTTTGATCAACCCATGATCTAATAAGGCTTCCAATTCATGTAAAAAACTGAAGGTCCGCGCTGCGGCAATCTGAGAGGCAAAATCAGAAAGCGTATCTAGGGTGGCATTTTGTGTTCCCAACACCTTGGTGCCAAAATCCACCATGGCCGTTATCTGATAGGTCTCAGAAGGGATAATAGTCAACTCGCTTCCACTTTCATCGTCTTTAAATGAAATAACTTCATCGACAACAAATTCCTCGCGAATTTCTTTTTGTGTTTTGATACCTGCGCTTTGTAGCGCCTCAACGAAATATTTAGAAGAACCATCCATGATGGGAGGCTCTGGGGCATTGAGATGGATGAAGCAATTGTCAATTTCCAAACCCACAAGCGCAGCCAACACGTGTTCTGAGGTATTGATTTTCGCACCCTCTTTTTCAAGATTCGTGCCTCTTTGCGTGTCTGTTACCCATTGCACATCAGCAGGAATGTGTACAGGTTCTTCTAGATCTTCCCGCACAAAAACATAGCCTGTATTTTCTGGCGCAGGTCGAAAAGTCAGACTCACATCTTTGCCGGTGTGCAGTCCAACCCCCTCTAGCGTCACTGCCTTGTCTATGGTTTGTTGCGGAGTGGTTTTTTGGATCATCGTTATAAATTCTTTTCGATTTGGTTGATTCGTTTGACAATATCGGGTAAGTTTTTGAAGTGTACGTAGGATTTATTAAATCCTAAATAATCAATAGCTGGGGTGCCTTGGAGCTTGGTATGACTGGGTATGTTACTGTTTATACCTGTTTGTCCCTGAACTTGAACATAATCACCAACAGTGATGTGTCCAATAATACCAACTTGCCCTCCAATGACACAATTCTTTCCAACTTTGGCAGAACCAGCAATACCAGATTGCGCAGCGATGACTGTGTTTTCCCCTATTTCAACATTATGCGCAATCTGAACTTGGTTGTCTAATTTGACCCCACGTCCAATACGAGTGGATCCTAGTGTAGCTTTATCAATAGTAGTCAAGGCACCTACGTCGACATGGTCTTCTAAAACCACATTTCCAGTTTGAGGTACTTTTTTGAAAGTACCATCCTCTTGTGGGGCATATCCAAAACCGTCTGAACCTATGATGGCACCATTGTGAAGCGTACAGTGATTGCCTATAATAGAGTCCGATAGTACTTGTGCACCAGTATGTATAGTACAATGATCTCCAATAACTACATGCTGTCCGATGTAAACATTGGGATAGATTTTTACATGATTACCTATAACACAACCTGACTCAATTATTACGTTAGGACCAATGTAAGCATCCGAAGGAATCTGAACGTCTGCTGCAATATTTACATTTTTAGCAACCCCTTCCCTATTGCTCTTCACACTACTATAATGATCCAACAATTCAGAAAATGATTGATACGCATTTTCTACCCGGATCAGGGTGGGATATACTTTTTGGTCTGTCACAAAATCTTGATTGACTATTACAACCGAAGCATTCGTTTTGTAAAGGTGGGGAGTGTATTTTGGGTTGGCCAGAAAAGAAAGGTCTCCCGATTGGGCTTCCTCAATTTTGGACAGTTTAGAAACTTCAGTTTTGGGGTCTCCGTCTATCGTCCCTTGCAGTTGCTCAGCGATCTGTTGGGCCGTAAATTTCATAGGGCAAAAATAGTAATTTCCCTGGAAACTAATTCTTAGGGGTACACAAATAATATTGTGTCTGCGCTTTGGTGTATTTCATCAAAGCAGTAAAACTTTCATGCTGATGGATGGGAATAATGTTCCCTGCTCCATCCATCAACAAAAGCTTATGTTTATCCGAGGAATAGGTCTGATTGGTCACGCTTCCACTAAACACGTAGGCCTCTCCTACTTTTGAATCTTGATAAACAGCGCCCCATTGCTTTTTTAGGGCGGCTAACTCCTGCGCCTTAAAATCACTATTCTGCATTTGTATTTGAAACAAATCCCTCTGAATCAAACGCCGAGAAAGATCTTTTAAAATAAAATCTTCTTGCTGCTGCCATTGCTTGATTGAGTACCAAACATCGGCGTCGTCTAAAGCCACAAAATTTTGCCACAAATGGGTAGTAAATAAATCTTTTGATGCCGCGCTACTCAACAAAGTCAAAAGATGTTTTGAACCATCCAATAACTTACCTTCTGAAAGTAGAAGACGGGCCCGATCTAAAATTTTTACCAATAATAGTTCAGAAACTAAGCTGGTTTTATGTAAATACACTTGCCAATACATCAACCGACGTGCCAATAAAAATTTCTCAAGCGAATAGCTGGCTTTCTGCTCAAAAACCAATTGGTCATCAACCACTTGCATCATTGAAATCAATCGGCTAGAATTGATATTGCCTTCCTGGGCACCAGTATAAAAACTGTCACGCTTTAAATAATCCAAACGATCTAGATCCACTTGTCCCACCAAAAGTTGATGAAAAAACTTCCGCGGATAGCTATTGTTAAAAATCGACAGCGCCATTTCCAGCGCGCCGTCAAATTCATTGTTGATCTCGCGCATTAAGCCCTCTGAGATTTGTTCATGTGCAATGCCTGGTAGCAGCGCTTTTTCTATAGCATGGGAAAAAGGGCCGTGACCTATATCGTGAAACAGAAGTGCAATTTGTAAAGCTTCAGACTCTTCGGTCGAGATTGCCACTCCTTTTTCGCAGAGACTTGCCAAAGCTTTTTGGGCCAAATGCATACAACCCAATGCGTGTTCAAAGCGATTGTGGTGGGCGCCGGGAAAAACATAAACCGACAATCCCATCTGTGTAATTCGCCTGAGCCGCTGAAAATAAGGGTGATCGATTAGCTGCTTGATTAAAGGGGATTGGATGGCAATAAAACCGTAAATTGGATCGTTGATAAGTAAAGGTTTTATTGCCAAAGCGCCTACCGATTGGCTACAAATATAACGATATGTCCAAAATACCCATTCTATGGGTCGATGATGAAATTGACCTACTTAAACCACATATTCTTTTCTTGGAAAACAAAGGCTACCAAGTACACCCTTGCAATAACGGCCGAGAAGCGCTTGAATTGATCCAAGAAAGCCCCTTTGAAGTTGTCTTGCTTGATGAAAATATGCCCGGCATAAACGGCTTGGAAACCTTGAGCGAACTCAAACAAATCAAACCCGCACTTCCTGTGGTTATGATTACAAAAAATGAGGCCGAACACATCATGGAAGAAGCAATTGGGTCTAAAATATCAGATTATTTGATTAAACCAGTCAATCCAAATCAAATTTTACTTTGCCTAAAAAAACTACTCCAACACCAGCATCTGGTGGCTGAAAAAACCATTCAAAACTATCAACAGGAGTTTCGTTCAATTGCCCTTTCGTTGCACGACCTCAATTCCCATCAAGATTGGATCCAATTTTATGAAAAGATGGTGTATTGGGAATTGGAATTGGAGCATTTAGAGGACAATAGCATGTTAGAGATTTTTGAAACTCAAATGCAAGAAGCCAATCGATTGTTTTCCAAATTTGTCGAACAAAACTATCCAGACTGGCTTGGAAACGCTACAAATACCCCAACCCTTTCCCATCATTTGATGGAGCAAGAAGTGTTTCCACGGCTGCACAGCCATAAGCCTACCTTACTGGTAGTCATTGATAATTTACGACTGGACCAATGGAAAGTAATAGCAGACAGTTTGCGGCCTCATTACAATCTCACATCAGAAAATAACTACTACAGCATCTTACCTACGGCCACCCAATATGCACGGAATGCGCTATTCTCGGGTCTGACACCACTTGAAATGGAGAAAAAACACCCTGATTGGTGGAAAAATGATACCGATGAGGGCGGAAAAAATTTATTTGAAAAGGAATTTTTAGGTGCCAACATGCTACGAAAAAATCTGGATATTAAATGGAGTTATCACAAAATCAAAAAATTATCAGAGGGCAGACAACTTCTTAAAACCCTTCAAAATCACAGTCAAGAAGCTTTGACCGTCGTCGTATATAATTTTGTTGATATGATTTCTCATGCCAAAACGGAAATGGAAATAATTAAAGAATTGGCAGCAGACAATAAAGCCTATCGCTCCTTAACGCGGTCATGGTTTAACAACTCCCCTTTGCTAGAACTCATCCAAAAAGCAGCCAGTTTAAATTTTCAACTGCTGTTGACTACCGATCATGGTACCATTAATGTCAAAACACCCTCCAGTTTGATTGGCGATCGAGAAACCAGTCAAAACTTACGTTATAAAACAGGACGTGGAATGACCTTTGAAAAGAAACAAGTGATGGTGGCAAATGACCCAAACCAGCTGCAACTCCCCCGTCTCGCTCTCAACAGCCAATTTGTTTTTGCCAAAGAAGATGTCTATTTCGTTTACCCCAAAAATTACAACTACTACGCCAAGCACTTTTTAAATAGCTATCAACACGGTGGTATATCTTTAGAAGAAATGATTGTCCCATTTGTTGCTTTGACACCTAGAAGCTAATATTTTTGCAGGGTGAAACAACGCTATACCCTTACAGAAATCGATTCGATTGCTCAGGTTGTAATACAACACTGGCAAGACCCAATCCTCTTGTTGGACGCACCCATGGGCGCTGGTAAGACAACCTTAATCAAAGCCCTATGCAAGCAATTGGGGGTTCAAGATGTTGTCTCAAGTC
>WTJI01000060.1:31423-33401 GCA_011524905.1 Flavobacteriales bacterium
ACCTTAATCAAAGCCCTATGCAAGCAATTGGGGGTTCAAGATGTTGTCTCAAGTCCTACATTTTCTTTGGTTAACACCTATCTGGATGCAGCCAATCAACCCATTTATCATTTTGACCTTTACCGACTGGAACGTTTTGAAGAAGCCCTTGATATTGGTGTCGATACCTATTTAGACTCTGGCCACCGCTGCTGTATTGAGTGGCCCGAACTGATTCAAAGCCTTCTACCCAATCAGTATCAGAAACTGAGCATTACAATTTTATCAGAAAAAGAACGACAAATAGAACTCACTTAACCACAAATATGACAACATTTCATATCCTTGAAGCTTATCTTGGACTTCTGCTACTCCGGATTAAAAAACATAAAATCGAGCTATGAGAATTCTTTACCGCTTGGGGTATTATTTAGTGGGGTTATCAATGGGGCTCATCATTGTCAGTTTTGTCTTTAGTGGAAAAAAAACAAGCTGCAACTATGGACCCAATGCCCGCGTTCTAGCTGATCTGCGCAAAAAACAAGTCGTTGTACCAGCAAAAGTGACACTCCATGGCAAGCACTTAGATTCGGTTATTTTTCATCAAATTTTACAGCAAGCTAGCATAGATTTTTCACAAAGCAACACCCGTTTAGACAGCTGTAAAATCTATTTTATACAAGCCGTTTATCAAAATCAAAACTTAGACCTAGAAGTTGAAAACTGCCAAAAAACAGTGCGGGTAATCAAGCTGCAACATCCCTAGTTGCAGCGCGGCGATTCAATTCTTTGCTGATCAATTCAAGTTCTCTCAATGACTGGCCCGCTACTGATGTATTTTCTTCTGCACGTCGGATGAGATAAGGAAATACGTCCCGAATCGGACCAAAGGGAACGTACTTTGCCACATTGTAACCCCTGTCAGCTAAATTAAAAGACAAATGATCGCTCATGCCATACAGTTGACCAAACCAAATATGAGGGTGGTTGTTGGGCAGTTTCTTTGCCTGCATCAAAGCCAATAGTTTTAGGATGCTGTCTTCATTGTGACTACCCATAAATAATTTAACACGCTGCAAGTGCGCTACCAAAAGTGCGACGCCGGCATCAAAATTGGCATCCGTAGCGGCTTTGTCTGCACACATTGGAGAAGGATAGCCCAACTGCTGTGCCCTTTCATTTTCTTTTTCGATATAGGCCCCTCGAACAAGCTTAACACCTAAATAGAAATTTTGCTGGTGCGCTTTTTCAATGAGATATTTAAGATAATCCAACCGATCATGCCTGTACATTTGAACCGTAGTAATAATCCAAGGCTGCTGACTATTGTGACGTTTCATGGCCTTTTCTACCAAAGCATCTATAGCTGGTTGAATCCAGCTCTCTTCTGCATCGACAAACAATTGCATTTGCCAGTCCACTGCCTGTTGACACAAGCGATCAAACCGCTGACAAACCCGATCCCATGCCCCTTTTTCCTCTGGGGTGAGTTCCTCTTGCTGTGCTACTTTTTCAAATAAAGAAAAGGCACCAATGGCTGTCGGTTTAAACACGCTGTAGGGATGGTTGGGATTGCCTTTTTGAGCTGCCATGGTCGCAAGAGTTTTTTCCAAAGAGTCTTCAAAACCAGCTTCTGAGGCTGTTCCTTCAACAGAATAGGCCAAAACCGAAACAATTTGGGCTTGGCCCAAACGAGAAACTATGGGTTGCGATGCAACTGCACTAATACCCGAACAAAACTGGTTAAATACGGTAGCTCTGATTAAACCCTCAACAGGCAAACGCATTTTTAAAGCCCAATGGGCCAGTCGCTTGCCTACATTGACTAAACTTCGGTTTTGTATCAGTCGGAATAACCAATAGGCACGCCGCAATTCAAAATTCGATTTTAACTGAAAAGCAACTTGCGTGTTTTCAAATATATTTTGCTTCATCTTTTTCATGTATTGGGGATTTTTTTGCAATGTAGCAAACCTAATGCAATTGTCCAATGCCCTTT
>WTJI01000020.1:0-4000 GCA_011524905.1 Flavobacteriales bacterium
AAACCAAATTTTATGAATGGATAGTACAATAGGTAGTATAGATCTTGTCGTAATAGGATTATATTTTTTCATAATTATAGTTTTAGGGTTGTGTGTTGCGCGCCAAACTCAATCAAGTGAAGACTTATTTTTGGGCGGTAGAACCTTGACTTGGGGGATGATTGGATTTTCTTTATTTGCATCCAATATTTCTAGTTCAACAATCATAGGGCTCACTGGAGCTGCCTATTCAAGTGGTATCGTACAATCTGTTTATGAATGGATTTCTGGAATCCCCCTTATCATTGCTGCCTTTGTCTTTGTGCCACTTTATCTGAATGCCAAAATCACAACAATTCCAGAATTCTTGGGGCAACGCTATGATCGGCGGTCTCAAGTTTTCTTTTCAATTGTCACCATTCTTACCAGTATTCTAGTCGAAACAGCAGGGGGATTGTATGCAGGTGCCATCGTATTAAAAACTTTTTTTCCCAATATCGTCATTTGGCAAACAACCCTAGTCCTGGCTTTTTTTGCTGGTATTTATACTGCTTTTGGTGGCCTAAAAGCAGTTGTTTATACAGATACCCTCCAAGCCTTAGTCTTGATTTTGGGTAGTTCGATTTTAACCTACACCCTTTTTGAAAAAATGGATTTTTCTATAGAGGCAATATTAGCAGCGGCTCCAGATGGACATTTTTCCATATACAGGCCTTTGGGAGACGGTACACTTCCTTGGCCAGGTTTATTCCTTGGAGTTCCATTACTTGGATTTTGGTATTGGTCAACGAATCAATATATCGTCCAGCGCGTCTTAGGGGCAAAAAATTTGAAACACGCACGATGGGGAGTCTTGTTGGGTGGCTTTTTAAAATTAATTCCACTTTTTATCATGGTCATACCAGGTGCTATGGCAATCAGCTTATATCAAGGTATTGAAAATCCAGATATGGTTTATCCCACGATTGTAGTGGATGCTTTGCCCACAGGGTTGGTTGGCTTGGTCTTAGCAGGACTTATCTCTGCTATCATGTCCAGTGTGGATTCGACCTTGAATTCATCTTCGACACTCGTTGTCATTGACTTTATTCAACCCAACAACCCCAAACTCACAACCAAACAAATTCTGAACTATGGGCGAATTACAACTTTTGTTTTGATGGTAATCGCTGCAGTTTGGGCGCCAATGATTGAAAATTTTGGGGGTATTTGGGTCTATCTACAACAAATGTATACCATATTCGTTCCACCCATTGTTGTACTTTTTTTGGTAGGGGTCTTCTACCCTAGAGGCAACGGTCATGGCGCTTTTATAACGCTATGTTTTGGAACACTCTTCGGTATTGCTTTATTTATTTTACAAAATCTAGGCTGGTGGACAGTACATTTTACGATTACAGCTGGAATCGTAGTAGGCGTTTCGAGTTTGCTATTTATTATTTTTAGTCAAAGTGCCCCACCGCCATCAAACGAGATTATCGAACGCCTTACATTTAAAAAAGAATTGATCAACCAAGATAATGACACCAAATGGTACCAGAATTATCAATACTGGGCCTTGTTATTATTCTTGTCCATTATTACTTTATTTTTTGCTTTAAAATAGTCCTTGAACATGAAGAGAAATTGGTGGAAAGAAGGGGTCGTATATCAAATATACCCCCGCTCATTTATGGACACTACAGGTGATGGTTTAGGTGATTTAGTAGGTATTATTGATCAACTGGACTATATTGAGTCACTTGGAGTTACCATGATTTGGCTTTGTCCGATATACGAATCCCCTAACGACGATAATGGTTATGATATTTCTGATTACAGAAAAATAAGCGATGAATTTGGTGGTAATGCCACTTTTGATCGACTATTAAAAGCCTTACATGCGCGTGGAATCAAATTGATTATGGATTTGGTTGTCAATCACTCATCTGATGAACACTACTGGTTTCAAGAAGCCAAAAAAAGTAAGGACAACCCGTATCACGACTACTACATTTGGCGGGGCAATAATCCTGAAAGTCCACCCAACAACTGGCAATCTTTTTTTAACGGAAGTGTTTGGAAATGGAATGCGGCTACTGAAGAATATTTTTTACACCTATTTACCCAAAAACAACCTGACCTCAACTGGGAAAATCCCAAAGTACGGCAAGAAATTTATGACATTGTTGATTTTTGGTTAGCCAAGGGGGTTGATGGGCTTCGGATGGATGTGATTTCTTTGATTTCCAAGCGCCTTGCCTTTACAGATACGCCACAAGGCATGCCATTTGTCGATGTCATGGAACACGTCTATGCCAATGGCCCAAGGGTGCATGAATATTTAAATGAAATGCATCAAAAAGTCCTTTCAAAATACGATGTGGTTACGGTGGGTGAAGGCCCTGGGGTCAACCTTGAACACGGCCCCCGATACGTATCGGCTGCAGCACAAGAACTCAATATGGTCTTTCACTTTGATCATCTTACCATTGATTTTGGACCAGAAGGGAAATATGACCCCGTTCCCTTAGACTTTGTGCGATTTAAGGAAATTTTTAGCCAATGGGATGCTGCCTTGGCTCAAGATGGTTGGAATAGTATTTTTCTGGGCAACCATGATTTTTCACGGATCGTTTCTCGCTTTGGAAATGACGGAATATACCGCATTGCATCGGCCAAACTCTTGGCTTGCTTGTTGATGACCTTAAGAGGCACACCCTATATTTATCAGGGAGATGAAATTGGGATGACTAATGTTGCCCATGACAGCATTTCAAAATATGATGATGTAGAAACTCGAAACGCTTGGGATGCCGCAATGGCATCAGGAAAGGATATGAACAAATTCCTAAAAGCTGTTCATTGGCAAAGTCGGGATAATGCCAGGACACCCATGCAATGGGATCAAACTCCAAATGCTGGCTTTTCCAAAGGTCAGCCTTGGATTCCGGTTCATGAAAATTACAAGTCCATCAATGTTGCTGCTGCCGAAGATGACCCCAATTCCATTTTACATTTTTACCGTAAAATGATTGCATTCAGAAAAGCACAGCCCACTTTAATCTATGGGGATTACCAAGATTTAGAACCACAACACAGCCAACTATTCCTCTACCGCCGCTGGGATATAAAGGAGGAATTTTTGATCGTTCACAATTTCAGTAATCATGCGATAGACTGGGAAAAACCAAAAACGCAGTACAACCTCCAAATTGGCAATTATGCCAATCCAGAGGAAGGTAGATTGTCACCTTGGGAAAGTAGGGTGTATCGCTTAAATTAAGCTGTGTCACAAAGACTGATTTTTGCTGTAATGATGAATTTTTTGATCTTATTGGTTAAACCTATGCCTTTATATTAGATTTGTTCCGATGCTACTACATATCAGAATTTTACTCATAATTATTACACTGTTGACCCTGCCCGGGGCTTGTAGTAAACGCCCTACCTATACCAATATAGCTGGGCTTGGCGCTTGTGGAAATGGAATCCAAGACCGAGGAGAAATAGGGATTGATTGTGGGGGAAACTGTCCCAAAATCTGTACAAATATTCGCTATCTAGAAGGAGAAATTTTCCGGCGTTTGTCGCTCAATCCCTACAATGAATATGTAGTAACAGGTCCTTTTGTTATACGAGACAAAGCCTCATTGGAAATACCTGCGGGTACCCGATTGAAAGTTCAAGCAGATGCAGGTGCCTATATAGCCGTTATGCAAGGCGGTAGTATTTTTGCTTGGGGCACTGCTGAACAGCCGATAACCATCACTTCAAATGCTCCCGATCCGAGTCCAGGTGACTGGGGCGGATTAATCGTCTGTGGACAAGCACCCATCGATCAATCTGTTCCAAGTCTTTCGCCTTTGGGATATTACTATTTTGGGGGCAAACAACAATTTGACTCTTCTGGCTACCTTAAGTATGTCAAAATTGAATATGCTGGTGCCGCTTATGATACGCTACAAAATTTTAATGCCGTCAGTTTTTATGGAACTGGTGCCTATACCAGCGTTGATCACCTTTGGATAGATCAAACCCT
>WTJI01000020.1:4100-10646 GCA_011524905.1 Flavobacteriales bacterium
TCCAAAAATCAGGTTTTCGATTGCTCCCCAAAACAGTACAGTCCCCGCAAGGCGCATTGACAAATATGTAAGGGCCACCAGGCATTTCACCAGTGTTGTATTGATAAAATCGACCATACGCAGAGTAAATCGTATTCAAAAGATTCCGATTGCCACGGGTACCCTCTGCAGTAGGGGCCAGTTGAATACAAGAAATAAAATAGTCTGGCTGAGGTGCTTCAGGATAAAAATCCTCCAATGAAAAGAAAATACGTTTTTCTGCCACTGCAGCAACCCTAAAAAACCCACCTACTTTCTCAAATGGGTCTTCCAGATTGCTGATATTCCCAGCAATATAGCCTGGCTGTTTTTCGGTGAAAAAGGCCGATGAAGTCACTGACAAATCCTTGAGTGTTTCAAAGTAACTGTAAGCCTGGGGTGACTCTACTAAAAGGCGGACTAGAATACTGTATCGGTATTGCAGTTTGGAGTCGGTGATCGGTATAAATCGTATGAGTTCTTTTTCCAACCGATCTTCGGTCTGATTAAGTGTGGAGCGCAATAAAATCCGATTCGAATAATCAGTTCCATAACATGTTTGTTCTTCGGTTTCTCGTAGTATGACATCTGTGGCAAAAGTAGAATAGCCCTCAAAGACAACCACAGCGTCGTAGGGGGTCCAATAGGGCGCAATAATTTTATAGGTTTCTTCGTACTCAAAACGATACAAACGCGCCGCATTCGACTCACTAGAAGCATCCAGATAAATACCAATTCCTGGTTCATCCCTGTCATTTTCAGTTGCTGCTGCATAAACATTTGTAATATTACTAGTCTCAGGTAGGGTCATGGGAGTTGATCTATATGTTTGACCTTCCTGGCTTTCTATAAAGAGGGTATAAGAAACATTCGCCTGAGCAGAAAAAGCTAATTCGGACTCATAATAGCCTCCTTTTTGTACTACAAAATCAAAGCGTTCCCCTTGATCCGACTTCACATAGACCATTGCATTTTTTTCACCTTCTGGTTCGCCATCGAAAGCATAAGAGCGACTCAGAAAAATCTTGTGCTTTTTCATTTGATTACTCAAGGTACCATCAACAATTAAAACATTTTCAAATGCCTTTTCATCAAAAGCGTAGGGCGCTGTACAACCAAAAGCACAAAGCAACAATAGAATAGACAAGAACAGTCGATATGAAGATGGATAGGATCTTGTCATCAAAAAGAAACATTACAAGTTATAGACGGTATGGGCACAGTAAAAATACCACTCTGCCGTCCTTGTATCTGACCCGATTCTGAAATGAAATAGACCGAAAATGGATTATTGCGACCCAGGACATTGTATACCGATACACGCCAAGCCGTTTGTATGGCTTTGTCGTCTTTTTTATTCCCCAAATAATTGAGCCCCAAATCAACACGATAATAATCTGGAATTCGATATTGATTGCGGTCACTAAATAATACATACTCAGCATTATTAAAAACATAGTTCCCGTTGGGTATGGTGATCGGTCTTCCTGTTTGGTAAATCAAATTGGCATTACAATTCCATTTGGGATGAAAGGCATAATTCCAAACGACACTCAAATCGTGTGGGCGATCATAATTGGTCGGGAAATAGACTCCGTTGTTCACCCGTTCTTCTAAAAAATCACTTTCAAGCTGAATCAAAGTTCTGGCAAAAGTATATCCCAGCCAACCCGTATGCTTGCCCTTTTTTTTCCGCAATAAAAACTCTATCCCGTAGGCTTTGCCCCGGCCTTGTAGGACTTCGGTTTCTATAAACTGATTGAGAAACAAATTGGCGCCTGTTTTAAAATCGACCAAATTTTGTTGATCCTTGTAAAACCCCTCTAAGCTCATCTCCATCACTTGGTTTTCTGGAGTAAAAAAAGCACCCAATGTCACTTGATCCGACTTTTGTGGAGCCAGATTGTTGGTCGAAATGCGCCAGGTGTCAATCGGGGAAGCCGTTGTATTGTTGGTCAAACTGTGAATAAACTGATACATCCGCAGGGCGGCGAACTTTAGGGCAAAAACATCATTGAATTTATATCGGGATGCCAATCGATAGCTTGGAAAAAACTGCTGTGCAAAAAAACTGTTTGATGGCAATTGAACCTGCGTCAATACTGTTTCTTCACTCTTGGGCAGGTCAGATTGATAGGTTTTTTCTTCATAAGGTCCCAACGCACCATACAATGCCATTTGCAGGCCTAAATTGACCAACCACCGCTCTGAAAGTTCAATCTGATCTGCAACATAAATACTGCCCTCAACAGCTTTTTCACGAATTAATTCTTGTGATCTTATCAAATCTGTTTCTGCCAAAGGCCGGATGGATCCCGGAGCGATCCCATATAAAACGGCATTACTGCCATAGGTTAGGGTGTGTTGTGCATTTATCTGTTGCTTGAACTGTAAGCGCAAAGACTGAATGTCCATCTTGAAATCAGTTTGGAAATTACGCCGCGCACTCCCATCATAAGTAATCGAAAAATCGTAGGCACTCGAACTAGCATGAAGCTGCATCACATGTCCCTCTTTAATACGATGGCGCCAATTGACAGCTGCCAGGCGGTTACTATAACCAAAAAGTGAGTCAGATGAAATTTGAAAAGCATCATTACTGATATAGTAAGTTGCTTGAAGCCGATCGGATGGCGTCAGTTGGTCTTCATACGAAAGAATCCCATCGTAAAAGGAAGCTGAACTTTTTTGCAGCTTGGGGTCATTAAGGGCGCGTAAAATCCAATCGGAATGAGCAGAACGAAAGCCGACCAATAAACCCGATTGACCTTTCTGAACAGGGACCTCTAAAAGACCGTTGGCTGTAATGGGACCAATAGATGCTTGCCCACGAACTTTGTCTGTTGCTGGTGTTTTGGTAGTCATCTCAAAAACCGATGATGTTCGTCCCTCGTATTCTATAGGTATGTTCCCTTTATAAACATTCAACGCACTTACAACAAAAGGATTAAGAGCTTGAAAAATGCCAAAGAAATGATTGGGATTGACCAATATCCCCTTGTTGAGCAGGAGCAAATTCTGGTCGGCTTTACCCCCACGAACATTAAAGCCCGTAGCTGCCTCGCCGGCAGTAGAAATTCCTGGTAAAACGGTCGCCGCCTTGAGCAGATTTTGTTCTCCCAGTACAAAGGGAATATTTTGTGTTTCCAAAGCCGATAATCGCGATTTCCCTACCATCGTGCTGTTGATATTCTCATTGCCGCCTTTGGTTACAACAACCTCTTCCAAACTTTCTACAGCTTCTTCCATTTCAATAGCAAGCTGACCACTGGCGTACAATTGCAAATTGATAACTTTTGTGGCAAATCCCAAGGCTTCTACCCGGAGGCGGTGACTACCATAGGGGAGTGAAAGTGAAAATAATCCTTGGGCATCACTAATTGTGCCCTTTTTTTGTTGTGCAACCCAAATACTTACATTAGAAATTGGTCGCCCGTCTTCTGCATTGATACGACCTGAAAGCACAAAAGAAGCATTCGCTAGACTACTATTTGGCACCCCAAATTGTTGGGGGGCTTTTTGACCGTATAATCCCAAAAGAATCCCGAAGGTGAATAAATAAACTAACCGATGCCGCACCAGGTAAAGATATGATTTAACAATTTACATTTAGGTCGGGTTGTTTGACATCCGATTCATTTTTATGGCGCTGGGGTAAGTCTCTAATACACGCTTAATCGGTCAGATCTGAAACATCCATCTTGTACAAATCGAGTTTGACATCATCCAAACCTTCATTATCGAATGGATCTTCGATGAGCTCTTGAATGTTATACAATGCCATCAATACAAAACCAATTAACAGCGCCAAAAAAAGAAAAAAACCCTCATAAGCTACCGAGTCATAGGATATGTTTTGTACGATACCCGGTACATAAATAAATGGGAATAGGTAAATAAACACCAAGCAGTAGGCCCGTAAAGACCTGGGTGAATTGTGGTGTTTTAAGGAATATAGGGTTTCAATATCAAAGCTTAGGTCTTTTTTGGCACGTATGATATAGGCTATTTCTCTTTCATTTAAGTGCATTCTTTGCGCTATTGTGGCTTGAGTCAACAGCTCTAGTTGTTTTCTTAAGGCTACAATCTTTTCTTCATCATTGGCTTGACTGATACACTGAATTAGGTTTTCGGATATCAAAACCAACTCTTTTTTTAAGTCTCCCAAAACAGCTGGACTGATTTGTCCCCCACTTTTAAAATAATCATAAACACAGACCAGGTTAGCCCGAATCGATGAAAAATGGGAGAGTGCAGCTTGTCTTTTCCGGTAAGCAGCCGTTAAGGAGAAAACCAGAGGAAAAACGACAGCAATGCTGAAGATGTTATAATCATTTTTATAGGTGAGGTCAAAATATTTACTGCCAAAGAAAATCCCTGTCGTCAGGAAACAGATAAATAATAGCCTGAAATTAAAAACCGCTAAAAAAGGATTGTTTTTCATAATGCCAATACACGTCTTCTTGGATAGAAAACGCCATTTAAATTTAGTGCCTTAAATCTAAGATTTTTTTTGGCTTTGCATGTTATCAAACTCAAAGAGAACAAATGGAGGACCTAAGAAGATGCCGAAATCAATAGGGCCAAAGGAATTGGTAAGTATGATGTGAGAACAGCTTGGTCTTTTAGTAAACGAATGAATCAATGAAGCACAGTTATTTCCTATACCCAAGGCATCACTGACTGGTATAATAGTCGCCTAAATTTCATAAAATCTTTTATGGGAGCCTTTGTAACTGCTGACAGTGAAGAATATCAGGGCATGTTAAAAACTAGCTGATTTGCGCTATCGGGTGTTACGAAAAAGACACCAATCTCTACGCTAAGTTGCATCAAAACCGCCTTATGGGAGATTCTTTTTTGCTAAAAACCACTCACAGCCTTTACGCTGCACATATGGATAGACCAAGTAGTAATACCATTTAACAGTTTTCAATTCAATTGGGTTTTGGTTACACGTTAAAGGTACAAAATTTGAACGGCTATCTGGTATAGTCTGTAAAATAAAGACCTAGAGCTTAGTTAGGGTGAAGTGTGCCAAAGTAAAAACTGAGCACCAACAAAGGCTAAAATATTGTCGACTTTGTCTCTCCAATAAGCTGGGGTATGCCCCCCATCAAAGATACGAAATTCAATAGTCGCCTTTTTTTCTTGCAACAAGGTCGCAACTTCTATATTGCCATCCAGTAAATAGTCATCATCCCCACATTCAATAAATACAGGGGGTAAGCTTTGTATTTGTTCCGTATTCATTTGTTCAATCATAAATTGAATAGAATTGGGTCGAAAATGCTCAAAACTACCCGATGTGGTCGGTTTACCCCAAATTTTTGCAAAGGCGTGGTCTAGTAATTTTTTTTCAAAAGGCTTGGTATAAATACGAGGTATATCGATAAATCCGGCACTCGAAGTATAAACCGCATTAAACATTTTTGGGTGTTTGAGGGTAAAATACAACGCACCATAGCCGCCCATAGACTGCCCTGCTATCGCCCGAAAAGGTCTGGCTTTTGGCGATTGAACTGTAGGCATAACTCGATAACGACTTTCAATTTCGGGGATAAACTCCTCAAAGAAAAAGTCCTCATAACGGATTTTACCATCAAAAGAATTTTGATAAAATGTGTCTACCAAACCGTTGGGCATCACTACAATCATTTCAGGCGCCAAGCCACTTTGAAAACTCGCATCTGCAAGCCTGTGCAAATCTCCCCACTGTACCCAGCCCAAGTGATCATCCCAAGCCCCATGCAACAAATACAATATGGGATAATGTCTCTGGGAACTGTCATAACTGGGTGGTAAATACACTGCATAGTCAACAGCACGACTTAAAATGTCACTTTTTACTTGGTTTGTCGTAATTATTTTCCCTGACTGTGCCTGGAGTGAACCACCGAAAATGATCAACCAAAATAGCAGCTTCTTCATGCGTTTCTGAATATAGTTATCACTTAAAAGTACGTAATTTATAAGAGCAGGAAAGCCCCCCTCAAAAAGAAAGACGCTCACAAAAAAACATCAGATTTGTGCTTACTAGATATTTCCTAACTTGCCGTAAAAGCAAATGAAAAAGTTCATTATCAAAACTGGGGTTGTGTTGGCATACAGCCAAATGGTAGGTATTAACGCCTTAGCTAACGCCCTGCCGATTAACGGAAAAACCACTGGTGCCCTATCCGACCAATACGGGAATTTGTTCACCCCACAAGGCTTTACTTTTGCTATTTGGGGACTGATCTACATCCTTCTTTTTATTTTTACCCTCGGCATCGTTTTCCGACCTCTGACAAAATTATCGCTAAAAGTTAGCTATTGGTTTATGACTAATGCCCTATTAAATAGCAGTTGGATATGGGCTTGGCATTATGAACATCTCCTTTTGTCTGTATGTATTATGTTGGGGTTGTTATACAGTTTAATTCAATTGCAATTATTATTACGACAGTCCCACAACTGGCAAGCTCAATTATGGCTTCGCTTGCCATTTACAGTTTATTTTGCTTGGATCACCATTGCTACTATCGC
>WTJI01000020.1:10746-83200 GCA_011524905.1 Flavobacteriales bacterium
AGCAAGTCAAGAAAAAGACTACCAGGCCATACGTGAAATAATGAGTGATACAGTAAAAATCACCTACCACAACGGTCAATCTGCAACGGCTGACGAATTCATCAATATGAACAAACGCCGCGATTCTATGCTGGAAGCCGATGGCGAGACCCTCAATTGGAAATTACAAAGTGCCTATGCTGTAGACTTAGATCCTAGCCGTGGTGGTGAACTTGTCGATGCGATGTATCTAGCCAGTTATGACGGAAAAGAAGAGGCTTACCAATTTTACGCCAATCTAAAAATGTACATCGTAAATGGTAAAATCATTACTGTCAACCAGTACAACCAATCCATCGTATCCGATGAATAAATAATTGGGCGTATCCTAAGATAAATCCTTCCCCTTCGGAAGATTTTTTTGAGAGAATCGAGAGTAACCCCCTAACGATTCTCTCTCTTTTTTTCTGGTTTTTGTATCTTACACTGCGATTCAATAAACTCGAAAAACCAAATGAAAAAACTACTTGCAGCGCTACTTTTTGTTGGCATCGGCGGCTTACACGCCCAGGAAAATATTGAGATTGAAAAAAAGGTCACGGCCTTGCTAAACCAAATGACTTTGGAGGAAAAAATTGGTCAAATGAACCAATACAACGGGTTTTGGAACGTGACTGGACCCAGCCCGAAAAGTGGAAATGCTGCATTTAAGTACAATAACTTAGCATCTGGTCGTGTGGGTTCTATGCTCAATATTCGTGGCGCCAAAGAAGTTCGAAAAGTACAGGAGATTGCCGTTGAAGAAAGCCGATTGGGAATTCCACTGATCATTGGTTTCGATTTGATTCACGGTTATAAAACAGTGAGTCCCATTCCCTTGGCCGAAACTGCCAGCTGGGACTTAGCCGCCATTGAACGCTCTGCTGCTTTGGGGGCACGAGAAGCTGCTGCGGCTGGTATCAACTGGACCTTTGCCCCCATGGTTGATATTACCCGTGACGCGCGCTGGGGCCGAGTCATGGAAGGCGCTGGAGAAGATCCCTATTTGGGGAGTCTTGTTGCAGCTGCTCGGGTACGTGGTTTTCAAGGCGACGACCTTTCCGACCCATTTACTATTGCTGCCTGTGCCAAACACTTTGCTGCCTATGGCTTTGCCGAAGCGGGCCGAGACTACAACACCGTGGATATTGGCCTCAACACCCTCCACAACATCGTTCTACCCCCCTTTAAGGCCGCTGCTGATGCGGGCGTTCGAACCTTTATGAATTCGTTTAACGACCTCAACGGTATTCCCGCTACAGCCGATCGCTATTTACAACGCGACATCCTTAAAGGTAATTGGCAATTCGATGGCTTTGTGGTTTCTGACTGGGGCTCACTACGAGAGATGATCGACCACGGCTACGCCAAAGATCGCAAACATGCTGGGGAACTCGCCCTCAACGGTGGCTCCGATATGGATATGGAATCCTATATCTATCTCGAATATATCCAATCGCTATTGGCTGAAGGGAAAGTGACCCAAGAACAAATCGACGATGCTGTTCGTCGGATCCTCCGGGTCAAATTCGAATTAGGCCTCTTTGATGATCCCTATCGCTACTGTGACGAATCCCGAGAAAAATCAGTCACTGGCTCGAAAGAGATTATAGATGCCGCCCTTGATATGGCCAAAAAATCAATTGTTTTACTAAAAAATGACAACCAAATATTACCCCTAAAAAAGCAAGGACAAAAAATCGCTTTGATTGGCCCCCTAGCAGATGATAAAAATAGCCCCTTGGGCAACTGGCGAATTGCCGCTGACAATGGCACAGCTATTTCGGTATTAGAGGGTATGCAAGCCTATAAGGGTAATACACTCGTTCACGAACAAGGCGTGCGATTGGTCGATAAAATTCCGGCAGGTTTTCACGAAGAAGTCGCCATCAATAACACAGACAACAGTGGTATTGCCGCTGCTGTTGCCGCTGCTCAAAATGCCGACATAGTCGTCATGGCACTAGGGGAGTATGGATTTCAATCAGGAGAAGGTCGCAGTAGGGCCCATTTAGATCTGCCAGGGTTCCAACAAGAACTTCTCGAGGCTGTTTATGCGGTCAATAAAAATATTGTATTGGTCGTGATGAGTGGCCGTCCTTTGATTCTCAATTGGGCTGATGCCCACCTACCAGCCATTGTAGAAGCTTGGCAACTGGGCACACAGGCAGGAAATGCTATTGCACAGGTGCTCTATGGGGATTACAACCCCAGCGGTAAACTGCCTATGAGTTTCCCACGAGCTGTGGGGCAACTCCCCCTCTACTACAATCACAAAAGCACAGGGCGGCCCGGAGCCGACGGCGAAGACGCTGGTAGTGTTTTTTGGTCGCACTACGGAGATGAAAAAAACAGTCCGCTGTATCCTTTTGGTTATGGTTTAAGCTATACCCAATTTACATATTCCGATATTCGACTCAGTTCAAATAGCCTGAAAAAAGGAGGGCAACTGATCGCTGAAGTAGACGTAACCAATAGTGGAAGTCTTACGGGGAAGGAAGTAGTACAGTTGTACCTAAAAGACCATTATGCATCGGCAACACGCCCGGTTAGAGAGCTCAAAGGATTTGAACTGATTGAACTCAAAGCAGGCGAAACCCAAACCGTTCGCTTTACCATAGACGAACAACTGCTGGCATTTTACAATGCAGCTGGTCAATGGACTGCCGAAGCAGGGGATTTTTCCCTATTTATCGGCACCGACGCAACGACCAAACGGCAGGTGAATTTTGTCTTGGAGTAGGCTGAGGTAATGCTAGTTATCCAAATTTTTTGAAATGAGACCAAGGTCTAGTATTGGAGCGGGAAATATTACCGCACCAATCGCCCGTCGGGCATCACGACCTCTGACAACTGGGCTTTTTGCAGATCTTCTTCGATAAGGTGGGCACCCGTAAAGTTGGCCCCGTTGATATAGGCCCCTTCAAAATTGGCCCCTTTTAAGTTGCTATAGCTAAAATTACAGCCACTCAGATTGGCCTGGGTAAAATCAGCAAACATCAAATTGGCGCGGCTAAAATTAGCCCCACTGCAATTGGCTTCTTGGAATTGGGCAAAGCGAAAGTCAGATCGATAACAAATCATTTCAGTACACAAGGCCTTTTGAAGTTGGGCGTGCGAAAAATCAGTATAAAATAGCTCAGCTTGAGCCAATTGAGCCGATTGAAGCTGCGCGTAGGATAGGTCAACCCCATTGAGCTCAATCTTATTCAAATTAGCACGATTCAGATCAATCTCTGCTAAAGAAACCCCAGCATCACAAAGTTCTTCTAAGGCCAACTGACGCGCAGGGCTATTTTCAATCCCAACAGCCCGATCAATAACCGACCAAGCTTGGTACTGAAATTGTTTCTTACGTTCGGGTAATTCTTTGATGTAAAGTAGTACGGCTATAAATATACTCAGGGGCTCCAGGGTATCAATAAATCGCTCGATTAATCTGTTTTCTTGACCCAAATAAGAAACAATAAGAAATAGAACCGCAGCATAAGAGGCAATTTGCCAACCTGGCTTGGCCCAAAACCAATCGATTATTTTAGTGACTAAGCTTTTATTTTGTCGGCGTTTGCGCTTTTGGGCATAAGTAAGTTTTTTGGTAGGGCGAAATCTTGGCAACTGTTGCTCTTGAAGCTCTTCCAAATGCGCCTCCAACTGTTTGGAGTCTTCTGTTTCATTATTTTGTTGTTCCCCGAGCATCAACTGAACCACTACCTGGTAGGTGTCCAGCCAGGCTTGCTCTACTTGATTATTCCACTCAGCTCCAGCTGTTTCCTTTAAAGCTGCAATCAATGCCTGACCTACGACTGGATAATGTGAGGCTATCACCCCGTAGCCCACATGCTTCTGCCCCAAGTCTGTCAAAACAGAAGTTAAAAAAGCAGTATCGCGAATGTTTTCAACCAACAACACCAATGAACCATAAAGCTTTTTAGCTTGTTGTTTCATATCTACATGACGAAACATCGGCTTAAGCTGGGGCGATAGTGTAAAAAGCTTTTTATAAAAAAGTGGTGCAAAGGAATCTTGTTTCTCGCGAATTATTAGAAAACTAGTCTCAATCAATTTGGCCGTATCAACTGTTGATTCCATAAAAAATAGTAATTCATAAAGATAAGAGACCAAATCATTTTATAAAAAAAAGAGCCTTGACTTTACGTATTAGGATAAATGCCTGTTTCTTATTATCTTTAAATCGAACCATAAACCACTCTAAATGAAAAAGTTATTATTTTTTGTTTTGTCTATTGTATCCCTTGGGGTTTCTGCACAAAACATTCACTTTGAACAAGTAGGTATTGCAGTTTCTGCCAATTCATCAGACTATGTCCTTGGATTACTAGACGATTTCTACGGATCTATTGAAAAACCTGATGGTGTGTCTATTACACTAGATTATGTGTATTTTAAGCCCGAAGAAGTAGCAGCCACCCATTATTTGACATTTGCTGGATCTTTGGAAGGCCTGGCTAAACTTCGCGAAATACGGTCTGGAAGTGCCTATCAGGCTATGAATTCTAGCATTCAAAAATTTGCAAAAGTAGTCTCATTACAGGGTGGGTCAACGCTAATGCGAATGCAGGTAGAAAAAGCCAATCAACCCATTGCACAGGCCTGGAAATTTCGTGTTGAAGATCCTATGGCCTTTGCTGCAGCGTTTACCAAGCTCACCAAAGGATTTCCACAAGAAGGCTATTTGTCATTAGGGCAATTTACGCACGGTACAAGCAGCGATGGTGAAACCCATTATGTGTACACCACCCACAAAGACTATGGAACAGCACTGGGTTGGGGACCCAAAACACAGCAACAACAAGAAGCTTTTCTGAATTTTCAGAAAAAAACAGGGCCCATCTCTAACTTTCTAGGCTCTATGACCCTGATGCATGTAAAAACCTGGTAATACAAAAAACCTTCTCATAAAAACCACTGCATTTCTGTAGTGGTTTTTTATTTGCTACAGAATATCAAACTGATGGGTATATTTAATGGATAGGGTTTGGGTGTTCAATGGATCATCAAAGTCAATATCATTAACCAAATTCAATACAACAAATAAACCGGTATTAGCCGTTTTCAACCAGCCAAACCGAGCGTTGACCGAAGTGATGTTGGTAATATTATTGTATTGAATTAGAGTTTGCAAAAAAGTCTGCGGTGTAAATGAATAACTTAATCGGGTACTGGACACAAAAGCATTGACATCGCCGTTCTCCAAGCTTAAGTAGTTGTAGTTGATTCCCAAGTAGGCATTAAACTTATCGCCCAGTCGCATATTCATTCTATTACCCAATTGTACACGGCGGCCACCGTAGTAGCCCCCAATAATACTGCGATTGTAATAATTGATTCCCTTATTGGGATTGGTTTGTAGGACAAACTGAAATTCGGAATGGTCGTAACGGCCCTCAGGAACTGTTACCCCTGTGATGGCAAAACTTGAAAAAACACTTTCAGTAGTAAAATTAATCCCTGTGTGTATCTCAAAACCACTGGGCCAAACCCAATGGTTGTCAACATGTAAAAAACTACTGACCAATCGGTCGCTAAAATCAAAATAACTGCGATAGGAAACATGGGGTCGCACTTCAAAAATAGGTCCTAGCTTGGTCGTACGCCATTGTTTAAAGATCAAAAACTCAGGTTTGCGGAAGGCCGAACGCAATAGAAAGCCAACCTCGGGATTAAAGCCCTCGCCAACTTCGGTATAACCCGCAGTTAGTCGCCAACCATCCCAGTTGTAATTGGCCTTGACTTGCAAAGCATGGTCTTGATTTTGAATATCAGGACTATTACTTTTTGAGAAGAAACCCGTAATATCTGCTTTTTTTCCCAGCCCCCATTTACCATCCACTGCCACAACGCGGTTGTAGTCATCGGTAGGCTGCGCCGTATTGGTTTTCCCCACAAAAATAGCACCTAGTGAGGAGCGCCTTTTAGCAAAATCGTGGTTCACCCTAGCCACGGCAAAATTATTTTGTGGGATGTCAGCCACCGCTTCGGTAAACATATTCAAAAGACCAATATTGGTTTGTCCTACTTTCCCCGAAACACGACCTCCCCCAATGATGGGTACCAAAGCGCCAGCCTCGCCAATTCCTATGCGTCGGCTGAAAAATAAGTCAACTTCCCCAGGGCTCCCAACCGAAAACTGACCCGCATTCTCCAAAAAGAAAGCCCGTTTTTCTGGGAAAAATAGATTGAAACGATCCAAATTAATCTGTTGTTCATCAACCTCAACTTGTGCAAAATCGGTATTGTAGGTCAAATCTAGGGTCAGGCCAGGCGTAAGGCTATATTTTACGTCCATTCCCACGTCGCCTTTGGTCGTATTTGTATTTGGGTCTAGCGATGCATCTCTGATTTGTTGTCCAATTGCATAGGGAAATAGCTTTAAGTTTTTGGGGTTTTTGAGTTCCAGTCCGTTTAGCTTTCCTGCTAAGGAAACCCGCTTGATGTCTAAGCCCAAAGGTAAGACTGACCAAAATGCTACTTCGCTACGTTTGGCAATGTTACGCTGAAAGTTTATTCCCCAAGTACGGTCCTTGCCCGCCAAAAATCGGATAGACTTAAGTGGTATGGCAAATTCAGCACTCCATCCATAGTCACCTCTGTGGGTATGAACTTCCCAAGAGGCATCCCAGTTGATATTGGTGCCTCCTACAACGCCACCTTGTTGTCTGTTGGCATTAAAATTTCCGACACCCTCATTATCTATTTGTGCATCGTATTGCATCGCATCAGCGTTGGTGCCAAAAAGAAATCCATTTTGCTGATCGTTATAGGTGTCGATGATAAATAGAAAGCTGTCTTCATCCCCCAAATCCGCATCCCGTCGTGAATCGGAAACCACTATGTTGCTGGGTTCAGAATCATAACAGACCACGGACAAATAAAACATCTTAGGGGTATAAGCGAGTCGAATCTCAGTTTTTTCACTGGCTGGTTTTCCATAGTCTGGAGTGACCTGAGTGAGTTGTGTGAGGGGTTTTATTTTTAGCCATTCGGTATCGTCAAGAACTTTACCATCCAAGATCGGTGCAGTTTCAAGAATAGTTACCTCCCATTGTGGCGGGGTAAAACCCGAGTTGTCTTGTGCAAAAATTGAAGTTATACCCAGGCAGAAAAATGCCCAAGAGCTATAAAGAAACCGCATGAATTTTTATTTTTTATAGTTATAAAGATAGTTATACTCCCCCTTTCCCAAATAAAGGCTAAATTATTCTTTGTCCAAAAAATCTTTAACCCATTTCAAGCTAGCTACTGGGCGCTCCTCCATAGGAATATGCCCTGTATTGGGTATGATTTTCACTTCGGCATTGGGAATCAATTGAAGAAACTTTTGCGCATTCTCTACGGGTATCCAGGCATCCTCTGCACCCCATAAGATCAGGGTCGGAGACCGAATGGATGGTAGCAAGCTTGTCGCATCCTCACTTTTGAGATATGCCCGATCGATAAATGCCTGTCGATTTCCCGATAGTAGTGCTAAATCATAATACCGATCAATGGTGGCATCAGTTATGGCTTGATCATCGAAATAAACTTCCTTGAGATTTTTTTCAATAAAACTTTTTGGGGTACAGTATCGTACAAAAAGATTGAGCAAAGGGGTACGTGCCAATTGAATGACCCAGGGTGATTTTTTACTAGGAAAACCCGCTGCATTAAGTAAAATGAGCTTTTTCACTTTATTGCTGTATTGCGCCGCATATTGCCACGCTACCTGTCCACCCAGAGAATTGCCCCCCAAATAAAAGCTGTCTAATTCCCACTCATGAGTCAGTGCTTCCAACAAAGCCACATAATCAGAAACAGCATATCGTTTTTGCATATCTGGCCCTGTTAACCCATAAGCGGGCAAGTCAAAACGAATGACGCGGTAATTGGCTTTGAGTTGAGCTGTCCAAGCGTCCCAAGTATGCAAAGAAGCGCCAGTACCATGAATCAAAATGATGACCTCGCCAGATCCCTCATCTCGAAAATGTATCTGACGACCGTCTAGTTTTATGAATTGAGAGGGTGTCGGGGCATAGGTTGCTTTTAGCGATTCCAGGGACTTATCAGGGGTAAAGCAAAAGGAAATTACAATGAGTAATGACACAAGGCCGAAGGCTATTTTTTTTCCAAATGAAGGCATCAGGCAACTTTTTTACTGAAGGAAGCTTTACGAATTTGAACTTTCAGATCACGGATAAACTTGTGAAAATCTACTGTGATGCGGTGTCTACTTGTATTGATTTGACGCATATGCGGGTGGCTCACCTCCCGTTGGCAAAGCTGTTGAATATTAGTGGGGCGTTGCCATTGCCCTGTCAAAGCCAAGGCAGCCAACTTACTTTGTTGTTCTGCACCAGGCCATATACATCCTAAGGGCTGAAACATCCCAATGAAATACAAATTGTCATAAGTGGGATGAAACATTTTTAGATACAAAGGCACGGGGCCTTGACTGTAATCAATAACCGCAGGATCAAAAAAGGGATGCGCCAAAACATAGCCTGTACAAGCCACAACCGTATCAAATTCTTCTTGACTCCCATCGGTAAAATGCACCTTTTTCCCCTCAAAGCGTTCGATATCGGGCTTGGGCGTCACTTTGCCATGACGGATTTTATACAGTAGTTCACTGTTTACAGTAGGATGGGTGGCGCCAAATTTATGGGTTACTTGGGGTAGGCCATACCATTGATTAGGACCAGTGGCGATTTTGATCATAATTCCTGCCAGAAAATTTCGCAGACGCACAGGGAGAAAAGTCATCTTTGAGGCAATCACGTCAGAAGGTTTTCCCATGATAAATTTAGGTAATATGCGGTACCCTCTTCGCCAGCTGATGGCCGTCTTGGAACTGACGCGACTTGTTTCAACAGCTACGTCACAGGCCGAATTACCACCACCAATAACCAATACTTTCTGACCTTCGAAAGGGGCTGCTTTTTTATATTGATGCGCATGCATAAATTGTCCTGTAAACTTTCCTGGGTAGCTGGGATAATTGGGTTGCCAATGGTGGCCATTGCAAACGACTAAGTCCGAAAACAACTCCGTTTTTTCTTGCCCCTTGCAAGTTGTTGTAACAGCCCAGTCCCCGTTTGGCTTCCGTTGACAGCGAACAACCAAAGTGTTAAACTCAATTAGTGGATACAAATCAAAATATCGCGCATAAGCCTGGAAATAGTTTCGCAATTCACTGTGGGAAGGATAATCAGCTACTTCAGGATCAAACGGAAAATCTGCGTATGCTGATAGGGATTTAGAGCTTATGATATGGGTGGTTTCAAAAACACTGGAGTGGCTTTCACTTTCGTTGTAAATCCAATTGCCCCCCACATCGGCGTTAAAATCATAGGCCACCACATGTAGGCCTTGCTCACGGATATTTTTGATGGCTGTTATTCCAGAAGGACCCGCCCCTATCACACATACTCGCTTCATACTTCTTTTTCAAATGCAGCAGAAGATACGATTTTAATGTGTCAATGTTAAAATTTTGATTCCCAAACCCCTAACTCAAAACTGAATTTTATATAAGATATCCAAAAAGAAACCCAGTTGATTGACATCATTTATTTGGTTGTTGGTCTCGTTAAAACGTCGGATAAATAGGTTCTCACGATTGCTAATATTCAATAAGTCGACAGACCATTCTTGGCTAATTTTTTTCTTCCCTTGACTGCGTAAACCCAATTTTAAATCCCAGCGAAAGTAATCACTGTATTGAGAACCAAAAGCATTGGTCTCATCATAGACTTCTGTACCATTGTTAGCAATAGTCGCGGCCAAATCAATTGGAGTATAATAGCCTCCACCCGCACCCGTAACTTTCGTATTGATAAAAAAAGTATACCGAGAAGCATTACCTTTAAATTGAAAAGGAAATTCTCTACCTGCCAAAGCATTATACACATAGCCATTGTTAAAAGCCGTATTCCGTTCGACTCCATCACTTGCTATATAAGTAGAATCAAAACTACTGGCCGAAAAAAGTAAGTAATAGTTTTTGTTAAAGTAACGCTCTAGGGTCATTTCTATTCCATAGTTACTACCACTTCCCGCATTAACCAAATTACCTCTTCGGGTAAATCGAAAATTAGCGCCTTCATTAATGGCTGAGTAAGTGCTCGGAAAGGCTTCTACGGCTATATCTTGCAACTCTTGTAAATAAACCTCAGTTTGTAAAGTCCAGTTAGGATGAAGATTCCATCTGTGCGCGAAAATGTAGTGAAAACTCTTACTATTATCCAAGTCTAAATTGGATGCGTTATAACTATCAGTAACAGGATCATAACTGGTGTAAAAAAGAAGGGGAAGCTGTTGCACTTGGGTTTGCTTACCAAAAGAGGCACTCAGTTTGTGGCGCTGATTTGGCGTCCAACTGACACCGCCTCGCGGTTCGAATGTTTGGTTTTGGTTGAGTGAAAAATACTGGCTGTGTAATCCTAAATGAAGATCCCATTGTTCCGAAAATCGATACTTCATCTGTCCATATAGCTGAAGCTGTTGGTAGCTCCCATCAAAGTCAGCAACAGTACGAAAATCAGCTAATCCATCTCCGTCCAAATCTTGAATCTCATCAGGCTGAAGGTTGTCTCGATTTTGAATCTGACTCAGGGCTGCTGACTGTGTCAACAGCAGCCCCGTTCTGAGGGTCGTTTTGGTGTTGAGCTTACTGTTGAGAACCGTAGCAAATTGCAAGTTTTGCTTTTCATCCACCAAGTCCAAAGTGCGATACTTAAGTGCCTCAGAGGTTGAACGCAAATAATTATCTTGAACCACTTCATTCTTACTACTCGTATAGGCTAAAGTTGTTTTTAAGTAGGTACGATCGCTTAAATAATTTTTATAGGTCAAGCCAAGTACGGCCAATTGAGATTTGTTATACAAGTCTTCATTAGGGTTGGCAAACAAGTCATCATCATCAGTCTGATCACTCAAAAAATCAATGTTACTGGCTCCTGCCATCCCAAAAAATGCAAGCTGCCCACCTGCAAGCTTTCCTAAATCCAATTTAAAGGAAAGGTCTTGGTAGTTGGGTATCGCATTGGTGCCTATGGGAATTATGTTAAGACTGGTTAGTGCATAGCGATAACTGACCAAATAACTTCTATTACTGTCTTTTTGAAGTGGCCCTTCTATTTCCAATTCAACACCACCAGTAGCATGCATCTGGGCCGTGATTTCGAGTTCATCAAAATTACCGCTACGAAAATAAACATCAAAAACCCCAGAGGTAACATCGCCATATTCTGCAGGAAAAGCGCCTCTTAAAAAGTTGGAAGTCTTTAATAAATTGATGTTGAGTGCAGACACAGGCCCACCTGTAGTTCCAGCAACAGCAAAGTGATTGGGGTTGGGAATGGGTACTCCTTCTAAGCGCCACAATACCCCAGAAGGTGAATTCCCGCGAACCAATATATCATTTCGGGAATCATCTGTATTGAGTACGCCAGCATAACTTCTCGCTAAACGAGCTAAATCGCGTCTGCCTCCAGAAAAACGCTCAATGGTCTCTACATCTAATTGCTGCGCACTATTTACAGCCATTTTGTCCAACATCCCTGTGGGCGCTTTACTATCGGACAATTGAACGACAACCTCATCCAAAGCTGATAGGTCTTCTTGTAAAAAAACTTCTACCACAGCGGCTTTCCCAGCACTGATAATCAACTCAGGCAAGACCTTTGACTTGTAGCCCAAGTAACGAATTTCAAAAGACTGCCGACCATAAGGAACGTCTTCCAATACAAAACGACCATTTTCATCTGTTGTAGCACCCTTTGTAGAATAGCTCCCATCTGTATTTAGTAAAATGACAGAAACGTCAGGTAAAGCGCGTTCAGAATCCAAATCCTTTACAATTCCTTTAAACTGTTGCTGAGCATGAATGGAAGCCACTCCAATAAAAAGTAGTACAAGAATTTTTTTCATGAATAGTGAGATTCTGTATAAAAATAAAGTGAGAGTAGATTTATTCAACGACTAAAGTATCCGTCCCCAGAAATGTATTATCTGCATTGGTGTACCATGAACGTATTTTGGGCAACCTCATTCCGTTGAGGACAACCTCATCTGCAAGCAATATGTATTCACCATCATTTTGAGTTTCGTCATGATAAAATTTATAATGTCGCAATTGGTAGGTTGCGGTGTCAAAATAAAAGTACCAGCGATCGGTACCCACGGCTTCATCATAATCTACGCGAAGACAATAATAAGTATCGTCCATAAACTCTTTCTTTTCGACAATAGGGTAGAGACGTGTTCCAGGATCTTGAAGTTTCATGGGTAGGCCATACAAGTAGGTGTAATAATTCCGCATCTTGTTAGTACGTTCACAATTAAGCCTATATTTTTCGGCAATGTCCTCTGAAATATCTGAATCCCCTTCAAAGAAGTGTTGGCATTTACCTTTGTCCCAAACAGATGTGGTCGTTACACCATCCTGTTGGACATCACTTTTAAAGTAATTTTTGGGAAGACTAATTTCCAATTCCGTATGCCGTAATGGTCGCGATGGTGTTTCCATTTCGACAATCAGTTGACCCTCAAAAGTTGCCCATTGGCCATTGGGGTCGTGATAGGCTATGCTTTTCTTGAGTAAGTCTTCTGCTGAAATACCCTGCCCCATAGTTACATTAGTGGTAAACGTAAGAATGGCGACACTTATCTTTAAAAACTTCAAAACACTATTACTTTATCTGTTAAAATTAAACAAATACATCTAACCAAAAGCCATAAGTGCAAAACAACCGAACAGTGCAACTTATGAATTGATAAAGGTGTCTTTCACATTGAACGACTCGTTTTTTGCAAGTGTAAAAGAAATGTCGTAACTTACTGGAAATCACTAAAAATGATTTTGCTTGGGCTGACGTTTTTCCCTGCCTTTGTTGCAATTATGTCTTGTTTTGACAATAACATTAGTAAATTACTTCCCGCACTAAGGTTCAGTTTTTTTGTCAAGTGAAAACAGATAGACCAAGCAAAACCCTTTTTATTTATTAATAGCTATGAAAAAAGAAACAAAACCACAACCCATCAACCCAGAGTGCTGCTGTGGCGAGTCACTCAACCCAGATGGTAGTTGCGATCACTTTGGAAATTACCACTGCCATTAGTGCATAAATAAGTATCAATCTGTCTTTGCAGACTGTTTTGGATTTGTTGGGAATAGTTTATTTTGGTAACCTATTTTGTAACTTTCAGTAATGAAAAATGCGTTTACCAAACATCCCAATTCCGTAGGAGAAAGCTATCTCCAACACCTGTGTTTTGCTTTTCTCACTGGATTCAAACTTATCGGCTGGGGTTGTATTGCAATCATCCATGGTATCTTTCCGTTTACTTTTACTACCTATGTTTCTGAGCGTATCAAAAAACTTTACCAAAAAATCACCCAAAGACAAGCAAGCTAAATTACCCTTTATGTACCGAAAAATTTGGATCAAACGAATGGAAAGATTGATGCTGATGTTTGCGGCTTTAGGATTTTCTACCCAGCAATTTTTACCTGAAACTGTTGGCCTTATTTTTTATGGTTTGGGATTTCTGTGCTTTGTTTTATGGCTGTTTTTTCTCCTTAAAAAACCGCCTCCCCAAAAATATTAAAATGACCTTGCTATCAGCATCTTTGGGCTTATGGTTAACTGCCCTATGCCTCCTAGGCGGTTTCGTAATCTTGGTCCCTTATGCCCGATGGAAAGTCAATCAAATAAAGAAAAGAGACCAGCAATACGCACAGACTCGAGGATGGAGCTATGAAGAACTCCAAGAAGTCCGTAAACGCAAACGAAACCGCAAAATTCCTGCTTCCCATCGCAAACAAGTTCTCCGTAGAGATCTATACCAATGTCAACATTGTGGTAGCTCATCCGGCTTAAGTGTTGATCATATTTTCCCCTTTTCAAGAGGTGGTGGCCACGAAATTGAAAACCTACAAGTTTTGTGCAAAAGTTGTAATCAAAAAAAATCAGATGCACTCCCCTAAATTATCGTAAAATTCAAACGCTTTCATTTCTCAATCAGTAAATTTGAAACATTAATTCAATCGTAAATCATGTCCTTGTACCACACAATTTTTCTTGTTACGCTTTATTTTTCTTTCCCCACAAATGGAGCATACCAACTCATTTGGAGTGATGAATTTAATCAAAATTCACGTCAAATTGATGCAACAAAGTGGTTTCTAGAAACCCAAGCCCCAAACAATGGACGTTGGTACAACAACGAAAAACAACATTATACAGACCGACTTGATAATGTTTATGTGAGTGATGGCACTTTGAAAATTGTTGCAAAAAAAGAGAACTACACGCATTCAGGTACCCAGCTAGCCTACACATCTGCACGACTCAATTCCAAAGTTTCTTTTACCTATGGAAAAGTTGTTGTACGCGCCAAACTCCCCAAAGCACAAGGAACCTGGCCTGCCATTTGGATGCTCGGCAGTAACCTTGAAACCGTTGGATGGCCCGCCTGTGGTGAAATCGATATCATGGAGCAACTCTTCGAAAATCAACAAATGGTACAGTGTGCTGTACACACACCAGCCACCCACGGGGACAATACCATAGTCAAACAAATTAATGTGTCCGACGTCACCCAAAATTTCCACGAATATGGGATGGTATGGACAGCAGAAAAAATTGAATTTTTTGTCGACGGACAACACTACTTTACCTATGAACCAAAAAATAAAACCCCACAAAACTGGCCTTACTTCAACGACCAATACATTCTCCTAAATATTGCCATGGGAGGGAATTTGGGCGGTAAAATAGCGGCTGATTTTACACAAGACCAAATGGAAGTAGACTATGTCCGGGTTTATCAACAAATAGCGGAGTAGAAAATCCACTATCCCTTCAATACATTTCTTTACATTGATTTAAAACAAAATATCTAAAAAAAAGTCCTTCTTACATGAAGCGCTGATTTTACTTCTTTATGGGAACACCACCAAAAAAGAATAGGGGATGCCTGTTTTTACATCTCCCATTTGTGCTGGAATCATTTTTGGTAGTTTCTTAACCACCCTTAATGCCTCTTGAGCAAATAGCTCATTTCCTTCTTCTGTGCGTGCCCTGTAGTCAGAAAGGTTTCCAAAGGCATCTATAAATATCTGTACATACACTCTTATACCCTGTCGTTTCTCAATTTTTGTGTCTGGATACTGAAGCTGAGATTGGACAAATTGCTGCACATGCTTTTTAAAACACGATTTCTTTTCTTTAGCCACTTCGCAGCCAGGAAAAAGGGGCGCATTGATGTAAGGGCTGTCTAGATAAATTTCAGACTTAGCATCCTTATCTAGACCTACTGTTCTTCGCATGCTTTCTTTTCTTTTTTTGGCATTTTTAGTAGTAATCACAATGACCCCTGCATTACCCTGTAAGCCATATCGTACTGTTTCGGCTAATGAAGAAAGTACCTCAACGTCTACGATGTCATCAAAAGGAATCGGTGGATAGAAACTCCATAAGGGGATTCCTCTTTGTTGGGCATCTTTTACTGCTTGGTCTGGGATCTCAAATAACTGTCCGTCAACCACAAACAAAGGGATGGTGCGATTGTTATTTATCGAGTTCACAGCCCGAAGTTGAACCAAGCCTGTGGCAGGACTTAATTGTTGTACCCCCGGGAGCCGATGCTGAATTGCATCTATCAAATTTATTGCCTTTGTATCAATGCCATAAGCATTTAATCCCATTTTTTGCCAACGAATACTCTGCTGTAAAGAGTCTATCTGAAAGTCTTGCAACTCAGTTGCGTTAAAAATTGTTTGAACGCCTTTATTTTCAATAGATAAAGATATTATTGAGTCTTCTGTTACAATGACTTCTTTGAGCGAAATCCCAGTTAAGCTATCCTTTTTTTCTTGGGCCCAATTGAAATGAACCCAACAAATAAAGAACGCTAACAAAAACAGCTCTCCTCTCATTTTTCACAAGATTTTTTATAGGGAATGTATAAAAAAAAGCCCCCTTTTCAAAGGAGGCTAAAAATGAAGTTTAGTTGATGGCTTTGACCTGTTCCCATATAACACGTAGTCGGAAGCCATCAGGATCATATTCACTCATTTTCGACCCTTTTGGAGGATTCCAATCAGTTCTTGAACCGTCCAATGCGTGCATGGCATCTTTCAAAGTGGCATAGCCGTCCCAGGTCATAATGGTGCTCTCATCTTGTCCGCTTGGATAAAGTTTATAACCCATACCCCAGTCCGTCATGCCTGTGGAACCAGCTCGAATGGCTTTTTGGTGGTATGGCTTCCACATTTTTTTATTTTCTTGAATAAAACCGCTGAGATTTTTAGGTCTGGCATAATTAAACACCCAGTACTTACCGCCTTCACCGTCAATGTTGTCTAGAATTTTGTAATTGTGAATTTCATAAGTGGTATAAGGTGAGGCTGCATCAGCAGGATCCATTCCGTCTAGTGCAGTCGCATCCCATTGTGGGTTGGCCATTGCTTCTATTGAAGGAAATCCGTTGACAAAAGCATAGTTCACTTCGTTGGTGCCTGCTGTACCAACTTTCTTCATTAAAGCCCAAAGCGTTTGTTGCCCCTTTTCAATATTACTTTGTGCTACCTTGGCCCAATATTGCGTTTCCTTACGTTCGAATTCCGCAATGTCTTCCTGAGCAACTGACACGTACATTATGTAATAATACTGAGCTTGGAGACTACAACTAACAAATAAAATAAAAAGAAAAAACAGTTTTTTCATGTTGAATTAATTTATGGTTTTGTACAATTTACAACTTTTTTAAATATTTTTATTTTATTATGTCAAACCTATTCTCGCTTACAAAAAACCACCTGTTTTTTTTGTTTTTGTTGGGTTCAATCGCTGCGCTAAGGTCACAAAACCCACCCTACATCAACGCTTTGGAACAAGCACAAGGCCAATTGCCAGGTGTAAACATTACCCCAAACAGAAGTCAACTAGATGCACCGCCCAAGGTCATTATTCGGGGGTATTCAACTTGGAATAATAACGGACCACTTTATGTCATTGACGGCGTACAAACAGAAGATAGTGGTCTCTTTAACAGTCTTAACCCCTATGATATAAAATCAATTACTGTACTCAAAGATGCCAGTGCATCAATCTATGGCGCAAGGGGAGCCAATGGTGTAATATTGGTAAAAACCAAAGAAGCAGCTTACACCAAAAAAAGAAATAAAAAAAGGAAAAAGTTGAAGAAAAATAACTGAGCTATTAAAAAGAACCCTTGCTTACTAGCACCTTCAGAAAGTAACCAAATCAAAATGAAAAAAAGTCTAAACTCGAACAATCAATCTAAAAAAGAACGTGCTAGCATTAGACAAGGGTTTCTTTTTCATAGCATTACAAATTTCTTTTTTTTATTGCTAAAAAACTGATAAAGAGACGTTAAAAAGCGTTAAAATTTTTGAACTTTAAGACATAAGGGTTTCGTCTCTTTCAATCATAAGAATGGCCGACTGAGGTACAATCATATATTTATCCCCTTTATAATCCACCTCATAAGAGCCATTTTGAAGAAAAACAGCTAGATCACCCTCTTTGACCTGGAGCGGCATGTAATTTAATTTCTCAGCTGAAAGTTTCCAAGTTTCGTTAGTATCAACAGAGGTCGGCAGTGGATAACCCGGTCCAGACTTGACGACATATCCATATTGGATTTTTTCCTTTTCACGAACCCCTGGTGGAAGATACAAACCGCTTGCAGTTCGCTCTGACTCTTTTCGAGGCTTAACCAGTACACGATCTCCAATGACATGTATCTGAGATAAATCATTACTTTGGTTGCTCATTTTAGCTATTTTTCCGGCAAAGATATCAACAGTGTATTTCAAAAAAAAACCTAATGGGCGCCTAATAATTGGAGGTAGACTCCGTTGGTCCATCCAAATCCGTCCTGAACAGGATACTCTCCACCCCCAGTTGATTGATCCGGATTTACAACATTATATTTTTCTAACATTTTACCAGTCTGTTGGTAAACTTTCTTGTTGAGTGCCATCCAGCGTTCAGAGATCATATTTGCTAAATTGTATAAGCCATAATTTCTGAGTCCTTTAATAGCAATCCACTGAAGTGGTGCCCATCCGTTAGGGGCATCCCATTGTTGCGAAGTGGTTTGTAGGGTAGTAATTAGGCCGCCTGGTTTTAAAAAAGATTTTTCTAAAATGAGAGCACAAGCATGCGCTTGTTCAGGAGTAGCAAGCTTAAAAAAGAGTGGGAAAATCCCCGCAAGTGTAATGGCAGCTGTCGATTGGTAAGTTGTCCGGTCAAGGTCGTGGAAAAAGCTGGTCGCTTCGTTCCAAAAATATGTTTGAATACTTTTTTTTCGATTCTTAGCTTTTTGCGCATAGAATTCACTTTTTTCGGACTTGTCCTTGGCAAACGCTACGGATAGTAAACCTTCTAGGTTGAAGAGCAAACAATTCAAATCTACTGGGATGATATCTGTAGTATAAATACTATCTATTTCTTGTGGATTTGCAAACCAACGTGAACTAAAGTCCCAGCCTGACTCACAAGCGGCCCGAAGATGACCAAATAGTACTTTGTGGTCTTGCTGGCTATTTTGAGCTAATTCATAATCAGTCTGATACATTTCATCACGTGGGCTGGCATAGTGGTCAAAGTATCGATTCCAAATCTGTCCCTTTGGTCCAGTAACAACTCTTTTATTGGTGGGTTTTGTCTCCTTTAAATCTTCCTGACCTAACATCCAGAAAGCATACTCTTTCTCCAATTGGGGTCGGTATTGCTTCAAAACAGTATCTCCACGCTGCGAAGCCAATAATTGAACCATCAAACTAAAAAAAGGTGGTTGAGAACGTCCTAAAAAATAACTGCGATTTCCGTTTGGAATAAAACCAAAAGTGTCTATCAAAAAGGCAAAGTTGGCAACCATATCAGCAACGGCATCCGTACGACCGCTTTGCACCAAACCCAATTGGGTGAAATAACTATCCCAGTAGTAGATTTCATTGAATCGGCCCCCAGGTACAATATAAGGATGTGGTAATGGTATCAGTGAACTTCCAGTAACTACTTGGTCTTTTTCCCGCGTCAATACAGACCATAGTTTTTCGATGTGCTTCTCTATGGATTGCGAAAGATCGCTTTTAAAAGTTGTAGTACGAGAGGGATTGGGAAGAAAGTGTGTTTCAAAAAACAAGCTTATATCAAAGCCCTTTTCATCCTTTTTATGGGCATATGCGGTGAGAATTTCCTTGGGGGAAGCTAGTGGGATCGCATCAGAAATTTGCTTGCCATCTGGCCAAAAACCACTCGCATGCAAATCTTGAAATAACCCAGGATACAATAAACTTGGTGGCGCTATTTTTCTCATATTCTTCGTTTAGTTTTGTCGGGTTAAACGTTGAAGGATGAGCAATGCGATAAACAAAGCGGATATCGGTATCAAAGTGTAATAAAACCCCTCTTGTGGTCCCAATCCTGCAAATAGATAGCCCATTGCTCTTGAGCCAAGTGTCCCTCCTAATGCAGAAAAAACAATAATCAATCCAGTCATGGGACTGTGCAGTCGCTTGGGAAGCGCACTGAGCACCGCCGAATTCAGTAACGGATATATGGGTGCCACAAACAAGCCTACCAAAGGAAATGCATAGCCAATTATTGGAACCTCTGATAGGTTATCGGTTTGTTCTCTCAATTGACCTGCAGCTACTGTCTGTGGCAGTACAAAAATCACCATCAATACTGTGAGTACAATACAGCCGCCGACAACATAAAACCATGAATAGCGCTGAGATAGGTAACCTGCAATTAAACGTCCCAAACCAAGAGAAACTGCAAAAATACTAGCCATCATGATAGATACATTTTCAGATAGTGCAAGGACATCCTTGTTGAAAGTAGGCAGCCAAGTCATGATCCCCTGTTCGACCATAACAAATAAAAAAGCGGCCATGACAAAAACCAAAACCAAAATTTTCCCGCACAAAGCCATCATTTGTTTTAAATCATCTTTCCAATCGTTACCCGGAATTTCGGCCCCTTCATCAAAAGGAACACGCCACAGAAGAAAAAAAGATAAGATTGAGAGGGTCGCCAATACCCAATAAACGTCAAGCCAGCTATTGGGATCAGTGGGACTATTGAATGCTGGAAAAAGAAAATAAGCCAGTGCAATCCCAAACATAAATACGCCTTCAATGCTACTCATCAAACTACTGTGCTGCTTTTTTGTATCTGTAACTAGACCGATTGAGGCGTAAACGGAGACTTTAACTAAGGCAAAAGCAGCACCCACAAGCGCAAAAAGTACTTTTGCTGCAAAAAATGAATTGCCAAAAAACATACAAAGGCAAGCGAACACCACCATGGCTAGGGCGCTCAACATGGCTTTTTTATAGCCAATACGGGGCAGGAAAGAGGCTACAAAAAAAGAAACGATCGCTATGGGCAAGTCTTTATAGGCTTCAAGAACACTAGCTTGAACTTCATCAACACCATAGCTACTTATCGATTTAAGTATAACAATCCCAACGCTATTCAACAAAATAGCAAAGACAAAATAATTAAGATAAAGAGACAATTTGATTCCACGCACAACCCAATAATTTAATTTACTTCTTCTAAAGTAGGAATTTAATTTAGAGTTTTGCCGCTTGTTTTTCTTCTACTAGCGGTTTGACTTTTTGGGCTATGAGTTCAAAAGAGCGCATCAGTTGGTCGTGTGTTAACCCGGCATTATCCATCTGAAAGGTAAATCGAGACAATCCTCCAAGTGCTTGGCTATGCCGAACAATCTTATCCGCTACTTCTTCGGGATCGGCAACCAATAGCGCCCCAAGCCTGTTATTTTGCAAATCAAATCGACTCCTGGTTACCGGGGGCCAACCTCGCTCTTTACCAATACGAGTAAAAGTTTCCGCATAACCTGGGAAATAGTCATTAACAGCAATTTCTTTGGTATTTGCCACATAGCCCAAAGAATGTATCCCAACTTTAAGCTGATTCCCATTAAAACCCGCCTCCTCACCAGCTTTTCGATACAATTCTACCAAGGGTGCAAAACGATGGGTCTCACCTCCGATAATAGCAATCATAAGGGGTAGCCCAAGCCGGCCCGCCCGAACAAAAGAAGTAGCTGTGCCCCCCACTCCAACCCAAATTGGTATCTTTTCTTGAAAGGGTCTTGGTGTTATTTTTTGGGCTTGCAATGCGGGTCTAAACTGCCCTTCCCAGCTGAGAATTTCATTTTGGCGGATGGCCAATAACAATGCTAGCTTCTCTTCAAAAAGTGCATCATAGTCTTGAAATTGATAGCCAAATAAAGGAAATGACTCCGAGAAAGAACCTCTGCCAACCACCATTTCAGCCCGTCCAGCACTGACTAAGTCAACAGTTGCGTAATTTTGAAATACACGAACAGGATCTGCAGCACTCAATACCGTTACTGCACTAGTTAGTTTGATACTTTTGGTTTGGGCAGCCGCAGCCGCCAACAAAACATGTGGTGCCGCATCTAAAAATTCTTCCCGATGGTGCTCGCCAATCCCAAAAACATCTAAACCTACCTGATCGGCATAAACGATTCTTTCAAGTAATTCTTCTACTGCCAGAACACGGTCTTGCGCCGTTGGTTTACCCTGTCGAACATCAACAGCAGCAAAGCTGTCTATACCAATTTCCATTTTTGGTTTAAAGATAGCTTATTGTATTTTGTCGTCAAGACGATAAAAAATAAAACCCTCATTTAGAGGGTTTTGATTATAAGCTTATTCCATGTTGGGCGGCGAACTCAGTTCAGGTAAGAGTCGCATATGAATGGCTCTACGACCCCACAAATTTTCAAGTGACTCATTTAAGCCCTTTAGATCTGCCTCGTAAGCGTCTTTCCCAAACATTTTATCGTATTGTTCTACCAATAATGGAAAATCCTTTTCGTTGTCAATACGTTGATCAGCGAAATTTTTATGACCAAAGGAGACCAACACGACATTTCCATTGCAACCTGAACCACAACTCCATACATTCATTGACAGATTGGAATTTGATTCTTTCATGGCACGGGCAACACGTGTTCGAAAACGCCAAAAATCTGGTGCCCCCGTATTACTGATAGTGTAAAATAACATACGACTAAGCATATTGGATTCTTGAGTGTCGGGCCTGTGTGAAGCATTTTCGTTAAATGACCAGTACTGAACGTTTTGTGAACTGTGCATCTTACCAACCGTTTGCTGCCAATATGCATTCCCAGCAGTGTCAACTGTATCAAAATCATCTATTTGATCAGCCACTTGAACCCGCCATAGCTTTTGGGCATTGGGACCCGAGAGTACTTCAAACGTGTAATAGGCGGGTTGTCCTTTTTTTGAATTGTACTTTTTGGTTTTTAGCGCTGCGAGTTCTTTGAACTTTGCCATTTTTCCGTCTTTGATGGTCAGATAACGGCTCATAGCGACTTGTGCTTGCAGGGTTGCAGTCAACAATAAAGCTGCTGCAACAACTAAATTTCTTGTCATTGATTTGTGTTTATGGTTATATCCCAAATTTAATTAAATGTTGATAAACCTCTATTTTATTGTCCAAAAAATTTAATTCCTTCTAAAGATTGCCCACTTTTTTCTTCTAATTTTGATTAAACAAATTGACTATATCGATGCATAAAATTGGAATGGGCTTTCTTTTTGCTCTAATGATTATGGCAGGAGGATGCACGAAGAAATTAGAAAAAGACGTAACTGATCTGCAGGCAGAACTGGCAGCTATCAATCTAGAATTGGCAACTTTAAAGACCACTAATGTAGAATTAGATGCCATTATTGCGAATTTGCAACGCACCAATGCAGATTTTGAAGCCTTATATGAAAGTGATTTTATTGGCTGTTGGTATACTCAAGCATCTGCTTTACAAGGGGCCATTACAGAAATACAAATTTATCCTGGTGGGGTAGGTTCGCTAGATTTTGGTGGTGGGGTGTATCAAATTTTTTCCTGGTCTGAAAGAAATGAAATAACAACCCTTCATTTTGGAGATGTTTTATTCTGTAGTTGCTTTGGTGTCGATTATAATTTCATCATGGATAGTGCTCAAATTCTCTTTGGAGAAATGTTTGACCAAGATCACGTACCAACTATTCAGTTTACAGAAAATGATACTGAATATTTTGAATTATCGGATTGGCGTGAATCCACAATAGCTTTTAATCGTTGCATCGTAGACTAAATATTGAACATGATAAAATATCTATTTGTAGGTCTTTTCTTTATCAACTCCTTTGTTATATGGGAAAAGGCTGACAATACAACCGCTGCTAAAAAACTTACAATTACAGATAGAACAGCCGCTTTGAAAGTCCACAATGATGCCCGTGCTGATGTAGGACTACCTGCTTTAATTTGGTCGGATGATTTGGCGACAGATGCAGCTGAGTGGGCCCAAAATATGGCTGAAAAGGATAAAATGTACCATTCTAGTAATGACCAACGCCCCAATCAAGGTGAAAATCTATATTACACCACAGCAACTGATACGGAAAAAGCGGGTCAATCTGCAGCACAGGCATGGTATAATGAAATCCATGATTTTACATACGCACCCATTGGATCTGGGAAAAATAATTTTCCAGCCATTGGCCACTACACTCAAATGGTGTGGAAATCTACTACAGCTGTTGGCATGGCACTTGCCGTATCAAAGTCTGGTGCAACATACGTGGTTGCGCGCTACAGTCCACCTGGCAACTGGCAAGGAGAAAAACCCTATTAAAGTAAAAGCCCCCCTGTGTCAGAGAAGGGCTTTTATATTTTTACCTAAAGAAAATTGACCTCCCCGCTGGCCACATCATAGATAGCCCCAACAATATCAATTGTTCCATTGTCGTAAAGCGACTTTAAAACAGGACTGTCCGACTTGATTTTGGCTATGGTAGCTTCTACATTTTTATGGGTGACCATATCAACAAATTCTTTATTTTTTGAAGAGCGATCTCCCGCATAACTAACACCTTCCAAGACACTGTCAAAATTTTTAAGCATATCGGTCAAATTGCCCAACTCTACATGGTCACAAGCGCCTTTAATGGCACCACAGGCTGTATGCCCTAACACCAAAATCAGCTTTGAGCCTGCTACTTGACAAGCAAATTCCATACTACCAAGAATATCAGTATTGACAAAATTTCCAGCTATTCTTACATTGAAAATATCGCCTATCCCTTGATCGAAAACAATCTCAGAAGGGACACGTGAGTCAATACAGCCCAAAACACAAGCAAAAGGAAATTGGCCTCCAGATGTGGCTTCAACTTGACTTGAATAATTCCTGTCTGCTGGTTGACGCGTAAGAAAACGCTGGTTCCCCTCCTGTAAAAGCGTCAATGCTTGCTTTGGCGTTAGTTTTTGTTGTTCTATTTGTGTAAATGCATTCATATTTTTTAAATTTTTAAGTAATTATGCTGATTCCCGCATGGGACCAAGGTATGTAGTAAAACTATCCGGATTTTCGACCGTACCGCTTTCAGAAATCAAAATCAATTTGATTCCGTCCAGTTTGGCTTTCTCATTAAAATCCTCCAATATTTCAATAATATCATTGTCCAAATAACGTGTCCTAGTTACATCTATTTCAAGTGTTGTTTGATCTGGTATCGCATTAAGTTCGTTCAAAATCGCACCTTTATTGATAAAGGTAACCTCTTCCGCAAGCGTCATTTTTACGTTCATAACTGTTTCTCCAGATTTTTCCATGTGAAGGAAATGGGAATTTTGATAGCTTTTGATAAGTATGATCACTATACCCACTACCAATCCCATTCCTATTCCAACCAGTAAATCGGTAAATACAATCCCCAGTATGGTTATGAAGTAGGGAACATATTGCTTCCATCCGAGTGCAATCATTTTCTTAAATGTTGTTGGATTAGCTAGTTTATATCCCACAATAAACAATACTGCTGCCAAAACAGAGAGTGGTATTTTATTTAATAATTGAGGTATGGAAACGACGGATACTAGTAAAAATATCCCATGAATAATTGCAGACATTTTACTTTTTCCCCCCGATTGAATATTGGCCGAACTTCTCACAATAACCTGCGTAATGGGTAACCCTCCTATCAATCCAGAAAAAATATTTCCCACGCCTTGCGCCAAAAGTTCACGATTGGTTGGAGTGATTCGCTTATAGGGATCTAGCTTGTCGGTTGCTTCAACACATAATAGTGTTTCTAAACTTGCCACCAAAGCAATGGTAAAAGCAGTAATCCAAATTTGTGGATTGCCAATCATTGCAAAGTTGGGGAAAGTAAACTGACCTAAAAAGGAATTCATATCCTCGGGCACAGGCACTTTAACCAAGCCACTGTTTGCTATAGCCCAATAAGTATTTGACACTGTTAGTTGATAATATGCTATCCCTACAACAACGGCAACCAATGGTCCTTGTATCAATTGAAAGATCCTTGCCTTCGCAGCAAGAACATTACTCCACAGCAGTAATATCCCTAAAGAAATAACTGCAATAAGTGTAGCTCCAGGGCTAATATATTGGAACGCAGACGTAATACCGCTAAAGGTATTTGACCCATCGGATTGCATGAAAGAAAAATCACCTTCTGGGGCTTCATAACCAAAGAAAATGGGTATTTGCTTGAGAATAATAATTAAACCAATGCCAGATAGCATGCCTTTGATCACTGAGGAAGGAAAATAATATCCAATAATTCCTGCTTTAAGAATTCCAAAAAGTAATTGGATACAGCCACCCAATACCACGGCTAAAAGGAAGTTTTCAAAACCTCCAAGAGTGCCAATAGCCGTTAGAACAATAGCCGCTAATCCAGCAGCGGGTCCACTGACGCCAATCTGTGAACCACTAAGTGCGCCTACAACAATTCCGCCCACTATACCTGCAATTAAACCAGAGAATAAAGGGGCGCCACTTGCCAATGCAATCCCTAAACACAAGGGTAAGGCAACGAAAAAAACGACTACACTTGCCGGTAAATCAGATTTAATATTTTGTATTAATGTATTTTTCATTTAATATAGTTTTTGCCACGCACATTGCTGTGCAGTTAAGCATCAATAAAATAATTAGTTAATTGTTGGAGTAGTCAGTCTTATGACTTTAATTCGGGAGGTGGTAATATGATCTCACTACTAAGAAGACCATTCCCATGTCTGTAAAGACAAGAATGAGAAACTTTTATTTCCGCTACCAAATTATAGCTGAAATCAGTAATAATTTTATCGGTGTCTTCTGTATCTTTTTTTGAATCTTCTGACTCTTTATCCCATTCAATATCAGTTTCCAAAATAATTTCAAATCCATTGGATGCGTTGGAAATCTTTTCAACTGTTGAGACCAACAACATGCCCAAAAAAAGGCTCAAAAAAAGAATAGAATATTTTTGTTGTTTTAGCACTATCAGATAGACTTATTTGAAACATTTCAAATATAGGGAAACTATAACTAACATATTCCCTTAAAAAGACAACACCCCAATACCTGCATCGTAGCATGCTGCATTGAAATTTGGAATGGATTTATTTTGTAAAAATTCACCTTCTTTTTTAAGTAATCCCCATTGGGCATTTAGCTCTTTTAGTCTGCTTTTTGCTCCGGTAGTTACAATAGGTATTTCACTGTCGACTTGATTTAGTAGGGTCAAATAATGAGCTGTAAATCCATTTTCATAGTTTTCTACATCATCATAGGCTTGTGCCAATCGTTGAACCATTTTATTATCCCAGTCAGATAAGGCCGCTAAAAGCGTTTTACCTTGGGTGTACAATTCTTTTTCACCCTGGATTGCTGGGGATTTCAATAACTTTTTTAATTGTGATTGTTGGGCAAACAATTGATTGGTCAATTCAGTCATTTTAGTGTAGGCCTCTGATCCAGCTTCCATAAACGCATCATAAGCAGCGTAATCTGCTTCATTTAACTTGTGTACAGGGTTAGGAATAATTTTTACTGAGCTACTAAGTTTAGTTTGACCATAACTTATCTTTAGGGTATAATCCCCAGGAATTGCTTTTCGACCCCTGTAACTGCCCTCAAGATAAACTTTGGGGGCTCCTGGTAGCGAGGCATGACGTAGATTCCAAACAAATCGATTAAGTCCTTGACGTGCTTTTAATCTTTGGGGAGCAGAAGGCCCTCCTTCATAATTTATGTGTGCCGTATCTGGTATGGAGCTAAAATGATTGACTAAATCCCCATTGGCATTGGATATTTCGATAGTTAAGGTATCATTTTTCACAAGCTCAGGCAGTTCAAAGTAAATGACCATACCTGTAGCCGGATTAACACCTTCAAAACTACCTTTACCTGTTGCTTTATTGTTGTTCATTGCACTGTACCAGTGAGCCCAATAAGCTGGATTCGGTTGGTATAGTTTCGCATTCTGAACGGGTTTTTCAGTGATTTGCCGCAATAATTCCACATCGTCTAATATCCAAAAAGAGCGACCTTGGGTGGCCACTACCAAATCATTGTGTGCAATTTTTAAGTCTGTTATGGGGGTAACGGGAAGATTTAATTGAAGTGAATGCCATGTTGAACCACCATTCCAAGAAGCATAAACCCCCTTGACTGTCCCTGCAAAAAGTAAGTCCTTGCGTTGGGTGTCTTCTCTTACAACTTTGGTATATGCATCCGCAGGCAATCCCTTGGAAATTAATGACCATGATTTCCCGTAGTTGGTACTTTTATACAACGAAGGGGTAAAGTCATTGAATTTATATCTGGTTGTTGCCAGATAAACCGTTGCGGAATCGTGTGGCGATACTTCGATACTGTTGACCAGGGCTTCCCCCAAGGCTTTGGGCGTAATATCAACCCAATTTTTACCGTTATCTTGTGTTCGATAAACCTTTCCATCATCACTACCCGTGTAAAAAACACCAGCCTCATGAGGAGACTCCACAATATAGCTGATGGTCCCATAATTCTCTGCTCCAACAGCTTCATTGGTGTAGGGACCGCCACCTTTTCCTTGTTTTGTATCATCATTTGCCGTTAAGTCTGGGGAAATGACTTCCCAATTTTTCCCTTCATCTCTGGTTCGGAGTACGTATTGTGCACAGTGATAAAAAGTATTTTCTTCATGTTGTGACCGAATGATGGGTGCATTCCAATTGTATAAATATTTCATATCCCTAGCTGCCAAGCCCAAATACAGATTGGGTTCAATCATGATCTCAGTACTCTCATCCGTATGCGCATCTCGAATTTCAATAGTCCCTAAATAGCTTCCTCCCATTACTTTGTCTGGCTGATCTGGATCAAACGCTAAAAAAGCACTTTCGCCACCAGCTGACGGGGACCAGTCTCTTACACCAATTCCACTACTGCCAATTCCCACACTCGCAATCTTTACAGAAGAATTGTCTTGTTGTCCTCCATAAATATTGTATGGATAGAGATTGTCAGTGTTAATACGGTAAAACTGTGCAGTAGGTAAATGATCAAGACGAGACCAATGTTTTCCTTTGTCAAAAGTAACTTCACATCCTCCATCACTGGTCAATATCATATTATCTGAATTGTTGGGGTTAATCCATAAATCATGGTAATCCCCATGAGCGCTGCGGATGCGCCTCCAATTTTTCCCGCCATCAATAGACTTGTACGTAGAAGCACTCAGAACATAAACCACATTTTCGTCTTGTGGATCCAATGCCAATTCAATGTAATACCACGCCCTTTGTATGAGGCGATGATCTCCACTTACTCGAGTCCAGCTTTTACCCGCATTTTTGGACACAAACAAGCCTCCTTTTTCCTTTTGCGAATCACTTTCAATCAGAGCATAGACCCACTCAGAATTGGCTGGAGAAACAGCAATAGCCATTTTTCCTTTTTCTTCGGGGAGTCCTTTGTTCATTGTTTTCCATGTATTACCGCCGTCAGTTGACTTGTACAAACCGCTGCCTTTACCTCCAGAAACAACCTGCCAAGGCTTGCGAATATGTTCCCACATGGCGGCATATAATATCTCTGGGTTATTGGTATCGATTGACAATTCACTAGCCCCAGTAAGCTGATTTACATAAAGTGTTTTTTTCCAAGTTTTTCCACCATCAGATGATTTGTAAATGCCTCTATCTGTGCTTTTGCCGTGTAAGGCGCCTTGAGCAGCGACCCAAACGATATCAGGGTTATTTGGATGTATTACGATTCGAGAAATATGTTGGGTTTTTTCTAAGCCTATTTGCTTCCAAGTTTTTCCTGCATCCGTTGATTTATAAACACCGTCACCATGAGAAGTCATTACTCCCCTTGGCGCATGCTCGCCCATACCTACATAGACTATGTTGGGGTCGCTCTGAGAAACAGCTACAGCCCCCACAGAGCCCAGTTTAAAAAATCCATCTGAAACGTTGTCCCAGTGTTGCCCAGCATCAGTAGTTTTCCATAGACCGCCACCTGTTGTTCCCATGTAATAGGTCAAAGGGTCGCCAACTACACCCGTGCCAGCATTTGCTCTCCCACCCCGAAAGGGTCCAATATTTCTATACTTTAGGGGGGCTAAATGGGTAGATATTGATTGTGAAAAACTCCCTGTTATACCTAACAATAATAGGCTTATTGTCAAAAAATAAGTGCGCTTCATTTGGTTCATTGCGTTTGCTTTTGTCATTTAAAAATTGGCTCCTTTTCTATCTGACATCATGTTTTTTAATTCAGTCCGATAAACAAACCAATATTAATCTGCTGCTTTTTTTATTATTTATAGATGGTATATATGCTAATTTACTTGTTTTATGGCGTTTTCAATAAGTGTTTTTAAATGTGTTTTATGAGCAACAGAAGCTAAATTCCCTTTGGGATGTTTTAGTTTCTTGCGCAATTCTTTCAAATTGTAGATGGCCATGGATTGGGCAGCAACTTTAAATTTACCCGCATTTTTACTATTCAACATGGCTATCAGTCGTTTGACATAAGTGGCTTGTAGATTTTGTCTGAAAGTATTGACATCACCTTTGATATCCGCATCAAAAATAGCTTGGTTAAGGTCATTCATAAATGCATCTAGTGAATATTTATTGCCATACAACTCAGAATCAGAAATACGTTGGAGCGTATTGGGGTGCATCAAGTGAGCCAATACCCTTGTTTGGTATCCCAAAACCCGATCTTGAATCTTAGGATCTTCGGGACCACTGAAGAAATTAAATCCACGGCGCTGTCTTGCCAAGAAGTTATATAACGAAGCAGGAGCTTGGAAAGCTTTCGGCGAAAATACGTAGGTACTCAAAGCATTAAAAGCGCGCTTTTGGTCGTCCAATGCAACAGGTGTATAGGGCTGGGTACCCCCTTTTTGGCCTTGAACAGCCCGATCTACGTAAACTCCGCCTATAAAACGAGACAAAACATCCCCAGCTCGTGCCGCTTGTGCATTGAGTACATAATAGGCACGACGTAAATCCTCATACGTTTGCCCTTTTGCGTAAAAATTGTCTTTGATTTGTCCCATCAAATTATTAACCAATTTAAACCGATCCACCGAATATCGTATCGGGTCACCAGACAGATCACCTGTCATCACACGTGGGTCAATAGCTTTTCCAGGTGAGCGCATGTCATCAGCATCATTTCCAAAAATCAACTCGGGCTCTGTGGAGCGTTCCAACAGTCTATCTCTCTCTTCAGCTGAATTGAATGGTGTGTAACCAAACTGAATGGCCCAGATGTCGTAAGGACCAACAGCCATGTCATAATACTGTCCTTGTTCATTTCTGTTTTGGGTCAGGTTTATTCCTGCATAATCCATTACAGAACCTGTTAATGCTTTACCTGCAATAAAATCTGCATCTGCTAGCTGAGCGGGACTGTATATCTGACTTGCTTTCATGTTGTGGTTCAAGCCTAGTGTATGACCCACTTCATGCATGATTAACGATTTCATGGCTTCTTTTTTTAGGGTTTGCATTTCCCAATCACTAGCATTATTAACCTGCAGAAAAGTAGTCCCTAATTGTTGACTTTCCTGTATTTCAAACCCTTGAGAACAAAGCAAATTTTGTCCCTCCATACGACGCTGATCAAAATAAGGGGTTGTTTCTTCTAAAGACATATTTTCAGCAGCACTGTTGTATAAACGATCATAGAAAACACGATTGGTAAAGTGAACGAATTCAAGCATAATATCAGCGCCAATAATTTCGCCTGTTTGGGGGTTTTTTAGGCTTGGTCCATAACCTCCAAAAGGCGGGTTGGGTGAAGAAGTCCACCGCAACACATTATATCGAATATCGCCAGCATCCCATTCCGCGTTATCAGGTTGGATTTTGACCTCTAATGCGTTTGAAAAACCAGCTTTTTCAAAGGCTTCATTCCATGCTAAGACCCCCTCTTTGATTGTTTCACGCCATTCGAGAGGGGTCGAATTTTCAATCCACCAAGTGATGGGTTTTACGGGATCTGAAACCGCTGCTGATCGATCTTTTTTAACCAATCGCCACCGATTGATAAAGTCTCTGTAATTGGTTGTACCAGTTGCAGTTTGGTCGTCTTTAAATGTTAAAAAATAACCGACTCGTGGATCATCCATCCTTGGCTCATAACCTGGTTCTGGTAGGCTGATAAAGCTATGGAACACTTTTATGATGACGTTTCTACCATCGGCAATAGCCTCTGACCCCAAATTGAGTGCTGTAGGATTTTTATAGACGTAAACCGTTTTAACGTCGGTGTTTTTCGGATAATTTTTGATCGTTTCAATTTTGGTTAGTTTTTTGTCAAAACTTCCAAGTTTGAAAGCTGTTGGCGGGGATTTAGGACGTTTGGGCTGCTTTATTCGAGTTAAAGTTTCTGAGAGAAAAAGATCTGTTGCCTCGATTAGATAAATGTCTTTCTCTTTATCATGCGCTAAAATTTTCTTGGACGCTAACAATGCGTCAGAGGTATTGGCGCTTGCAGATTTTGCCAATTTGCTTTCTGGATCAAAATAAAAATTTGTGTTGGGCGCAACTAACTCGATATGGTCATAATGCTTTTGGAACTTAAGAATTTTTGAGCCCCGATAAGACCCTCTAAAAGAACCTGCTTCTGTTACTCCGTCTGCGATTTGAGAGAAATGAATAAATTCTTTCTCTAACTGTTCACCTCGAATCGCCATTTTAATTTTCCCCGATAAACTATCCTGGTAGAGCGTATAAAACCCTTCCATCCTATGGCTTTTTTCAGTGAGTTCTTCTAGAGTTTTTTCTTTGGATTTTTCGTCTTTTTTCTTGTTAGAACTTTGCGCATAAATACTTAAAGAAAGGATCAAAAAAAGTGCACTAATACAATTTTTCATTTGCTGAATTTTTCTCTTTTTCCCTCAAACTGTAACTTTAACAAAGTTACTATTGGAAATAAGAAGGTTAAGGGCTAAATGTAGTGGTATTCCGATGAAAAAACAAAGCGTCGCTTGTGCGTTGCTATATATTAATTTTTAATCCTTCTAATTAGGGCAGTTACATCGATTGTTGACCCCTCCAAAAGCGCATCATCTACTACCAAAATAAGGTGCTGTTTGATGCCTTTGCGATAAAATATCTCTTGTCCGATGGACAAGAGAACATTACTTTCCGAATGGGGTGAGAGATTGGGGTTCATAACACCAGGAATCAATAAAGGAATGGACGTATCGCTTGTATTGGACAATACAAATTGTTTCTGTTGAGCTAACTGTGCTTCTGGTTTTTTCGGATTTGTATTGAAATAATTCAATACTATCTCAGCTTGTATCCTATTGGGGTTTTTTACTTTCAAGCCCCGTTCTTTTGAGAGTGATAGTTTAGTTTTCCCTTTCGCAGCCAAGCCAAATCCACCATCGGCTTGCTCGGATTTTTTATTGATTAATTGTACTTCCAAAGGTGTCTGAGATTTCACTTTCAACACGATGGTGTATTGGTTGGGCTCAGGTATATGCTTATTTATATCTATAAATTCAAAATCATAATTTTGTAGGGGAGGAATAATTATGGTTGATTTTTGGGCCCACAAAGCCATCACCGTGAAGTGAAAAAAAATAAAAAATAGTGTCTTCAGGTTTTTCATTTTATAAATTCCAGTTCCATAAAACTAAATTCCAGTTGGCATCCCCATAGTTTAATGCACCAACAATTTCAAAACCCGATTTTAGGTGTGCTTTAAGAGATCGAGGATTGTTTTGATCAATATCGGTTATGCAACAATCAAAGCGGTCGTCCAAAGTATGACGAAAGTGTTTATACAGTCTTTGGGCGATACCTTGCCCTCGATAAGGTTTGGCTACACATAGTTGACCTACAATGACATAGGGGCGTTCTGACAACTGCTGACCATTGTATGTTACTTTATCACAATGTTGAATTAAATCGTCTAGCAATTCATGTTTTCCTCTGATTTCTTTTGTAGCAACCAAGGCATAACCAACTACCTGATTCTCGTTTTTGGCAAGAATCGCTGGATAGTAACTATTCATCAAATTGAGAAATTCTTCAGTGTAGGAAGCGGTTAAAAAACCCTCACTTAGCTGTTCGTTTTCACTCAAATTGGTCTTCAAATATTTTGTCTGTAAGTCTTTTATTTGAAGAATTTCTTCTGCCGTTGACTGCAAACAAATAGAAACCAAAATTTAGCTATTAATTACAATAGGATGTCAATGTATTTGACAATAAATTATATTGAATCTCTGCGGGATCTCCGTCTATTTCACCATTGATAGTCAACGCAATACTTTCAGTTAAAACATCATTTGAAACAGTCATTACTCTGACATAACTCGCTGTATTTTCACCGTCAGTAAGGCTTATTGAATAAATGAATTCTTCGGGAATGTTACGCGCGATTTGAATAGAATAAGTATTGCCATCCTCCTCAAAAGAAATATTATCTGAAAAGTAGTTACACTCCAATAAGCCAATATTCCATAAGAAGCGGCTCGTATCATTTTCAAAACCTATGCGGCCTACGTCTTCGTTTTCCCAAGCTGTGTTGTTGTATTTTTCGAGGAAGGTTGTGGGCTCTGGCTCTGGAATTACTTCAGGGGCCTCCTCTTCCGTTGAGCATGAGAATAACAATATTGAAAAAAATAAAAAGAATGATTTTTTCATGGCTTTAAATATAGACTGCAATTTAATAAAATGATTGTTTGAAAGCACAGGGGGGCTAATTTGATACATGAATAGTTTTCAACAAACGCAAGCGTTATTTCCTGATTGCGTTGAATCATTTTCAAATGATCGGTGTCACACAATTCAAATGGAATACTTTGAATGAAATTAGGTGACATCATTGCAAAATACAATTGAACTGCCAAAGTATGTCTTTTCCTAAAGAGTTACCAAATCAACATCGAAATGGTATCGCTGAATAGATTAGACTGCGGGAGGTCTGCTCGAATAACGTTTCTGTAATTCAAAATAAATGCACAAAACCCAAAAAATTCAGAAAAAGGGTTTTGTGCATTAGAAAATAGAACTATTAAGTATGATAAAATGTGCGGGGGTAATTAAAAATTACATTTCAATTGGTTTATGGTTGCACATTAAAAGTAATAAAAAAAATAAAGCCTACAAAAAAAACCTGAAAACATTTCAGATTATGTAACTTATAGCTAGGTTTACAAAAAGAAATAGCATGTATAGATCGGGTTGCCCAGTAACTAACGTCCTGGATTTAATCGGTGATCGATGGTCCTTGGTCATCATTCGGGATCTTTTTATGGGAAGAAAAACATTTAAAGAATTCTTAAGTTCACCTGAAGGGATTGCTACCAATATACTTTCATCACGCTTACAATCGCTTTTAAATCATGGATTAATCAACTACACATTTAGTCCAAAGAATAAAAAAATTAAATATTACTATCTTGAAAATAGAGGCATTGACTTATATCCAGTTATGTATGAAATGTCAATGTGGAGTGAACGTAACTTAGACAAACCTTTTCACCCCCTTTCAACAAAATGGTTTATTGACAATAAAGGGAAGCTTTCTGAAGAAGTTATTGCAAATGAAAAAAAGGCCTATTTAGAAATCCGCAAACAACTTTTTGAAGACATTCAAGCTGCCGATAAAATTCAATAAATGACTTTCAACAGAATTACAGTCGTGGGCGCTGGAACAATGGGAAATGGCATAGCTCATGTCTTTGCACAATACGGCTTTAACGTCACACTCTGTGATCCCAACCAAGCTCAATTAGATTTAGCATTAGAAACGATTTCTAAGAATTTGGATCGGCAGTTGCAGAAAGGAAAGTTAACACAAGAATCTAAGGCTGCGAGTTTAAACAATATTGAAATAAGCACGCAACCCAAATTGATCTTCCCGCATTCTGACATGATTATAGAAGCGGTACCCGAAAATATGTCAATCAAAAGAGAAGTTTTTGAGCAAATTGGCAAATACAAATCCAAACACTGTTTAGTGGCAAGCAACACCTCTTCTTTATCTATAACCGCCCTAGGGGCTATGACGCAAACACCTGAGCAATTTATAGGAATGCATTTTATGAATCCAGTACCTGTCATGCCATTGGTTGAAGTTATTGTGGGTCACAGAACAGCCCAAAAAACTGTCGACGCTGTTGTTGCGCTTAGCCAAAAAATTAATAAAAAGCCTTTCATTGTAAACGATTATCCAGGCTTTGTTGCCAACCGGATTGCACTCCCTATGATTAATGAAGCCATCGAAGCGCTAGAACTAGGTGTTGGTGGGGTATTGGAAATTGATCAAATCATGAAGCTAGGGATGGGTCACCCTATGGGACCGCTTCAATTAGCTGACTTTATTGGCCTCGATGTTTGTTTAGCCATTTTAGAAATTTTACACAAAGAACTGGGTAAAGACAAATACGCACCATCAATCTTGTTGCGTAAAATGGTGTTGGCCCAACATTTAGGTCGCAAGTCGGGCATCGGTTTTTATGACTACCAATCAGATATAAAAAATCCCACAATAGCACCACAATTTACGTAGGTAATGCCCCTATTTAAAAATGATACGTTCCGAGATCTCGTTCTTCTTAACTTGGGCATACTGTGCATTAGCACCTCTGGCATTCTAGGTCGAACCATTTATCTAGATCCTACCCAGACAATATTTTGGCGTGCGCTCATTGCTTTTTTTTGCCTGCTTGGAATCACCCTCCTTCAACGGAAGAAAATTTATCATCTATGTATCTCTGCCCCCTGGCCTTTGTTGATTAGCGGCATTCTCCTTGGATTACATTGGGTGACTTACTTTTTTGCACTGCAGTGGTCAAGTGTAGCGATTGGAATGCTGTCTTTGTATACGTTCCCGATCATAACTGCATTCCTAGAACCATTTTTTGGTCATGAAACATTTAAAACCAAGCATCTTTACCTAGGACTCGCTATGCTTTTTGGAATTTACCTAATCAGCCCAGAAATTGATTGGGAAAATCAACAGTTTCTCGCTGTAGCCATGGGGGTTTTTTCTGCCTTTTGTTTTGCCTTCAGAAACCTATTGATCAAGAAGCTCAGTAAAGTCAATGATGGTCAGTCTATTATGACTGTTCAGGTGGCTATCGTAGGTGTTTTCTTACTCCCATGGGGCATTCAAAGTGATTCCGCTATCCTTTTAGAAAATAGCAGCCAACTCTTTTTTTTGGCCTTGGTTACCACCGTTATTGGACATAGTCTCTTCCTCCAAAGCTTTCAAAAGTTTTCCATAACCACAGCTAGTTTGATCAGTTGTATGCAACCACTCTATGGAATAATTATGGGATTCGTTTTTTTGGATGAATTGCCCGATATCAAAACACTTTTTGGAGGTGCTATCATTCTTACTGCTGTCGGTTGGGAAATCTACAGCATTCAAAAAAAATGACACTGTGTCTAAAAAAATAGGTAAATTATTTTTCTATCAATAGATTAGCTACTACATTTGACGTAAATACGAACCCCTGTTTAAGCATGGAATTGCCAAAAAACTTTCTCTTTGAACTTAACAACCACATAGCGACTGTCACACTTAATAGACCAAAGGCGCTGAATGCGCTGAACAAAGATGTGATGGAAGAACTACATGATTTCTTTAGCAATCAACTGCCACAAATGGGTTGTAAGGGAGTTGTTTTAACAGGAAGCGGAGACCGAGCTTTTGCAGCAGGAGCCGACATCAAAGAGTTTATGACCATGGATCGCATTCAAATGGAAGCCCAATCTAAATTGGGGCATCAACTTATGTTTGCCATCGAAAAAAGTCCGATTCCCGTTGTAGCTGCCATCGAAGGATATGCTTTAGGGGGTGGTTTCGAATTGGCACTTGCTTGCCATTTGCGGGTCGGCTCTGAAAAAGCACGAATGGGAAATCCCGAAGTAAATCTCGGTATAATACCTGGTTATGGAGCCACACAACGCCTTCCGCAACTGGTCGGCCGCGGACGCAGTCTTGATATCATGATGACAGCACGCATGATAGACGCCAATGAAGCATTGGAATGGGGGTTGCTCAATCGAATTGCTCCCGTCGGAAAAACCGTATCAGTAGCAAAGGAAATTATCACACTAATTGGCACCAAAGGCCCCATGGCTATCACCAAAGTCATTGAGACAGTTGATGCCTACTATGATAAAAATAAAGATGGGTTTGCCGAGGAAGTAGCCACTTTTGGTAGTTTATCTGCACTAGACGAATTCAAAGAAGGCACAAAGGCTTTTGTAGAAAATAGACCTGTAAATTTTAAAAATCAGGATGGAATTTAAACTTTCAGAAGAACACCTTGCCGTACGAGAAGCTGCCAAAGACTTTGCCGAAACACGCTTGTTAGAAGGTGTAATCGAAAGGGACAACAACCGGGTTCATCCAACCGAGCAAGTCAAAGAAATGGGTGCATTGGGCTTTATGGGTATTATGACCAGCCCACAATATGGTGGGAGTGGTATGGACACATTATCCTATGCCCTAGCCATTGAAGAAATTGCCAAAATTGATGCAAGTGCTGCAGTAATTATGAGCGCACACAACTCGCTTTGTCTTTGGGCAATAGAAGCCTACGGTACAGAAGAACAAAAACATAAATATCTCTCACCTTTAGCAAAAGGACTGGCCTTAGGCTGCTTTTGTCTTTCTGAACCAGAGGCTGGAAGCGATGCAACTATGCAACGAACAACCGCTATCGATAAAGGTGATCACTACTTACTAAATGGTGTGAAAAATTGGATCACCAATGGCGGACAATCTGAATATCAACTTGTCATTGCACAAACTGACCCTGAAAAAAAACACCGAGGCATCAATGCGCTCATTATTGAGAAAAACTGGCAAGGTGTTACCATTGGACCAAAAGAAGACAAACTGGGAATCCGCTCTTCTGACACACATGCGATCAATTATACTGATGTCAAAGTGCCTAAGGCCAATAGGCTCGGGGCCGATGGTTTTGGTTTTAAGCTTGCCATGCAAATTCTCGAAGGTGGACGCATTGGAATTGCGGCACAAGCTTTGGGTATTGCAGCGGGTGCCTACGAACGCTCAGTAGCCTATGCACAAGAAAGAAAAGCCTTCGGTAAACCGATAGCTGAACACCAAGCCATTGCTTTCAAATTAGCTGACATGGCAGTTGACATTGAAGCGGCTCGAATGCTGGTGTATCGTGCAGCCTTTCTCAAAGATCAAAAACAAGACTATGGATATGCTAGTGCTATGGCCAAATTAAAAGCCTCTGAAGTCGCCATGAAACACACCATAGAAGCCGTGCAAATTCATGGAGGTAATGGTTATGTCAAAGAATACCATGTGGAAAGAATGATGCGAGATGCCAAAATCACCCAAATCTATGAAGGTACTTCAGAAATACACAAAATTATTTTAGCTAGAAATATATTGAAAGGTGAACTTGCTTTGCCGCTATAACGATTAATACTTTTAAAAAATGAAAATTTTAGTTTGTATTAGCCATGTTCCTGACACGACATCAAAGATCAACTTTGTGGAAGGAGATACGCAATTTGATACCCAAGGGGTACAATACATTATTAACCCCAACGACGAATTTGGATTGACACGCGCCATGTGGTTCAAAGAAAAAAATGGTGCTAGTGTTGATGTGATTAATGTGGGTGGCCCAGAAACTGAGGCCACACTCAGAAAAGCGCTAGCCATTGGGGCAGACAATGCCATTCGCGTCAATACCCCAGCCAAAGAAGCCATTCAGGTTGCCAAAGAAATTGTGTCTGTCATCCAACAAAACCAATATGATTTGATCATTGCTGGCCGAGAATCCATTGATTACAATGGTGGAATGGTTCCTGGGATGATTGCTGCTCTAACAGGAATGAATTATCTGAACAACTGCATCGGCCTTGAAATTGATGCGAATTTAGCAACAGCAATACGAGAAATGGACGGCGGAAAAGAGACGGTAACAGCACCGCTTCCGCTTGTAATTGGAGCACAAAAGGGATTGGTAGAAGAAAGTGATTTAAGAATACCCAATATGCGTGGGATTATGATGGCACGAAAAAAACCCCTGACTGTCATGGAACCACAGGAAATGAGCGAACAAGTAACCTCTGTTTCCTTTGAAAAACCTGCTCCAAAAGGAGATGTGAAATTAATAGATCCCGAAAATATTGATGAATTGATCGCTTTACTTCACAATGAAGCAAAAGTGATTTAACTAAAAAAAATAGTATGTCAGTAGTAATATATGCCGAATCAGAAAAAGGACAATTAAAAAAAATCGCCCTAGAATTGGCTTCCTATGGAAAAGCCATTGCAGCAGAACTCCAAACGGAATTAGTAGCGGTAACAATTAATTGTGAGAATAATGAAAGTCTAGGTGAATATGGTGTTGATAAAGTGCTAACTGTTGAGCACCAAGGCGCCTTCAATGCCCAGCAATATGCAACTATTATTGCGGAGGCAGCCAGAAGCCAATCTGTTGCAGTCGCCGTTGTAAGTTCTAGTGCAGACAGCAGATTCTTAGCACCACTCTTAGCAATCCAACTCGAAGCAGGATATGTGTCTAACGTTGTTGCAACTCCCATAAGCACAAGTCCTTTTCAAGTCAAACGTTCTGTTTTCACCAATAAAGCATTTAATATCAGTGAAATAAATACAGAAGTGAAACTCATTGGCCTATCCAAAAACGCCTTTGGTCTTCACCCTCATCCTACAACCGCTACTGTATCTTCATTTGAAGCCAGTTCCAATACTTCCACCATGGAAGTGCAATCAGTTGACCAAGCTAGTGATAGTGTTACCATTGCTGATGCTGAAATCGTTGTATCGGGTGGACGAGGATTGAAAGGGCCTGAAAACTGGCATTTAATTGAAAACCTTGCAAGCACCCTTGGAGCTGCAACAGCTTGTTCTAAGCCTGTATCTGATATGGGATGGCGCCCCCACAGTGAACACGTTGGTCAGACGGGAAAACCAGTTGCATCTAATCTATATATCGCCATAGGTGTTTCTGGTGCCATTCAACATTTGGCAGGTATTAATGCCTCCAAGGTTAAAGTCGTCATCAATAGCGATCCCGAAGCGCCTTTTTTCAAAGCTGCTGATTATGGTATCGTTGGGGATGCTTTTGAGGTTGTACCTAAAATGATTGAAAAATTCAAAGCCTTTCAGGCAGAAAACGCCTAGTCTTGTATTTTTTGTTTGTTGCCTTGTTTGTCAACGGCAACAAAAACAATGTCACAAGCACAGTTTTCCAATCGTCTATTGGAAACTAAGTTTTCGCTACATACAGTTACGTGCATCCTTATGGAAGTGGTTCCCTTTTGGAGCACTCGTGCATGCAGATGAACTAAATCACCAATAGAAATAGGATTAATAAATTCTATCCCGTCTACATATTTAGTGACACAGTACTTATGGGTATGTTGTACTGCAAGCGCATAAGCTGCCTCGTCAATCCACTTCATCACATTGCCTCCATGAACCGATCCAAAATAATTAACATCGGTTGGTTGTGCTAAAAAAGACATTTCTATTTCGTTGTTTTTCTTCATGGTTGTATTTGCATTTGACTATTGGCAAAATTATAGTTAAAATTACAGCTATTGATAACCATAATGTATCGTTTCATCCTGGCTTTTTTGTTTGTAAGTATAATCAAAGGGCCTCTACATGCCCAAAAAAGAAAAGTACTCCGCCCACAAAAGCCTCTAGTGGTTTTGAATACCAATCGGACTTTGAATGCCGCCAAAGCCAAGCGGGCCTTTTTTTTGAAGGAAAAATTAAATCCTTTACAACTTGATTCAATTGCGGTAAAACACAGACTCCGATTTGTAGAACTTTATGCCGAAAGAAATTTGGTTGGTCAACTTGGATGTGAAATTTTTACCGCCCTATATAATCTCTCAAACGACAACTTTATATCCCATAAAAGTATGCGCTTGGTAAGCACAGAAAAAGACCCTCAATTGGTCCGAAAAAAACTTCCCCTAATCAAACAAATACTAACAGAAGAGAAAATTTTTGACTTAGACCTTCCAGTAAGAGTATCTCACGTTTCAGGATCTAGTTTGGGCTTGTATTTCGACATTGATTTTACACTTCGAGACACTTTAATTCAGGCTCATGTTGACTACAGGTATAACAACAAAAAAAGTCGTATCATTGTCTATGATGACCAATAAAATATATTTCCTGCTTGCTTTATTTGTGCACATGAGTATTGTGAATGCGCAACAAAGCATAGACACACTTGTTTATCATTCAGCCCAACAAAAAACAGTTTTTATCTTGACTGCCACAGCTGGCTATTATCATAAAGAAGCTATTCCTGCTGGTAAACAATTACTCCAAAAGTTGGCTGAAAAAAACACGTTCAACCTGATGCATTCAAGCCAATCAAAAGCTTTGGAGGCAATGGATTTATCACAAACAGCAGCTGTTGTTTTTTTATGTACTACCTTAGACATTTTAGACAAGAAACAAGAAGAAGTTTTCCAGGGATTTATCAGAAATGGCGGCGGGTTTGTTGGTATTCATGCGGCGGCGGACACCGAATACGATTGGCCATGGTACGGTCAATTGGTCGGCGCTTATTTTGAATCTCATCCGCCAGGCACCCCCCTTGCTAGGCTCACAACAATTGATCCACAAAATCCGTTTACCAATCACCTGCCACAATCATGGGAAATCTATGATGAATGGTATAATTATAATTTTCAAAACCCAAACATTATAAGCTTGCTTAATTTGGAAGAATCAAGTTACGCAGGTGGAAAAAATGGACCAAAACATCCTATCAGTTGGTACCATTCATTTGATGGAGGACGATCATTCTATACCGGTCTAGGTCATAAAGCAGAAGTTTATGAAGACCCCCGCTTTGTTCAGTTTTTAGAGAAAGGACTGGCCTATGCTATGGGTGTCTCATTTTAAAGAGTTCTTTCTTTTTGAAATTCCTCAATCCACAAATGATCTTTTGTTGTTATTCCGTTGGTCTCATGTGTCCACAACTCTAGAACTACCTCATTATAAAGATTGACAATTCTTGGGTGGTGTTGTAGTCTTTCTGATAAAATGCCCACTTTATTGATAAATGACAATGCCGCTTGAAAATCTTCAAAAATAAATCCCTGTGAAAAACGATTTTCTGAAAACTGCCACCCCCATTTTTTCCAATTATCTAACGTCATAAGTCCGATTAAGGTTTTAATTTGATCCGTGCTAATCGATCAAAAGTTGTGACATAAAGATAGGTTTCTGTGGTATCGAAAGCACAATTTGTGATTGCTTTTCCAAAATTTATAGTCCCCATTAATTCTCCTGTCGGCGAAAGGATAAGAATTCCATTGGGTCCAGTTGTAAAAATATGCCCAGATGAGTGGACCTTCATCCCATCAAAATTACCGTCATATTTAGCCGCCAATTTGGATCCATCAAAAAAAACATCTTCCTGCCAATTGTTTGTTACTTCGTAGCGCATCATCAGTGGCATTTTAGGGTCAGAATTATTGACATACAAATAGCGTTCATCTAATGACAAAGCAATACCGTTGGGTCTACTGAGTTCTTTGGAGATAAGAATGACTTCTCCAGCGGCACTGTATTGAAAAATTCCATTGAACGGAATTTCCCTGTACAATTCTTCATCATAACTATTGGTTTCCTTGTTGTATAAGCCATAAGGGGGATCAGTAAAATAAAAATCTCCCTTTCTACTGATTACCAAATCGTTTGGGCTATTAAACCTTTTGCCTTGATACGTGTCCACCAACGTCCCAAATGTTGGTTTTGTCCCTTCAATAGCTTCAATATATGCTACTCGGCGGTCACCATGCTGACATAAGATTAATTGATTCCCATAATAAACCACTCCGTTGGCGCCGTTGGACCCGTTCTCAAAAGTTGGAGCATAGGATGTAAAGCCACTTGGGGCTAAATACACAGAAACGCCTTGTCCCTCTTTCCATAGATACATCTTGTTAGCAGCTACATCAGTAAATAGTAAGCCTTGGTGCTGTGGACTCCATACTGGACCCTCAGAAACTTCATAAACCTTATCTGTGAGATATTCAATTGATGCCTGTGCTGATATTATATCTGTCAATTCAGGATTAATGATGGTAACATCATCTCCGGAAGAACTTGAACAGGAAGCAAAAATTAAAGTGGCTAAGAGAATTATTTTTTTCATCCTTCTGTAATTACGTCCCAAAAATAAAGCTTTTTAAAAATGGAAATATCTCTGGTTGCTATACCCAAAAATTAATAAAACACGCCATTGCAAAGCCCGTTACTGCCAAAATGGTTGTCATTACTGTCCATGATCGAAATGTTTGCTTTTCGGTCATACCAAGATATTGACTTACCAGCCAAAAACCGCTATCATTGACATGAGAAAAAATTGAAGCCCCAGAAGCAATTGCAACAACCAATAAACTGAGTTGAAAAGAACCTAAAGTAGTATTTTCAATTAGTGGTGCCATGATACCAGCAGCAGTGATCATGGCTACTGTGGAAGAACCTTGTAAAATTCTAACTATGGCTGCGGTGCCAAAGGCAACTATCAAGAAAGAGTCTTGATTCCCAAACCACATTTGCGCCATCTCTACACCTATAGATGTAGTAATCAGCATTTCTTTTAGTGCTCCCCCAGCACCTGTAAGCAGAATTATGGAACCTGCTGGTGCCAAAGAGGCTAAGCTAATCTTTAATAGAACAGATCGAGAATACCCTCGAACCACACCCAAAAGATACCATGCCAACAGGTTGGCAATAATCAATGCGGCAAAAGGATGGCCAAGAAACAATAATGTTTGAGAAAATATTGTTGGCAAGGCCACAATAACACCTGCTTTTATAAGGGCTTTAACAACGATTAAAATTAAAGGCAAAAGGAGAATAGATAAAATTACATGCAGCTTGGGGGGTGCTATGGTTGGCGTATCATTGTTGCTTAACGTGTCTATTTTTGGGGCAGCAACAAAAATCTTTACAGCAACCAAGCGACCAAAAACAATCCCCGCGGCAACAGCAGCCGGAATCCCGGTCAACAACCCAGCTAGAATAACCCAGCCTAATTCTGCCCCTAAAATATCTGCTACCGCAATGGGTCCAGGCGTAGGGGGGATAAAAGCATGTGTAACCGCCAACCCAGCCAACAATGGCAGGGCGTACAGTAATAATGAATGGCCAGATTGTTTTTGTAAAGCGTATAAGACAGGAATCAAAATAATAAATGCTACATCAAAAAAGACTGGAATTGCCAAAATGAACCCAATAAGTAATAATGCCCAGGGCGCATTTTTCTGCCCCGCTCTTGCAAGTAATTGCTGTGCCAGTTGCTGAGCTCCTCCTGTCTTTTCTAATAGCGCACCAAATAATGCCCCCAAGCCCACCACCGTAGCTACATAACCCAGGGTATTGCCCATTCCGTTTTGAATGGTATCAAATATTTTTTCACTCGGTATTCCTGACAGAATTCCAATTGAAATTGTTGCTATTAACAAAGCCAAAAAAGCAGGGATTTTTAATCGCAAAATCAAAAAAAGCAATAATGCCAAGCCGACAAGCAATGGTATCAGTATCGTCATTTTTATTGCTTTGAACTTTTATGCCAAGGGCCATGTGCGCCCCTGTGCGATTCGTCTTGGGTCCAAGTCAATCCGTGGGCTCCAAAATAATCCCGTTGCGCTTGAATAAAATTACCTGTTGAACGTGCTTCTGTAATCCCCATCAAATATTGCCATGTAGCTGAAAAAGCGGGTAGTGGCACTTGCGTACTCATACCCCATTGGAGTAATTTTGACAAAGCCTTAAGGTTGACATTAAATTGTTTTGAGAATGCTTTTGTCTCTAATAAATTGGGATATTTTTCCAGTAGCTCCTCACATTGATACATTAATTCTGATTGGATAATACACCCTGCTGTCCAGGATCTTGCTGCTGTTGCTAGTGAAAAAGTCCATTCGTACTGTTTTTTGGCGTACTCTAAAATAGAAAATCCTTGGAGGTGATTGACCCAGCGTGCCAGGTCATACGCTTTTTTGATTGTATCAGCATCTGGTACTTTTGACTGTTGTATAGATTTCGATAAGGTTTTGGCCATTTTTTCACGGATTGCTTTTTGTGCAGAACTAAACCGTGCCTGCAGTGCTGCTGTCATAATGGTTGCAGGAAACCCTAATTCGGCGGCACTGATTGCTGACCATACCCCAGTCCCTTTGTGCTGAGTTACATCTTCGATAGCTTCGATTAGTAAGTCATTTTTACTTTTATAATTCATTAAGTCTGCACTAACGCCTAATAAATAACTTTGACTATCCGTATGTTGCCATTCTGCAAAAAGATGCCAAGGTGAGGCATCTTGTTGTCGCATCCAGGCGTATACCTCTGCCAATAGTTGCATTTCTCCATATTCAATCCCGTTGTGAATTGTTTTGACAAAATGTCCTGCACCACCAGTACCAAAATAGCCCAAGCAAGGGGTGCTATTTTTATTTTTAGCTACTATTTTTTCTAAGATAGCACGTACACTTTCAAAGTCCGATGGGTTGCCACCAACCATCATAGCAGGTCCCTTTAATGCTCCTGTTTCTCCCCCTGAGACCCCGATACCTAAAAAAGAAATACCTTGCTTTTTGAGATCACGATATCGTGATTGGGTGTTTTCAAAATGAGAATTGCCACCATCGATAATCATATCCCCGGGACTTAATAGCTTAACCAAATCGGTCAAAACTGCATCAACAGCTGCCCCCGCTGGCACCATGACTATAATTTTACGCTTGGGGCGTAAGGCAGTTACAAATTCTTTAATATTTTCAAAAGCCAAGGAGTTGCTCAGTTCCGTATGTTCTTGACAACGACGCGCGGCAATTCGCTCTTCTTTTCCTTTTACAAACTGATTATATAAGGCCAGCGATACCCCATTTCTAGCCAAGTTCCGAGCCAGGGCCGTTCCCATAACCCCCAGGCCAATTATTCCCCATTCTAATTGGTTTTTCATCTGATTCGTGATATAACTAAATCAAGTTGTTGTTGAGTACTTAAGGCACAGGATAATACCAAAGCTTCACTTGGCTTTTCTAGAGCTGCCAACTGGCTTTGAAGTAAGTCTACTGGCATAAAATGATGTCTTTCTGCCATCCTCTTCTCAATAAGTGCAGCCTCCCCTTCTAAATAAACCCAATATGGCGGCGGCTCCATACCTCGTGACAAAATATCACGGTAGGACTGTTTGAGCGCAGAACAAGCTAAAACAACAAATTGCTTAGGATCTTTTAATACTTTATTTAGACTTTCTAGCCAGGGCTGCCTGTCTATATCGTTAAGGGGAATCCCTTTTCTCATTTTATTTACATTGGCTTCCGAATGGTAGTCATCGCCTTCGATAAATGTTAAGTCTAGGTTATCTGCTAAAGCTTTGGCCAAAGTGGATTTTCCGCTTCCACTGACACCCATAACTACGATGTTAGCAGGATATGATTGTTTCATGTATCAGCAAATTACTAAAATAATTTACTTACAAGTTTGGTAAGTAATTACAAATTACAAATATTTATGTTTCGTTTTAATTTCCACCTAAAAATAGAAAATGCGTGTTTTCTTGATTTTCCTTTTTTGTTTACATGGTGCCTTGGCACAAAACCTCGTTGCAGTCATCCCGCTTGACAATAGCATGAAAGAAACCTCTGGCCTTGAATTTTTCAATGGTCATTTTTTGACACATAATGACTCAGGGGGAGAAGCAGCCCTTTATGAATTTGATTCCAAAGGGAGGCTGATCGCTATTCACTCAGTTACCAATGCCAAAAACAAAGACTGGGAAGATATAGCTCAAGACCAAGACTTTATGTATATCGGTGATCATGGTAATAATTATGCTTCTAGAGAAGGGCTAAAGATTTATAAAACAAAATGGAACGGTAGCAGTTTTAAGAGCATAGGTAAAATTCGTATTCGTTATGGTCAACAAAAAAACTTTAACAAAAGAGGCATGAACGCCTTTGATGCGGAGGGGCTGACTGTAGCTGGAGAAAAACTACTTCTTTTTTCTAAAAATAGAAACACAAAAAACACAGAAGTCTATACCATTTCTAAAGAACCGGGTGAATATGTTATTTACCCTAAATCATCAGTTGCTGTCGATGCGCTCATTACAGGGGCAGATTTTGATCCAAAAACCCAAGTTCTGGGTTTGGTAGGCTATGGATTTGATGGTACCCAATTTATTTTTAGGGTACAAAATTTTGATCCTGAAAAATTAAATTTTGAAGCCATTGAGTCTGCTGAAATACCCCACAAAGGGGCACAAATCGAAGCCATAAAGGTAATCGATGCACAACATTTTTGGATAACCTCTGAAAAAACAAAAACCTTCGGACAAGCAGAGCTTATTCAACTTGAGTGGAAATAATTATTCGCCCAGGAAGTTTTTGATCGACTCTTTTAGTAAAATACCATCGCTACTAAACAAGCGTGCTTGCTCTACTTTTTTAGAATTACCGAACGTCAGTATATAAATTGGATGAATCAATGTTTTCCCTTCAAATTGAAGCTTTTCTAATTCATACATACGATGACTAACCCTTCCTGAATTATAACGTTTAATTAACCTTGTATTGACACCTGTTCCGCCTTGTTGTGTTGACAAAAAATCTTGACTAAAACCAAAAAAATGATTTTGATAAGGAATGTCAATAGTAGCGGGCTTATTGTTTTTATCCATCCATAGACTGTCTTGGCTCATGTGGTAATAATAGGTTTGGGCATAATCTTGCGGACTCAATATTGCATCGAAATCTTCAAACATTTTTTGAGCAACATCAAAATCTGGATAGTGTGAAGTTTCACACCCAAAAAAAATCAAGTAGCCAACTAAAAAAGCATATCGTTTCATTCCAATAATTTCATTTTACGATTGTTTATCCACCCAGCTTGGGACTTTTCTTCAACAAAATAAATAGATAAATCAGCAGCTGATTTTTCTTCAACAAAAAATATTTTCTTTTGGGCGTAGGTTTGGGAATCTTGAAAATACCAGAGTCCTTGGTTGCCAATCGCCTGTTTTTTGGAGGTGACAACAAAAACGTGCAAGTCAGCAGTATCGGGAAAATCAGATATATATACTCGCACGCTACTTTTTTTGGCTTCCCCCACGGATTGTACAACTTGCCCGGTAGCAAAATTAGCTTTCACAATAGCCAAAAAAGCACCTATAAAAAAAATAAGTTTATTTCGTTCCAACACCATCGAAAGTATCATGTAAGTGATTGGTATTCCAATTCAAATATGCACAAAAGTAGTCCAGACTTTTATCGTATTCAAAGCGAAATTGTAAATCGCCTTCTCGGACAACAACATCCTTTAGTGTTGCAACAGAATCAAGGAACAAATTGCCCGCTTCAAAACGATGTGGTCCGCTGTAAACGTGGCTTTGGTAAACACCTCCCTCTCCTGTTGTAAAGGTAATTATTAGGTTGTCCTGCTGAATATCAAGGGTGTTGACGTAGCAAACCTTTGCCGCTTTAGATTGATTCGAGCGTCTTATTTTCCATTTACCAATTAATTGTGGATCTATTTCCTGTAGGGGAGATGCTTCTTCTTTGCAGCTTTGGCAAAGGATCACACAGAGGATTGTAATCAGGAGTGCAATTTGAACTGGCTGTGATCTATTCTTCATTACTTTAACGTGACTTTAACCTGCTTTTGATCAAACCTTAACATACTAGTTGGTAATTTTAAATGATTGAATAGGCTTTTGTCATTTTGTTTGATAGCCCGTTTTATATTGGTTTGAAGTTATCCATAGAAGCGGGCTTTTTTATTGACTCACCTCAAATTCAAATTCCCAATTGGGATTGTCTAGTTGGTTGATTATGTATTTGAGAGTCAATTCTTGACCAGCTTCTATGGGCTGGGTAGTAATGAGCCTAATATGCTTCACAGCACCTACTTGTTCGTCTTTCTCAGCAATAATGGCCTTACAATTTGGCATATCGTGATGGTTTATAAAACCGCCTATGGGTAATCTTATGTAACCATTGTCAAAGCGTGTATCGAACACATGACTCATGCCCAGGTCTGTTTCTGCGGGAATATGCTGTGTGGCAATCAGCCCTAATCCTTCTATTTTACTGGGGCCTATAGTCAGAAAGCTAGGTAAAGGCCGCCATTGTGAGTTTTCCAACATTTGGTCTGATTTCTATGGTAAAAATAGAAATTATTTTTTCAAAATAAGAGCAGAAGCCCCGCCACCACCATTACATACTGCTGCTGCGCCATAAGTTCCGCTTTTTTGTAATTGTGACAATAAAGTAACCACAATACGAGCACCTGAACATCCCAAAGGATGCCCTAAAGAAACAGCGCCTCCATTAGGATTTACTTTTTGAGAGTCCAACCCCAACAATTTGATGTTTGCCAGTCCTACAACTGAAAAAGCTTCATTAAGCTCAAACCAATCTATGTCTGATATTTTCAAATGCGCGCGTTTTAGCGCCTTAGGAAGGGCCTGAGCAGGTGCTGTAGTGAACCACTGTGGTTCCTGGGCTGCATCGGCCTGACTTACTAGGGTTGCCAGAGGGGTAAGGCCCAGAGATTTTGATTTTTCTAATGACATTAAAATCAATGCAGCAGCTCCATCGTTCAATGTAGATGCATTGGCAGCTGTCACTGTTCCTTCTTTTCCAAAAGCAGGACGAAGCTGCGCAAATTTCTCCAAGTTAACACGGGTATACTCCTCGTCTTCAGAAATAATTAGAGGTGCTCCTTTTCGTTGAGGTACACTGACTGGTACTACCTCTTCTGCAAAAAATCCTGAAGTCCAAGCTGCTTGACTCCTTTTGTAGGACTGTTGGGCAAAAGCATCTTGCGCTTCTCTGGTTATTTGGTGTTTTACAGCTGTAGCATCTGCAAACACACCCATGGCAACTTGATCATAGGCATCAGTCAACCCATCTACTTGCATCGTATCAGACAATTGACCTGAACCAAATTTTAACCCTGCTCGTAAATGTGCAAAATGAGGGCTACGACTCATGTTTTCCATCCCACCGGCTACGACCACATCAGCTGTTCCGAGAGCTATCGCTTGGGCTGCCAGTTGAATACTTTTCATCCCAGAAGCGCATACTTTATTTACCGTAGTGCAGGGGACATTTGTCGAAATTCCAGCTTTTATAGCAGCTTGTCTTGCTGGGGCTTGACCACAGCCCGCTTGCAAAACTTGCCCCATAAAAACCTCTTCGACTTCCGACGGATTCAATCCAATTGAATCCATCGCTGAACGAATGGCAATACTGCCCAGTTTTACCGATTCAACTGTCGATAAACCGCCCATAAAACCCCCTATTGGTGTTCTTTTGGCCGAAACTATGACTACTTCTTTCATGATCCTTTTTACTTTTTTTTCGGGAATATTACTGTAAATATACTCCCATAGATAGAATGAACTAAGCTTGAAATGGCTGCTGGTATAGCTGCCATAGGATTGGCAATATTTTCTTGTGCCAAAACCACACCTAGTCCAGAATTTTGCATCCCAACTTCTATAGATATGGTCTTACTAACTTCGGGCTGGCGAAGCATCCACAAGCTAAAAAAATACCCCAATACAAATCCCAATAAATGCAGAATCAACAAGGCAGCAACCAAATGTAGGCCTGCTGATAAAATAATTTCCTTCCCCTTTCCAATGATACTAGCAACAATCAGGGTAATCAATATGACAGCTATTGGTGGCGCGAAAGGAATACATTTTTGAGTTGTTCTTGGTAAATATCGATTGATAATTATTCCCAGGGCAATGGGTAGAAGGACTACTTTAACCGTAGAGAAAAACAATCCGGAAGCCGCTACAGCAACATAAGTCCCTGACAGGCTTGATGTCAATAAAGGCGTTAAAACTATGGCTGCTAAGGTAGAAACAGTTGTCATGGCGACAGACAAGGCCAGGTGTGCGCGTGCCAAGTATGCAATAACATTGGAAGCCGTACCCCCTGGACAGCAGGAAACTAAAATCAACCCAACTGCAAAAAAAGGTGGCAACTGAAACAAAACCCCTAATAACCAGCCTAAAAAAGGCATAACTGTAAATTGAAGTAAAACTCCAAAAAACACCCATCGAGGCGATCGACCTACTTCTTTAAAATCTTCCCAACGCAGGGTAATTCCCATCCCTAGCATAATGCCCCCAAGACCTAAGGTAATGAGTGAGCCTGAGAACCACGTAAATAATGGAGGGTGGTATAAGGCGGTAGCCGCTGCTGCTGTTACTAAAAATGGAAAGGCTCTAGTAAGGTTTTCTGTTACAGAACTAAGCATTTATTTTGCAGAGCGTTGTGTCCATATTTCATGCATTGGCTGACCTTTACTACTTTTTCCTTTGTGATACCAATCATTCCCATTGCGGTTAAATTCAAAAGACAATGACATGCCAACTTTATTGTTGTCACGTGAAAAATATTCTATATGCTCTGTGTAGGTCCCCTCTTTTGAAGTAAATGCACCGCCTCCCGAACCAAAAAACTTAAAGCCTTCCGTGTTGTAGGCCGTCCATTGAAAATAACCATCAACTAAAAATTTTAGTGTTTTCCGACTGCGGGTTATATCTCGGCGTTGTTCTCCTTCTGGTTTAACTCTTCCCCCCATTAGCCATTTGCCATCTAGAACTTGCTCATGATTGGTTTGTTGTTCCCACTCCCTTTTATCCCATTTAAATACGTCCAAAGAATCCTTCTCAAAATTGGAATTGAACTCTAAATCTGCGACGAGTTGGTTCCCTTCCTTTTTATAGTAGCCACCCCGTGTCAAAATAAATTTGGGTGGGTCTATTTGATAGGTCGTTTCTATGATGTACTCTGAGTCCATTAAGATACGGTGTTGTACTTCCATATTTTCCTCTCCAGAGGTAAATTGATAGACTTGCCCTTGGGCAAAGGCAGTAGCTAAAATCAAAAGGGCTAAAACTAGTTTTTTCATGGAAAACGTTTATCAGTTTATAAATTTAATTTCTGTAATTCAAGGCTGGTTCACGATCACCAAGCAAGGGAATATATTCAAAATCTTTGCCTCTAACTTCCAAGAATTCTTTTTTGATCTGATCTCTAAACGCAGCATCATCTATAAGTTGCATCCCTGTAAGAGCGAGTGTTTTTGCTGCAACCATCATTCCTTTTTCACCAATAGAGGTACCTCCAGCAGCTACAGCTTGCCAACTATGGGCCGGTGTACCCGGCACCCACGTAGCAGCTCGTAATCCTGCAGTTGGCACAGCAAAACTCACATCACCAACGTCTGTAGATCCTCCAGCTTTTTGCCCTGTTGAATAGGGCATAACACCATTTACAAATTCCGTTGATAAATTACGATTAAGGCTTTTGGAGATTTTTTCAGCAAAAACACGTTCAGAATCTGTGTAGGTATACCCCCCTATTTTGACTAGATTGTTGTGGACTCTTTTTTGTAATGTGGGGACATAAAGAAGTTCATGGGTGCCACCAATCATTTCATAATCCATGGTCGTTCCTGTACCCAATGCAGCCCCTTTGGCAGCATTAACGATCCGATCGAATACCCGAATGACCTCATCTCTTGTTTTGTGGCGTGCATAATAATACACTTCTGCAAAATCAGGAACAACATTTGGTGCCTCGCCCCCTCTAGTAATAACATAATGGATTCGGGTGTCATCAGTTACATGTTCACGCATCATATTGACCATGCTATTCATCGCCTCTACTCCGTCTAGAGCTGAACGACCCATCTCTGGCGCCCCTGCCGCATGAGCAGCTACACCATAGAAACGAAATTTGGCTGATTTATTGGCTAGAGCCGGACGAATACCCGCTGAGTTTTTACTGTCAGCGTGCCAATGCAAGGCTACATCTACATCATCAAAAAGGCCTGCTCGTGTCATATAGACTTTTCCAGATCCGCCTTCTTCAGCAGGGCAGCCATAAAGTCTAATGGTCGCTTTTTTACCTGTCTTTTCCAAGTACACTTTCAAGGCAATGGCAGCTGCTGTCGAAGCAGTTCCAAAAAGGTGATGCCCACAGGCGTGGCCCCCACGACCGCCATTCGAAACTTTGTAGGGAACCGCTTTTTGTGATAAACCTGGCAAAGCATCGTACTCCGCCAAGATAGCAATAGTAGGACCACCACTACCATAAGTCGCAACAAAGGCTGTTGGAATTCCTGCTACACCAGCCTCTATTTCAAATCCTGCTGATGATAAGGTTGACTGTAACAAGGCGCTACTTTGCTGTTCTTGGTAACCCAATTCTGCATAGGACCAAATCGTTTGTGCGACTTGAGCATATTGTTCTGCTTGCTTATCTAATTCGGTTAAAACTGTCGTATATCTTTTTTGCGCTTGAAGGCTTCCGAATACGACCATAAAAGCTAAGATAGTTGTATATTTCATGACTGAATTTGTTTTCTTAAATGTATAAAACAAAATTCATCCTGTTACAAAAACCCAAAATATTGATTTTTACCCCATTTCCATTTTTTACTTTCTCAATCTGAAATTCACTTTCCTATGAAAAAAAATGCTCTGTTACTAGGTCTTATTTACTGTGGATGGCTGACGGCACAGCAAGTTAACTTTGAAGAATATGACTTGCCTAATGGTTTACACGTCATACTTCACCAAGATAATTCCGTCCCCATTGTCACTACCTCTGTTTTATATCACGTAGGCTCTAAGGATGAAAATCCAGAGCGAACTGGCTTTGCCCATTTTTTTGAACATCTACTTTTTGAAGGCACTAAAAACATCGAAAAAGGCAAATGGTTCCAAATTGTAACAGCCAATGGTGGATCGAACAATGCCTACACCACAGACGATTTCACCTATTATTATGAAAATTTTCCCTCCAACAATCTCAAATTGGGACTTTGGATGGAATCAGAACGGATGCTACATCCAGTCATTGACCAAAAAGGTGTCGATACACAGAATGAGGTCGTCAAAGAAGAAAAGAGACTGAGTTATGACAATAGTCCCTATGGGAAATGGGAAGAAATGGTTAAAGCCAATCTTTTCAAAGTACATCCCTATAAACAAACAACAATTGGTGAAATGGCACATTTAGATGCTGCAACTTTAGAAGAATTTCGTGCATTTAATAAAAAATATTACATCCCCAACAATGCAGTTTTAACCGTTGCTGGAGACCTAGACATAGCTGAAACAAAGCAATGGATTGCCGACTATTTTGGCAGTATTCCCCCTGGCACTGCTATCGAAAGGAGTTTCCCAAAAGAAGAGCCCATCCAAACAACCATTCGCGCCGAAGCTTTTGATCCCAATATCCAAGTCCCAGCTTTGTTTATGGCCTACAGAACGCCTGGCAGGAATACACGTGTCGCCCGTGTCCTCAATATGATCTCTACTTATTTAAGCCAAGGAAAAAGCTCAAAATTGTATAAAAAGCTTGTTGACAAGAAAAAAATGGCTTTAGAAGTGGCTGCCTTCAATATAGATAATGAAGATTATGGTACTTATGTTGTTTTGGCGCTGCCTATGGGAGAAACTTCACTAGAAACCCTAACTGCTGAAATGAGTAATGAAGTTGAAAAAATCCAGACTGAACTCATTTCTGAAAAAGATTACCAAAAACTTCAAAACCAATTTGAATCTAATTTTGTCAATTCTAATTCTAGTATTGAAGGGATTGCCAATTCACTTGCAGAATACTACACGTTTTACGGTAATACCAATCTAATCAATACCGAACTTGAGACCTATCGCTCCATAACTCGAGAAGAAATTCGAAAAGTAGCACAATCCTACCTACAGTCCAATCAACGCTTGGAGTTGCATTACTTACCCAAATCCCAAAAAGAATAAAATATGAACCGCAATAGATACCTTATCGGGGCCCTTCTTGTTTGTACCCTAACACTCGCTCAAATTGACCGAAGCGTCCAACCCCAAGCAGGTCCTGAACCTGAAATCAATTTTGGCACACCACAAGAATACCAATTCTCCAATGGCCTTACTTTAATGGTGGTAGAAAATCATAAACTACCCCAAGTTTCCGTTTCACTTCGAATTGACAGCCCGCTTTACACAGAAGGAGAAAGGGCAGGCATCAATGGGTTACTTACACGAATGATGGGAAAAGGCAGCACAAATGTGTCAAAAGATGCGTTTGAAGAAGAAATTGATTTCATGGGTGCACATTTCCATTTTAACTCCGACGGAGCCCATGCCAGTTCGTTGACCCGTTATTTTCCGCGTGTTTTTGAACTGTTAGCCGATGCAACGCTGCATCCCAATTTTATCGAGAGCGAGCTGACCAAAGAAAAAGACAAACTGATCGAAGCGTTAAAAACAAGTGAAAAAGACGTAAAAACAGTTGCTAGAAGAGTAGAAAACCTTCTATCCTATGGCCCTGCACACCCCCGCGGTGAATATATTACAGAAAGCAGTATTGGCAACACTGATATGGCGGCCCTAAAGGCACAATACCAAAAAATGTTTCATGCCCAAAATGCTTATCTGATTGTGGTGGGGGATATTGATTTTGCCACAGCCAAAAAGATGACTAAAAAACACTTTGGTAGATGGAAAAAAGGAACCGTAGCTACTTCCCAATTCCCTGCACCAACCAATGTAGCGCAAACAGAAATTGCTTTTGTAGAAATGCCAAATGCAGTACAATCAGAAATTTCGGCAATTTTTACTTTTGATTTGGATAAGAAAAACCCCGACTATTATGCGGCGATGATTGCCAACCAAATCTTGGGCGGTGGTGGCGAAGCTCGACTTTTTCTCAACCTTCGCGAAGACAAAGGCTACACCTATGGGGCTTATGCCTCTCTCTCGGATAGCCGAAAGACCAAAGCCCGTCTTCGTGCCTTTGCCAGCGTTCGCAATGCCGTGACGGATAGTGCCATCGTGCAAATGATTTATGAAATTGGACGCTTAGGGAAAGAATTTGTTACCGAAGAAGAGCTGGAAACTGTCAAACAAAAGTATTCGGGTAGTTTGATCGGTTCGTTGGAGGACCCTGAAAACATTGCCAATTTTGCTTACAGCACCAAAACCCAGCAGTTACCCGAAGATTTTTACAACAATCTACTCAAGAATATCAAAAAAGTAACCCGTGAAGATATTCAACGTGTGGGGAATAAATACTTTTCAGACAAACAATTACGGATTGTGGTTACTGGTAAAGGAAGTGATATCCTCTCGAACCTAGAAAATGTAAAAATGGGTAATCAAGTTCTTTCCGTAAAATATTATGACAAATATGGCACAGCAACAGTAAGGCCAAGTTTTTCCAAACCGATACCAGCAGGGATTACCGCCCAAACAATTATTGAGAACTATTTGGATGCCATTGGTGGCCGTGCGGCCCTTGAAAAAATAAAAAGCCGCCATACGGTTTACGAAGCGAATCTCCAGGGAATGACCATTCAAATGGAAGAGAAGAAAGCAGATAATACCAAAATGTCTATGGAAATCAAAATGATGGGGAACACCGTGCAACGTATCGTCATCAATTCCGAAGCGGCATTTATGGAAGCACAGGGTCAAAAAATTCCAATACCTGAAGCTCAAAAAGAAGCATCGCAGGCAAGCTTACCAATTTTCCCTGAATTATTTTTTGGTGAAAAAGTAACCTTAAAAGGAATTGTGGATAAGGATGGAAAAGAAGCCTATGAGATTCAAATTAATGAAGAAAAAACCTACTATTTCGACACAACAACCCATTTAAAAATTGCCGAGATAAATGTTCAAGATGGCAGCGCCGTTGAAACGAAAATCACTGCTTACAAAGAAGTTAGTGGTCTGAAGATTCCTGAAACTGTGGTATCTCAGATGGGGCCGCAAGAAGTCAATTTTGTCTTGAAAAGTGTACGATTTAATTCAGTTTTTTCTGCGGCTGAATTCCAATAACTAAAAAAAATTATAGTTAAAACACACGCTTCACTTCGAAGTGTGTTTTTTTTTATCCATAACCAAATAAACTCCCACCAAAATAGTTATGGAAGCTAGTGCGTGGAGCCACCCAAGCTGTTCCCCATCCAAAACACCCCAAAAAAAAGCTACTATAGGAAGCATAAAAGTAATGGAGGATGAAAAAACAGGAGAGGCAATTGCCACCAATTCATTGAACATAACCTTGGCAATCGCAGTTCCAAAAAAAGCTAAAATAAAAATGTAACCTATTGAGTGTAAAACTGAAGTGGTATGGAAGTTTAGCTGATGAAAATCAGAAAAAAAGAGAATAATCAATGCGGGTAACCCAATAGCCATAAAATTTCCCAGAGCAATTCCCATGGCAGTAACACCACGAATTTTATATTTGATGATGTTTATGTTCATTGCATAGCATAGGGCAGCAATGACAGCCAATAGGGTGTACATCCCATTTTTGACACCCTGGCTTTGTAATTGATCCAAAACCAAAAACAAAGTCCCTGTCATGCCAACAAAAACCCCCAATAATTTCTTTTTCTCGAAGACAACACCGAAAAAGATTAATCCTATTATAAGTGTAAACAAAGGGGTAAGACCGTTAAGAACAGCTGCAATTGCACTATCAATTTTGGTTTCTGCAAAAGCAAACAAAAAATTGGGAAAAAAAGTACCCAAATATCCAGAGAGTGCAATCCACTTCCACTTGTCTCGAGGAATGGTTTGAAGATGTCTCCAGCCAGCCAACGTTAAAATGGAAAGAGTCATCAAAATTCTTAAAGACCCTAGTTGTAAGGGGCTGAGCCCAACAAGGCCTTTTTTTATAAGTATGTAAGAACTACCCCAAACTAAGGAAAGTAATATAAGGTAGAACCATTTTTTGTACTTGGATTGCATCCCTGCAAAGGTGAGGCTATTTTTTGGGTTTCCAGGACAGAGTCTCCATCAAATGAACTACGTCTTTTTCAATATAATCCAAAGCCGGTAAAAGCGAATCATAATTAGGGCGGCTATAGAAGTACAAGGATCCAACCAAAAAATGTTGGGTGCTGTCGGTGAGAAAAAACTGAAGTTGGGAAGCAGCATCACCAACCACCTTAAAAAGTGTACCATAAACGCGATTATCAGGATTGATAAAAAGACGTTCTGGAATTTCCTGTGCTTTGCTAATATGCTTACTAGGAAGTTTGTAGGCATCTGTTAACAATGAATCTAGATTTTTCGTAACGGGTACATAAGATAAATAAAGAGATGCTTTCATTTTTGGGTACACAATTGTGTAGGCCTGCTTAAGACCCCTCCTAATATTGGCTTGTTGATTATACTCAAAATTGAAGGGTGCTTGCTGTATAGATTGAATATAGGCAGCATCAGGATATTGCAACTTCAATAAACCATTGGGTTTGGGTAAAAAATGGTCGCTACAACCCCAGGCAAGAAATAATACAACGAGAGAAAAAAATATACTTTTCATACCAGCTTAATTCTTTGGCAAGGTCACTTTAATTTGCCTAATTCGTTTTCTGTCGACTGATTCTACTGTAAACTCAAGAGTTTCAAAATGAAGCTTTTGCCCGAGTTTTGGAAAGCTTTGACCTAATTCAAGGAGAAAACCGGCTAGTGTTTCTGCTTCTCCTTTAACTTTTTCAAATACCTCTTGATCATCAATGGGAACCACCTTCAAAAAATCTTTTAGACTGGTTTTGGCGTCAAAGACATAGTTATAAGCATCCAATTTGGAGTAAAACAGGGCGTCTTCATCAAACTCATCAGAAATTTCACCAACGATTTCTTCAATGATGTCTTCCAGCGTAATGACGCCTTGCGTCCCCCCATACTCATCTACAACAACAGCAAGATGAATTTTCTTTTGCTGAAACTCTGTTAGCAAATCATCAAGCTTTTTATATTCAGGTACGTAAAATGGTGGTCGAAGTAAACTGTGCCAATTAAAATCCTTTTGTTGCAGATGTGGTAAGAGATCTTTGATGTACAAGATACCCGATATTTCTTCTTGCTTTTCTTTATGGACAGGAATCCGAGAAAAACCTTTGTCTATGATTTGCGAGACAATATCTTCAAAGGAGGTATCCTCAGATAAAGTAAACATATCAACGCGTGGACACATAACTTCTTTGACTTCGGTATTGCCAAAATTGACGATTCCTTGTAAAATTTTTTCTTCTTCTAAGCTGCGTTTTTCTTCGGTATTGAGTTCTAAAACTTGAGACAACCTATCTACCGAAAACTCATTTTTCTGGTTTCTTGCTCTTTTTTCAAACCATAAGGTTAGTCGGCTCATTGGACTAGTCAAAACAAAAAGAAAATAGCGATCAATCAACTTGAGCAGTGGTGCCATTCTTTGCGAAAAGCCCAATGCATTTCGATTGGCATACACTTTAGGTACAATTTCTCCAAAAACCAAAATTAAACCAGTAATTAGACCTATTTCAATAAGTAGCACCAGTAATGGGTTGGTGATTCCACTGAGATAAAGTGGACTTAAAGAGGCAAAAAGAAGTACAATGGCTATATTGATAAAGTTGTTTGCTACCAATATAATAGCCAATAAGCGATTCGGACGTTCCAATAAAGAACGAATCAATGCTATGTTTTTTTTGTTTGCTGCTTCGGCTTCATTTAGTTGCACGCCGCTAAGCGAAAAAAAGGCAACTTCGGCCCCAGAAATCAAAGCTGAAGAAAAAATCAATCCCAGAAGCACCACAATTTTTATCCAAATAACAGGAGATGCTATTGTTGTGAAAGTCAAAATAAATATGGGTTCTGGATCCAAAAAAATTAATTAAAATGGAAGGTCATCGTCTGGGGGCGTATCAATACCCGAAGGGGCTTCTTGCGGTGTTTGTTTCGCCTGAGGATCTGTTTGCTTTTTAGTGTTCAGGAAAGTAAATTCATTGACATGTACTTCTGTAGTGTATCGATCAACTCCTTCCTTAGATTGCCACTTTCTTGTTTTGAGTTTACCTTCTACGTAAACTTTGTCGCCTTTGCTTAAATATTTTTCGCAAATCTCTGCTGCTTTATTTCGCAATACAACAGCGTGCCACTCGGTGTTGGTGACCCGTTCTCCCGAGCTTTTGTTCGTGTAGGACTCGTTGGTCGCCAAATTGAAACGACCGACGCAGTCACCGCCGTCAAAATAGTGTAATTTCACGTCATCGCCTAGATGACCAATCAAGATAACTTTGTTTAAGGTTCCGTTCATAGTGCATGTTTTTGATGGGTTAACCAAATATAACAAATTTCTTATACCCTTGTTTCTTTAATGAAGTTTGCAATGGGAACAGGTACTGCCAAACCATCTAACTCTTTTTTTGAATACCCTTTACATTGGACTTCACAGGCCTGAACAAACCAAAAATTTATTTCAATATGTTGGTGGGTTAATTTGTGTAATAAGGGTTGCTTCCATCGAACTGGCTTAGAGCCTCCTGTAGTATAGTCAGCGATAGCCTTTTCCAATAGTTTATGATTGGACTGAATACTTTCTTGTGTTTCTACCAATGGAAATTCAAATAATTTGTGCCATATACCGGATTCTTTTCTTTGTTTTAAATACCATAAATGATCAGGTGTTTGAAAAATCAAGTAGTTGAAATAACGATACCTGATTTTTGCTTTTTTTGCTTTAACGGGGTACTGTGCTACTTGTCCCCAAGCAAATGCTTTACAAGAAGAAGCCAAGGGACACACTGTACAATTGGGATTTTTGGGCACACATTGTAGCGCCCCCAATTCCATTACGGCCTGATTAAAGTTTCCAGGTGATTGGGTAGGCAATACTTTTTGCGCTAAGGCTTTAAAATGTTTAAATGCGACACTTGAAGGCACAGGCAAATCGATACCAAAAAAACGAGCATAAACCCGATATACATTCCCGTCTACAACTGCTTCTGGCAAATCATAAGCGATAGATGCAATAGCGCTGGCGGTGTAATCCCCTACACCCTTAAGAGCCAATAAACCTTTGAATGTTGTGGGGAATTTAGAATCGTAGGTGTAATATATTTCTTTGGCAGTACTGTGCAAATTGCGCGCTCTTGAATAATAGCCTAGGCCTTGCCAAAGTTTTAAAACTTGTCCTTCTTCTGCCGCGGCCAAGTCTGCGACCGTGGGAAAAGTTGAAACAAATGCTTCGTAATAGGGTAGGCCTTGTTGAGTTCGCGTTTGCTGCATAATTATTTCAGACAACCAGATTTTATAGGGGTCTTTTGTTTGTCGCCATGGAAATTCTCTTTTGTAGAGATCATACCATTCCATCAGTTTATTTTGCCAACTCATTGCGGTAAAGATACCAGTTTCGCATCAGTCCTTCGACTGTTTTAAATTGGTTAGTGAGAGTAGATTATAATTTATTAATGTGTATATTTGCAAGCCTTTAAATCGATAAAAAATAAATCTGTAAAAAAAATAAAATGACAAAAGCAGATATTGTATCCAACATATCCGAGCAATCGGGCATTGATAAGTCCGATGTGCAAGCGGTAGTTGAAAAATTCATGCACGAAGTAAAAGAATCACTTGAAAAGGGAGAAAATGTTTACTTGAGAGGTTTTGGTAGTTTTATCATTAAAACTCGCGCCGAAAAAACAGGGAGAAACATTTCAAAAAATGTAGCTGTTCAAATCCCAGCGCATAATATTCCTGCCTTTAAGCCCGCTAAAGTATTTGTTCAGGGGGTAAAATCTAAAGTTCCCGTAGCTTAGAAAAAATTAATGTCAAATTTAACACAACACTTGTATGCCTAGTGGTAAAAAACGCAAAAGACACAAGGTAGCGACGCACAAGCGTAAAAAACGCAGAAGAGCGAACCGCCACAAAAAGAAATAGTGTGTTAGGACACACTCAAAATAATCCCAACGTTCATTGAAATTGTTTTTGAAAAAAAACAACAGGTATTACGCCTGATATTTATTGTTTAATCAGCCAACTTCCCATGAAGCTGGTACAAACCCGTTCAGAGTGAATAAAGAACTTATTATCCGATCGAATTCCTCTGCAGTTGATTTTGCTTTGCTCAAGGATGGAAAATTAATTGAGCTCAATAAAGAAGTGGAAAACAATAAATTTTCTGTTGGCGACATCTATGTTGCTAAGATCAGAAAATCTATAGCAGGGCTGAATGCAGCCTTTGCGAATGTGGGTCATGAAAAAGATGGTTTTTTACACTATCATGACTTAGGACCTCGATTCCCTTCCATGCTAAAATTTTTAAAACATATAAGTACAGGTAAGCAAAAAGACTATTTCCTAAAAAATTTTCAGTTTGAACCTGAAATACCAAAAGACGGCAATATTGATGATGTAGTTAAAAGCCAACAAACAGTATTAGTTCAAGTAGTTAAAGAACCTATTTCTACCAAAGGGCCGCGACTGAGTTCTGAAATATCCCTGGCTGGTCGCTATATGGTAGTTATGCCTTTTTCAGATCGCGTATCAATTTCACAGAAAATACAGGATCGTGAAGAAAAAAACCGTCTCAAAAGACTGGTCCAAAGCATCCGACCGAAAGGATTTGGAATTATTATCCGCACGGTTGCCGAAGGCAAAAAAGTTGCTGAACTAGATGCTGATTTACAATCGCTTCTTAAACGGTGGAAAAATCTTTGTCAGCAGTTGCCGCGAATTGACAAACATCCCACCAAAGTTTTAAGTGAAATCAACAGGTCTTCTTCTATACTGAGAGATGTTTTTGACGACAGCTTTAAAGGTATTTATACCGATGACCCCCAAATGTTGGATGAAGTCAAAGACTATTTGTCAGCCATTGCCCCCAAGAAGCTGAACATGGCCAAATTGTACAACGACCGTCTCCCTATTTTTGAAAAATTTGGTATTGACAGGCAAATCAAAACCAGTTTTGGTCAAACCGTTTCTATGCAAAAGGGTGCCTATTTGGTCATCGAACATACTGAAGCCCTTCACGTAATTGATGTGAACAGTGGTAACCGTTCGAACAAGTCTCGCTCTCAAGAAGATACGGCCCTTGAAGTCAACATGATTGCTGCCTCAGAGATTGCACGCCAACTACGCTTGCGAGATATGGGTGGGATTATTGTTGTTGATTTTATTGATATGGCGTCTGGTGAAAATAGACGCAAACTCTTTGAGCACCTTCGCGAGGCGATGAATGAAGACCGAACCAAACACAAAATCCTGCCCCCTAGTAAGTTCGGTTTGATACAAATCACACGACAGCGTGTGCGTCAGGAAATGGCTATTAAAACAAAAGAGCGCAATCCCAATCGAAATGGTGAAGTCGAAGCGCCGATTGTTCTAATCGACAAAATCAACGCAGAGCTTAACAAAGTTGTTAAGAACAAGCAAAATAAAGGACAAAGCATCAATTTGCATGTCCATCCTTTTATTGCTGCATATATAACCAAAGGATTTCCATCCATCCGTTTTAAATGGTGGTTAGAACATAATAAATGGGTGCATATTGTACCCCGAAATGCTTACTTGTATTTAGATTTCCGTTTTCTTAACAAAGAAGGAAAACGACTTAGGAATTAATGTGAAACCGCCTTACACACCGTAGGGCGGTTTTTTTTATTTCATAAATGTATATTGAAATAAAGTTGACTTTTAATAAGTTTATCGACAGACAAGCATAAAGCTTTACCAAACAAACATTAATGGTTTAAAGTGTCATACAAACCCTCATATACCGTAGCTGAAGCACAAAAAAAACTTGAACACTATTGTGCGTATCAAGAACGATGTCACCTTGAAGTACAGACCAGATTAAAGACGCTAGGCATGATCCCGAGGGCACAAGAAGAAATCATCGCCTACCTAGTGGAAAACAATTACTTGAATGAAAGCCGTTTTGCACAAAGCTTCGCTAGAGGGAAGTTTCGCCTAAAAAAATGGGGTAAAGAGCGCATTGAAAGAGAGCTGAAGCTAAGACAAATCTCGCCTTATAATATCAAATTAGGCCTCAAAGAAATTGAACCAGATATTTACCTTGATACCCTTCACGAATTAGCGGCAAAGTTTTGGAAGCATCATGCCCATCAAACTCCCATTATCCGCAAAAAGAAAGTTCATGATGCCTTAAAATATCGTGGTTGGGAAACACAATTGATCTGGGCGTGCATCGAAGATTTAGAGAAAAACACGAACCCCTAACATGCCATTTGTCTGTGGCATAGGTACCAGATTGGTCTCTGTATAGATTTCATTAAATATATTATTGGCCGTAAAATGGAATTGAAAAGAACCCTGTGTCAACTGAACAGCTATATCCAAAACATTATAGGGATCCATAGTTGGTCGTGCTATATGAACATATTGGAAGGAAGTAGAAAATGAAGCTGTCCATTGTGCCCTGTAATGGAGTGTCAGATGATGACGCATAGAAGTAAGACTGTATCGTGATACACTATTTGCCAAGGGTACCAAGTCATCATTTAAATAAGTATAACCTAAAGACCACCGCTGTGGGTTTTGATGCCAGTAAAACAGACCTTTGGCTTCCCATTCGATACCAAGGGTATTGACTGCCCGCAAATTTATTGCTTTAAATGGTTCCCCCTCATTTAATTGTACATAGTCAATGAGGTTCTCAGCCGCACGGTAAAATAATGCAGAAGAAACTTGGATATTTGGACCTATCCAACGCAGCCCTATTTCCTCAGTTAATGCTTCCTCAACAGACAGATTCTCGTTGCCTAAAGTAGTAGGATCACTGTAATACAAATCTGTAAATGTTGGAATACGGTAAGTGTAACCCACGTTTGCAAAAATTTGAAAGTGATCTTGGATAGCAAAACCAAAATCTATTCCTGGAAAAAAAAAGGTGTCAAAATCTGAGTATTGGGTCAAGGCGATCCCTGGAGTTGCGGACAACTTCCCTTGTAGTAAGCTGAATTGATGTTCTGCAAAAAAAGTACCGGTAAACCGTTTTCGGTTACCTAAATTATTACTTTCGATAGTAGCTTGTGCAAGGTCGATTCCCAAACCTGTTTGACCCAAGTCACTTTTCAAAGATGAATCTAAGGCAAAGCCGTATTTGTTGGTTTGGTGAAGGTTGCGATAAAAACTTGGATTGTCGCGTAAAAACAAATACATGTCTTGCCCTCGACGCCAATACAAACGGGGCCGCAAATGCCACTCCCCTAGATTTAATTGCGTTTGTATTCCAATGATACTGGCTTGTGTTTCTTCATACTGTTCTGCATAAGAAGGCAAAGCATAAAATCCATTAGCCCCAAATTTTCTTTCATTAAAGCCAGCTAAAATGTCCAATGGAGCAATTGCTGTATTGATATGACCTTTAAGAAATACTTGATCATTTTTGAAATCAGAATTGTAGCGATAGCCATCGGAGGTATGCCGCTGGTATTGACCCAATATGGACCCCTTTTCACCAGCCGACTGAACACTGACATGACCCATAAATTGATTGAAGGAACCTGCTTGGAGCCCCATAGACATCTTTTTTTCTTGTGGTGTTTTAGTCACAATATTTATAGCACCCGTGAAAGCATTTTGACCAAAAATTCGCGCAGCTGGGCCCTTGATGATTTCTATTCTTTCAATAGCGTCAATGGGTGGTGCAAAATTCATCAAATGATGTCCTGTTTGTGCATCATCCAACTTTATGCCATCAACCAACAATAAGGTCTGGTCAAAACCCCCACCCCTAATATACAGATCGGCTTGCATGCCTGCTACACCACGCCGTCGGATATCTAGGCCAGCTACTTGCTGTAACAAATCAGGTAGATTAGTTGCTCCCGATTTGATGATAGTTTCCTTTGTCAATATTTGGATAAACCGGCTATTTCGTGATAAGGGCAAATCAATCCGTGTCGAAGCAACAATGATCTCATCCAAATCCGTTTGCGGTAAGGAATCTATTACTGGTTGTGCGATTGAAAAAAAGGCACTATGAACGAGCATCACAAAAAATAAGTTCCTGTGCATTATTCTTTCGTTTTAGGATAGTGAAACGCTTCTAGTCGCTTAGAAGGATGATTTTATTGTCTTTCATTTCAACGGTGCCCGAGCGTATGCTTAATATGAGTTCGTTTTTAGAAGCACTTTTAAAGTATTGTCGTGCTGCTTCAGGTACATCTATTTGTCCTTTGATGGTAACCAATCCTTCTTGTAAAGTGGAAACTATTGGAGCGTGATTTTCCAAAATCTGGAAACTACCTCTACTACCGGGCAAACTAATCGATGTAATTTCTCCTTGAAAAAGGGTGGTTTCGGGGGAAATGATCTCTAGATACATTATTCTTCAGCTAACATTTTTTCACCTGCTTCTATCGCTTCTTCAATAGAACCTTTTAGGTTGAAAGCAGCTTCTGGGAGGTGATCCAATTCGCCATCCATGATCATGTTAAATCCTTTAATGGTCTCCTTAATATCAACGAGTACACCTGGGATACCTGTAAATTGTTCGGCAACGTGGAAAGGTTGAGATAAAAAACGTTGTACGCGTCGGGCACGTGATACGGCTAATTTATCTTCTTCTGATAATTCTTCCATCCCAAGAATGGCTATGATATCTTGTAGTTCTTTGTAGCGCTGCAATAACTCTTTAACCCTCTGGGCACAGTTATAGTGCTCATCACCTAATATTTCTGGGGTTAATATTCGAGAGGTTGAGTCAAGTGGATCAACAGCTGGGTAAATCCCCAATTCGGCAATTTTACGGGATAGTACTGTTGTAGCATCCAGGTGTGCGAATGTAGTCGCAGGGGCGGGATCAGTCAAGTCATCCGCTGGAACATAAACGGCCTGAACTGAAGTAATTGAACCCTTTTTAGTGGAAGTAATACGTTCTTGCATGGCTCCCATCTCTGTGGCAAGAGTAGGTTGGTATCCTACCGCCGAAGGCATTCGCCCTAATAGGGCAGATACCTCTGAACCTGCTTGGGTAAAACGAAATATATTATCGACAAAGAACAATACGTCTTTTCCTTGTCCATCGCCTGCACCGTCACGGAAATATTCTGCAATAGTAAGCCCTGAAAGCGCTACTCGAGCACGAGCACCAGGAGGTTCATTCATCTGTCCGAAAACAAAAGTTGCTTTAGAGTCTAGCATGGCTTTCTTATCGACTTTGGTCAAGTCCCATCCGCCTTCTTCCATTGATTCTAAGAAGTCGTCACCATATTTTATAATTCCAGATTCTAACATCTCACGCAATAAGTCATTCCCTTCACGTGTACGCTCACCAACACCTGCAAAAACGGATAATCCACCATGACCTTTAGCAATATTATTAATCAATTCTTGTATCAAAACAGTTTTTCCAACACCTGCACCGCCAAATAATCCAATTTTACCTCCTTTAGCGTAGGGTTCGATCAGGTCAATTACTTTTATCCCTGTAAACAAAACTTCTGTTGAAGTAGAAAGCTCTTCAAATTGTGGTGCGGCACGGTGAATAGGTAGTCCATTTTCTCCTGCTTTGGGGAGGGTTCCCAAACCATCGATTGCGTCGCCGATCACATTAAAAAGTCGGCCATAAACAGCATCACCAATGGGCATTTGGATGGCAGATCCCGTTTGATTGACTGCAGCACCTCGATACAAACCATCGGTGGAATCCATGGAAATAGTTCGGACAGTATCCTCACCGATATGAGATTGAACTTCAAGGACCAGTTTAGAACCGTCTTCTTTGTCTATTTCTAGTGCATCATAGATTTTAGGTAGCGTTGCGTCATTTGCTGCGAAAGTAACGTCAACAACTGGACCAATGATTTGGGATACTTTGCCTTGGGTGTGAGCCATCTGAGAAAATTTTACTTTTTGCAGTGCAAATATACTATGTACAAAAGAGATAGACTATCAATCTGCTTTCTTTTTTACACAATAAAAAAAGGGGCTCAAAAGCCCCCTTTTTGTTGAATTTCCTATAAGTTATTAGGGCTGGAATGTCAATCCTATATAATAGGTTGACCCCACCAAACCTGCACCGGGTGCCGATACATATTCGTTGTCTAATAAGTTAGATCCACCTACTTTGATAGACAGATTGTTTAGGTTGTAAGTAATCTGAGCATCCAATAAATCCCTAGCAGGAATTATCCCGTCTAAGAAAGAGGATTCCCATAGATATGAATCATAGTGTCTGAAGTTGATTCCAAAACCTATATTTTTGAAGAGGTCTTCTTTTCCTAGAGATAACTTAAAAGTATTTTCGGGTGTGTTGAAACCAGCTTCAAAATCAGGATTATCCGCTTGGTCAAATTCAAACTTGGCATATGTCCAACTTAATCCAAGGTCAAATCCGCCTAGTGTAGTATCTACCCCTAAATTAAATCCACTTGATTTTACATCAGCATCTGTATTGGTATTAATCGCAGTACCCGTAAAGTCTCCTGCTCCAATAGCTACTGCAGCTGCAGGAAAACCTCCGGGAGCGTTAGGATTTTCGAGTAAAACAGCTAATGGGATTTGTTGTGTAAGTGCTACATCACCGTAATGTGGTGTTACAACAGATTCTGTAGTAATAAAATTATCATAGTCATTAGCATAATAACTTGCATCTACGTATAATTTCCCGATCTTTCCTCGATAGCCGACTTCATAGGCCGTAACTTGCTCTGGTTGAACAAGAGGAACGTCTGCTTTTACTAAATCAGCTGGATTTTGTGATTGTGCAAATTGTAAAACAGAGGAGAATGTAAATGAGTTGTTAGCTATATCATTACCCGTTAAAGTAGGGTAGGTTGTAATACCCAAAAGACCAGCTGCAGCCACAATCTCAGGATCTAAATCGCGAGAGGTCGTTTCATAACGGTCAAAATTGTCTTTAGCAGATCCCAAAAGGATTCCTCTGGGTGTTTCCAATCCTATATATTGGTTTTGGGTAGTTGGATAGCGGAAACCTGTTTGATAAGACAAACGGAAATTGTGGTTACGGGCTTCATCTGGTGTCCATACAAACGAGGCTCGTGGAGAATAATTCCCATCAAAATTCTGTGCGCCGTCATATCGAATCGATCCAGTAAATTTTAATTTTTCTCCAAACTTACGCTGTGCTTGGACATACAAACCATATTCAGAGTAGTCAATAGTACTCCCTCTGTCTGTAAAAATACTTCCATCTGAATTAAGACTGTAAGTCCGATAGGATCCCCCTACTTGAATTTCAGCAAAGCTAATTTTATCTTTAAAATTGTAGTTCGCGTCCACATGAGTCAGGCTGGTTTTATCTGTAAACTTCGACCCTTCATAAAGTGGCGTAGAAGTTACGCGATTAAATAATGTTTCAAATCCAGCTGTACCAGGCTGCAACCAATTGGCATTTGCAGCAGTTCTAGCTGCATTGTGGGCATTGGAACTATCCGCACCCCCCAAAACAGCTCCTAAGTAAGTGGGTACATAAGTGCCGAACCAGTCTCCTGCTTGTGCAATATTCATTGCCAAACCTGTGGCAACAGCGTCATAAGCATTCCCTGAATCTTCTACGGTGGTATAACCTCTAACAAAGAAATTGTCTCCTCTTAATTCTAACTTATGTTGTTGCATCATAAAGTCTTTTAAGATATAACGGCTGGCACCTTGGTATATGGAATTACCCATCCCTACTTTGGAAACCCAAATTAGCTCGGTTGAATCACTGAGTTTGTAATGCAACGATGCATCAAATTTGGTTGAGGTAGCGTCGCCGTTGTAGAGTTGTTGCTCGGTATAACCATTCATTCCAACTGTTACATCTTCATCAGTAAAAAAGCCAGCAATGGTATCATCTATAACACCAGGTAAGGCCGCATCGACTAAAGCATCTAACCCAGGGAATAAACTTGGGTTAGTAAGTACTGCTTCTGGAGCCAGACCAGCTGCAACAGCCTGACCTAATACTCCTTGTTGCACAAGCGGTCTGGCTCCTGCGCCAATACCTGCTCTAACTGAAGGAGTATTCATAGCAATGTCATAAAAGTTAAAATCTAAAGCTATTTCATCACCATATATATTGGCACCATCATAAACTGTTCTATTGCCGCGACCATCTATAAGTTGATCGGCGTTACCAGCTAGACGGTCAACATACATTCGATCGTCTGTAGCGGCCCATTCTTTTCCTTGGTAATGAGAAACATTGAATTTTACAGCAAACTTTTCATTGAGTTTAAAGGCCGCACGAACTGCTACATCGTAATATGTGTTGTCTCCGTTGTTTGAAGAAGAGTTAATTCCTGTTTTGGCATAGGCAGATACCCCTTCACTATCAAATGGGTTTTTACTACGCATAAACAAGATACCATTAAAGGCGTTTGCACCATAAAGTGCTGAGGAAGCACCAGGTAACAATTCTAAAGCAGCTACGTCTAGTTGATTTAATCCCAATAGATTTCCTACCGAAAAGTTAAGGCCTGGAGCGGCGTTGTCCATCCCATCAACCAATTGTAAAAAGCGGGTATTGGCAAAGGAGGCAAACCCACGGGTGTTGATCGAAGGAAAACCAATGGCTGAATAGTTAACGTCTACCCCCTTGAGGTTTTCTAATGAGTTGTAAAAGTCGGGAGAAGTTGAATTTTGAATATCCTTTAGGCTCAATCTTTCAACCGAAACAGGGGATTCTGCAATCCGCTCTGGCGTTCGTGAGGCTGCTACAATAATTTCTTCCAATTGGCTTGTCTGTTCCATCAATTGGATTGAAAGTGCTGCAGCATCGGTTACATTGACTTGCTGAGAAGCAAAGCCAACAGCTGATATGTCTAAGGTTAATGGCAGTGCTTGTGCCGTTTCTATTTGAAAGTTTCCGTCAAAGTCAGAAACAGTTCCTTCAGTAGATGAAATAACGATATTTACACCAGGCACAGCCTGGCCATTTTCATCGACTACCTGACCCGAGATTGTGGTCTGTGCCATAGCTGCCATTGTTGTAAACAGCATTAGCAATAATGAGGTAATTCTTTTCATTGGATTAAGAAGTTTTTTTTAAATATTCTTTAAATATAGAAGAATATTGGCATACTTTACAAAATTCGTGCTTTAGAAAACGTTTTATTTTTGATTAAAAGTTTAATATTTTGCTTTTAGATGCGCTTTTTTAAAAACATATTTTATTACGGTATCAAAGGCTTACTTCGGGCTTACACCCCCTTTTATTTTCGAAGCCTACGGGTGATTGGTCGAGAAAATCTTCCTCAAGATGGGGGCTTAATTTTTTCGCCCAATCATCAAGGGGCCTTTCTTGATCCCTTGTTAGTCGGCATTTATCTACCAGGCAGGGTGTTTTCCCTTACCCGGGGTGATGTTTTTGTCAAGCCTTATAAATGGATTTTTGAGGCGATGCAGATGCTGCCTGTTTTTCGAATCCGAAATGGATTTTCTAACTTAAAAAACAACAATCCTACTTTTGAAAGATGTTATACATTATTGGGACAAAAAAAGCAACTGATGATGTTTTCAGAAGGGTTGCATCACAAAGAAATGTTCCTATACCCCATTTCCAAAGGATCAAGTCGTGTTGCCTTTCAGGCTCAAAAGCAAAACCCCAATACACCTATTTATCTAATTCCCGTCGGCATTAATTATCAAAATTATGATCAACCCTACAGCGGGCTCCAACTAATTTATGGCACTGCCATTCCTATTCAAGCTTTTCTAAATAATAAAGACAGTGAAGCCCAAATCATCAATAGCATTCGTAGTGAACTTCAAGAACGAATGAAAGACTGTTTGTGGATTCCTGAAGACACACCCAATTACCCCAATCAAATCAAACGACTACAAGAGCTCGATATGAGATCGAATTTTAATTCCATAAAACAACAATTAAATCAGCCGTCAGAAACCCAAAACACAACGCCACGACAATTGGCTTTCATAGAAAAAATCATTAAAAGATTACTCTATGGACTGCATTACTTTCCTTTACTACTCACCAAAAAAATAATAGCCGCCCTTAGAGATCCGATATTTGGCGGATCAGTAAAGTATGCTGCTGGGCTATTTATCTTCCCACTCTATTTTTTAAGTCTCTCCGTACTGATTGGGGTTTTGATCCATCCTCTAGTAGCCGTCATTTCATTTGTTTGTCTTGTTATAAGTGTTTATTATTATAATTATTTAAACAATATTTAATTGCTATATGGTGGCCTATATTTTCCG
>WTJI01000021.1 GCA_011524905.1 Flavobacteriales bacterium
CTAACACTGCTCAAAGTAGAAGAATCTGTAGCAGTTATATAAAAGGTAATCGTCACTCCTCCTGAGGTAATATCAACTGTATTGGAATGTGTAAATGAAGAAAGTACAGGGCCGGAGGTGTCTTGCCCATATAAGTTTTGGCCCACCAAAATAATAGATAGAAATAGGATTCCTACACAACGTAAAAAAGCAAGCTTAGCTTTTAGTAGCCTGTTATCTTTCAATGATTTATTTTAGTATACCAAAGTTATATATAATTAAATAAAGAAGACTTAAATTCATTTTATGAAGACCCACCAACGACTTATTGCTCTTGATATTCTGCGAGGCTTGACCATTATGTTTATGATTATAGTCAATGATCCAGGCTCTTGGGCACACGTTTATCCTATTTTGCTTCATGCGGACTGGAACGGTATAACGCCTACGGATTACATCTTCCCTATGTTTCTATTTATTGTGGGTAGCTCTATCGTCCTTTCTTTGGACAAACAAAAAGAAAGGCTAGACCACTCTGCCCTTATTCGAAAAATTTTATGGCGTTCCACAAAAATTTATGCTGTAGGCCTCTTTTTGTGGCTGTATCCATCTTTTGATTTTGAGCGCATCCGCTGGGTTGGTGTACTGCCCCGTATCGCAATAGTTTATGGAGTATGCGCCCTGTTGTATTTGTTTACCTCTATGAAAACTCAGCTCAAAATCATTGTTGGCATCTTGGTGGGTTACACTATTTTGATGGTTTATGTGCCAATCCCAGGACTGGGTACCCCCGACCTGTCTGTACCCGAAAAAAACTGGGCCAATTATTTAGACAGCCTGCTCATTCCTGGACGTATGTGGAAAGGGACTTGGGACCCCGAAGGTTTTTTAAGTACTTTCCCTGCCATTGCCACAGGGCTTTTGGGCATACGTGTAGGAACAATTTTACAGCAGCAGCTTCACACACTACAACACAAACTGGTGCAACTCTTTTTACTCGGCACCCTACTCCTTTTTTTAGGAGATATCAGTCAATATATCTTTCCACTCAATAAGAGTATTTGGAGTAGTTCTTTTACCTTGGTCACCTCTGGTATTTCTTGTCTTTGTTTGGCAGGATGTATCTATCTGTGCGACATCAAGGGCTGGGGAAGTCGCTTTAAAGTACCGCTAGCATTTGGCATGAACGCCATCTTTTCTTATGTCTTGGCTGGTCTGTTGTACTTGTTTATTTACAGCGACCGCCTGTGGGGCGTTGGCCTGGATGAATTATATATGAAACACCTTGATTGGGGCCTATTCTCAAAAAAATTCTTATCGCTTAGCTATGCTATTTTATACGTGGGGTTGATTTGGGTTCCTACCCATTATTTATACAAGCGGAAGATTTATATCAAACTCTAATTGAGACTTGCCATACATTCGATTTCAACTTTTGCGCCCAATGCAAGTCCACTCCCAGCAAAGGCGCTCCGAGCCGGAAGTTGGTTTTTTGAAAAAAAGGCCTTGTAGGCTTTTGACATTTCTGGCCAATCATTTATGTCGGCCAACATACAGGTACATTTAAAAATGTAGGCTTTAGATAATCCCAAACGTATCAAAACTGCTTCAATATTTCGCATTGCTTGTGTGGTTTCGGCTTTGATACCACCAGGAACAACTTTATCGTTTTCATCAGTCCCTATTTGCCCAGAAAGATAAACGATGTCGTTTACAATAGTTGCTTCGGAAAAGGGTTGGTTTTGTTTCATGTGATCTGCACTATTGATATATTCAATTTGCTGAGCCTGCAAGTTGTTGTTAATCATTAATATACAGGTGAAAACAAATGATAAAAAATAGGACTGCTTGAAGTAGAACATGATGATGGTTTTTCCCTAAAATAAGCAAAATTTGGTGTAGATCAGACCCGAATCATCTGATCTTAAATTTATAAACGAAAACGCATGCCTCCATAAATTCCAAACGGATGGCCAGGGCGCAGTCCTGCGGGTACGCGAGAAGCCACATAGACAGAATCAAAAAGGTTGACCACCTGACTTGTCAAACTAATTTTGGGAGTAAGATGCCATTGGGCTGATAAATCCATAACAAAATTTTCAGCAACCTCCATTGTGTTATTAGGATTGCCATTTCCGGCTTGTGTTCCAAATGCCCCGTTATATCGAACACTGACATTAATTTCATAGTCAGCATGTTCCATTCTACTGGTTAAAGTCCACTGGTGCGGCGTAATGTATGGTACTCGATCTCCCTTGGCGACAGTTCCCCAAATATCTTCGTTACTCCCAAAGCTACTCTGAAAAATCGCTTCAGTAAATGTGTAAGCAAAAGTCAAGGGAAATTGTAGGGTACTTCCAGATTTTGAAGGATTGTAATTCAATAAAAATTCAGCTCCACTCACATGAACTGCACCAGCATTAAATGGATCCAAATTCCCAGTTCCACCAGAAGCTGCCAGGTCACTTCCGAGTAAATTACTGTAATTATTAAAAAACCCGATCAATTCTCCACTTAAGTTTGTTCCGATGGCAAAACGAGAACCCAATTCCAAGTTCAAACTTTCCTCAGGTTTTTCGCCTGGCGCAGAACCTGGAGGAGAAAAGCCTTTGTGTATCCCACCAAAAAGAGACACACTATTATTAAGGGTATAATTGAATCCCATTCCGGGAATGACAGCTGTGATGGCATTTTTACGGCTCACTAAATCATTTCCTGTTCGGTCTGGGTCTGTCTTGCCGTAGTCTTCTCGGGCAAGCTCAATAGACTCTAGACGGATGCCTGGGGTGAGTGTCCATCCTTTAAACTTGTATTTATACAAGGCATAGGCTGCCAAAGCTTGAGCACTCGAAATCCTGTTTCCTTTGGCCCCCTTAGCACCCTCCAATACAAGTTCCATGTCTCCGTTTGCCATATGATAACCATCTTCCCATTGAAAACGGTCTTCTTCGTCATAATGAAATCGTACTCCAATTTCTAAGTCGTGAAAAGCACCCGATGCACCATACCAATGATAATCCAATTTGGTCTGTACCCCCCGAGCATTATAGATACGGTTGTTTGCTTTTACCCATAAGGCATCTGAATCGTTGTTTCTATCCCCTCGCAATAAACCAAGATGCGTTTCATACGTATTGGGATCAGAAATAACTGTTGCCAAACCAAGGCGATTTCCACCAACCGTCACAGCACTAAGTTTATACCAATTTCTTTTAAAGGTATTTTGGTACAGATTCGAAACCATTTTAAGATTCTTAGAAAAATTTAGTGTATGAGTCAACATCAACTGTCGTTGGTCGGCTTTCATAACGTCCGCTTGTGAAGCCGCATACCGTGAAAAAGGATTTGCTTCGAAGTCCTGTTCGGTCAGCCCCAAATAGGTCTCATTAGATACCTCCTTATAATAGTGGTATTTCAATTCTAAAGATTGTGGTAAAGCGATATCATCGCTCGTTTGCCAGCCTACTTTACCCATTAGATCATGGGTATCAAAACCTGTGTTGGCTTGATTATTTAGCTGCTTAAAGCCATCCGAGTTAAGTCCCAAATATTCAATTACATAACCCAATTGTTTACCTGTTTGACCCACACTGCTGTATATCTGACGACTATTAAAGCTGCCAAAAGAAGTCTGAAAGCGCCCAGCCAACTGCTCAGGAATTGCTGTAGAAACCAAATTGATTACCCCGCCAGTAGTGAAGGGACCATATTGCACCTGACTACTGCCCTTTAAAATTTCGATGGCTTGCATTCGGGAGACAGAAGGAAAGTAATAGGCTGCTGGGGAACTGTAGGGTGCAGGTGCAATCAAAACACCATCTTCCATCAATGTGATTTTCGAACTGCGCTGGGGTGATGTTCCACGTAAACTAATATTTGGGCGCAATCCAAAACCATCTTCCTCATAAAAATTAACGCCAGGTACTGATTTCAAAGCCCGATTGATATCGATGTAACCAAAATCGGCTAATTCCTCAGCAGATAAAAAATATGAGGCTCCAGTCCGATTTTGTGCAACAAACTTATTCCCTAGAATCGTGTTGGCCTTAATGATAACCTCGTCCAATTTTTGCAAGCTATCTTGAAGCATAATTTTTGAATCCTGCGCGCTTACAAAACCCATCCACATCGAAACCAGACAGAATGTAATTTTCTTCATTTATTTAGATTTAATAAAAATAACTACATCGGCAAATGTAAGCCAATCGTTATTTATATTCAAACTAAATAAGAATAATTTTTGGTGTTATTTTGACTTTTTAGCAGGCTTGGGGTGGCGGGTATCAATCAAATGAATGAGTTGCCAACTTCCAGACTCATTGAGCCATTGAAAATAATTGACCCCACTATGAAGGATTTTGTCGTCCAAGTAGAAGGTGTAGGGGACCCAAACTACCGCCAAAGGAAAATCAATCTGTACTTCCATTTTACCTAAGACTTCTCGCCATACAGGCTGGTCGGGACGGGTGCTGACGGCCGTTATAAATCTATCAACCGATAGTGACCGTAAGTAGGTTTTCCCCGCCCCATCTACTCCTGTGGACTGCAATGTAGCTTTCGGATGAAAATAAGATTGCAACAGAATACTGTCTTTGTTGTGAAACGCCTCAAAAAAACCGTTGACAGCGTCTTCAGGGGTTTGAGCGGGTAACAATTTGAAAAGAAACAGGTAAAAAAGCGTTGTGAATCGTCTCATCCTTTTAAAATTAGTTATTGTCTTTGATTCGGTTTTGTCCATCAGCATTCCCTTTCTTTAAACATTTGTTCAATTCACCAACAATAGATTTCCCACTCCAAAGAAAGTTCCTGTCAATAGGTTTATTAAAAGCGTACACCGTCTTGCAATGCAAGATAAATCCCTTTGGTTCATATTCCTACTTTATTTACTTAACTTGAGGAGATGAAAAAGAAAGTAGTCATCGCTGGGGCAACTGGCTTTATCGGTCGTTGGATTATTGAAAAATTTAAGGATGACTTTGATCTGATTGCCTTAAGTAGAAAAAAAGTAGCAGAGAATCCCAACACCAAAGTTGAATGGAGAACAGTGGACCTTTATTCAATGTCCAGTACAGAAAAAGCCCTTGAAGGCGCCGATGTTGCAATCTATTTGGTTCACTCCATGCAGCCATCTACCCGACTCAATCAAGGGAAATTTGAAGATACCGACTTATTATTAGCCGACAATTTCTCAAGAGCTGCACAGAAAAACAAACTAGAACAAATCATCTATCTGGGGGGTATTCTCCCAAAAGACACACACCAGATCTCTAACCACCTGTTATCACGCTATGAAGTAGAAAAAACTTTAGGCGCGCGAGAAACGCCACTAACGGCTATCCGCGCGGGTATAATTATTGGTCCAGGAGGTTCTTCGTTTAAAATAATTACCCAACTCGTCAGAAATCTTCCTGTGATGGGCTGCCCAAAGTGGACCAAATCCAAAAATCAACCCATTGACGTATTCGATGTCTTGGCACTAATTCAAAAGTGCCTTGCCAATCCTCAAGCTTATCACAAGAATATTGAGATTGGAGGCAACGAGGTTTTAACTTATATGGAATTGCTCAAAAAAACAGCAAAATTTATGGGCAAAAAAAGATACATCTTCTCCTTGCCTTTTTTTACAATTGGACTGTCTAAATGGTGGGTCAGTTTTTTTGCCGATGCGCATCTCAATTTTGTCTCTCCCCTAGTAGAAAGCCTCAAACACGAAATGATTCCCAGCCAGGAACAGACGGCATTGTATCCCAATACCTTTACGCCCATTGATACAAGTATCAAAAAAGCGCTTCACGATCGACCGCCTGCGTTACCTCGTTTTCATCAGCCTAAAAAAGAAAAGAATACCGTCCGCAGTGTACAGCGCATTAGCAATCCTGCCAAATACAATGCCCAATGGGTGGCCCAATATTATCCCAACTGGTTAAGTAAAAGATTTGCTGGGCTAATCAATCCTAAATTCGACGGTAGTTTCCTAAGGTTTTACTTACTCGGCATCATGCTTTTGGAACTACGATTGATTGAAAACCGAAGTACCCCAAACAGACAACTTTTTTATATCACTGGGGGGAAACTGACCCAGCGCACTGATTTAGGCTGGCTCGAATTTCGCTCAATTTTAAATAATGAATACGTGATCACTGCTATCCATGAATATGTCCCTCGATTGCCTTGGAGCATTTATAAATTGACACAAGCCAAGCTTCACTTATATGTTATGAGAAAGTTTGAGCGAGAGCTCAATAGGTTGAGCTTTGAGGGGAGCTAGTAGGCTTATCTTTTTTCTAAGATGTCATAATAATGGAGATGCATATAATCGATAAGAATCTGAGCAAATTCTTGGGAAAACTGTTCTCGATCACTAGATGTTTCTCTTACGTTTTGTCTATTTAGTTCAATCTGAATAGCGTCTACTCCTGCTCGGTTTTTAGATCCATAGCGTTGTGTAATTGTCCCTCCAGAAAAAAAAGGATCTCCCTTTGATGGGGCTGGATCATCAATAGAAGGCACTGAAGGATATCCTGCCATTGACAGAAGGGTCCCCAAAGAGTGTTGGCCTCTTAACAACTCTAATAGGCTTAATTTGTCTGGATGATTCGCAATCATGCTTTGGATAGAAGAGCCATCACTTGAACGAAACTCATTTTCCTTAATGTTCCTTAATTGCTCCCCAGATAGTAAATACCCCAATTCAATGCGTTGATTTGTGTGTCCGTGACCATGTAGGTCTATAAGTAGGCCTCTGCCAAATTGATTTATTACCTCGCTGCGATAGGTTTCAATCTGATTGTGAAATAAATTCCATAGTCCTTCTGGCGTATTGTCTATACAAAAAGAAGTGGCCAAGGGTCGGTTCAAATCAATTTTTATCCGATGGATATTTGCCAAAAGCATGTAAGGATTATACCCTCTTTTTCTAAGTTCATTTTCAATTTGAAAAGCGATCCCCAAAGTGTATTGATCTTGGACAGTGACTGCACCCTCACATTCACGATTTTGAATCCACTGTGGTTTAAGATCACCTCCATGCGGAGCCACTATCAATAGTGGAAAATTTCCTTTTTTAAATGTCACAAACGTCTCCCAATCATTCGTTGGTTGGTCTTCGATACACCCCCAAAGAAACAGGAAAACAATAAAATATTTAAACTTAATCAATGGCATGTATAATCTCGAATGATCGGTATTGAAAGATAATGCGTGTTTGGCAAAAAAATTTAAATCTTTTGAACAAAAACACAAGTAGTCGTGGGGCACTAATCAATTAAGGTGGAATTACCAGCGATTTTAGATTTATTGACTGGCGGGGGAGGCGGGGGAAGTTCGCTCTCATCTAAAGTGTACTTTATTGTTGCCTTGGCTTTTTCCGTTCTTAATGCATCAAAATATAACACATCGTCTCTAAGTAGCTTAATAACAACCAGACCACTTGGTTTTATTGGAAATTGTCTTACTACACTTTTGATTGATACAATTCTAATTTGAAATACAACTGAGCCCAAATTTTCTACTAAAGCATAGGAGTACTCTTCTTCTGCATAAGGGTTAATGGTTGCATCTTGCCCGACCCCTTTTCCTATCATACACATACTTTGTCCTTGCGTAATCTCAAAAGTTTGTCCAAATGAAAGAAAGCCTAAAAAAAAAGCAGATATGAACGTCTTCATCAGTGTCGTATTTAATTTATTACAGATTGTTTGGATTCTCAATTATATAATGCGTCTATGGTTACAGATTATTCTGCTGTAAGCTGTCCCAATTCCTAGGATTAGGCAACAAGAAAACATGTTGATCCAATGTAATACCACCCATTACGATTTAGAAATCATCAATTTTTAGACTTCTAAAGATATGACCGATATCCTTTCAATAAATATAGATCATCTATAAATTAAAGAATTTCTTCTAAGCGCTAGGAATCTAACCTCAACGAATTAAGGACAAAGAATCTAAAAGGGGGGTAATTTCTCTTGAATCATTCATATAATTTTTTAAAAGGTATAATTTGATCCGCATCTTATTTTCTTTGATCTTAAGTTTTGAATGAAGTATTTTATCTTCTTTATTAAGGTTTACAACTCTTTTTAATTGATTTTCTGTGACTTTATCTGTCTTTGATAAGGTTGCATATAAATTTGGGTGGAAAACCCATTGTATAAATCAAATGAGATTTATGACTGTAAAAAAGAGATAGCATTAATTATAAAAAATAAATACTACGATTTCAATTCTCCCTTTTGCGACACATAAAGTAATCCAACAACTGGAACTAGGGTTAATAGCATTATTATTAAGGGAGGGTGAGCAGAACCACCACCAATTAATGTTACAAAATCTGGCAGAGTCCAAAATAGGTGAACGATAAACAATACGAAAGTTGCTGATTTTAACCCCTCAAGTGTTTTCAAACTAAGTGTGTAAATAACGGATAGTACAGTGCCTAAATAAATAAATCCAAAGATGTATAACATGATGTCCATAACTTCTAGTGCAGGTGCACTGTCTGCTAACCCTTCAATATTAAAATCGGAAATCATTTGGTTTTTCATTTCACCCCCCATTTTCGCTAATACTAAAGGGATAAATTGGATGAGATCTAAAATTAAGGTAACAATTAAAATAGTTTTAAAGTTTTTCATTTTATTTAGTTTATGGTTTGTGAACATAATATATAAATTATTTGCCACAAATTATTTTAATAAAGTGTCCAAGTCAAAGCTACTTTATGTTTTAACGCCAACAACAGGTCTCATAGGACACGGAATTATTTTAATTAATGCAGTAAGTATAGACAGTGAAAACTCCCTGGAAAAGTAATCCAAGAAAATCATGATCAATTGAAATAATTATATGATGAATATGTTCCAGCTTTACTTAATGGGTTCTTTATATACCATTCTAGGTGTGCTTCATTTTACTAATACAGGTTTTTATAGACCCTTGATGCCTAGGTTTATGCCTTCACATGACTTGCTAATCTACTTAAGTGGTCTCGCAGAAATTATTTTAGGCATTGGCGTACTATTTCCTCAAAGTAGAAATCTAGCCCTTTGGGGTATTATTTTGATGTTATTGGTGTTTTTAATTGTGCATGTAAACATGTTGTTCCCATCAAACAGACTTGGCATTCCACTTTGGGTGTTGAGTTTAAGAATCCCGCTTCAGTTTGTATTAATCTATTGGGCATACATCTATATAAAATTTTAACGTCTATACATTGGTTTCCCTTTAAGTAAATAGGGTGTTTTGTAGGTGTATAAAGGGGAGCAATGAATTGTTTTTCTCAATCAAATGTTTTCTGAATAGGTGTCAATTTATGCCTGTAAGTAAATCCATGTTTTGATGGCAAACAGTTGGATAGCGCCCATAAAAAAAGGGACTTGATTAAGTCCCTTAGACGTGGAGAAGAGCGGACTCGAACCGCCGACCTCTTGACTGC
>WTJI01000028.1 GCA_011524905.1 Flavobacteriales bacterium
TTGGTTGATTTTAAATCGCCTCGACGGGTGCTTCCTGGAATTCAAAATAACTTTAACCGCAAGGGGCTTATCTCCGAAAAAGGAGAAAAGAAAATGGCGTTTTATGTATTGCAGGAATACTATAAACTGAAATAATTTTGTTCAGTGAAAAGCGCTACTTTGATAAAATATAAATTGGAATTATAAAAAAGAGTATCCTGTATGTAATGAAGGTACTATCGTAGAAAATGATCAAGGAATAACAACTATGGAAATTAGTCTTTTATCACTCTATATATACATACACTGACTTACTACACCAAGGATCTAGTGAACCTAATTTGTTAGCCATTTTTGACAATGATTTTTTTTGATTAGGTGAGGTAAATCTTGAGCTCATCATCTAAAAAGTTGAATGATTTTTATCTTCTTCAACCCTGATCTTCATTACCTCTAAGTAAAAATTATGCATCAAATAATATAATTACCCAATCGCCAAACTACCGCATCAATGGAAATGCAAGTTTGGCGCGATCCACATTCAGTTTCTCCTTTGGAAGATGAGTGGCATAATCTAAATAATTTTCATTTGGGTATACGCTATCTGCCAATAATAAGAGTTGGAATAATTCCATTCGATTTACTTCCTTTATGGTGGGATAGGGCCAAGTTAACTCAGGATTGGTGTAGGGTGCTAGAAAATCCAGCCCTACTTTTAAACGAGATGAATCATCGTTAGCTTTCCAAATATCTACTCCAACTTTTTCAGCTAAATGTGCAAATAAAAACAAGGCGTGAAGATTAAAAATGCTGTAAAACAAGGGCCTAGTTCGGGCGATTTCTTCTGGCATAGAACCATCGGCTTGAATCTGTTTTAAAACTCTGTTATGATAAAAGTTTTGAGCTACTTTTTGGGCTAGATCTGTTTTTCCTGTAAACAATGCAAAATAGATTAGCTGTAGATCATAATAAGAACCGTGGTTGTTTTTAGAGGCCGCTTCTTGCAAGGCCAATTCACTTTCTGTAAGCCATTCTAAGTAGGCTTCTGCCCAATTCCTTAGTCCTTGTTTTTCTTCTTCACTTAAAGCAGATGAGTCTCCAATAAGTAAAGATGCCTCAAAAGCTATTATCAACAAACGCCCATCCAATACTCCAGATTTAGAACCTGTATTACGACCGGGTCGGCATTGTGCATGATTTAGATTTGGATTCATTCGTGTAGCTGTATTGAGAAACCACACACGAAGTAGTTGAGCAACTTTCTGAGCATACTTTTGCTCTCCACTAAGGTAGAAGGCCAAGCCTAATGTCTCTGAACTTTCCGCTAAGGCACCTATTCTTTGTCGATCTGAAGCTTCTAGACTTTGACTTCCGGGATAGGTTTCTCCATCCCGGCGCAGGTAAGGCAGTCCATCGGCTTTGTTCGGATCGGGCCACCAATAGCGACTGTAACTGGCATAGTCGTGCTTATTTCCACTTGGGGGGAGTTTTGTTTTCGCTGTAACTGAAAAAGGACCTTCTAAGAGCATTTTATCTGCCTCTTCGATGAGTTGTAAATAGGCCTTAAGCAAACTTGTATTCTCTTGCTTCAGTTCTATCCTAGTTGTGGCTATGCGCTGGTTATCGATTAATAGGGTAGCAACTTTAGCCTTTTTTTGTGCAAATATATTTGCGGGCACATAAAGGATTAACATTAAGGTAAATATGCAGATACAGTTATTTTTCTTCATTTAATTTTTAACCTAGGTATAAATTAAATGTAAATAAAATTTTGGGGTTGATTAGAACCGCTATCCTTAATACTTCGAACTGTTTAAATAAGTAACCGTATATTTCTACTTTAAATTGTTCACAAGCAATTTGCCGACCACTCTGACTTTCTTCACCAAGGCATCAAGCGTACCCAAGATGATGACCTTAATTTTCAGTCTGTATTTCGAGGGCGGATGATCATATAGGACTATTGGATAACATGTCCCACGTCCCATCCCTAGGGGGTGGGACAATGGGACAAAGCTGAAAGTTTCCTAAATTACTATATGATTCTGATGTGGTCTGGGTCCCTAGATTCATTTTTCTTATAGCAGTTTTACACTCTGAATAGTATGTATACCAACCGTTATTGACTTTTGATATTTTCGCAGGGTTGCCTACAATTGAAATCAGCTGGAAGCCTATGCTGTGATTGGTCTAAGGCACAATTCACGATGGAGTAAATCGGGGTGTTTTGTAGGGGTATGAAAGGTGGATAGAGGGGTGTTAGTCTAAACTTCAGTACATTTACGGTGAGTAAAGAATAAT
>WTJI01000041.1 GCA_011524905.1 Flavobacteriales bacterium
ACCCAGGACCCTCTCCTTAAAAGGGAGATGCTCTACCAACTGAGCTATCGAATCGGTTTTCAGGCTGCAAATATAAACCCAATTCCCAAACTATCAATTCCTATTTCTATAAATTTGTAATTCTTGAATTGGAAATATGACAAAGCAAATTTTTCTGCTTGGCTACATGGGGGTTGGTAAATCTACTGCAGGCAAGGCATTAGCAAGTGCCAATGACATTGCTTTTTATGACTTAGATGCGGTTATTGAAAAAGGAGAAGGCGCCTCTGTGCGTGCTATTTTTAAAGAATACGGAGAACTTTATTTTCGAAAAAAAGAATACGACTACCTCCAAAAACTCATACAAATTCCTGAACAAAAGGTCGTTGCTCTGGGGGGTGGTACACCTTGTTACTTTAATACGATGAATGAACTGAATGATAACAAACTGATAAAAACAGTTTACCTAAAGGCTTCTGTAGCATTTTTGACACAAAGATTATGGCCTGAGCGTTATCAAAGACCTATGATCAGCCATCTTGAAACTGAATCCTTGCTTACTGAGTTTATCGGTAAACATATTTTTGATCGAAACCCATTTTATCTAAAGGCGGAGCATCAATTACAAGTAGAAGGGAAGTCGATCAGGCAAATCGTTACAGAAATTCAAAATTTAACTTAAATAAGCACCTGCCCCAGGACCTTCCATGCTAACACTAACGTGCTCTTTGTAAGAAGTAGATAGTGAAATTCCCTTAAAATCTGCTTTGATAGGAAAACGTTTGTGGTTTCGATTAACCAACACCGCTGTTTGAATTTTTTTCAATGGAACCTTTAAAAAATGGTGAACAGCATAAACCAAAGTACTGCCAGTATTGAGGACATCATCGATAATGACAACCGTATGATCTTCACATTCTGATACGTTTAATGACGTTTTGATTGAACCCAATGGCTTGGATTTGTCTATTTGTAATTCCATTAAAACGATTTCGGTCATCGTCATTGAATCCTTTAAGAAATTAGCTATTTTTTTGGCCAGGATATTACCTTTATTGGCAATTCCAACGATGAATAGTTGTTTTTCTTCAATATTCGATTCATGGATTTGAAGTGCTATCCGTTTTATGATAGCATCCATTTTAATTTGATCAAAAAGCTGATGTTTTTTGGATTTATCCATACTGTAAATATAGGAATAGTCTTTTTTTATTCGGATTCATCATCCAAAAAGCCTTCCATACTTCTTCGGTCTTTTTTGGTAGGGCGACCCAAGCCTTTTTCCCGGGGCTGAAAAGCGTCAAGTGCCTGCATCTCTTTTTGTTCAAAAGCGGTTTTTGGGGTTGTATCCTGACGGTAGATATCCACTAGTTTTGCGCCAACTCTACTTTTCGGGATGTCCAATACTGTCATTTGATACCAAATTTGTTCTTTACGTACCTCGATGCGATCTAGTGGTAATACCTCGCGTGAGGGTTTTACCGTTGCATTATTTATTTTAATGGCACCCTTCCGACAGGCCTGACTGGCCAAACTTCTCGACTTGAAGTAACGCACACACCATAAATACTGATCAATACGCATCTGCAACAATTTAAAATCCAAAAGTACAGGAATATTGTATATTTGCAGCGTTTAATCTTTAAGATCTAGCGGTACATGCTACAACCCAAATACTTTTTCCATTGGTCTTTGTTTTCATTCTTTACCCTGATACTATTTGCTTGTAATCAAGAAGATGTAGAGAGCGTTGAAATAAGAGATGTGCAAACACAGTTTGAGGAAGATGATACAGATTTACTCAGTTTTTTGCAGACTCACTTTTATAATTACGAAGATTTTGTTGCTGCACCAGACGATTACAACTTGCGTATTCAAATCGATACTTTGGCTGGAGAGAACGCTGGATATACCCCACTAATTGATCAAGTTCGAAGTAAACAAATTGAAATTACAAACAGTGACGGTCAAGTCATAGATCATACGCTTTACTATCTTGTGGTCCGTGAGGGTAAAGGACAAAAACCTTCAGAAGTCGATTCTACTTACGTTAGATATACTGGTCGTCTGCTAGATGGTGCTATTTTTGACAGTCGTGAACTGCCCGTCTGGTTCAATCTTCCCGATGTAGTTCCTGGCTTTAGAGAGGGTATTCCAGAATTTCGCTCTGGTAGTTTCCAAGAAAATGCTGATGGAACCTATACATTTTTTGACTACGGTCAAGGTGCCTTGTTCATTCCCTCTGGCTTGGGATATTACGCTTCTTCTCAACCAGGTATACCTGCTTATTCGCCACTCGTTTTCACTTTTTCCTTGTTTGTAATGAAAGCTACTGATCATGATGGCGATAGTGTACTTTCCGCTGAAGAAGATATCAATCAGGATGGAAACCCATTCAATGATGATACAGATGGGGATGGCACGGCAAACATGTATGATAGTGACGATGATGGTGATGGTGTTCCAACCCGTGACGAAATTGATCGAGATGAAAATGGTGTTCCAGGCGATTCAGATGGTGATGGTACACCAAATTATTTAGATCCCGACTCGGCTACTTAAAAGAAAAAGAAATTCCTAAAATCCATTTTTCTCCACGGCTATCGAATTGGCCTTCGATACCATTTTCATTTAAAAATTCGATTTCTCTACTATTTAATCCTCTTTCATAGCGTAGCTCTAATGCTATGCCTCCAAATGACACCCGAGTTCCAATGTGTGCACCCATAGAAGTTTTGGATTGTATGTCCTCAAATGTAAGATCAATTTCCTCACTTAAACGATAGCGAAAACTGGGACCAGCAAATAGACTGGTGCTAGGAAAAATAGTGTATCCAAAAGAAACCGGTGCTTCCAAATTAATTGTTGAAAGATTAAATGTTTCGTATTCAGATTGCAGTTGATTAAGGTGAATTTCAGGTCGTATGTAAAACGCTAAAACATTCACTTTGCCATACACGCCAGCAAAATAGCCTGCTTTTCTTTTGGCGGTTTCACGAAAATTTCCAACATCAGAAATTGATGTTTTGAGAGGTCCTGTAGCGTGGAAATTCAGCCCGCCAACGACACCGTAGTCAAATTGTGCTGTAGCAAAAAAACCAAATAAAAAAACGGGGATAATAAGTAGGTGTTTCATAGGTTATGATTTACGTTGAATAACTTGTTTGGCTTTAGCTTGGATTGCGTCCCGATCAATGCCATATTTTTTCATGAGCTGGGCGGGGGTTCCTGATTCTCCGAATGTATCTTGTGTAGCAACAAACTCCTGTGGGGTAGGGAGTAAGGTACTGAGCGTTCGCGCGACACTTTCGCCCAATCCGCCTAGAAAATTATGTTCCTCTGCCGTTACTATACAACCCGTTTTTGAAACAGAATTGAGAATGATCTCGGTATCCAGCGGTTTGATGGTATGTATATTGATTACCTCGGCAGCAATTCCCTCTTCGGCAAGGCTTTTGGCAGCTTCAAGGGCCTCCCACACCAAATGTCCCGTTGCAACTATCGTCACGTCAGTCCCAGCGGTGAGTTGTATGCCTTTTCCAATCTCAAATGGGGTGGTGTCAATAGATGTGAAATTTGGGACTTTTGGGCGCCCAAAACGCAAATAGACAGGTCCTTGATGATCCGCAATAGCAATCGTTGCAGCCTTGGTTTGATTAAAATCACAGGGATTGATTACAGTCATCCCTGGAAGCATTTTCATCAGCCCAATATCCTCAAGAATTTGATGCGTAGCACCATCTTCTCCAAGCGTAATACCTGCATGGGATGCACATATTTTAACATTTTTGTCAGAGTAAGCTATGGACTGGCGTATTTGATCGTAAACCCGACCTGTAGAAAAATTAGCAAAGGTACCCGTAAATGGAATTTTACCACCTATGGTAAGACCAGCCGCTAGACCCATCATGTTGGCTTCGGCAATGCCTACTTGAAAAAAACGATCTGGATTTTCTGCAATAAACTCATCCATTTTGAGTGAGCCAATTAGATCTGCACAAAGTGCTACTACATTGGCATTGGTTCTTCCGAGCTCGGCAAGTCCTGCTCCAAATCCTGAACGGGTGTCTTTACTGCCTTGATTGGTATATGTCTGCATTTTTATGTCTTTGTGAGGATGAATTTAATAATCACCTAAAGTGACTGGATTTTGTGAAAGCGCATCTGCTAGTTGTTCGTCGTTAGGGGCTTTACCATGCCATGCATGGGTGTGCATCATAAAGTCAACGCCATTTCCCATTTCTGTTCGCATCAGGATGGCTACTGGTTTTCCTTGACCCAAAAGTGATTGCGCTTCTTTAAGACAGCTTATAACTGTTGCCATCTTATTGCCTTCCTCTAAATCTAAAACGGTCCAACCAAAAGCTTGAAACTTATGTTTTAGATTTCCCATAGGAAGAACCTGGTCAGTAGCGCCATCAATCTGTTTTCCATTCAAATCTACTGTGGCAATTAAGTTGTCGACTTTATTGGCAGCAGCATACATTAAAGCTTCCCAGTTTTGACCTTCTTGCAATTCACCGTCGCCCATCAAGGCGAAAACTGTTCTCGGGTCATTATTTAATTTTTTGGCCAAGGCAGCACCAATGGCAACGGAGAGTCCCTGTCCTAAAGAACCTGATGCAACTCGTATACCTGGCAGACCTTCGTGAGTCGTAGGGTGACCTTGTAAACGAGAATCAATCAATCTGAAAGTATTTAACTCTTCGACTGGAAAATACCCACTACGTGCCAAAACACTGTAGAAAACTGGAGAGATGTGTCCGTTGGACAAGAAAAAAAGATCTTCGTTTTTCCCATCCATTTCAAACTTGGGATGGTGAGTCATTACTTCTTGATACAGGGCCACAAAAAATTCTGTACAACCCAGAGAGCCACCTGGGTGACCCGAGTTTACTTTGTGGACCATTCGTAGGATATCTCGACGCACTTGCTGAACGAATGCCTCGAGCTGCTTTATGTCAGCCATAAGGTTAATTTGCTTTAGATGCAAAAGTAGGAGATGCCCATGTTGCAACAAAGTAATGACTCAGCTATTTTATGATTTTTTTCTACAATGCATCAACAAAAATTGTGTTTGTCTTTGCGGAAAGATGGTATCTTTGTATCAACTTTAGAAGATGAATTTTTCGCTGCAAGCAACCGATCCAAAATCTCAAGCCCGCGCGGGTACCCTCACTACAGATCACGGCAGCATTCAAACTCCTATTTTCATGCCAGTTGGTACGGCTGCAACGGTTAAAGGTGTTCATCAACGCGAATTGAAAGAAGCAGTAAATCCTGATATTATTTTAGGGAACACCTATCATTTATACCTGAGACCGGGCACCGATATTTTGGAGGCGGCTGGCGGTTTGCACGCTTTTATGAATTGGGATAAGCCTATTTTGACAGATTCAGGAGGTTATCAAGTTTATTCACTTTCTGCCAATCGCAAAATTAAGGAAGAAGGTGTCAAGTTCAAATCACATATTGATGGGTCATACCATACATTTACACCTGAAAATGCGATATCAATCCAACGTAAAATTGGAGCCGATATCATCATGGCTTTTGATGAATGTACTCCCTATCCCTGCGAATATGAGTACGCCAAAACCTCAATGCATCGTACGCACCGATGGCTACAACGATGTATGGAGCAAGACAAGAAAGAACCGCATTTATACGGCTATTCACAAACTCTTTTTCCTATTGTCCAAGGAAGTGTTTATACAGATTTGCGGCAGGAATCTGCTGCTTTTATTGCGGAGCAAAATGCTCCTGCCAATGCTATTGGAGGGCTCTCCGTTGGAGAGCCTGCACCAGAAATGTATGCTATGACAGATGTGGTCTGTCAAATCCTTCCAAAGGACAAACCACGCTATCTCATGGGGGTAGGAACGCCCATCAATTTGCTTGAAAACATTGCCCTTGGTGTTGACATGTTTGATTGTGTGATGCCTACTCGAAATGCACGCAATGGCATGCTGTTTACTGCCAATGGAACGATCAATATCAAAAATAAAAAATGGGAGCGGGATTTTTCACCTATTGACAAGCAAGGATATTGCTTTGCAGATTTAGACTATTCTAAGGCCTATGTGCGTCATCTTTTTACAGTCAATGAAATGTTGGGGAAACAAATATGCACTTTACACAACTTGTCTTTCTATCTTTGGCTGGTGCGACAAGCTCGTAAACATATATTAGCAGGCGATTTTGCACAGTGGAAAAATCAAATGGTTCAACAACTCAATAAGCGGCTGTAATTATGCATTTATTGGATAAATACATCATTAAAAAGTATCTCAGTACGTTTTTTGTGATGATTCTTTTGTTTATTCCTATTGGCATCTTGGTAGATATGGCCGAAAAAATCGATAAGTTCAAGGAGAAGGAAGTTCCTTTTATCGAGCTTGTGAATTATTATTTTGACTTTACGCTCTATTTCTCCAACATGCTATTTCCCATTTTCTTGTTTTTGGCAGTCATTTGGTTTACTTCAAAGCTTGCCAATAATACAGAAGTTATCGCCATTTTGAGTTCTGGAATTTCTTTTACTCGATTTCTGCGCCCATATATATTGGCTGCTGGGTTAATTGCTGGAATAGCCTTTTTTGGCGGTATGTTTGTTGTTCCCAAGTCCAATGAAGGATTTAATGCCTTTAATTATAAATATATTACCAAAAATAAAGCCCAAGAAACGACCGAGCTCTACAAACAAATTAATGACAATGAATTTATTTATGTGTCCAATTACAATCCTGTGAGGAAAAGGGCCACGAATTTTTCTTTGGAGCATTTTGATGGCAATCAATTGGTGGCAAAACTCACAGCTAATACCCTACGTTGGGTCGATCGTGATAGTACTTTCCGCCTTTCATCAATGGTCAAACGAACTTTTGAGGGGGACAAAGAGCTTTTGGAAAAAGCGAGTCGTAAAGACACACTTTTTGACTTTAAAATTGAAGAATTATCTCCCGTTACCTACAAAGCCGAAACCTTAAATTTTAGTGAGCTCAATGCATTCATTAAAAAAGAAAAGCAAAGTGGTTCAAAATTGATTAACACGCACTTGCTGGTTCGTCACAAGCGCTGGAGCTTACCTATGTCTGCATTTGTTTTAACGATTATCGCTGTGGCTATGTCTTCATTTAAGAGAAGAGGAGGGATGGGAGTCAATTTGGCTTTTGGTATTACGTTGGGCTTCTTGTACATATTTTTTGATAAAATTTTTGGTGTCTTGGTTTTGAAAGCCAATTTCAATGCCATGGTGGCCGCATGGTTACCCCTAGTTTTATTTAGTTTGCTTGCCATTTATCTTTTGAATCATGCCAAGCGTTAGAACAAAAAACCTGCTCCACTTTCATTTAATTGTCTTCCTATTTGGTTTCACTTCTATTTTAGGGGCATTAATTCAATTGGGAGCCATCCCATTGGTCGCCCATAGAATGTTATGGGCAACTGGATTTATTGGTTTGTATATTTTATTACGCCGTCCAGCTGACTTTGTTGTTTCTAAAAGCAACATAAAACTCCTATTGTTAGGGGGTATTTTTATTGCCTTTCATTGGATGTGTTTTTTTTATGCAATCAAAGTAGCAGGTGTTTCTTTGACCCTTTCCATGCTGTCAATGGGTGCCTTTTTTACTGCCCTCCTAGAACCCATCTTTTTTGACAGAAAAATCATTGTCTATGAATTAGTTTTTGGCGGTTTTGCAATTTTCGGCTTGTTGTTGATTTTTCAATCAGAGTGGGATCAATTCTGGGGTATGTTAATTGCTTTGTTGTCTACATTGTTGGGCGTGTTTTTCACATTAGTTAATGGAAAATTAGCCAATAGGGTACCCGCAGCAGCAGTTTCTTTTTATGAACTAGGTTTTGGTGCTTTAGTTACCTGGATTGTTGTTTTTTTCAATCCTAATGGGTTCGATCAAGCGTTTGATTTAGTGGCTCAAGATATTATCCTGCTCTTAGTTCTAAGTTTGATTTGTACGGCATATGCTTTTGTAGGTTCTGTACACGTAATGAAAGTCCTTTCTCCGTTTTCAATTATGATAAGTATTAACATGGAACCTATATATGGAATTGTACTGTCTGTAATTGTTTTTGGGGAAAAAGAGTTGCTGAATGTAAATTTTTACATTGGAGTGTTTCTCATTTTAGCGGCTGTATTGGGAAATGGTTATTTCAAAATTCGATCTGATGCCCGTCAAAATGTATAGTTTATTACATTTGTAATTGATAGAATTGAATCCATGGAATATTTAGAATTTGAAACCCCTATAAAAGTTCTTGTAGAACAGATTGAACAATGCAAAGAGTTAGGGGATCAGAGTCAAGTAGATGTTAGCGAAACCTGTAAAAAACTTGAAATAAAGTTAGAAGAAACCAAAAAAGAAATTGCTTCTCAATTAACGGCTTGGCAAAAAGTGCAGTTGTCACGACATCCTTCTCGCCCTTATGCCCTTGATTATATAAACGCCCTAACTGAAGGAACTTTTATGGAGTTACACGGTGACCGTCAATTTGCCGATGACAAAGCTATGGTAGGCGGTTTTGGAAAAATAGGTAGGCAAAGCTACTTATTTGTAGGAACGCAAAAGGGGTATAATACAAAGACTCGTCAATATCGAAATTTTGGAATGGCCAACCCAGAGGGATATCGTAAAGCCCTTCGATTGATGCAATCAGCCAACAAATTTCAAGTTCCTATTGTTTGCCTAATTGATACCCCTGGTGCTTATCCTGGATTGGAGGCTGAGGAGCGTGGACAAGGCGAAGCTATCGCTAGAAATATTATGGAAATGATGGCGATTGAAGTACCTATTATCGTGGTTATCATTGGTGAAGGTGCCTCGGGTGGCGCCTTAGGCATTGGGGTTGGTGATCATGTCTGTATGCTTGAAAATACTTGGTATTCTGTTATTTCGCCTGAATCTTGTTCTTCCATTCTATGGCGGAGTTGGGAGTACAAAGAACAAGCTGCCGAAGTTTTAAATCTGACTTCTTCAGACATGTTGAAAGCAAAATTAATTGACAAAATTATCGAAGAACCCCTTGGTGGTGCTCACTTTGACCACGAACAAACTTTTGATTCTGTTAAAAAAGAAATCCAAGCTGCCTACAGACGTTTAAATAAAATGGAAGGGAAGGATCGAATCCGAGCTAGGCGAGAAAAGTTCTACAGCATGGGTATCTTTTCCGAATAAGACATTTATCAGTTGTAAACATTTTTTGGGCGTTTATTAACAGCCATTTTTGACAGTTATTAGATATCTATATCTAAAATTTTATCTTTTCAATGTTCTGTTGACTTACCTTTAAACCATGGAAGAAACCAAATCACTTAAAACGAAAACATATACTGGAGGCAATGTTATTCCCTTAGAAAAAGGAAAGCTCCCGCCGCAAGCTGTTGAATTAGAGGAGGCAGTACTTGGCGCTATGTTGATTGATAAAAAAGGGGTTGACGAAGTCATTGATATTTTACAAGCTGATGCTTTTTATAAAACCGCGCATCAATACATTTTTGAATCCATTTTCGAATTGTTTGAAGCTTCAGAACCAGTTGATCTACTCACCGTCTCCAATGATTTGAAAAAAAAGGGGAAATTAGACCAAGCTGGTGGCAATACCTATTTGGTTAACCTCACTCAAAAAGTGGCGAGCTCGGCTCATATTGAGTTTCATGCTCGGATTATTTTACAGAAATATATCCAAAGGAGTTTGATCAAGATCTCCAATGAAATCATTGAGAATTCCTACAAAGAGTCTATTGACGTATTTGATTTGTTAGATGAAGCTGAATCCAAACTTTACGATGTTACTCAGGGCAACATCAAAAAGTCTTCAGAGACAGCACAAAGCCTTGTAATTCAGGCGAAAAAGCGTATCGAAGACATCTCAAAGCGAGAAGGATTAAGCGGTATCAGTACAGGTTTTGAAAAGCTTGATCAACTCACTTCGGGATGGCAGCCCAGCGATTTAATTATTATTGCAGCACGCCCCGGGATGGGTAAAACAGCCCTTACCCTCTCTATGGCCAGAAACATAGCTGTCTTAAAACAGATTCCAGTGGCTTTCTTTTCTCTAGAAATGTCTTCCGTACAATTAATTACCCGTTTGATATCTGCTGAAACAGGCTTGTCTTCTGAAAAGCTGCGAACCGGAAAGCTTGCCGACCATGAGTGGGAACAATTGAACGTTAAAGTAAGTGACCTTGAAAAAGCGCCACTCTACATTGATGATACCCCATCTTTATCCATTTTCGATTTGCGTGCCAAGGCCCGTCGTTTGGCTTCACAGCATGGCATCAAACTCCTTTTTATAGACTATTTACAACTGATGACGGCCGCAACTTCTAGTAAATCAGGGAATCGAGAGCAAGAAATATCTACCATATCTAGAAACCTAAAAGCGCTGGCCAAAGAATTGGATATTCCTGTTATCGCTCTGTCTCAGTTGTCCCGTGCAGTGGAAACACGTGGTGGTACTAAAAGACCCTTACTTTCTGATCTGAGAGAATCTGGTGCTATTGAACAGGATGCAGATATTGTTTCCTTTATCTATCGACCCGAGTATTATGGCATTGACGAATGGGATGACGAAGAGCGTAGCCCTTCTACAGGTCAAGCAGAGTTCATTGTTGCCAAACATCGTAATGGAGGCCTCGATAACATACGTATGAAGTTTATAGGAAGTCTAGGTAAGTTTGAAGACTTGACACAGTTTGATAGTGCTTATGAATTTCCTTCTAAAATGAATGCTGCAGACACTCCAGAAACAATCGATCCCAATAATTTTGCCAGCCCTAGTCAAGCGTTTGGTCTTGATGATGATCCAGATGATGCGCCTTTCTAAAGGATACCTCTTTCATTTAAGTCAGTAGCTAAAGCCTGGGGGTTACTGAAATGGTGTGTCTGAATCCCCAGTTTTTGAGCACCTTCTATATTGCGGAAATTGTCGTCTATAAACAAACAATTTTCTGCAGTTAAGTCAAACCTGTCTAGGGTTATTTGATAAATTTCACGAAAGGGTTTGCGCGTCTTTTCTTCACCAGAAACGACAATGCCCTCAAACCAATGTAAAAATTCAAAGCGCTCTAGAGCAATAGGAAAGGTCTCAGCACTCCAGTTGGTCAAAGCCACTACTTTGTAGCGTGGGTCTTCAATTAGTAATCGCAATATTTCAACAGATGCCCCTATGGCACCACCTAACATTTCTTCCCACCGACCGTAGTACATGCGTATCCAGTTTTCATACTGGGGAAATAAGGCGACTCTATCCGCTGTTGCTTGTTGTAATGGATATCCTGCATCCTGGTTTTCATTCCAGTCCATTGTACAGATTTCTGTAAAAAACCAGTCCATTTTTTTTCGATTGCCTTCGAATACATCTAAATAAACATATTCAGGATTCCAATCGATGAGAACATTGCCCAGATCAAAAATAATCGTATTAATCGTTTTCATTGTCTTTTGTAGATTGACCATTATGCATGAGATAGCCTTTTAAAAATGGGTCTAATTGTCCATTCATTACGGCATCAATATCTGCTGTTTCTATTTGTGAACGTACATCTTTGACCAGTTTGTAGGGATGCATCACATAATTACGAATTTGTGAACCCCATTCAATTTTCTTTTTGGTCGCTTCGATTTCACTTCGTGCTGCTCTTTTTTTCTCCATTTCCAATTCATATAATTGGGATTTGAGTAGCAGCATTGCCTTGTTTTTATTCTCTAATTGAGAACGCGTTTCTGAATTTTCTATCATGATTCCTGTAGGATGGTGGCGAAGTCTAACTGCTGTTTCTACTTTATTGACATTTTGACCACCGGCCCCACTAGCTCGCATGGTTTCCCAGCTAATTTCAGATGGGTTTACATGTATTTCAATGCTTTCATCGACAAGGGGATACACATAAACTGAGGCAAATGAAGTATGGCGTTTGGCATTTGAATCGAAAGGGGAAATGCGAACCAATCGATGAACCCCGTTTTCACCTTTGAGCCAGCCAAAAGCATAATCCCCTTGCAGTTCGAGTGTTACTGTTTTGATTCCAGCAACATCCCCCGATTGGTGATTTAATTCTCTGATCTTATAACCATTCTTTTCGCCCCACATGAGGTACATTCGCATCAACATGGCAGCCCAATCACAGCTTTCCGTTCCTCCAGCACCTGCCGTAATTTGAAGAATGGCATGCATCGGATCACTTTCATCTGATAGCATATTTCGAAATTCAAGGGCCTCTAGGGCATCGAGGATTTCAATGTAGCTTGCCTCAAGCTCTTCCTCAGTGGCTTCTCCAGCTTTTTGAAATTCGTATAATACCTCTAAGTCCCCAATTTGGCTTTCAACCGCTACATAATCATCCACCCATTTTTTGAGTGTGCGTAGCTTTTTCATATGTTGTTCGGCCACATCAGGTTGGTCCCAAAAGTCAGGGGCCAGTGTTTTTTCTTCTTGGTTGCTAATTTCTATGCGTTTGGCATCTATGTCAAAGATACCTCCTTAACGCACCAAGGCGTTCCATTAAACTCTTAATTTGATCGACTTGGACCATGAATATTTGTTTTTACAAACATACTAGATTTTTGTCCCTGTCGCAGCGAAATTTTTTTTATTATGACCTCGTTTAATCTAAAATTCAAAAAAAATTAGCTGCAAAAATTCTTACATTGAGCAAAATTTATTGGATGAAAAATTTGCAACTTATATTCCTTGGTTTTTTGTTATTAACAACATCTGTATCCTTTTCAGCTCAAAAAAAACATATTGAATTCAGAAAAGCGAAAAAAGAAAAACAGCAGCAAAAAAAAGACAGCAAACAGTCTTCAAGTGACTCATTTCAAGGTTTTTTCAACTTTAAATACATTGAGAATAAAGACCAATTGTTGTTGGATATAGCCAGTCTGGATAAAGAATTTTTATATGTCAATAGCTTATCAGAAGGAATTGGTAGCAATGACATAGGATTAGATAGAGGACAGTTGGGTGGACGTAGGATTGTCAAATTTCAGAAGGCTGGAAACAAATTATTACTTGTACAGCCCAATTACACTTATCGCGCTACGACAGACAACAAGCTTGAAAAAAAATCTGTAACTCAAGCTTTTGCCAAATCAGTACTTTATGGATTTCCAATACTTTCAGAGCAAGAGGGTATTTATACGATAGATCTGACTCCATTTTTGAAGCAAGATGCCCATGGTGTAGCCAAAAGATTAAAAGACCGTAAACAAGGAAGCTATACATTAGATAAAAGTCGATCTGCCTTATCAATGGATCGAACCAAGGCGTTTCCCAAAAATATCGAAATGGAGGTTTTGTTAACCTTCAAGGGTACTCCCTCAGGTAGTTGGGTACGCTCGGTCACACCCAGTCCAGATGCCATAACAGTGCAGCAGCACCATTCATTTATTGCTTTACCCGATAATAATTACGTAAAAAGAAAATTTGACCCAAGAGCTGGAGTCAATGCCTTACGTTACTATGACTATGCAACGCCTGTAGATAAGCCTACATTACAAGAATTTATCGTGCGTCACCGATTGGAGAAAAAGGATCCAAATGCAGCCGTTAGTGAAGCAGTAAATCCAATCGTTTATTATTTAGACAATGGTACGCCTGAGCCCGTAAGATCGGCATTATTGGAAGGAGGCCGTTGGTGGAATCAAGCCTTTGAATCGATTGGTTTTAAAGATGCTTTTCAAGTAAAAATGTTACCCAAGGGCGCTGATCCTCTTGATGTGCGCTACAATGTAATTCAGTGGGTACATCGTTCCACCAGAGGCTGGAGCTATGGAGCCAGTGTGGTAGATCCGAGAACTGGAGAAATCATCAAAGGTCACGTAAGTTTGGGTAGTTTACGTATCCGTCAAGACTATATGATTGCCCTGGGGTTGACAGAGAGCCCTTTTGAAGGCGGATCCCCCAAACCCGATATGCTGGCCATGGCATTAGCAAGAATTCGACAATTATCGGCCCATGAAATTGGTCATACCTTGGGTTTTGCGCACAATTTTGCAGCGAGTACAAAAAATAGGTCTTCCGTAATGGATTATCCCCATCCAACGCTTTCTCTTGAATCGGGTAAGATTTCCTACGCTGATGCGTATGATACAGGAATAGGGGAGTGGGATAAAGTAGCAGTTGCTTATGCCTACAGTGATTTTCCAGATCATGTAGATGCCGATCAGGCCCTAACCAACATACTTGAATCTAGTGCGAAAAATGGATTGCCATTTATTAGTGATCAAGATGCCCGCCCCCTAGGTGGCGCACACCCAAAAGCCCATTTGTGGGACAATGGCGAAAATGCGGTAGAAGAACTCCAGAACCTCATGGTCATTCGACAAGTAGCCTTGCGACAATTAGGCTTAAATCATTTGCAAAAGGGAGAATCTTATAATATGCTCGAAGCACGTTTGGTACCCATCTTTTTGTTACACCGTTATCAGATGGAAGCTGTTAGTAAACTCATCGGCGGGCTAAGCTATCAATATGCGGTGAAAGGGAATTTAGATTACAATACCCAACCTGTAGCTGTTGCTCAACAAAAGAAAGCCCTCCAAGCCTACTTGGCAACATTGGCTCCAGAACAATTAAAGCTGCCCGAAAAGTTATTACCATTATTACCTCCACCTGCCTTCGGAAATAATAGAGGTAGAGAGTATTTCAAAAGTAAAACAGGAGTGGCTTTTGACCACCTTCAACTAGCACAGTCCCTGGCTGCACTTCAATTAAATATTTTATTTCATCCTGATCGCATCAACCGTTTGGTTCAGCAAGCTGCTTTTGACGCTCAGCAATTGAGTGTAAATGATATGTTAGAACAAATTTGGAATCAATTTTTCAAGAGTGATACAATCGACACTTTTGACAAAAACTTGAAACAAATACTACAGGATGAAATAGTTAATCGTTTAATTTACACATATTTAAACAAATATATATACCCGCAGGCTACGGCTGCTACTTTTGCTTTTTTGAAAAAAATAGAAGCCGAAGGCGAAAAAAAGATTGCCTCGACATGGCAAAAGTTTTTAACGCATCGAATCCAATCATTTTGGCAACGACCAACCGATTTTAAAGTGACAAAATCAATCCCCTTACCCGATGGCTCGCCAATAGGTTCATACAATTGTAACAGTTTGCCCTAATACTTACCCAAGCATGACAAAATCTACATTAATTATCTTAATTATCATTCTATTGACCGCTTGTCAATCCAATCCAAACATGACACAACCCAAAGACCTAGAGCCACCCAAAGCAGATAAAGTTTCTTACCAACATAAAATGCACGGCGATATCCGTATCGACAATTACTATTGGCTCAGAGAAAGAGACAACCCGGAAGTGATAGATTATTTGGAGCGAGAAAATGACTACTATCAAAAAATGACCGCCCATGCTGAAGCAGAAAAAAAGTCGCTTTTTGAAGAAATGAAAGCACGAATCAAAGAAGACGACGAATCAGTTCCTTATTTCTACAATGGTTATTGGTACATTACCCGCTTTGAAGAAGGCAAAGATTATCCCATTTATACACGTAAAAAAGACAGTCTGACAGCAGCAGAAGAAATTTTATTTGATTGCAATCAGATGGCAGCAGGCCATGATTTTTTCCAGCTTCGTGGCATTAATGTTAGCCCAGACAACACCAAGGTAGCTTTTGGGGTTGACTTGGTTTCTCGCCGACAATATACCCTTCAAATCAAAGATCTTTCTACACAAAAAATATTAGCCACCAATATTGTCAATACGAGTGGAAGTAGTGTTTGGGATGCGAGTGGGCGCTATTTGTTCTATACCCATGTAGACCCAACAACGCTTAGGACAGAAAAAATTTTCAGACATGACAGCCAGCAAACTGATGCGGATGATGTATTGGTATATCATGAGAAAGATGCGACTTTTTCTGTGAGTGTTGGGAGCACCAAATCACGCCAGTATATTACCATTTTTTCCTATAGTACATTAACTTCCGAGCAATGGTTTTTGGAAGCTGCAAATCCTTTGGCTGATTTCAAGCTGATACAAGAAAGACAACATGGATTAGAATATAGCGCCGCACATTTCGGCGACTATTTTTACATCACAACCAATGCAGACGATGCCTCCAATTTTAAAGTGATGAAAGCGCCTGTGTTAAATCCTTCCAAAGCAAATTGGGAAGAATGGATTCCCTACCGTAAAGATGTATTGATTGAGGATTTGGATTTATTTGAAAAATATTGGGTGCTTACCGAACGAAAGAATGGTTTGACTCAAATTAAAATCGAAAGTTGGGACGGAACGGCCTCTTACTACCTGCCGCTTGAAGGTGAAACCTATACCGCTTATACAGGTTACAACCCCCAATTTGAGACTACCCGTCTTCGATTTATCTACAACTCGCTGAAAACACCAAATTCAGTTTTTGACTTTGACATGGACAATCGTACCAAGGAATTACTCAAATCCCAAGCTGTTTTGGATTCAAATTTTAGTGTTTCAAATTATGTTGAAGAGCGCTTGTGGGCAACGGCAAGAGATGGTACAAAAATTCCAATTTCCTTAGTTTACCATAAAGATACCAAGCTCGGTGCCAATACGCCACTTTTGCAATATGCTTATGGCTCTTATGGAAGCACCATCGATCCTAATTTTTCCTCCACTCGACTTAGCTTGCTTGATAGAGGTTTTGTTTATGCTATTGCACATGTCAGAGGGGGAGAATATCTTGGCAGGCAATGGTATGAACAAGGTAAGCTTCTGCACAAGAAGAATACCTTTACCGATTTTATTGACTGTTCAAAGTATTTGATTGAAAAGGCTTATACTTCCTCTCAACATCTTTATGCCTATGGTGGATCGGCTGGAGGGCTATTGATTGGCGCTGTTATTAACGAAGCGCCAGCATTGTATCATGGTGCCATAGCTGCTGTTCCTTTTGTTGATGTAGTCACCACCATGTTAGATGATAGTATTCCGTTGACAACTTATGAATACGATGAGTGGGGTAATCCTAACAAGAAGGAGTTCTACGACTATATGAAATCTTATTCCCCCTATGATCAAGTCAAAGATCAAGCCTATCCCAATTTACTAGTCACAACAGGTTATCACGATTCTCAGGTGCAATATTGGGAGCCAGCGAAATGGGTTGCATTGCTGAGAGAACACAAAACCGACAACAGCCTTTTGTTTTTAGATACCAATATGAAAGCCGGACATGGGGGAGCTTCAGGCAGATTTGCCTATTTAGAAGAATTGGCAAAAAAGTATTCTTTCATTCTTCAATTGGAAGTATATTAGGAAGGATATATTTTTTGTAAATTTGCACCCAGCATGATATCAAACCAAAAAATAGCATCTTGGTGAAGATTCACGATTCAATACTGGAACTGGTAGGAAACACTCCGATAATCCGTCTCAATTCCGTTGTCCAAAATTTTCCTGGGAATTATTACACCAAGTTCGAAGCTTTCAATCCGGGACACTCCAATAAAGACAGGATTGCCATTCATATTATAGAACAAGCAGAAAAGCAAGGTTTGCTCAAACCAGGTAGTACCATTATAGAAACTACCTCTGGCAATACTGGATTCAGCTTAGCAATGGTTTGTCAAATTAAAGGTTACCAATGCATATTAGCCGTAACTTCTAAATCAAGTAAAGATAAAATAGAAATGCTACGCTCGCTAGGAGCCAAAGTTTATGTTTGCCCCGCCAACGTAAAAGCAGATGACCCTCGTTCCTATTATCAAGTAGCCAAAAGATTGCACAATGAAATAAATGATTCGATTTACATCAATCAATATTTCAATCACCTCAATACAGAAGCACATTACCTTACAACAGGCCCTGAGATTTGGCAACAAACTGAGGGGCGAATCACACATTTAGTAGCTAGTAGTGGTACTGGAGGAACTATTTCTGGCTCAGCACGATATCTGAAGGAACAAAACCCAAATATCCAAATCATTGGGGTAGATGCCTACGGTTCAGTCTTAAAAAAATACCATGAAACGGGAGAATTAGACACAAACGAAATATATCCCTACAGAATTGAGGGCTTGGGAAAAAATCTAATTCCCACGGCAACTGATTTTAGTGCTATTGACTTATTTGAAAAAGTCACTGATGAAGACAGTGCTCATACAGCAAGAGAAATTACTCAAAAAGAAGGCATGTTTGTGGGCTACACTTCTGGTGCCGCTTTCCAGGCAGTAAAACAACTCAACGATCGCAACTATTTCAATGATCAAAGCCAAGTGGTCATTATTTTCCCTGACCATGGCTCTAAATATATTAGTAAGATTTATAATGAAGAATGGATGATTGCACAAGGCTTTTTAGATGCCGTTCATAGCAATCAGCAAAATGAAGTTTGATTGAAAACCAAATACAATGAAAGATTTATTCGATAGAATCATACAAAATAAAGGGCCATTAGGAAAATGGGCCGACCAAGCAGAAGGTTATTTTGTTTTTCCAAAGTTGGAAGGACCCATTTCTAACCGAATGCAATTTAAAGGGAAAGAAGTTATTACATGGAGTGTCAATGATTATTTAGGGTTAGCCAACCATCCGGAGGTACGAGAAGTTGACGCTGCTGCTGCTGCTGAATATGGCTCAGCCTACCCAATGGGAGCCCGCATGATGTCTGGCCATACCGAGCTTCATGAGCAGTTGGAAAATGAATTGGCTGAATTTGTGAACAAAGAAGCTGCCTATCTCCTTAATTTTGGTTACCAAGGCATACTATCTACAATCGACACACTAGTTTCTAAAAACGACGTCATTGTATATGATGTTGATGCCCACGCTTGTATTATTGATGGGGTTCGCCTCCACATGGGGAAACGATTTACTTACAAGCACAACGATATTGAGAGTTTAGAGAAGAATTTGATTCGTGCGACCAAGGTTGCAGCACAAACAGATGGTGGTATTTTAGTAATCTCTGAAGGTGTTTTTGGTATGCGTGGCGAGCAAGGTCGTTTAAAAGAAATTGCTGCTCTGAAAAGCAAATATAACTTTCGATTTTTGGTCGATGATGCACACGGTTTTGGAACCTTGGGTAAAAATGGTGCTGGAGCTGGTTTCGAGCAAGGTATCCAAGACGATATCGATGTTTATTTTGCCACTTTTGCCAAATCAATGGCATCCACTGGTGCCTTTATCGCAGCCGATCGTGAAATTATCAATTTCTTGAAGTACAATATGCGATCTCAAATGTTCGCCAAATCATTACAAATGGTTTTGGTTAAAGGTGCTTTAAAGCGATTGGATATGCTGCGTAATCGCCCCGAGATAAAAGCCAAGCTATGGGAAAACGTCAATGCGCTTCAAACGGGCCTTAAAGATCGCGGTTTTGATATTGGTTCTACACAAAGTTGTGTTACTCCTGTCTACCTGAAAGGATCAATACCAGAAGCCATGGTTTTAGTCCGTGACTTGAGAGAAAATTTTGGCATTTTTTGTTCGATAGTTGTTTATCCAGTGATTCCAAAAGGACTAATCTTACTTCGATTAATTCCAACAGCTTCTCACAACTTGGAAGATGTGGCCATTACATTGGATGCTTTTTCAAGTATTAGAGAGCGACTTGAACAGGGTGTTTATCAACGTCAATCAGAAACTATCCAAGCGGTGTAGCCGCTTTAAGCCATTAATCGTTTAGCATGACAGGCATCACTAGCATGGTGACTTCTTCACCTTCTTGCGTGCCATCCATGGGTGTAAGAATGCCTGCACGGTTAGGCAATGACATTGCCAATTGGATGCTTTCGGAGTGAAGGTTGCTTAACATTTCTAATAAAAAGCGAGAATTGAAGCCGATTTGGATGTCATCTCCTCTGTAATCGCAGTCCAATCTTTCTTCAGCTTTATTGCTGTAATCAAAATCTTCAGCAGATATTTGGAGGGCCGTTCCTGCTAGCTTTAATCGTATTTGGTGTGTTGTTTTATTAGAAAAAATGCTTACCCTACGAACAGAATTCAACAAAACATTTCGGTCAATTTCTAAGATATTGGGGTTTTCTTTTGGGATCACCGCTTCATAGTTGGGATATTTTCCTTCCACCAGTCGGCAAGTTAGGATTGTGTCGGCGAAACGAAATTGTGCATTGGTTTCATTAAACTCAATGGTAATCATATCTTCACTCCCTTGTAAAATCGTTTTGAGTAATTGCAGCGGTTTTTTGGGCATGATGAATTCAGAGGCCTGGGTCGCTGCCATATCAGTACGTCGGTATTTTACTAGTTTATGGGCATCGGTAGCTACAAAAGTCAGACCTGTTGTATCGAATTGAAAAAAGACACCACTCATGACGGGACGCAAGTCGTCGTTACCTGAAGCGAATAATGTCATATTTATGGCTTCTGCCAGTGAATCACCTAAGATGTCTGTCTGAACAGGATCTGATACAGTAGCAGCGCGAGGAAATTCATCACCTGGGACATAGGCCACGGCATATTTTCCATTATTTGCACTGATTTCAATCGTGTTATTATCTGTTCTCACAAAAGTCAAGGGTTGCTCAGGAAATGTTTTGAGCGTATCAATGATTAACCTTGCGGGAAGCGCCATGGCGCCGCTATCATTGGAGTCAATGGATAATTTGGTTGACAATGTGGTTTCTAAATCTGAAGCGGTAAGGGTCAACAATCCTTCCTGTACTTCAAATAAAATATTATCTAGGATGGGGAGGGTGTTGGTATTGTTGATTACGCCACCTAAAACCTGCAATTCTTTGAGCAGGGCCGAACTGGAAACGATGAATTTCATACTTGATTTTTACCAAATATAGCAGATTGATAAAGCCTCCAAAAATAAAATTATCCGAACTTATTAACTGTTTTTGAGCTTGCGGATTCCTTTTTGTAAAAGGGCTAAACCAAGTAACAACAACAATGGGAGTACTACTGCCAACAATTGAATGAATGATCGCTTGCTTTCGACTTTTTGACCATCCAATAGTGGAATTTCTATGGGCCTTGAACGCAGTTGAACCAAGCTAGTATTCCCCATTAGATAATGAATGGCGTTTTGGAGAAATCGTTTGTTTTGGTAGAAATTATTTGTCCATTTATCATAACCTAATTGAAGGGGTTGGCCTTGATCAAGCTGACTCTCGGCAAAATTGCCATCTGAAATAAATACAGTTTTTGACATCCCTTCTTTTATTTGTTGCGCAACGTCAAAAGGGGGAATTCTATTTTTGAATAAAGACTCAAATTGACCTTCTACAAGAACTGCCAATGGCTGTTTGGTCCCTTTATAGTCATCTGGATTTTTCTTTTTTGTAGCTTCTGATAATTCGATGATGACAGGTACACCTAAGATTTTATTTAAAGGCGAAGAGGTTGCTAAAAGCTTCTTTTTTAATCCATTGGCTAATGTATCAATGGGGGTTGTAAATTGAAACAATACATTTCCGACACCTTTACTAATCGGATGACTTTCTTCAGTAGTTGGAATAGGATAATAAGGCCATGGAAATGGGAGATATTGGGTTTGTTCATTTTCACCTTTTGCCATGACAATAGGCGCACAGTAAAGGTCAAAAAGTAAACCATTGGTCAATCGCAATCCTTGCTTGAAAAAGTAATCATCCATCGCTATGCTTTTTGGGAAAGTGATAGCACGGCCAGTTCTGTTAAATAAGCTATCTCGATCTAATGCCAAGGCATCAATTGTCCAAAGCGTGTGCCCACCCTGCATTTGATACTGATCCAAAATAAATTTTTCCCGATTAGAAAAAGTAGTTTTGGGATTGGAAACAAATAGTAAATCAAAGCGATTTAAATTTTCCAAAGTTTTCGCTGGATTGTCAGACAATGCTTTTAAGTCAAAAGAGGCCAGATTATAGTAAGGCTTTAAACTTTGAAGTAAATCAGCAATCAAAACAGCATCAGACGTTTTGTGAGAAGTCAAAACCGCTAGGTTTTTCTTTTCTTTAAGTGTCAACCGCTTAATTCCATCGATGAGTTGGAATTCTAACTGTGACAATGATCTAAATAGCTTATCACGGGGGGTATCACCGATGTTTTTTTGCCACAGTGAAACCCGAACAGACTGGTTCCCATTGCTCACTATGGCCCAAGGAAAAACGAAGGTTTGATCAACCGATTGATTGTTGCCAGCCACGACAGTTTCTGGTAGTAAGCCAAAACCACGCATATCTTCCAAAACTTCATTCCGACTTTGCTCACTATCAAATGGATCGATAAATTCAATGTAGATTTTATTGTTTTGGCGGTGCATATTGTCCAATACGGTCTCCAATTCGGCTCGCAGGCGTTGAAATTCAGCAGGCAATTTTCCAGCCAAAAAAACATCTATTTTAATGTCTTGTTCAACAGCTTCTAATTCCTCAAGGGCTAATGATGATAGGCTATAGCGCTGGTCTGTTGTCAAATCAAATGACACAGGAACCCAACAACCGAAAATGAGAACAAGAAATAATGCGGCTAATTGAATGATTGCAGGTCGCTGTTTCATTTTTATTGAGATTGAAGCAAACGGATTCTATATTGTGTTGCCATTAAAAATAGAAGCGTCCCACCCAAAAAATAGGCGACATCTTCCAGGCGAATGACACCCCTGTTGAGGCTACTATAATGAGATTGCATTCCAATAGATGCTATCCAATCATACCAATAAAAACTAGCGCTTACATTAGCCAATTGTCCCCACAAATAGAATTGACTAAAGCCAACAAATAATGCTAGGATAAATGCTGTGGTTTGCTGCCGGCTTAAACTGGACATCAAGACACTTAGAGCTGTTAACATGGATACAAAAAGAAACAAACCCAAATAGCCCCCCCATAACATACCTATGTCTAAAGTATTTCCTTCGGGAAGAAGGGTGTGAAGCAAGTATACATAGCCTAAAGTCGGAAGTAAAGCCATAATCCCTACGAATAAAAGGCCTAAAAACTTGCCCCACACTAAGGCCGTCACTCCAATTGGTTTGGTAAGCATAAGTTCCAGCGTTCCTGATTTGATTTCTTCAGAGAAACTGCGCATACTCAAAGTAGGTACAACCAAAAAAAGCAACCAAGGTGCTAGCTCGAAAAAAAGTGTCAAATCAGCGAAGCCAGCTTGGATTATATTAAAGGAGCCCTCTAATAGCCAGAGAAATAATGCACTGAGGGTCAAAAATAATCCTATTGCCAAAAATCCAATGGTGTCGGAGAAAACAGTTCGTACTTCTTTAATAAAAATGGGCCACATGGATTAATAAAATTCTATAGTAATGGGATCACGGTAATCCAAACCAAATAGGCTATGAGCACTACCCACAGTTTGTGGATTACTTTTATAAATGGCCAATTCCAAATGGCCTGCTGTATTGAACAATGCAATTTTTTTACCGTCTTCTTCTCGTTTTTCACGAGGAAGATCGAAATCAATGGCTTCTCCATAATGGGCAACGATTCTTCTAAATTTTACGGTCCTTGCAAAAATGGTAAAATCTCGAGATTTCCCAATCGAATCAAAAATTTTTTTTGTGATGTTAGTTACTACATTGCCATAATTGTCGATGTAAATGACGCTCCCTAATAGTGCATTACTATCTGGATTGACAACGGGTTTGATGTCAGTCAGTTCTTTGATATGAGAAATTGTTTTTCCAATAACTTCCAAAGTACCTTTGCGTGATATGTGTCCAGCTACTTTTACAAAGACATCTAAAACAGGGAAGCTACTAACAATATTTTGATGAATATTTATTTCAACAATTTTTTCAGCTTTCGCACCGCTGGTGACCAGTGAAAAAACCCCATTGTCAGCACCGATAAAATAGTGGCCATCGTAACTCATGGCAATATGTCTGTTTTCAGGTGTCCATTCTGAATCGACCCCAAGAATGTGGATAGATCCCTTAGGAAAAGCTGAATAAGCATTTTTTAGAACATAACCTGCCTCGGTGTGGTTAAAAGGACTGATTTGGTGGCTGATATCAATTACAGGACAGCTTGGGGCTTCTATTTGAAGAGAGGCTTTAATCGCCGAAACAAAATAATCTTTCTGTCCAAAATCGGTTGTAAGGCTAACTATCGGCATGTTGAATTATACAAATGGTTTCTTTTAAAATATGTACATTTGATAAGGAACTTTTCGTAAAAATAATCCTTTTTAATGCGATATACCTTTGAATGAAATTAAAATTGAACTCACCGAAGTAAATCCAAGGGAGTTCTTTGGACAGCAAAATGTCCATATTGACCAGATTAAATCTTATTTTCCAAAACTTAAAATCGTTGCAAGAGGCACGACTATAAAGGCCTATGGCGAAGAAAGCTTACTCAACGAATTCGACAAGCGCATAGATATGCTTCAAGCACATTTCGGTAAGTACAATGTGCTAGATAAGGAAACCATAGATCGTGTCATTCAAGCCAATGGCGCTGAAGAATATGACCCTGCTTTAGAAACTGAAGCATTTATTTTGCACGGCGTTGGTGGGAGAACGATAAAAGCCAAAACACTCAATCAATTCAAATTGGTTGAGGCGGTTAATCAAAATGACATGGTTTTTGCAATTGGACCAGCGGGTACTGGAAAAACCTACACAGGTGTAGCCTTGGCTGTACGTGCCCTAAAAGCAAAGCAAGTAAAGCGAATCATACTAACCCGACCAGCAGTAGAAGCAGGAGAAAATTTGGGCTTTCTTCCTGGTGACTTAAAGGAAAAGCTTGATCCTTACATGCAGCCACTCTATGATGCACTACGTGATATGATTCCTCACGAAAAACTCAACAAATACATAGAAGAAGGTATAATTCAAATTGCGCCTTTGGCCTTTATGCGTGGCCGTACCCTGGACAATGCCTTTGTAATATTGGATGAAGCGCAAAATACCACCCATGCTCAAATGAAAATGTTTTTAACAAGAATGGGACCGAATGCTAAGTTTGTTCTTACTGGTGATCCAGGTCAAATTGATCTACCTAGACGCGTAATATCTGGGCTCAAGGAAGCCTTATTGATCCTTAAACAAACAGAAGGCATAGAAATTATTTATCTCGATGACAAGGACGTAATCCGCCACCAACTGGTCAAAAAAGTGATTGCCGCCTATAAAAACATAGAGCACCAAAATTAACAGATGCGGACACTTATTTCTACCGATTTTAAATTACCAGGGCAACAATCCAAATACACAGGTAAAGTTCGGGATGTGTACACATTGGATAATGATCGACTCGTTATGATTGCGACAGATCGCCTATCGGCATTCGATGTAGTTTTACCTAAGGGCATTCCATTTAAAGGACAAATTCTCAATCAGATTGCGTATAAAATGCTGCAATCTACTGCCGATATTGTTCCCAATTGGGTTGAGGCTTCTCCTGATCCCAATGTGACAATTGGCCAAGCATGTACGCCCTTTAAGATAGAAATGGTAATCCGAGGTTATCTGGTCGGTCATGCTTCTAGAGAATATAACAAAGGGAAACGCATTTTATGTGGGGTCCGACTTCCAGAGGGGATGCAGGAAAATGAAGCCTTTCCTCAACCTATAATCACTCCAGCGACTAAAGCCGAAACCGGACATGATGAAGATATTTCCCGAGAAGCCATCCTCGAAAAAGGGATTGTCTCAGAGTCTGATTATTTGGAATTGGAGAAATATACCTATGCGTTATTCGAAAGAGGAACAAAACTAGCACATGAGCAAGGTCTAATCTTAGTAGACACCAAATACGAATTTGGTAAAAACAAAAACGGGCAGATTGTTCTCATCGATGAAGTTCATACGCCAGATTCTTCACGTTATTTTTATCAAAAAGGATATGCAGAACGTCAAGCTGCTGGTGTGCCACAAAAACAACTATCTAAGGAGTTTGTTCGCCGCTGGCTAATATCTCATGGATTTCAAGGGCTAGCAGATCAACAATTACCACCCATGGATGATGCTTACATCGATTCTGTTAGTGCTCGCTATATAGAGTTATATGAAAATATTACAGGTACGACTTTTATGCCTGAAACCAGCACAGACATAAATAGAAGAATCGAAACCAATGTATTAAACTATCTTAATAATTAGTCGTCAGTACTTTCAATAAGTTGCGCAATTTCAGTTACTGGTGTGTTAGCGGGAAATAATGCCTCTTTGCCAAATCGGTTAAACCATGTTATCTGTCTTTTGGCATAGCGGCGGCTGTTACGCTTTATATCACCTATTGTTTTTTCTTTGTCCTGCTCTCCATCAAAATAGGGCCACCATTCTTGATAACCTACCGATCTCATACTGCTCAATTCACGGTATTTTAGTAGACTTTTGACTTCAGCTTCTAAACCAGCTTCAATCATTTGGTCAACACGGCTATTGATTCGGTCATATAGCCTTTCTCGCGGTTGGTGTAAAACGAATGTTTGGGTTTTAAATGGGCGGGTTACTTTATTTTTGCCCAGGAAAGAAGAATAGGGGGCTGCAGCAGCAAAACAAACTTCCAACGCACGTAAAAGTCGCAAAGGATTTTGCCGATCTACCGTTCGATAATGTTTGGGGTCTTGGTCTCGAAGCAAGTCTTGTAACCCCGTAATGCCATGTGTTTCATAAAAAACAGACAATTGAGATTTTACCTCTGCTGGGATGGGGGGGAATTGATCTAACCCTTCAATCACTGCTTGTGCAAATAGCCCTGACCCGCCAGTCAAAACAACGTAGTCTTTTTTCTTGAAAAGTTGGTCTAGGACAGTAAGTGCTTCTTTTTCATAATCGCCAACATTTAGCGGATGTGTTACACTGCGGTGTTGGATAAAATGATGGGGTACAGTGGCCAAATCTTCAGCCGTTGGTGCTGCGGTACCAATTTGCATTTCTTTGTAAAACTGGCGCGAGTCACAGGATACTATTTCAGTGTTGTAATGTTGGGCCAAGGCAATACTTAGGGCAGTTTTGCCAACCCCAGTGGGGCCAGCAATGTAGATTAACTTAGGTGTCATTTAGGCTTTATGTTTTTGAAATTTGTGATTGTTTAATTTTAGTTGAAAGGAATTATATGGCGGTTTCATCATTTAGTAATGTACCACATTGATGACAAAATAGCGCATCATCTTTGTGATCATCATTCATGCAAGTTTTGCACATTTGAGTATTGGTGTCAATTTTTTTGTTTTGTTCGTTGAGTTCAGCGGTTACAATACCCGTGGGTACGGCAATAATACCATAACCCAAAACCATAATAATTGCTGCAATAAACTGCCCCAAGGATGTGACAGGCGCAATATCACCATAGCCTACGGTAGTCAATGTTACGATGCACCAATAAATACTCCGCGGAATACTCGTAAAACCACTTTCATCTGACTCAATCAGATACATGATGGTCCCGAATATAATACATAAAATAAGCACACTAAAGAGAAAAACGCCTATTTTGGCGCGACTGGCAATTAGTGCTTTTGCTAAGGTGTTTGAAGCTCCAATATAACGGGTGAGTTTTAAGATTCGAAAAATACGGAGTAATCGCAGGGCACGAAGCGCAATCAGAGACTGAGTACCCACCATAAACAAAGAGATATATTTCGGCAAGGTAGAAAGCAAATCAATGATCCCATAAAAGCTGAAAACATAGTTTTGGGGTTTGTGAACTGCAATCAATCGTAAAATATATTCAACTGAAAATATAAAAGTAATCCCCCATTCAATAGCGTTAAACAATTCATAGTATTGGCTGTTGATACTTGGAACGCTTTCTAAGCATACCAATATGACACTCAGTAGGATGAGGATAAGTAATATTACATCAAAGAGTCGTCCCATTGGGGTATCTGCCTCATAGATAATTTCATGCAGGCGGTGTCTCCAAGATACTTTGTTGTTGGATTCCAAGATCGATTTAATTTGGGTTGTGAGCGACTGCTTTTAAGGGTATCAATTTATGATATTTTTCATTTTTGATAAAATGATAAACTAAAGCCTGACAATCTGGGTTTGTCTCCATGGGAACCAGACGGTTTTTAATCTTTTCCAGACTGTTTATTTGGTGGTTTAATTCATAATATCCATACCCCTTAAATTGGCCTAGTTGCATAAAAATAAAACTATAATTGCCTTTTTCACGGCCACGGCTGGTAATAATAAAATCCTCTTGGGGCAGTTGACAATCTGCAACAAGCTTGTCTAGCTTTTCATTGTAGGCTGCAACAGTTTCCTTGTTTTCACATGCCCCTTGGCATTTGCCCAATTCGATTCGGCTACAGCGCATTTTGTCATTTTTTAAACTCGTCTTATTTTGACATAATTCATATTTTTCGAGCCAGTAAAACAAATTATTCACAGCAGCTTTTTTATGACGGAATAGTTTGAGATAATCTCTATTTGTTCGGACCTGCTCGGCTAGTAATACCTGGTAACCATCGGGATCTTTTTCTATTCTTATTCCTATTGGAAACACCCGATATTTGAAGGCATGATTCAGGGTTGGTTGATTGCTTTTGATTTCATGTTGTTCTTTGAGCAGTGCTATAAACTCGCAGCCGGTTTTTTCAAAACTAACGCTGGTTATTTGCTGCTGTATTTTCCGACTTTTTGAAGCCTTCCCTGTTAAGTGTGAACGAACTCTTTTGCGAATGTTTTTGCTTTTACCGATATAGATGATCTCATTTTGCTGTCCGTACATGTAATAAACCCCAGTTTCTGTAGGAAGCGAATCAATCAGCTCGTGGAAGGCCTGGGATAGATTTTTCTTGTGAAGTGTTTGTATCTGTTCTGTAATGATGGTTTTATGACTGTCTTTTTCCAATAATAATTGAAATAATTTCAGGGTTGCCAGGGCATCGCCCTTCGCACGATGTCTGTCACTGATTGGTATACCCAAGGAACGAACAAGTTTCCCTAGCTTAAATGAAGTTTGTTCAGGTAAAAGCAATTGGGATAACTGAACAGTGCAGAGGGATTTTCTATTAAAATTATACCCCAACCGGCGGAACTCTGTCCGTAAAATACGGTAATCGAATTCTGCATTGTGTGCTACCAAAACACAGTTTTCCGTAAGTTCAATGATGCGTTTGGCAACTTCAAAAAACTTTGGCGCTGTCTTTAGCATGGCAGCATTAATACCCGTTAGTTTTTCTACAAAAGGCTGAATGGGGCGTTCTGGGTTAATCAAGCTAGAAAACTGATCAACGACCTGATGACCATCGTAGCGGTATATCGCTATTTCAGTGATACCTTCCTCATCAAATTTCCCTCCAGTAGTTTCAATATCTAATACGGCAAACATACTAGTAGTTTCTAGCTCCAAATATTAAACTGCCTACTCGAATCATATTACTGCCAGTAGCTATGGCCAGTGGATAATCACCACTCATCCCCATGGATAAAACGGGATTGGGCTTCGATGCAAACAATTCATCAAACAGAGATTTTAGTTGTTGAAATTCACGTTTGATTTGTTCTTTGTCATCAGTAAGTGTAGCCATGCCCATGAGCCCTATGATATTTACATGAGATAGTGATTGATTTTGTTTTAATACTGCAGCTACTTCATTGGGCTCAAAGCCGAACTTACTACTTTCTTCGGCAATATGCACTTGAAGCAAACAGTTTATTACTCGGTCGTTTTTCGCAGCTTGTTTTTCTATTTCAAGTAGTAGCTTTTGAGTGTCTACCCCATGAATCAGATGCACAAAGGGTGCCATATATTTAACTTTGTTTCGCTGTACATGACCAATCATATGCCACTGAATGTCTCGTGGGAGCGCTTCCCACTTTTGGACCATTTCTTGCACTTTGTTTTCTCCAAAGTCACGTTGTCCTGCATTGTAGGCCTCCTGAATTGATTCTACAGATTTTGTTTTTGAGACCGCTACTAGGGAAACTTTTTCGGGTATTTCTTTTTTAAGTTGTTTGAGGTTTTCAGCAATTTTCATTTGAGCAAAGGTAATGAAAACCCCTGCTACATTAATTGCAAAAATAATCCTGTCAATATTTTGGGTTCCATATAAGTTGTTTTAGCTGGTAAACACAACTTTTCTTTGGACCAATGCAACAGTTGATAGGCACTTATCGGAGTAAAAAATATCAATAAAGGGGTATTTGGATTTTTTTGATCTATATCTTGAATACTTTCAATTTGGGGATGCTTGTTGATCTTTATTTTTTCATGTTTTAGTTTGCTATCAGTGACCAAAAGTGTTTCCTGTAATTGTTGGGTTTTAATTTTATACCACTTTCCATAAACGCGAAAAAGAACGATTGGGGATTTGGTTAACTGTTTTGGGGCGCTTTCGACGATTTCTGCCACATTTTGAATCCAGTCCACCATACCAGGTGTAATTTTTTGACTAGACCAAACGAAGCTTTTGGATTTGATAGCGGTGTGGGGTAGGCAATAGCTCAGTAAATCGGCGCTGTTGATTTCGCGATTGAAATGGTGAATGGCTTGTTTGCGATGGTGACCATCGATTAGAACATACGGTTTATCTGACTGCCGAAAGAACATGTAGATCCTATTAAATACATCGTATTGATTTTGTTCAATTAACCATATTCTATGTGGTACTCCTTGTATTTCAAAACTTCGGTAAGGTTTTAGTTTACGAATAATGACTTCAATTTCTTGCCATTCTATTGTGTATTTAAAAGCAATTACACAGGGTTCGGCTTGTAAGCCCACGGTCTCCAAATAAGAAGTAAATGCATTGACCCGATGGGTATGCGTGGCCTCATGTTCAACAATTTTTATTTTCAAATCCTTATCAGAAATACATCCAATGACACCTATATTTGAAGAATTAGACCCAATTTCATAGGCGAAATAGGCGTTTGAATGAGGAGAATAATGACCCTGATCGACGCAAGAATGAATGTTTTTTTTTACAAGTGCCCAGCGAGCTTTTTCTTCAATGTCAGTTGGTGGACTATTTAGAATGTCGTTATAGGATAGCGGTATGCTAAAATCAATATGACTGTCGGATACGGATTTCCTTTTAAAGCCATAACATGCTTGCTTTGCAGGATCATTGGCTAGTAGGGCATGGGTAGGTAGGAGCGGCATACATCCATTTTAAGAATAAGAATCAATGATTTGGTAAGCCAGGGTAAGGGCTTTTGTTCCGTCTTCCAAACTTACTGCCGTAGGTTGGTCCTTAGCGATACTGTTAGCCAAACTTTCAAGTTCTTCAAGAATGGCGTTATTACTGGCAATAGTTGGGTTTTCAAAATAGATTTGCTTTTTTTGACCTTCAGCATTTTCCAAAATAAGGGCAAAGTCATCGGTTTTAGGGGCTGGAGTTTTCATCTTTACTATCTCAACTTTTTTAGCTAAAAAGTCTACTGATACATAAGCATCCTTTTGAAAAAAGCGACTTTTTCTCATATTCTTTAGAGAAATTCGACTGGCGGTAAGATTGGCTACACAGCCATTTTCAAAAGTTATACGGGCGTTTGCGATATCTGGTGTTTCGCTAATCACTGCAACACCAGAGGCTTCTACTTTTTTAACCGGTGACTGAACGGTACTTAAAATGATATCTAGATCATGAATCATCAAATCCAAAACAACGGGAACATCTGTACCTCTCGGATTGAATTCAGCCAATCGGTGGGTTTCAATAAACATGGGTTGCGTAATATGGGGAAGAGCAGATTTAAATGCTGGGTTGAAACGCTCTACATGACCTACCTGTCCTTTAAGTCCCATGTTATGCGCCAATGTAGTTATGTTTTGTGCTTCAATAACTGAATTAGCAATGGGTTTTTCTATGAAAATATGTTTCCCGGCACGCAAGCATTTTTCGGCTAATTCGGCATGAGAAAGGGTAGGGGTAACAATATCGACAACTTCGACTTTTTCTAGTAAATCATCGATTTGTTCAAAAAAGGTATAATTTTTTTCTCTGGCCAACTGCTGCCCGCTGGCAATATCAGTGTCATAAAAACCAATCAGCTCATAATGGGGCGATTCCTGTAACAATCGTAAATGAATTTTTCCCAAGTGGCCTGCACCAATAACACCAATTTTTAACATGCTGTTTTTCTTTCAAATATATCAAACTAAAACAGCACACGAAATATGTGGTGAAATGTTTCTGACTTAATAACTTTGTCAACTATGATTGACAGTACCAAACATCAGGGATTACGGCGACAATTGGTTGCACAACTCAAGGAGAAAGCCATTACCGATTCGGCTGTGTTACAAGCCATAGGAGACACTCCCCGCCAATGGTTTATGGATCCAGGATTAGCAGCCTATGCCTATGAAGACAAAGCCTACCCGATCGCAGCCGACCAGACCATCTCACAACCCTACACTGTGGCTTTTCAAAGTCAATTACTAGCACTAGCTGCTGGAGCAAAAGTGCTTGAAATTGGTACAGGATCAGGTTATCAAACTGCTATTTTACTGGCGCTTGGCTATCAAGTCTACACCATTGAGCGGCAAGGTGAATTGTTTAAAAAAACAGAGCGACTATTTCGAAAACTCGGTTTACGACCCAAACGTCAAATTTTTGGCGATGGCTATAAAGGTTGGCCCGAAGCAGCCCCTTTTGACGGGATTATTGTAACGGCAGGAGCCCCTGAAGTGCCCAATGCTTTACTCGCACAACTTAAGATAGGTGGGAAACTAATTATCCCCGTAGGTACAGAAGATCAGATTATGACTCGATTGATACGTAAAAGTGAAAAAGAGTTTGACAGGACGACTTACGGGTCTTTTCGTTTTGTTCCTTTATTGGAGAATAAAAACTAATAGACTGACATTAAAATAGACTAGTGATCAATGAAATACGATCATTCTTGAAACTTAATTTAATTCAGACCTCAAAACACAGGCGATAAAAAATTAATTGTAAGTGTGTACGCAGCTAATCCTACTTAGATTAAATCATCACTTATTTCCTAAAATCCTTTTTGATACGTGCCAGATTGCGTTGGTTGTCTCTGTCTTTGATGGTTTCGCGTTTGTCATAAAGTTTTTTACCTCGTGCAAGGGCGATGTTGAGTTTGGCAAAACCCTTTTCGTTGATAAATAACTTGACCGGCACAATTGTTAGCCCTACATTTTGAACTTCTCGATGTAGCTTTTTGAGTTCTCTTTTGTTTAGCAGCAATTTACGACTACCTCTAGGTGCGTGGTTGTAGCGAGTGCCAAAGGCATATACCTCAATGTACATATTGACTACAAACAATTCACCCTTATCATTGAATTCACAAAAGCATTCACTGATAGACGCCTGGCTATTGCGAATAGACTTGATTTCGGTTCCAGTCAAAACGATACCGGCTGTGTACTGGTCGAGTAGATCATACTCAAATCGAGCCCTTTTGTTTTGAATGTTTATCTTTTTTTGCACGGCCCAAATTTAAGACTAAAAATTCGTTGATGCTTTACGATTATCAAGTGCTTTATTCATTACAGTTTTTCAATTAGGGGTGTATTATTTAGAATTTCTAAATACAATACGCCCTTCAAATGCATCGACTACGACTTTTTGATCAGATTGAATGTCTCCTGCAAGCAAGGATTTACTCAATTCATTTATTAGCTGTTTTTGCAATACTCTTTTGACGGGGCGTCCGCCATATTCTGGATCAAAACCTTGCTTTGCTAGTTCGGCTATGGCTTCTGAAGTTGCCGTTAGTTCTATATTTTGATCAAGCAAGTGTTTGACTAAAGCATCGAATTGCAAGGTAACGATTTGTTGAATTTCGTCCCGAGTGAGCGGTGAAAAAACCAAAGTATCGTCAATGCGATTTAGAAACTCAGGTCTAACTTGGTGTTTGAGAAGTTCCAAAACTGTTTTTTTGGCTTCCCTTTCAGCTTCATCAAAGTCTGTGTACGTTTCAAAAGCAACTTGAATTTCTTGACTGCCTAGGTTGGAAGTCATAATAATGATTGAATTTTTAAAATCAGCCACACGGCCTTTGTTATCGGTTAATCGACCTTCGTCCAATACTTGTAGAAGAATATTAAAAGTATCGGGATGCGCTTTTTCGATCTCGTCCAGCAGTATGACTGAATACGGTTTTCTTCGAATAGCTTCAGTGAGTTGGCCTCCTTCGTCATATCCTACATAGCCTGGAGGGGCTCCAATCAATCGACTAACAGCATGCCGCTCTTGATATTCACTCATATCAATGCGTGTCAGGTTGTTTTCATCATCAAATAAAACTTCAGCCAATGCTTTAGCCAATTCGGTTTTACCAACCCCTGTGGTACCCAAAAACAGAAAACTACCTATGGGACGTTGCTGATCTTGCAATCCAGCTCTGCTTCGACGAATGGCATCACTAACTGCACGAACAGCAGTATCTTGACCCACCAATCGTTGATGAAGTTGTTGCTCCAAGTGGAGTAATTTGTCTTTATCGCTTTGTAGCATCTTTTGAACAGGTATGCCAGTCCACTTGGCAACTACTTCGGCAATATCATCAAAAGCGACTTCCTCCTTAATGAGTTGTTCACCACTCTGTTGTTGCTGTTGCAATTCATTTTGCTGTTTGTCAAGCTTTTCTTGTGCTACTTTAAGTTGGCCATACCGAATTTCAGCCACACGGCCATAGTCCCCATCCCGTTCAGCTCTATCGGCTTGAAGCTTGAGTTGCTCGATCTCGCTCTTGCTTTGTTGGATGTTATCAATGACTGACTTCTCACTATTCCATTGTGTAAATATGACAGCTCTTTTGTCTTTAAGATCGGCCAGCTCTTTCGAGATAAATCCAATTTTTGTTTTATCTTTTTCCCGAGTGATCGCGACAAGTTCAATTTCCAATTGTCGTATTTTCCGATCCAATGCATCTAATTCTTCCGGTTTTGAATTGATTTCCATGCGAAGTTTTGCTGCAGCTTCATCCATTAAATCAATGGCCTTGTCAGGTAAAAATCGATTGGATATATAGCGGTGTGACAATTGAACTGCCCCTACGATTGCCTCGTCTTTGATCCGCACTTTGTGATGGGTTTCATATTTTTCTTTCAAACCACGAAGAATGGAAATAGCACTATCTATATGCGGTTCTTCGACAACAACTTTTTGAAAACGGCGTTCCAATGCTTTGTCTTTTTCAAAATATTTTTGGAATTCGTCGAGGGTTGTAGCGCCAATGGCACGCAATTCACCCCTTGCTAAAGCAGGTTTTAAAATATTGGCGGCATCCATTGCGCCATCACCACCTCCTGCACCTACGAGGGTGTGAATTTCATCAATAAATAGAAGAAGTTGTCCATCACTTTGGGTTACTTCTTTGATGACACTTTTTAGTCGTTCTTCAAACTCCCCTTTATATTTGGCACCAGCAATCAGTGCGCCCATATCTAGGGCATATAGCGATTTGTCTTTCAGGTTTTCAGGAACATCACCCGCCACAATTCGATGGGCGAGTCCTTCTGCGATGGCTGTTTTTCCTGTGCCGGGTTCACCCACTAGGATAGGATTATTTTTGGTCCTCCGAGACAGAATTTGCAGCAATCGACGTATTTCTTCATCCCTACCAATAACGGGATCCAACTGACCATCCAGTGCTTGTTTGTTTAGGTCACGTGCATATTTTTCCAATGCGCCATAGCTGTTTTCAGAAGAAGCAGAGGTTACTTTTTCACCCTGCCGTAACTGATCAATAGCTGATTGTAAATCATTTTTTATAACACCTTGATCTTTGAGTAAGCGTCCTACAACATCCTTATTGTCGAAGAGTGACAACAAAATATGATCAGTAGCTACAAAGTCGTCTTTTTGCTTTTTGGCAAGTGTAGTAGCAGAAAAAAGGGTTTTGGAAGCAGCTGAAGAAAAGGCAATTTCAGTTCCTGAAACCTTTGGAAGTTTTTGAATTTCAGCATCGATTAATTGTTCAAGTAGGTTGGTGTTCAGCTCTAATTTTTTTGACACAAATGGAAAAACAGCCGAGTCTTTTGTCAGCAGTGCTTTGAATAAGTGTACATTTTCAACATACTGATGACCTAATTCATGCGTCTTTTCTTGTGCCGCTTGTAATACCTCTTGAGCTTTAATGGTAAATTGGTTGGCGTTCATTTTCTTTTTTGAATACCAGCGGCAAAAGTTATACCTACTTCAATAAACCGTCATTAAGGCAGTTTTTGATTTCTTTTGCCTGACGAGATGACAGTTGTACCATAGATGTCAATTGAAAACACGAATTGTGTCATTTGTGAAATCAACAGCCTATCTCATTATACTTTGATGCACTGAGAAAAATTTATTTTTTTTTATTCAAACTTGTTTGGGTTCCATCTTTGGGTAAAATATCAAATTCTATAGCCATTATGGTTTAAAAGCCAAATGGAAATTCTTAATTTTGTGCTTTAATTTTTGACTATGCAGAAAGACAGTGCAATTTTTGATTTGATTCAACAAGAAGAATCCCGACAACTACATGGTATAGAGTTAATTGCTTCAGAAAACTTTACCAGTCCAGCGGTGATGGAAGCTACTGGCTCTGTTTTGACGAATAAATATGCTGAGGGCTACCCTGGTAAGCGGTATTATGGCGGTTGTGAAGTTGTGGACCAAGTTGAACAATTGGCGATCGAAAGGGCCAAGCAGCTTTTTGGGGCTGCTTATGCTAATGTACAACCGCATTCAGGGTCACAAGCCAATACAGCAGTTTTTCATGCTTTTCTCAAGCCCGGTGATAAAATTTTAGGATTTGACTTGTCTCACGGCGGACACTTAACCCACGGATCGCCAGTAAACTTTTCTGGCCGATTGTATGAAGCCCATTTTTATGGTGTTCAAAAGGAGTCAGGACGCCTAGACTATGATAATATTCTCAGTATAGCAAAGGAAGTTCGTCCTCATATGATAATCGCGGGTGCTTCTGCCTATTCGCGTGATATCGATTTTGCAGCGTTTCGTTCCATAGCTGATGAAGTGGGCGCATTTTTGTTGGCCGATATCTCCCATCCATCAGGGATGATCGCAACTGGTTTACTATCAAACCCTATCCCACACTGCCATGTGGTAACTACGACTACCCACAAAACACTACGTGGGCCCCGCGGTGGCCTTATCCTAATGGGTGAAGATTTTGATAATCCATTTGGATTAAAATTGAAAAACGGCACCACACGAAAAATGTCTCATTTACTTGATATGGCCGTATTTCCAGGAAATCAAGGCGGTCCTCTCATGCATGTCATTGCGGCAAAAGCAATAGCCTTTGGTGAGTGTTTAGACCCAAGCTTTAAAGAATATGTTACTCAAGTACGGAACAATGCGCAAGCCATGGCAAAAGCTTTTGTTGCCAAGGGTTATCATTTGATATCAGACGGAACAGACAACCATTTGATGTTAATCGACTTGAGAAATAAAAATATTACAGGCAAAGCGGCAGAGGAAGCTCTGGTTAAAGCCGATATCACTGCCAATAAAAACATGGTACCCTTCGATGATAAATCGCCTTTTGTCACTTCAGGAATTCGAGTTGGAACGCCAGCGATCACCACTCGTGGTTTGAAGGAAGCAGACATGGAAAAAGTTGTGGATTTGATAGATAGGGTAATCATGCATCATGAGGATGATACCATCTTGGAAGCCGTTGCACAGGAAGTACATCAAATGATGGCTGGCCGCCCGCTGTTTGTTGCTTAGGTTTGCACGTTAGGCAATAATAGATCTTGGAAGTTCTTGGGGACAGCAATCAGCTTTCTAGTCTGTAAAGCTATATAGCACCAAGAGGTGGTGCATTGCACAAGTAGCTTGTTTGTATCCGCATTTTTGATCCATACCTCTCTTTCTGAGAGTGGGCCACGGATGTTGTTGACTTGCGTTTGTATGAGCAAACGGTCACCCAAAAAAGCAGGTTTTTTATATTCAATAAAATGATTTCTGACAACCCAAACACCCTCAACATCAGATAAATTTGCTGTCAGCTTATTCCAATGGGCTTTGGCCACCTCTTGTACCCAATAGAGGTACTGCACATTGTTGACGTGGTTGAGCCCATCTATATGTTTGGGTAACACTTCTTCAATCATTTCAAATTGCGCTTGTTTCATGGCTCGTAAAATTCAACTTCAAAAAGAGTATTCCACAATTTTCCTGTCACAAAAAAAGTGTTACGCTTTGGATGATAGGCGATCCCGTTGAGCACTTCTGCTTTGGGATTGTTTTTTAGTTTTTCGCGTAACCCAGTAAAATCAATAACTCCTTCAATTACACCTGTTTCTGGATGGATAACTACAGCAACATCTTTACCAAATTGATACGTGTTGGCATAAATCAACCCTTTAGCATATTCAAGTTCATTGATCTTATTGATAGGCTTGTTGTGGGTCATTACTTGGATTTTTCCTCTTTCGGTTAAGGTGTTTTTGTCTAAAAACCATATTTGATGAGTTCCATCAGATTTGAATAGTTTTTGGTCGTTGTGGCACAAACCCCACCCTTGCTGGCTATCAGTGTAAGCAAATGTGTCTAGCATTTGTAAACTTTCCTTGTCATACACAAAACCCATTTGTGCTTTCCAAGTAAGTTGAATCACTTTTTTATCCACTACAGTCAATCCCTCTCCAAAATAAACTTGATCAAGTTTTTGCTCCTGTAAAATCTCTCCAGTTTTGTAGTTAACTCTTCTTAGGGATGAGCGACCATTGAGTCCAGTACTTTCATACAAATCTTCTCCATCAAACTCCAAACCCTGTGTATATGCTTTGGGATCATGAGGATATTGATTACGTATGCGATACTTGAGAAGTTTAGGCTCTTTGCTAGCGTAGACCCAAAAGTCTTTGGTAAAATTGAAGGATTTTCCTCCGACATAAGCTATGGCTTTAATTTGGTGTTTTCCCAAGTTGAAGTCTGATAAAGCTAGAGGAGATTGAACGCGCTTATTATTTGAATTAAAATGAACGGAATCAATTGTCGTTTGACCTTTGGCTTTCAATGTGAACGATAGGCTGTCTTTTTGAGAAGGATAAGTTGACGAAGCATTCAATTTGATGCGTGCATTCACAGATTTCTGTCCACCACATTGGAGAGAAATAACAGCTAAACTAAAATACATAAGGGCTTTGAACATAGGACAATTTTTATGTGTACAATTTATAAAAATTAGCGCATCGGGCGTTATTGACAGAATCAGATGTTTTATATTTGCGTTGGGCAAGTTCTGCACAACCAGCTCCTGCCGAATCCCCCCAGGGCGGGAACGCAGCAAGGGTAGGCGGTTGTAGCGGTGTGATGTGGGTCGCTTGCCCTTTTTTTTATGGGTTTTACAATAGTTATTACAGGTGCATCTTCGGGTTTAGGCAAGGCTACAGCCAACTTCCTTGCCCAAAAAGGACATAAGGTTATTGGTACCTGTCGCCAACCCGATGCATACGCAACTCCCGAAAACTTTGAAATGCTAGCCTTGGATATGAACTTGCCTGAGAGTATCGAGCAATTTACCCAAAAAATACAATCTCAAAAACAGAAAATTGACGTCCTGATTAACAATGCAGGTGTTGGTATAACAGGGCCAGCAGAAGAAATAAAATTAGATGCAATACGACAACACTTTGAAACAAATTTTTTTGGTCCTATTGCACTTACACAGGCTTTACTTCCATTGTTGCGATTGTCAAAGCAGGCTTGCATTGTCAATGTAACTTCTATTGCAGGTTATTCAGGTTTGCCATTTCGTTCAATATACTCAGCCTCCAAAAGTGCTTTTTCAATTTTCAGTGAAGCACTTAGAATGGAATTGCGCAGTGCAAACATCAGAGTAGCAACCATTGCCCCAGGAGATTACGCAACAGCGATTGCTACCCGTCGCCACCATGCGCCTGTAAAAAAGGGATCAGCTTATGAAACTATTTATGGCGCAGCATTGGCAACAATGGACGACCATGTTGATTCGGGGAGCGATCCTATTATAATTGCGCAGCAAATAGAAAAAATCATCCATCATCCCCATCCTAAAGTGCATTATTTGTCAGGCAAATGGCTGCAGAAATTTTCAGTAACTTTAAAGGGGATTCTACCCAGTAGATGGTATGAAAAACTACTCCGTAATCATTATAAAATATAACTGAGGTTTATGAAATTTTTTATCGATACAGCCAATTTAGATCAAATAAAAGAAGCACAAGATATGGGCATTTTGGATGGGGTGACAACCAATCCTTCGTTGATGGCCAAAGAGGGCATTACTGGGTCGGACAATATCATGCAGCATTATTTAGACATTTGCAATGCCGTGGATGGCGATGTATCTGCAGAAGTTATTGCCGTGGACTTAGAAGGGATGATTCGAGAGGGAGAGAATTTGGCAGCCCTACATCCGCAAATTGTAGTAAAAATTCCGATGATCAAAGAAGGGGTAAAGGCTTTGCGCTATTTCTCGCAAAAAGGAATCAAAACAAACTGCACGCTGGTGTTTTCTTCTGGTCAAGCGCTCTTAGCCGCTAAAGCAGGTGCAACTTATGTTTCGCCCTTTATTGGACGTTTAGATGATATTGGTTTTGATGGTATGGAACTCATCGAAGAAATCCGTCATATATATGACAACTATGCATTCGAAACCGAAATTTTAGCGGCATCAGTAAGGCATACCCGCCACTTGATTGCTTGTGCGCAAATTGGTGCCGATGTGATGACTGGACCACTCAGTGCTATCGCAGGCTTACTCAACCACCCCCTTACTGACAAGGGTTTGGCGCAGTTTTTGGCAGATCATAAAAAAGGAAACTAAAGGCTCTTTTCAAAGTCAGCCGATATTAGATTAGCAAAACCATTTTTTATTTTGCCCTGACTGTCCAAAATGATGGTTTTATTCAAAAGTGTAATGACCCATTTTTTACTTGCAGCACCAAAATCAGCAATGGCATATTGATCTTTTGGATCTAAAGCCATCATTTTATACACTTCCAGAGCAATTGGGTTTAGGGGTTGTATAGAAATACCAATAAAACGGTATTCGGGGTGTTTTTTTTGGAGCTGTTGCACGCGCTCCAAAGTAGTCTTGTAACGACTCATTTGGGTTTGCGACCAAAAATAGAGCACGGTGGGGCGGGTGGCGATTGTATCACTTGATATCAGATCGAGTTGGGTGTTTTGTAGCAAAACAGTAGGGAGCGCTTTTCCCACCTCCATTTGCTTGATATCCTTGTGCAAGGCCGTAATTTCTTCGGCATATGATGGGGAGCTATTGATTTTAAAATAGGCATTTAAAAAATTGTCATGATTTTGATGGTTTTCGAAATTGAGCATTTCTTCATAGGCTACTGCTCGTGCTAAATTATTTCGAACTCTATTTCCCTTAATGTACTTATCGATAAGCTTGAGACGCTTCATATTGAAGTCTGTGTTTTGTCTGGCTTCCATAAAGTTGCCATTTTTTGGTAACGCCTCTTTATTTAAAAAATTAATTAAATAAGAAATATATGGCTCGAAGAAAGCCAAATCGTTTTCGCCATAGTTTAGATATTTTCTATAGCCAAAAAAATCTTTTGTTTGTATGGAGTCCCAGTTTGATCCTCTTAATAAGGCATAACGTTCGCGAATACCAGCGTAGGAGTAAACGTAGGCAGATTGGGTTAGTTTTTGTGCGTAGGGACTCAGCGAATTCAAAGAATCCATCTGTATCCAACGCATTTTCTTTTCGCGCAACAAAGAATCAATTTGTTGCTTAAAAAGAGTTGGTTTTGCAGCATATTGTGAGGCAATAAATTTAGTTTCCTTACCCAAAGCATCATCGATATCAGTTAAAAAATTATTCTTGCTGGCTCCACGACCCGAAAAATATATTGATTTTTGAAAATCAGCAGCATTTATTCTAACCCACATGCTGTCACCAGGTTCTAATAATACTGAGGTGAAATCAGGAATGTGTTCTAATTTGTAAATGCCAGGGAGTAGTGAATCATAATTGCGATAAAAACGTGTGTTGTTGTTTAATAAAAAAGTATCGAGAACTCGGTTTCCAAAATACAAACGGACCGATGAGGCCGATGGATTGACTATCTGCCCACCAAAGAAAACTTTTTGTTTTTCGTCAGGCTGGCAGCCAATCAACGCAAGCAAAGCAAATACGATAATGAATCTTATTCTCATCTTTCAAATGTACTGTAAGAAGTAAATACTTTGGCGTTAAACCGCTGTTAAAAAAGAAAGAATAAGCCAATGCTTTTTGGTATTTTTGCGCTTTAAAATTTTATCATGCTAAGTGTAAACAATCTGTCAGTTCAATTTGGGAAAAGGGTTTTGTTTGATGAAGTCAACGTTACTTTTGCTCCTGGCAACTGCTATGGTATAATTGGAGCCAATGGTGCAGGAAAATCCACCTTTCTTAAAATTATTGCTGGAAAGCAAGAAGCCAATTCTGGCTCAGTACATTTAGAACCAGGTAAACGACTGTCCGTATTAGAACAAAATCACAATGCCTATGACGCATATCCTGTCTTAGAGACCGTTTTGCGTGGAAATAAAGAATTATTTGCCGTGAAAAACGAAATGGATACCATTTATGCAAAGGAAGATTTTTCAGATGCAGATGGCGACCGAGTAGGAGAATTACAAATCATTTTTGAAGAAATGAACGGTTGGAATGCCGACTCCGATGCAGCGGCCTTGTTGTCAAATCTAGATATACCAGAGCATTTGCATTACACGGAAATGAAAGACTTGGACGGTAAACAAAAAGTGCGCGTTTTGCTCGCCCAATCTCTTTTCGGGAATCCCGATGTATTGATAATGGATGAGCCCACCAACGATTTGGATTATGAAACGATACTTTGGCTGGAGAATTTTTTAGCACATTATGACAATACTGTGATTGTTGTATCTCACGATCGACATTTCTTAGATGCTGTATGTACGCACATATCTGACATCGATTTTGGTAAAATCAACCACTATTCGGGGAACTATACTTTTTGGTATGAATCCAGCCAACTGGCTGCAAGACAAAGAGCACAGCAAAACAAAAAAGCTGAAGAAAAGAAAAAAGAATTACAAGAATTTATTTCACGTTTTTCGGCTAATGTTGCCAAATCTAAGCAAGCTACATCGCGCAAAAAGATGATTGAAAAGCTAAATATTGAAGAAATTCGTCCTTCTAGCCGAAGATATCCTGCTATCATATTTGAACAGGAAAGAGAGGCTGGTGACCAAATTTTAAACATAGAAAACCTGGCTTACAGTCTTGACGGTGAAGTGTTATTTGATAAAGTACATTTCAATATGGCCAAAGGTGACAAAACGATAGTCTATTCTAAAGACGCTCGAGCTGTTTCAGCTTTTTATGAGATCATTAACCATAATATTCAGGCCGATTCTGGCCAATTTGAATGGGGTGTGACCACCACTCAATCCTATCTACCCTTGGACAATAGTGCATTTTTTGATAATAAAATGTCACTGGTTGATTGGCTTCGACAATACGCTCAAACTGAAGAGGAGCGAGAAGAAGTATTTATCCGTGGTTTTTTAGGGAAGATGCTTTTCAGTGGTGAAGAAGCACTAAAGGAATCCAATGTGCTTTCTGGTGGAGAAAAAGTGCGCTGTATGCTGTCTAGAATGATGATGGCACGTGCGAATGTGTTGCTCTTAGATGAACCAACCAATCACTTAGATTTAGAATCTATTACTGCCTTTAACAATGCTTTGAAAAATTTTAAAGGTAGCGTCCTTTGCACTACTCATGATCATGCCTTTGCTCAAACTGTAGGAAATAGAATTTTAGAATTGACACCTAAGGGAGTCATAGACCGATACAGTACTTTTGACGAATACATGTCTGACCCAAAGATTAAAGAGTTGCGCTCCACCATGTATGCCTAAATTTTTAAGCTTTTTGTCGTTGGGTTTTATATATTCGAATGATGACTTTAAAAGCATGGCAAAGCACCGGAGATTTTTTTACATACGGCAAGCACCGTATATTTTATAAGAAAGCAGGGCAGGGGCCTGCACTTCTTTTGCTTCACGGTTTTCCCACGGCTTCTTGGGACTGGCATCTTATTTGGCAACCCTTACAAAAACATTTTACAGTATTTACTTTGGACTTATTGGGTTTTGGCTTTTCAGATAAACCAAAGCAAAACTATCTAATACACCAACAGGCAGATATAGTAATAGCTTTTTTATCAGATCAGAAGGTTGTTTCCTACCATCTTCTGGCGCATGATTACGGAGACACTGTGGCACAAGAAATATTAGCAAGAGCCAACAAAGGAGTCAAGATTAAAAAAAACAATGCCCCCAAGCTCCTTTCTCTTTGTTTACTTAACGGCGGATTGTTCCCTGAAACCCACCACCCCCTATTGGTGCAAAAAGTACTGATGAGTCCAATAGGGTGGCTGGTTGCAAAATTATTTACAAAGAAAAAATTGCAGCAAAACCTGGAAGGGATATTCGGATCTAACACACAGCCTACAAGGAAGAATATTACAGATTTCTGGACACTAATGACTCACAACCAAGGTAAACGTGTTTTTCATTTGCTTATTCGTTATATGCAACAACGAAAAAAATACCGAAGTCGATGGGTGGGTGCCCTTCAGCAGACTCTTATTCCCATACAATTGATCAATGGTGTTGCAGATCCTATTTCTGGGGCACACATGGTAGATCGGTATTGCGAATTGATTCCTCAACCCAATGTAGTGACTTTAGAAGATATTGGTCATTACCCACAAATTGAAGCACCAGAAGTAGTTTTACAGCATTATCTATCATTTGTGTTAAAATAGAAGCGCATTTAAGTTTATCGTTTGGCTTTAATTTTGATTAAACTGCTTGTTTTCTTGAATGCCACATTCATACAATTTGATTATGGTACATTAAAGCAACAAGATTTAATGTTCATCCTGATTTTTTTCAAAGCGTTTACATGATTACTCTTCTAAAATTAAAAAATGATTATCCATGACATTTCCAGTCAGAATACCACCAGAGAAAGGGATTGCTACGGTTGATCCAGACATATTATTCCCTGTGTCTACCCAAATGCTTTCCACTTTATAATTTCCTTTTTCTCGATAATCCAAGGTGATAATTTCAGATGGAGCTGTTTTGTATTTCCCTTGGGCATAGGCTGAAAATCGCAACAAATTGGGGTGTGCCCCAATCCATATTTTTCCCTGCTTATCAAGTGTTAGATTGTCGACACCTGTTCCACAATCAACATCTTCTATTGGTATAAGATCGCCGCCCTGTTGATATTGATAGACTGTAACACTAAAGTGCCTTGGGGATGCGACAAAAACCAACTTTCGTTGTCGATCAAAGGCAATTCCGTTGGCATAGGCAATTCCTGAAGCCACTTCTCGATATGATGTTTCGTCTGCATAAATCACATTGGAGAGTGCCAAGCCACTATATTCTTCAATTAGTTTCATAGTACCCGCAGTATAACCGTGATCATTGGTGAAATAAAATGCATTGGCACTGATTTGCACCAGATCATTGGGTTGGACCATAGTAGAATGCCGAAGTGATGCTACATGTGTTAGTTTTTGTTGGCTTAGAATGAATTTTTCAATGCTATGCTGTTTACCAATATGATTAATCGCCAGAATTTGATAGGTACTATCATTTAGTGGGAGTAGATCGATGCCATGCGGAGCAAAGTCAAAATCAAGGCTTGAGGTAAGTCGTATAGGGGTATAGGCAGTATCCTTAAGACTCAAATAATACAACCCCCCTTGCGCCATTTTCTGAGGTGGGTAGGTCCCTCTGTCCGTTGCAGAGATAAGGGCAAACGTTTCATCGGGGCTGATTACAATATCCTCTGCACCTCTTAAGGGAATCTTTGCAACTATGGCTCGGTTATTCGAAGAAGTGATCTTTCTAAAGAAACCAGTTGACAATAAGGTATAGGCTACAAAAGCCAGCAAAATGGTCAACAGTAAGATTCCAGTCTTTTTCATGCAGTACGAATGAGTAGTAAATTACAACAAATAGACTGAATCATATAAGATATGACTGTGAAATAGTCTACCAAAAAATGCTATATAAAGCCACTAAAACAAGCATTAGCGCAAAGGCTCCGATATTGTATACGGCAGGTGTATCAAACAAATTAGGTGAAATCGGTATGCCTTTTGGATCATCAGTTTTGGGGTTGCTACGCAGGCTTACAGATATGATCACAATCATTGACAAAATGGCGGTCAGTCCCATTTGATCTAAAAAAGGCAGGGAAGGAAAGAAATTCGCTACAGCGGTATCAGCTAACCAGCCCTTGGGACCAATTTTAAAGAACATAGCAATAGGAATAGAGGCTAGTGCTCCCCATATTGCCCCTTTGTTTGATGTTTTTTTCCAAAATAATCCCAGCACAAATACGGCTAATATCCCAGGACTGACAACCCCCGTGTATTCTTGAATAAATTGAAATGCTTGATCAATACCTCCTAACAATGGGGCCATGATAGTAGCAATAATTAGGGCAATAAGGGCAGAAATGCGCCCAGTATTCACCGTTTGACTTTCACTGGCTTTGGGTCGAATCAACGCCTTATATATATCCATCGTAAAGATAGTAGCGGTTGAATTGAGCATAGAAGCTAGTGAAGAAACAATAGCAGCTGCCAAAGCCGCGACAGCCACACCCTTAAGACCCGAAGGGAGAAATTGCATCAGCCAGGGAAAAGCTTTGTCTGAGTTACCAGCTGTGGGCATGTTCTGTAAACCTGCTTCACCCAAACTTCCCAATAGATTTGGATCGTTGACAATCACATACGCAGCAATCCCAGGAATTACTACAATCAAAGGAATAATCATTTTAAGCCCTGCAGCAAACAATATCCCTTTTTGTGATTCTGCCAAAGATTTTGCCGCCAGAGTGCGTTGAATTATATATTGATTGAATCCCCAATAATATAAATTAGCAATCCACATTCCACCAATAAGGACGCCGATACCTGGCAGATTCATAAATTCTGGGTTGTTTTTCTCTAAAATCATATCAAATCGTTCTGGAACGGTTTGGTAAACGGTTTGCAAACCATTAAAAAAACCTGTTCCCCCAGAAACAGTATCTAAGGCAAGATAGGTGGTGATCAAACCGCCCAGCACCAAAACAACCACTTGGATAATATCTGTCCATGCCACGGCAGAAAGCCCACCATAGAGTGAATAGGCGGCTGCAAATAGCGCCAAGCCAATCACACCAGTCATCAACTCAATACCTAAAATTGTCTGTAGGGCCAAGCCCCCCAAATAGAGTACTGATGCTAAATTGACAAAAACATACAGTCCTATCCAAAAAACCGCTAGTATGGTTTTGAGTTGGCTTGAAAATCTTTTTTCCACAAACTCTGGAATGGTGTAAAGCTCTTTTTCTATGAATATGGGCAAAAAAAACTTCCCTACGACAATTAATGTTAAAGCAGCCATCCATTCATAGGTAGCAATAGCCAAGCCCCCAGCAAAACCAGACCCTGACATCCCGATAAATTGTTCTGCGGAGATATTTGCTGCAATCAATGAAGCACCTATCGCCCACCATGGCAATGACTTACTTGCCAAAAAATAATCTTCTGCACTTTTATTACTCCCTTTTTTGTTTCGAGAGACCCATAAGCCTACAGATAGAATTAAAAGGGCATATAAGGCAAATATGACATAATCGAGAGTGGCGAAGTTTGCTTCCATAGTTTGGTTCCAGTTGTTCTGTGGCAAAAAAATGCACAAAGTTTCCAGGAAAAATATAAAATGTTTAGAAAACAAAAAACTATACGCCCTGTTCGTATAGGGTTTTTAAAATTCGATTGGCTTTGTCCAATTCGTCCTGGTGTACAAAGACTTGCTGCTGGTCATGTGAAAAACCAAATCCAGCTAGGCGAGCCGAATGAGATTCGTCTTTGATTACTGGGATTATATTTTCAGCTTGTAAAGCATTTTTAAGAGCCAAAACTTCTACAGAGGAAGCTGTAAGTATTCGTACAAAAGTCTGACTCATCAATAACTTAGGATTTGTTGTATTTGCTGTTCCAAATAGCAGGATTGAAATTTTTTCCTAAAGCAATCCCGCAAAATAAGACTACAGAGGCAACGGCTTTGAACATAAAAAAATACAACATCCAAAAAGCAGTAGCATCCGCATTTTTAGTAAAAAGCCCCATCGGTGTAATCACTGTTAGCCCATAACTAATGATCAATAAGAACAATAGCAAATTCCAAATATTGCGAAATGGAAGCATGCGAAGTTTTCGTAGGGGGTGTAAATCTTTCCCCCATTTATGGATCAAATAAAAATAATCATTACCCAGCGGTGCAAATAGTAAGGGATCGTCTGTTTTAGCCAAACGGAACATCACAGAGGGCGCCATGATTTTGAAGCCATCGATTGATGTTTGATGCGCATTTTCAAGGTCAGCAATCTTGTCTTTAGCAGCCTGTGGAATGGTGCCTTTGAAGTACTTTACATCCAAAAATCGCAAACGGTAATCGATACATACTTCTTTAATTTCTTCGAGGTGATATATTTTATCAGTTTCAAGAAGATCGAAATGAAAATGATTAGTTGTATCGTGGGTGGCGGTTTGTAACCAATCTTGAATATTTGCAATAAATATCTCTGCTTGTCGGTTGGCTAACACGCTTTCTTTTAATACAGATTCGAGATTGGTAGGGGTAAGAGGATTCAGCTTCATAATCATTTCCATTTTCAGAGTAAATTTAGGCAATCTTCTCTGAAACACAAATCTCATCAAACAAAAAATAAGCTAGCGTAAGGTCGCTTGCAATTCTTGAGCGAACTGCTGCTCAAGTTTTTTCATTATTTTATCTACCTGTTTATCTGTCATTGTTCGTTTCGCATCTTGAAATTCAAAACTGACTCCGTAGGACTTTTGATTGGCTGCTAAATTTTTTCCTTCGTACACATCAAATAATCCTACTTTTCGCAAAAGTTTTCGTTCTGTTTTGTAAGCCAGATTTTCGATGGTCTTAAATGACACCTCTTTATCAACCAACAACGCAAAATCCCGACGCATACTTGGGTATTTAGGAATATCCTCCAATGAAACGGTTTTTCTATTTGCTTGGTCAATAAGTAAATCCAAGTTCATTTCTATGTAATACACGGACTTTTCAATTGAAAAAGCTTCACATATTTCCTTTTTGATAATGCCTAGTCTGGCCCATTCATTATCCGATGTTGTCCAACAAATGCCTTCGGAAAATGTTGGATGATCTGAGGTGTTACAGTCCGATATTGAGATACCCAACCTCAATAGTAAGCTTTCCACAGTACCTTTGGCGTAGGAGAAAGTACTCGGCCCAGATTGGCTGTTCCAATTTTCAGCATAAGGTTTGCCTACAAGTACCAGAGACAGAATCTTGCTTTCCTTGTAGCCTTGATTATCGTGACGATATACCTTGCCCATTTCAAAAAGTTTAAGGGTTTTGGCTTGGCGATTCAGGTTAAAACCAACACTTTCTAGACAAGAAAACAGTAAACTACTCCTTAGTTGGGACAATTCTTGACCTAAAGGATTAATGAGATGAACTCCTTGTAGCTCCTTTAAGCTGGAATCCAATTGTTGGTAGGCAGGAGAAGTCAGCGAATTATTCATAATTTCCTGATAGCCAAAGCCGACTAAAATTTTCGCTATTTCCTCACCGATGCGATGCGGGCTTCTTTCTTCATGCTGTGGGAAGGGCATTTGAAGAGCTGGCGTAGCTGTAATGTTATTGTAGCCATAAACCCTCAGGATTTCCTCGATAACATCAGAAGGGCGAGTGACGTCTACTCTGTAAGGCGGTATAGACAAACCAATTCCTGCTTCTGATACAGAGTCTAGGGTCATCTCTAAAGCATTTAATATTATTGTTAATTTTTCTTTTGGAATTTCCTGACCAACAGTACTATTAAGCTGATCAAAATTAACAAAAACTTTAAGTGGTTCTGGTGCGGGTTCTGATACTTCAATGAGTTCACTACTGATGGAACCCCCAGCCAATTCTTTGATTAAAAGTCCAGCACGTTTTAAGGCGTATGCTGTGATATTTGGGTCAATCCCTCTTTCAAAACGAAAAGAGGCATCGGTATTTAAACCATGGCGTTTCGCAGTTTTACGAATACTGACGGGATTGAAATAAGCACTTTCTAAAAATATATGCTGTGTGTTATCCGTTACCCCAGAGTGAAGGCCACCAAATACACCAGCAATACAAAGCGGCGTATCCCCATCACAAATCATCAAGTCCTCAGCATTGAGTTTTCTATTTTCCCCGTCAAGCGTTACAAAAGGAGTGTCTTGGGGTAAGCATTGTACAACAACTTTATCTTGGATTTTTCCTGCGTCAAAGGCATGTAGTGGTTGCCCCAGGTCATGTAAAACATAATTAGTGATATCCACAACATTATTTTTTGGGGTCAATCCAAGTGCTTTGAGGCGATTTTGTAGCCAAGCAGGGGAGGGAGCAATGGTGACGTTTCGAATCATTAGACCCAGATAGCTAGGACATTTGTCTGTGTCCTTTACCTCGATCGTTATTGGATGGGTATTTTGATCAATACTGAAAGAACTGATTTCAGGGGTATTCCATTCGGTTTTGATATCATGGAGCACACACGCCGCCCGCAAGTCTCTAGCGACACCCAAATGGCTCATCGCATCAGCACGATTGGGCGTCAATCCAATCTCAAAAACCGTATCAGTCTCTACAGAAAAAACTGTACTGCAGGGCGTACCTGGCTGAAGGGCGGCATCTAGGACCATAATCCCATCATGACTCGTCCCCAAGCTCAGTTCATCTTCAGCACAGATCATTCCTTGACTGACTTCCCCACGAATTTTACTTTTTTTAATCACAAAACTATCCCCTTGTGAATCATAAAGAGTAGTGCCTACGGTTGCTACAGGAACTTTTTGACCCGCGGCTACATTGGGTGCGCCACAAACAATAGGCAAAGGCTCATCAGTGCCAATATCTACTGTGGTCACCTTAAGTCGGTCCGCATTTGGATGTGGTGAACAGCTCAGGACTTCTCCTACAACAACGCCAGATAAACCGCCAGGGATTGAGGAAAAATGACTTGTACCCTCTACTTCCAAGCCTAAATCTGTTAGCATTTCTGCTATTTTATCAATGCTCAAATCAACTTTTAAAAACTGTTGAAGCCAGTTGTGTGATATTTTCAAATCGCATGTAATTAAAAACCAAAAGGTCGATTATCAGATTGCAAATATAAAGCAACTGGGCTAGGAATTGACTATTTAAAGGAAATAGAAAAAAGTAAATTATCAATTGAATTTGCTGGGGTTTGGTAGGTTCTGATCCTTTCACTTTCCATTAAATTGTATAGCCTAGTAGTTATGGGATTCATGAAATGAATATTAGACTGCCAGCATTTGGAATTGCTATGGTTCTAGCACCTGTTTTGTTGGGGTAATTTTTAACAGCTTCAAAAATTATTTAACATTGAATATCAATTATTTACAAAAAATCTAATGTGATTTTTTTGTTTAACTAATGAAATTCCAAATGGCTTTGTTTTGTGTTAGGCCTTGTAGGGCTGTTTTGAGTCCTTGATGGTCATTTTGTTGCAAATTAGGGTCAGCACTTAAAATATTTTGAGCCCAGGTTCGGGCTTGTTGCAAAAGATCTTGGTCTTTAACCAAATTGGCAATATGAAGTTGTAAAACACCACTTTGCTGTGTGCCCATTAAATCACCTGGTCCCCGGAGTTTCAGATCTACTTCTGCGATTTCAAAGCCATCGTTGGTGCGAACCATGGTATCCAAACGGGTACGACTATCTTCCGATAATTTATCGCCACTCATTAAGATACAATAACTTTGCGTATTGCCTCGCCCAACTCGTCCACGAAGTTGGTGCAATTGTGACAAACCAAATCGTTCTGCACTTTCAATCACCATCACAGAGGCATTGGGAACGTTAACACCAACTTCAATAACTGTAGTAGCAATCATAATTTGCGTTTGATTTTTTAGAAAACGCTGCATCTCGTACTCCTTGGCATCGGGTTTCATGCGACCATGTACAATACTTATTTGGTAGTTTGGTCTCGGAAATGAACGCTGTAAACTCGCATAACCGTCCATCAGATCCTTGTAATCCATTTTTTCAGATTCCTCAATGAGCGGATAAACAACATACACTTGTCGCCCTTTTTGTATTTCTTCTTTAATAAATTGAAATACCTGAAGACGGTTACTGTCTCTTCGCCAAACTGTTTTAATGGGTTTACGCCCTGGAGGAAGGCTGTCTATTACAGAAATATCCAGATCACCATAAAGACTCATTGCCAATGTTCTTGGGATTGGGGTTGCGGTCATAACTAAAATGTGGGGTGGCAGCTTATTTTTACGCCATAATTTGGCTCGCTGTGCTACTCCAAATCGATGTTGCTCATCTATAATAGCCAATCCTAGGTTGGCAAATTGCACCTTGTCTTCTAGCAAAGCATGAGTGCCTACTAAAAGATCTAAGCTTCCATTTTCTAGCGCTTCGTGAAGGAGAATGCGTTCTGATTTTTTTGTTGAACCTGTCAGCAATGCAATACGAACGGTTGTATTTTTAAGGAATTCCTGGAGGCTATTGAAATGTTGCTGTGCTAATATTTCTGTAGGCGCCATCAAACAAGCCTGAAAACCATTATCTACCCCAATCAGCATGCTCATCAATGCGATAATTGTTTTCCCAGAACCTACATCGCCTTGTAGCAATCGATTCATTTGAATACCTGTCCCCAGATCTTTCCGTATTTCTTTAAGGACTCTCTTTTGCGCATCGGTCAAGCTGAAGGGGAGCGCATTCTTGTAAAACTGATTGAAAACAGCCCCCACTTTTTGGAAAGGATAGCCTTTTATTTGTTGCTTACGCATTATTTTTTTTTGCAGCAGTTGCATTTGAATAAAAAACAACTCCTCAAATTTTAGTCGATATTGAGCGGCACTGAGTTGTTGGTGGTTTTCAGGGAAGTGAATATATCGATAAGCACTGTTTTTATCAATCAACTGTTGCTTTTGAATCAATATCTTGGGGAGACTTTCAGAAAATTTTCCAGTAAGGGTTTGAAACAACTGATGTTGCGCTTGTTTGATTACTTTTTGGCTGACCCCTCGTTGCAGCAATTTTTCTGTAGATGGATAGATGGGGTGGAGGCCTAGAAAAGCATTTTTTTCAAAATGGCTCATGGGTGTCAGCTCGGGGTGGGGCATACTCACCTTATTACCATACCAGTTTAATCGACCAAAAGCCACATAATCTGTTTCTAAACGCAATTGGTCTTGTATCCACTGTTGTCCTCGAAACCAAACCAATTCTATCTGTCCTTGTTGATCTTCCAAGATCGCTACCAAGCGGCTGCCGCGCTTTTGGGGAATATTTTTAATCTGTATTAACCTACCTTTAATTTGAATTTCTGCACTATTACGGGCCAACTGTCCAAGGGAATGAAACTGGCTTCTATCAACATAGCGATTCGGGAAAAAGTGTAGTAAGTCGTGATAGGTACGAATGCCCAATTCCTCACGCAAGAGTTGTGCCCTGTTGGGGCCAATACCTTTGAGATATTCAATACCAGTATCTAATTTATTCACAAGGGCAAGATAATTTTTTTGCCCTATATTTAGGTACCCAAACCAATGAAATGAAACGCGCATTAGTTATTTCTGGTGGAGGCGCAAAAGGTGCTTTTGCAGGAGGAATTGCCCAATTTCTCTTAGAAAACGCTACCAGTCCGTACAATCTTTTTCTAGGAACTTCCACAGGTAGTTTATTGGTTTCTCATTTAGCACTGGGGCGAATAGACGAAATCCAGCAAGTTTTTACACATGTAAATCAAAAGCAGATTTTTGACAACAATCCGTTTTATATCTATGAGCGAAAAGGCATTAAGAAAATCAAAATTCACCACCTCAATATTTTAAAAAACTTCTTACGCGGTAAGAAAACTTTTGGAGACAGTAGGGCTCTTCGTCGACTGATTGCCAAGGAATTACCTCTGACTTATTTTAACGCCCTAAAAAGTGAAGGACCTGAGGTTGTGGTTAGCGTTTCTAACTTAACGCTTAATCGAACCGAATTTAAACATCTCAAGAATTGTAGTTATGATGACTTTTTAGATTGGATTTGGATTTCATGCAACTATGTACCCTTTATGAGCTTAACGGTCAAAAACAAGTATGAATATGCAGATGGCGGACTTGGCTGTGTAGTTGCCATAGAAGAAGCTATCCGCCAAGGAGCAAAGCATATTGATGCTATTGTATTAACAACTGAAAAACAGCAAAGCAATCGATTGCGATCCCGCAATGCTTTCGATGCCCTAACAACCACTTTCGAATTTATGGCCGAACAAATTGAAAATCAAAATGTTGAAATCGGTCGGCTTAAGGCACGGGAAAATGACTGTCAATTGCGCCTGTTCTTTACACCCAGAGTCTTGACAACAAATTCTCTAGTATTTGAAACCAAGCAAATGAAATCTTGGTGGCAAGAGGGTTATGAATTTGCTGCGGGCCAAGTTGACAAGGATATTTAAATTTATTTAGCCAAATAGTCTAAAGTCAATTGAGAAAGGGCTTTCACTCCTAGTAACATGCCACTATCATCGACAAAAAAATCTGGTGTGTGATGTGAAGGTGCTAGTTTGGGATCCATGTCCAAGGGTGTACCACCTAAGAAGAAAAACAAACCAGGTACTTCTTGTTGATAGTAAGAAAAGTCTTCAGCTCCGGTAATGGCATTGATAAGATTGACATTTTCTTTTCCAGCTACTTTTACAAGCGTTGGTAGCATTTGTTTTGTCAATGCTTTGTCATTATATGTTATGGCAGTACCATCTTGAATGTCTACTGTTGCTTTAGCACCATAAGCTTCGGCTATTGAAGGAACTAACACTTTCATCCGCTCACGGATAACCTCTTTCATATCAGGGTCAAGAGTGCGAATGGTTCCGATCATTTCAACATCTTCGGGTATAATATTAAATCGAACGCCGCCATGGATAGAACCTACCGAGACAACAGCGGCTTCTTTGGTCAATTCAGAATTTCGACTAACGAGGGTTTGGAGTCCATCGACGATTTGTGCAGCGACAACAATGGGATCGATAGACTGCCAGGGTGTTGACCCATGGGCTTGTTTTCCTTTGATTTGAATTACAAATCGTTGGGAAGCGGCCATCGTACCTCCAGGTTTGTAATTGATTTGCCCAACGGGTGTTCCTGAACTGATATGCAAACCAAATATGGCATCCACGTCAGGATTTTTGAGTACCCCTTGTTCAACCATCATCTTTGCTGCTCCCGTTTCTCCAGGAGGAGGGCCTTCTTCAGCAGGTTGGAAGATAAACTTGACCGATCCCGCAAAATCATTGTTCTGAGACAACACTTCTGCGACACCCATCAAAATTGCTACGTGTGTATCATGCCCACAAGCATGCATAACAGGTACTGTTTTGCCCATAAACTCACCTGTTTCTTTTGAACGGTACGGGAGGTCATTTCGTTCTTCAACTGGTAGTGCATCCATATCTGCTCTTAAAGCAACAACTTTCCCTGGTTTTTTCCCTTTGAGCAGCCCAATAACACCTGTGTGTGCTACACCAGTTTCTACCTCCAAACCTAGAGATTGTAAGTGTTCGGCTACTTTCTTGGCCGTTCTAAATTCTCGATTGGATAATTCTGGGTGCTGATGGATGTCATGACGCCATTCAATCACTTTGGATTCAATTTTTTGATAGGCTTTATCCGGAATTTGTGCATTCATTGTCAAACTACCTCCAATGAATAATAGGGCTACTATATATTTCATACTTACTGAATTCGAAAGCTAAATATAAGATGTTTATAATTAAAACAAAGGGGAGTTCAGTTCAGATTAATTATACCTTACTTTTATCCCATGAAGCTAGAGAACAACTATCTCGAAGAACTGAATGAAGCCCAACTCAAACCGGTACTTCACAAGGATGGTCCGTTGATGGTAATTGCAGGAGCAGGGTCAGGTAAAACGCGTGTTTTGACTTATCGAATTGCCTATTTGATGCAACAAGGGGTGGATTCTTTTTCCATTTTATCGCTCACATTTACGAATAAGGCGGCACGCGAAATGAAAAATCGAATCGCAGAGTTGGTTGGTGAAAGTGAAGCCAAGAATCTTTGGATGGGCACCTTTCACTCTGTGTTTGCTCGTTTGTTGCGCGCAGAAGCCGATAAACTCGGATTTCCTAGTAATTTCACTATCTACGACACCCAAGATTCCGATAGACTAATCGCCTCTATTATCAAGGAAATGGGTCTCGACAAAGACGTTTACAAATACAAACAAGTTCGCAATCGGATTTCTTCTTTCAAAAATAGCTTAATCACAGTCAATGCTTACTTCAAAAATCCTGAGCTAATTGAATCAGATACGCAAGCTAGGCGCCCAAAGATGGGTGAAATTTACCATGAGTATGTGGAGCGTTGTTTCAAAGCTGGTGCTATGGACTTTGATGACTTACTGTTGCGAACCAACGAATTACTCAATCGTTTTCCTGATGTTTTGGCAAAATACCAAGACCGCTTTCGTTATATCATGGTTGACGAATACCAAGATACAAACCATTCTCAGTATTTAATTGTCAGAGCCTTATCCGACAAATTCCAAAATATCTGTGTTGTCGGGGATGATGCGCAAAGCATTTATGCTTTCAGGGGAGCCAACATCAATAATATTCTCAATTTTCAAAAAGATTATGAGGAAGTAGCTCTTTACCGACTTGAGCAAAACTACCGCTCTACAAAAACCATTGTTCAGGCGGCCAATTCCATCATTGCCCACAATCAAAATAAAATTGACAAAGAGGTTTGGACGTCGAATACTCAGGGGCCAAAAATTAAAGTGCAACGACTGCCTACCGATGCCGAGGAAGGTCGAGCCGTAGCCGCATCTATTTTTGACATCAAAATGCAAGAGCAACGTAACAATGCAGATTTTGCCATTCTTTATCGCACCAATGCCCAATCGCGAGCCATGGAAGACGCTTTGCGTAAAAGAGATATCCCCTATCGGATTTACGGGGGACTTTCCTTTTATCAACGCAAAGAAATCAAAGATGTATTGGCTTATTTACGAGTTATTATAAATCCGAAAGACGAGGAAAGTCTAAAGAGAATTATCAATTATCCCGCACGCGGTATTGGCCAAACAACAATTGACAAACTTTTGGTGGGCGCCAAGCAACACAATGTTTCTATTTTTGAATTACTGCAAAAGGCAACCACATATCAGTTGCCAGTTAACGCTGGAACACTTACCAAACTGACCAATTTCGTTCGACTCATTGAAGCATTCCAAATAGAAAATGAAAAGCTAAATGCTTTTGAAATAGCAGATTTGGTCACCAAAAAAGCTGGTTTAGTCAATGAGCTAAAAAAAGATGGGACTCCTGAGGGGGTTGCTCGGATAGAAAATATAGAAGAACTGTTGAACGGGATTCGCGATTTTACGGAAGGACAAAGAGAGTTGGCCGACGCTAAGGGCGATTTGACCGAATTTTTGGAAGACGTGGCTCTTGCTACAGATTTTGACAAAGACAACGAAGCTGACAGTGATCGAGTGGCATTGATGACAATACACTTGGCCAAAGGATTAGAGTTTCCTTTTGTGTATATCGTAGGAATGGAAGAAGATTTATTTCCCTCCGCCATGAGTATGAACACGCGTAGCGAATTGGAGGAGGAGCGACGATTGTTTTATGTAGCGCTAACGCGTGCCGAAGAGCGGGCATTTTTGACTTACACCCTTTCTCGATACCGTTGGGGAAAATTAATCGATGCCGAACCCAGTCGATTTATAGAGGAAATTGATGAACAGTTTATTGAAAAAGATATTCCAGAAGATACATACGCTTTTAAGCCACTCCTGGATACTTCCATTTTTGGTGATCCGGTTCGACCCCAAAAAGCTGTTAAGTCAATTCCTAAAGATATTAAACTCAATACCCAACCAACAGCGGCTCAATTAGGTAAATTACGTAAAATTAGTGCCTCACAATCAAATGCAGCCCCAACATCAGAAATTTTAAATTTGGAAGTTGGTATGCGTGTATCTCACAGTCGCTTTGGCCATGGAACCGTTACGGCTCTGGAAGGTAACGGCATTGACAAAAAGGCTATCATTGCTTTTCAAAAACCGCATGGAAATAAAAATTTACTGTTGCGATTTGCTAAGCTTCAAATTCTATCTTAGATGGTTCCCCTTATTTCCTTGCGTTCAGATGACATCAATCTCAGGCAGGTAGACCAAGTCGTATCAGTATTGGAAAATGGCGGCATCATTATTTATCCAACAGACACTGTTTATGCTATGGGTTGTCTGGCCAATCAATCCAAAGCAGTAAGTCGATTGGCACAGCTCAAAGGACTTAAAATAGAAAAAGCAAGATTTAGCTTTATTTTCCCTAATATCAGCGACTTATCAGCCTATGTAAAACCTTTTGACACGCCGACTTTTAAACTCCTCAATCGTTGTTTACCAGGACCATATACTTTTTTACTACAGGCCGTCAAAAAACTCCCAAAACCCTTCGATAAGAGAAAACGTATCGGCGTGCGGATAATTGATTCACCTTTTGTCAATGTGCTTTTGGAAAAATTATCAATTCCATTGATTACTACTTCCATTCACCATGAAGACAAATTGGTAGACTATGAAACAGATCCAAATGCTATTTATGAACTCTGGTGTGACCAGATTGATCTAATGGTTGAAACAGGCTATGGTGGAAATCAGCCCTCCACAATAGTTGATTTGTCCACTTCGGCACCTGTGGTAATTCGTGAAGGAAAAGGTTCTATAACAGTACTATAAAAAAAACGCCCCGAAGGGCGTTTATATTTTTCTGTGGCGATTAATTTCCGCCCATGCCTTGGCTGATCAAATCGTAAAATTGATCTAGCTTCGGAAGAACAACAATACGGGTTCTTCTATTTTTAGCTCGGTTTTGAGCTGTATTGTTATCATACAGAGGTATGTATTGACTGCGTCCTGCAGCGGTCATTCGTTCAGGAGAAACATTGAAATCGTTTTGCAAAATTCGCACGACAGCAGTTGCTCTTTTAACACTTAAGTCCCAGTTGTCTATAATACCCGTTTCTGGTTTACTGATGGGAACAGTGTCTGTGTGACCTTCTACCATAAATTCAATATCCGGTTTGTCATTAACAACCTGTGCTACTTTACCAAGGACTTCCTTAGCTCTTTTTGTGACTGTAAAACTACCACTTCTGAATAGTAATTTGTCAGAAATTGAGACATAAACCACACCTTTTTCAACATTGATTTCAATATCATCATCGCTCATATTACCAAGTACACCCTTCAAGCTAGTTACCAGCGCTAGGGTAACAGAATCTTTACGCGTCACTGCATCTTGCATGGATTGGATACGCACATCTTTTTCTTTCATGCTTTCCAAAGACTTTTCAAGATTCTCAGCACCTTTTTGAGAAAGGGTAGTCAAATTACCGATATTGTTGATTAAGTCTTGGTTATTAGATTTCAAAAAGCTAATACGCTCTTGCAAAGAGGCAATGGTCGCTTCTGCAGCACTTTTCTCATCATTGCAAGTATTTAACTTCAATGTGGTGCTGTCCAAGGCATTTTTTGTCTCTTGTTGGAGTTGTTCAAGTTCCGTAAACTTTTTTTGTGAAACACATGAGCTCAATAGGAGAGCTCCTGTCGCTAAAATGGATAAGTACTTTTTCATGGTAAATATTAAATCGTTTCGAAATTACAGATTTATCCTTGAATCCAAAGGGAGGTCACTAAATTTTTTGATTTTTTTAATAAAGTAGCTGTAAACAACAGAGAAATTGTAGTTGTGGGTATTTGGACCAATTTCCTTCCGTGCTCGCCAGTATGTGAAAAAACGATAATAAAAATGAAAATGTGCTTTGAGAATAGCACCTGTATGACTCCATTTTCCCTTTAAAATAAAACGAAATCCTGCCAAACCGTCCAGAACAAGTCGAAAAAGCAATTTGGGCATCAGTGAAGTGGAAGGGAGGTTTTTGGTTAGCAATGCGAGTGAGTTTCTATAATTCAAATATGTTTTAAACGGACTAGGCGCTAGTGTTCCACCACCAACGTGCCACACTTTAACCTGACTTATAGATTGAATTTCATACCCCATATTCCTAGCACGCCAACACAAATCAATTTCTTCTTGATGGGCAAAAAAACTTGGATCAAATCCTCCTAGTTCATCAAAAATAGATTTACGAATAAAAAAACAAGCGCCACTGGCCCAGTGTACAACTGCCGTCTGGTCATATTGCCCCGTGTCCTTTTCTGTACATTCAAATAGCCTGCCTCTGCAAAATGCGTAGCCCAACATGTCTAAATATCCGCCTGCTGCTCCAGCATATTCAAAGGAGTCAGGTTTATTGAAATCCAATAAATGAGGCTGAGCTATGGCTAAGTTGGGGTTTTGATTAAATTTTTCCCAAAAGGGAGAAATCCAATCTTTATTGACTTTTACATCGGTATTCATCAGACAATAAATTTCAGCATCAATTTGCCTTAAGCCCAAATTATAACCCCCTGCAAATCCATAATTTTTATCAAGCTCAATCAATTGAATACCATTAACCTGCTTGAGGTATGCTACCGAATCGTCGGTTGAACCATTGTCAATTACATACACGCAAGCTGCCTTAGAATGCTCTATTGTGGTTGGAAGAAATTGCTTTAGATAGGTTAAACCATTCCAATTGAGAAGTACAACCGCTATATTCATGTTGTCTTGTTGGAATAGGGTGGAAGCTCTGGGATAAATGTATAACGTTGTTCTGCCATATTCATCTGACAAAAATAATGATTCAATCCATTGGTTACCATTAAATACTGACTATTCAAGACAAGATTGTATCGCGCAATTTGATCAAAACTAGACTGAGAAATAGAGATACTAGGCGCTTTGCATTCAATTAATAAAAAAGGACGACCAGAGGATTGATAAACTATCACATCATAGCGCTTGGACTGACCATTGATTAATACTTTTTTTTCAACATTGATCATACTTTTGGGGTACGCTTTGCTTTCAATTAGGTAAGATATGCAATGTTGCCGCACCCATTCTTCTGGCTGCAACAATACCCACTTTTTTCGAATTTGATCAAATATGTAGGGTTTATTTTCTCTATTTTTAAGGTCGAATCGATATGCTGGAAAATTTAATGTATCCATGCTACAAAATTGCAGATATTTTTTAAGATGCAGGATTATCAAAAGCTCTTACTACAAATCAAAGATCAGAAATATGCCCCTTTTTACCTGTTATCAGGATTAGAATCTTATTTTATTGACCAATTAGTCGAAACCTTGACTGAGCAGTTGGTTGATGAACAATCGGCTGCTTTTGATCATACAATTTTATATGGTAAAGAATGTAGTGTAGCTCAGATTATTGAAACAGCAAAGCGTTTCCCCATGGTAGGAGCAACGCAATTGGTTGTAGTCAAAGAAGCGCAGTATCTAGACAAGCAGCTTGATGATCTCGCTGATTACGTTTCACAAGCCACCCCCACAACAGTTTTAGTGTTGTGTTGGAAAAATAAAACTTTTGACAAACGGAAAAAACTTTACAAAGCCACACAAAAATACGGGTTGTTTTTAGATAGTAAGCCTCTGTATGACAACCAGATAGGTCCTTGGTTAAGTGCACAATCCAAGGCCATGAATTTGCAATTGACCCCAGAATCAAATGCCTTGTTACAGGAATATTTGGGTAGTGATTTACAGCGTATCGAAAAAGCACTTGAAAAACTAAAACTGGTAATAAAAGACGGAGAACCTATTGTCCCATCTACTATTGAATACCACATAGGTATCAGTAAAGCTTACAATAACTTTGAACTGCAAAAAGCCATTGGTCAGAGGAATTTTAGTCAAGCGATCAAAATCTGTAATTATTTAGCAGAAAACCAAAAGCAATATCCATTGGTTGTTACCATCAGTAGTTTATTCCGCTATTTTGAACGCATCATGTTATTCCATGCACTGGATAATCCACAAGAAGCCCCAAAGGTTTTAGGAGTTTCTCCCTATTTTATAAAAGAATACCAACAGGCAGCCCGCCATTTTTCGATGAAAAAATGTAGCAAAGCACTAGAATCAGTCTATGAAGCTGATTTACGAAGTAAAGGAATAAAAGGAAATAACCACAGTAGTAGTGCCATCCTAAAACAGTTGATGTTATCGCTTTGGACTTAAAACAAACTGGGATATGCTTCTGGGTTAACCTCGTGCATCATTTGATATAGGGCTTCAAAAATGTCGTCAGTTGAAGGCTTTGAGGTATAATCACCATCATTACCATAAGCAGGTCGATGATCCTTAGCACTTAACATTCGTGGTGCACTATCAAGATATTGATAAATCGATTGTTTTTCAAGGAGTTGCTGCAATAAATAGCCAGAGGCACCTCCTGATACATCTTCATCAACAATCAGTAAACGATTCGTTTTTTGAATACTTTCACCAACTTTTTTTCCTTGATCAAAGGGTAGGAGGGATTGGGCATCGATAACTTCAACATCAATACCCAATTTGCCTAAGGCCACTGCGGCTTCTTCTAGTAATCGTAAAGTAGAACCGTAGCTTAATGCCGTAATATCGGTACCTTGACGTAGAATTTCAACTTCACCCAAAGGCACGGTAAATTCGCCTAAATTTAGTGGCATTTTTTCTTTAAGCCGATAGCCGTTGAGTGATTCAATTACCATAGCAGGTTGATTGATTTGCAAAAGGGCATTGTACATTCCAGCTGCCTGTGTCATGTTCCTGGGCACTAAAAGAAATATCCCTCGGAGTGCATTGATTAAAGTACCCATTGGTGAGCCAGAATGCCATATCCCTTCCAATCGATGTCCTCTAGTTCTGATAATCAGAGGCGCAATTTGTTGTCCGTTAGTGCGGTAATTCATTGTGGCTAGATCATCACTCAAAGTAGTCAAGGCATAAAGAATGTAGTCGGCATACTGAATTTCGGCAATAGGTCTCAAGCCGCGTAGAGCCATTCCAATGCCTTGACCAATAATACTGGCTTCGCGAATCCCTGTGTCGAAAATACGCTGGTCACCATATTTTTTTTGCAAACCTTCAGTTCCTTGATTGACGTCACCAATTTTACCTACGTCTTCTCCAAAAATGAGTAATGATTTATGCTGCTCGAGTAAGGCGTCAAAATTATCTCGCAGGATAAGTCTCCCATCAACCCATTGCGCCTCTTCAGGGTAAGATGGAGCGTTATGCTTAATGGGGGTTAGATTGTCATTGTACAAATGGGTGCTATAAACTTCATGTAGCTTTTTATAACTCGTATTAATCCAGTCTAACAAAGGCTGTTTAGAATCCGAAGGAAGCTCTCTAATGGCTATAAGGGCTTGACGAGCGTGTTGCATCAGTTCTCTTCTACCAAAATCTGCTGTTAGTGCTTCTACAGATTGTTGCGAAAGGGAATAGGCAACATCATTTCGGGTGTGCGGTGCTACTTTTTTAAGTACTTGGATCAACCCTTGTTGTTCGTTTTTCATCAGGTTTCGATAGGCCTCCCATGCCTTTTTTTTACCTTCACGAACTTCTTGATCTATTTTTTTTTCTAATTTGTTGATGGCTTGTTCAGTTGCAATTCCTTGGCTGCATATCCAAGCACGAAACTGTTTGTTACAATCATATTCACTTTCCCATTGGAGACGCTCTTTGGATTTGTAACGTTCATGAGATCCTGAAGTGGAGTGACCAAGCGGTTGCGTCAATTCTTCTACATGGACCAGTACTGGGATATGTTGTTCACGAGCGATTTTTTCAGCCTGAGCGTAGGTTTTCATTAAGGCATTGTAATCCCATCCATTAACATTTAAAATTTCAATTCCCTGCTGCTCAGTATTTCGCTGCATACCCCGTAATGCCTCAGATACGCTACCTTTGGTCATTTGATCTTCGTTAGCGACAGAAATTCCATACCCGTCGTCATAAACAGTCAACACCATAGGAATTTGAAGAACACCAGCCGCATTAACTGCTTCAAAGAAAAGCCCTTCTGCGGCACTAGCATTGCCGATGGTACCCCATGCGATTTCATTTCCATTTAAGCTGAATTTTTCTGCCCCCGGAATCTTATTGTTTCGATAAAATTTAGAAGCTTGTGCCAATCCTACTAATCTTGGCATTTGCCCAGCTGTGGGCGATATATCGGAACTATGGTTGAATTGCTGTGTCAAGTTTACCCACTTGCCTTGGGCGTCAACACTTTTCGTATTAAAGTGTCCTCCCATTTGACGGCCTCCTGACATGGGTTCTTTGGCTAAATCCGGGTGCGCATAAATTGCTGCAAAAAAAGCTTCAACACCAAGAAGACCTTGTGCTATCAGAAAAGTTTGATCCCGATAATAACCTGCTCTAAAATCTCCTTTTTTAAAAAAGTGATTAATTACTATTTGTGGTAGTTCCTTGCCATCACCAAAGATGCCAAAACTGCCCTTTCCAGTCAAGACTTCACGCCGTCCCAATAAGCTACACACACGACTCAGATAAGCATTTCGATAATCAATTAATACCCGTTCTTTAAAGGTATTATAGTCAATTTTGGAGGTCGTTAAGGGTTTCGGGTTCATGGACGCGCAAGGTACAAAAATTTACTTTTTTATTTGTTTAGAACCACTTGCGCGTAAATAGGGTAGCCAATTGTTTGGGTTGAATCGTCAGAACAAAACGCAATGACTGATTGTATGCATAGTTATCTAATTCAAAACCAGTACTATTAAGAATAGGGAAATAAATCTCTAGATAATCGGGTACCAAATTCAAACGCACGCCTGTGCCCCAAAACCTTCTTGGAGATTGGTTTGGATTTTTGGCTATGGCCATATCTCCATACAATTCTATCCACTTCCAAATACTTAACATCAAATTAGTGCTAATTAAATAGTCGCCTACCAAAGGGCTGTCAACTTTAGATTTTATACCCCCTTCCGCCAATATAAATTGTTGACTGTATATGCCAGTTGTTTCTGAACGACCTAAATATTGATATTGATACAAATAATCATTGGGTCGGGTAATGCTAAAATCAAAAAATCCGTCGTTGGATTGTCGGTTTTCAAGAAATTTTCCAGCAAAAAAGCGCAATTGAAATTGACGTCCATTAGAAAACAACTTTCTATAATCTAAATTAAAGCTAATTTTACTAAATGAATTAGCCAATTCCATGTCGGTAGCCAGCGTCAAATAGTTTATTACAGCTTTATTGGAATACAGATGTCTTATCTTGAATAAACTATATTCTGGGGAAGTGTTTACTTCTGGAGCAATTACCTTTGAAACATTGTACCAAGCTAAACTGATGGCTTGTCTTTTGTTGGATCTAAAATCAGGGGTACGGAATAAAAAATTTACCTGTGGGGCAATAACATTGTAACGCAATGATTCGGCATAATGAAAACTTGACCCCGAGACAGATATTGTTGTCAAAAAATTCTTTCTTTCCAAGGAATTGAACCGGGCACCTAGGCGATAGTTTCCAACTAAATTTTGTTCCAAAAATGAATATTGTGGTCGTAAATCTATCTCAAAATTTTGACGTGTTAATTTTTTATTGTGCAAGCGCATACCAAAAGAAATACCGTCATATATATTGTAATTTGAAATTGGATTTACAAATAATTGATTTCTGTTTGGAACCTCGATGTCTTTAATAAATTTTAATGAGATTGGCTTTTTTAAGAGGGTCCCATTTATTTTTTTCCAATTGTTTTCTTTGCTCAACTCAGGCAAGCCAACTATCGGATTGAGTGCGATTTGATCGACTTCCGCAGGAACGGAGGGGATTGTTTTTAATACATTGGGAAGCACCCAACTCGAATCAACTACCTTTTTATCTTTTAAAAAAGTGAGATTTACAGGGATTTGTAGTCCGTTTTTTTCATTAATATGAAGCACTAAACTATCATTAGCACGCTTTTGAGATTTTAATGAAAAATCTATTCCAAGTCTTGAATCAATATAATCTTCAAAAAACCAATCAATGGTTTTGTTGGTCGAAAAATCAAAAAGGGTAGGGGAAGAATGATCCCTGTCTACACGACGGAAATGTTCCATCAGCTTTTCAAATTCTTCTGCCCCCAGGAAAGACTCTAAATAACGAATGCCAATACCAACATGATAAGGCACTGCAATTCTTTCATTAAATTTAGTTAAAACTTGCTTAGGACTGTTGGCTTTTTGATGCAAATTGTTGCGTAACATGAATTCTGTGTAGGTCATAAAACCTTCATTGAATTTCATTTTGGCAATTCCATAGGTGCGTAAATAAAATATCTCAGACAAAATCCCAAGAAAGCGTAAATCGGGATGATGTGTTTCCATGTATTTAATCACCAAATAAATGGGTAGGCCTTCCAGCATCCAGTGGTCTTTTCGCTTATCGAGTTTCCATTGGCTTTGAACATAGGATCGCGAAAACGCTTTTATTATTTTTAATTCATTAAGCAATTCTTTAGAAAATGGACTAATAATACTTGGGAGCTGGTTTAGTCCATAAAAGGGCCTAAGGTTGTAGTCTTCTTTGGTGATGAGAAAATTTTGATTGCTTTGCAGTGGAAATTGAGACTGGAGAAATGAATAAACTTTTTGAAATTTTGCTTTAGAAGCTTCCCGTGTTTGTTTGTCGTATTTGATATTGGAAAAAACTAAAGTTTCGTCATTCAGTTGATGAGCAAAAAATTTATTGCTTTTATTTATCCTAAATTTGGGTCCTTCTATTAGTTTTCCACCCCAGACGTATTCTTTGATCTGCGGTAAATTACTAGCTATTTGGTAGTTGGGTAGGGAAGCCATAGAAATTGAATAAAAAGCTGTTTCTATTTTACAGTCATCTAAGTTCAAATTACTTACCAAATCTGCTTTGCTATTTATACCCCCTACAAAGGTCACCAACCAATCTGTTAGCGAAAACGAAGCATCACTATCCTTGTAACCATAGCCTGAAAATTTAGCGTCAGGGAGTTGTAGTGAATATGAAAAATTAAGGCTAATATTTGATTTTTTAAGGCTATCTGGGAGGATTACCCCAATGATATCTGGGTGATCTGCAGGGCGAAACCAACTAAGCTTGATTGCTCCAGTTCTAATTGCATTGATGGTTGTGTGTCCCAATCGATTTTTAGATGACAAATAGAAACTTCTATTGAATTCTTCAGCAAACCTTTTGGCTAGTGGTGTTTTTGTGCTGCTGTAAGCATGGTTCCAGTCGTTAAAATAAATGGTGTCACTTTTAATCAGCTCTTTATGAATCGAAACCTTCTGATCGACCTCAATCACCTTACTTTCAGGTTTAATCGCAAGATTTATACTGTATACAACTGTCTCTTGCGCAAAATTGACAAAAAAAGAGAAAAATAGTAAAGAAAAATAATGAAAGCGCATTTTAGAAATTCGGTCGATATTTCCCTTTAGTATGGAATTTACCCAAAGCCTGAATGACTTCATCAGCATTTTCTACTATTTGTATCAAATCAAGATCTTCGGGATTGATATTTTTTTCTGCTAACAATTGTTCTTTAATCCATTCAACCAGTCCGGTCCAATACTTACGTCCGACTAAAATGATGGGAATAGAGGATATTTTTTGAGTTTGTATCAGAGTCCATGCCTCAAACAATTCATCTAAGGTGCCCAGCCCTCCAGGCATCACCACAAAGCCCTGGGCATATTTGACAAACATTACTTTACGAACAAAAAAATATTCAAAATTGATTAACTTATCGTTGTCAATAAAAGGATTGGCATCTTGTTCGAATGGTAGATTGATATTAAGTCCCACCGAAGTCCCGTAAGCTTCTTGAGCACCTTTGTTAGCAGCTTCCATGACTCCTGGACCACCACCGGAAATAACCCCATAACCCTGTTTGGCAATAGCTGCTGCTATTTCTTGGGTTAGTAAATAGGTGCTGTTATCGGGTGGGGTTCTTGCAGAACCAAAAATAGAAATACAGGGACCAATCGCACTGAGTCGCTCATAGCCCTCTACAAATTCACTCATTATCTTGAACAATGCCCAAGAATCATTGGCTTTCACGGCACTCCAGTTTTTTTGAATGGTCTTTTTTTTACTCATCATTATGCTATTTGGGTGGTAAATTCTTTTTCTAAATAAACGGCGGTATGGCTTTCTTTCATATGAATGATTTTTTCAGGGGTTCCTTCAGCAATCAATTGCCCGCCATTTTTACCCCCTTCAGGCCCAATATCGATAATATGATCAACCTGTTTGATAACATCCAAATTATGTTCTATTATCAAAACAGTATTTCCTTTATCGACCAAGCGATTGAGCATTTCCATCAACACCCTTATGTCTTCGAAATGCAAGCCTGTTGTAGGTTCATCTAATATATAAATAGTATTTCCAGTATCGCGTTTGGACAATTCTGATGCGAGTTTGATTCGTTGGGCTTCGCCGCCTGAAAGCGTAGTTGATGATTGTCCAAGTGCAATGTAGCCTAAGCCAACCTCTTGAATGGTCTTTAGTTTATTATTAATCTTGGGAATGGGCTCGAAAAATGCAACTGCTTGATTAATTGTCATTTCCAAAACATCTGCTATTGATTTTCCTCGATATCTTATTTCAAGTGTTTCTCTGTTAAACCGTTTCCCCTGACAATCCTCACATTCAATATAAACATCGGGTAAGAAATTCATTTCAATTACTCGCATCCCGCCACCCTGACAGGTTTCACAACGCCCACCCTTTACATTGAAACTGAAACGCCCCGGTTTGTAACCTCTGATTTGTGCTTCTGGCGTTTTAGTAAAAAGATTTCGGATTTCACTAAAAACCCCCGTGTAAGTAGCTGGATTGCTCCGCGGAGTTCTACCAATAGGACTTTGGTTAATATCTACAACCTTGTCCAAGTTTTTGAGTCCCTTAATCGATTTGTAGGGAAGGGGTTCTTTAACGCCATTAAAAAAGTGGGCATTTAAAATAGGATAGAGGGTCTCATTAATCAGGGTTGATTTTCCACTACCAGAAACTCCAGTTATGCCTATCATCATCCCCAAAGGAAAGCTAACGCTCACATCTTTGAGGTTATTACCATGACAGCCACTGAGCACTAATTTTTTTCCATTTCCTTTTCTCCTATTCAGCGGAATGGGAATTTCTTTTTTATAGGTCAAATAAGCAGCCGTGAGTGTATCAGTATTATTTAATTCATGGGGCGGGCCTTGTGAAATTATTTCGCCTCCATTCTTTCCAGCATGTGGTCCTATATCGATGACATGGTCGGCACGAAGAATCATATCCTTGTCATGTTCAACGACGATAACAGAGTTACCCAAATCTCTTAATGATTCTAAAGACTCAATCAGGCGTTGATTGTCTCGTTGGTGCAAACCAATACTGGGTTCGTCTAAGATGTACAAAACCCCAACCAACTGAGAGCCAATCTGTGTTGCCAGTCGAATACGTTGGGCTTCACCACCAGAAAGTGAACGGGAAGACCGATGAAGTGTCAGATAATTTAATCCGACATCAAGTAAAAATTTTGTTCTTGTTTTTAGTTCTTTTAGAATTTCCTCAGCAATTTTATTTTCATTCTCTGATAAATGAGGGGGCAACTGCTCAAACCACTTATACAAATCGATTAAATCCATTTGCGCCAAATCACTGATATTCTTATCAGCAATTTTAAAAAATAAGGCTTCTTTTTTGAGTCGAGAACCACTGCAATGCTCACATTTTCTTTCATCCATAAACCCAGCGGCCCATCTTTTGATACCTGCAGAATCACTATGATTGTACTGATAATAGATAAAGTTTTCTATGCCTTCATAGTCAATTTTATAATCACGAGTGATTCCTAGTGATTTTGAAGGTATTGAGAATTTTTCTTTACCGCCCTTAAGGATGATATTTAATGCTGCTTTGGGAATTTTTTCAATGGGATCATTGAGTGAAAAATCATAGCACCTGGCAATGGTTTCCATTTGCTTAAATCCCCAATTGTTTTTTCGTTCCCCCAGTGGGGCTATTCCACCTTGGTTAATCGATTGCGAGGGATTGGGAATAATTTTTTCAGGATTGAGCACTTGTTGAACTCCCAAGCCCTTGCAGTCAGGACACATCCCCTTTGGAGAATTGAAGGAAAATGTGTTGGGTTCGGGTTTGGGATAGGATATACCTGATTCTGGGCACATCAGATTACGACTAAAATAGCGTTGCTGTTTTGATTCTAAGTCAATAATCAAGAGACTATCATCACCAAAATCCATGGCAGTAGTAATAGAATCTTCAAGTCTTTTTTCAATATTGGCTGTACTGTTCATTTTAATTCGATCAACAACCAATTCAATGTCGTGTGTTTTATATCGGTCAACCTTCATGCCCAGTGACAAATCTACAATCTGCCCGTCGACACGAACTCTGATAAAACCTTGTTTGAGTAGGGTATCGAATAATTCCCGGTAATGTCCTTTTCTAGACTTAACAATCGGGGCCAATAGTGCAATTTTTTTTCCGTCGAAATCTTTTTGAATCAAAGACAAGATTTGTGCGTCGGTATAACTGACCATTTTCTTTTTGCTTGTGTAGCTATATGCCGTTCCAATACGGGCAAAAAGCAATCGAAGATAATCATATAGTTCTGTGATGGTTCCTACTGTTGACCTGGGACTCCGAGAAGTTGTTTTTTGCTCAATGGCAATGACTGGTGATAAACCATCGATTTTATCTACATCTGGACGTTCTAAATTTCCTAAAAACTGACGTACGTAGGCAGAAAAAGTTTCCATATAACGGCGCTGGCCTTCAGCATATATGGTTTCAAAGGCTAGAGAAGATTTGCCACTTCCAGAAAGCCCTGTAATGACCACTAATTTTTCTCTAGGGATGGAAACATCAATATTTTTTAAATTATGTACCCTAGCGCCTTGAATTTCAATAAAATCGTTTTCCATCTTCATAGCAAACAAAAATAGTGTTATTCCTCTGAAAACAACACCAGACGTAATGTTCTTTAGTTATTCCCAAACTGCAGCTGCGTCATCACCACGTGGGTCTGCTCCCGTTGAAATGGTTCCATCATCATCGACTAAAATGGCATCCACTCTTCCGATAATACGAGTATATTTTTCTTCAATATTATAGTTTTTCTGTTGTAATGGCACAATTTGAGTTTCGTCAAATCGCTGTGGTTCTAAGACAACAATATCTGGTAACCACTGATGGTGAAAGCGGGCTGCCGAAACTGCTTCTTGCATACCCATTCCAAATTCATAAACATTCAGTAAGGTTTGAAATACTGAAGTAATTATGGTTGAACCGCCAGGTGTACCTACTATCATCCATAGCTTTCCATTTTTTTCTGCGATGGTTGGTGTCATCGAGCTTAACATCCTTTTACCTGGTGCGATAGCATTCGCCCTACTCCCAATCAAACCAAACATATTGGGACTCCCTGGTTTACTGCTAAAATCATCCATTTCATTATTGAGAAAAAAGCCTGCTGATTCAACATATACTTTAGACCCATAACTTCCATTTAGAGTAGTCGTAACGGCTACGGCATTTCCCTGCGCATCTATGATCGAGTAGTGCGTTGTTTCCTCACTTTCGTTCCAAACGATTGTCCCTGGTTTTATGGCTGATGAAGGTGTTGCTTTACGCTTCGAAAAACTTTTCATTCTTTGCTTTAAGTATGCGGGATTTAAAAGACTGTCGATGGGAATAGAGACAAAGTCAGGGTCCCCCAAAAATTCACTTCTATCGGCATAAGATCGTCTTTCAGCTTCTATCATGATCTGCATGGCTTCGGGGGAGTTGTGTCCATATTGCCCCAAGTCAAAGGGTTCAACCATACCCAGCATTTGCGCAAGACAAACCCCACCGCTTGAGGGCGGCGCCATCGAAATCAATTTTAAATCTTTGTAGTTAAAGGTCAATGGGTCACGCCAAACAGCTTGATAGGCTTTTAAATCCTCTAGGGTGATTATACCCCCTGTTTCTTGAGCAGCCTTTACAATTGCTTCTGCCGTTTCACCTTCGTAAAATCCAGCTTGACCATTTTCTTGAATCCTGCGAAGCGTAGCAGCAATTTGAGGGTTTCGAACCGTGTCGCCAGCTACGTAAGCTTTCGCATATCTAGTGTTTTTACCATTAATTTCAATAAACTGCTCTCGTTTGGCTGCAAAACTTCTGGCTTGCTTTTCTGTTACGATGTAACCCTTTTCGGCTAAATCTATGGCAGGCTGTATCAATTGTGCTATGGGGAGAGAACCCATTCTTTTATGGATAGTCATCAGTCCGGCTACAGTTCCGGGTACACCCACAGCAAGACCACCAAGTGTACTTTTTTTAGGGATGACCTGCCCAGATGGATCCAGATACATATCCCTGCTAGCAGCAGCAGGCGCTTTCTCTCGATAATCTAAGCTCCCTATCGATCCATCGGCCTTGCGGTAAACCAGAAATCCACCGCCCCCGACATTTCCAGCATTAGGATAACAAACAGCCAAGGCCAAATCGGTAGCAATCATGGCATCGAAGGCATTACCACCGGCTTTGAGGATTTCAATTCCAATTTGCGAAGCTTCTTTACGTGCAGAGACGATTGCTGCTTTGGTTTGTTTATTCGGTGACTGCGGCTCACAGCCCAGGAGGACCAACAAGCACCCAATCAGGGCAAGTGTGCGTTTCATTAAGTTGAATTTTTTAAGCCCTCAAAGTACGTATTTTCTTGATAATACCCGCCATGTGGATGGGTTTTACAGTAAAGCGCCAATGTGTCAAAAAACTCGAAAAAACCCGATTCAAAAACCAAATAATCTCGCTCTAGGGCTGAAATAGATTGGGATAAATTTGAAGAAAATCGTGTTCTTCTTTCCATTTTGGCCAGTATTCTACTCAATCCTTCCACACTACCATAAGAAAGCAACCAGTTTTCGCGTTGCAAAACGGGTAGTCTTAATTGAATGACTTTAGGTAAATCATTGTAGTGCACGTTTAAAATTGAGTAAAACTCCTGAACAAAAATTTCCAGGGCTTGGTCGTGATACCGCTCCCAATTCTTTGCCAAAAAGTGGTCATAAAACATATCTACTATAACGCGACCATAGTGTCTGTATTCACTGAATAGCAAACGAACATGCGATTTGAATATGGGATGACTGTCTGTGAATTGATCTATTGCTCTATGCAACAATATCCCTCTTTTTATAGATGAAGGATATTTTTCCCATTCTTTACCCTTGATGGTATCGGCCACAAAATTTCCTACGGCGTGGGCGGAATCCTTTCCAGACAAAAAAACATGTGCCAAATAATTCACTCTCAAATGTACAATCACCCTGAATACTTGCAACATAAACGATTCGTCATTTATTAGATTGAATTGTGGATAACTCTTGATATTCTCAAAAATGACTGGCTTACATTTCTTTAATTTTGAGCATGACACTAATTAAATCTATTTCAGGCATACGAGGCACAATTGGCGGAACCCCAGAAAACAATTTAACCCCTATCGACACAGTCCGATTTGCCGCTGCCTACGGACTTTGGATACTGTCAAAACATCCCAAGCAAAAATGTACAATTGTTGTAGGAAGAGACGCCCGACCTTCAGGAGAGATGATTCAGCAATTGGTTCAAAATACACTGGTTGGTTTGGGCATTGATATAATAGACCTTGGTTTGTCTACCACACCTACAGTTGAGATGGCTGTTGTTTTTGAACGAGCTCAGGGCGGCATTATTCTAACGGCAAGCCATAATCCCAAAGAATGGAATGCACTTAAGTTATTAAATGACAAAGGAGAGTTTATTTCTGCTGCTGATGGCCATCACATCCTTGAGTTGGTAGCTAATGATGATTATGAATTTGCGTCTGTTGATGATTTGGGACAAATCAAAACCAAGACAGATGCGATTGATCAGCACATTGAAGCCATCCTATCATTACCACTAGTTTCTATTGATGCTATAAGAAAATCCAATTTTAGGGTTGTCGTAGATGCGGTTAATTCTACTGGCGGTATTGCTATTCCAAAATTGTTGGATGCCTTGGGAGTAAGTTGCATTCCTTTGTTTTGTGACCCCACAGGTAACTTCCCCCACAACCCCGAGCCTTTAAAAGAGCATTTGAGTGATTTATGTCAAGAAGTTAGTCAGCAAAAAGCTGATTTTGGGATTGTTGTCGATCCTGATGTTGATCGATTGGCATTTGTTGATGAGAACGGGGAGATGTTTGGCGAAGAATATACTCTTGTGGCATGCGCTGACTATGTATTGTCAAAAACACCTGGCGATACGGTCTCTAACCTGTCCTCAACACGGGCTTTGAAAGCAATCACAACAGCCTTCCAACAGCAATATCATGCAGCTGCAGTAGGGGAGGTTAATGTCGTTGAAAAAATGAAAGCCGTAGCAGCAGTCATAGGGGGTGAAGGAAATGGAGGTATCATATATCCTGATTTGCACTATGGTAGAGACGCATTGGTAGGTATTGCACTTTTTTTATCCCTTTTATCAGAAAAAAAGCAGCGGGTATCAACGCTCAAAGCATCTTTTCCTCAATACTTTATGAGTAAGAAAAAAGTTAACTTGAAACCCAATTTAGACGTGGACAGTTTGCTCAAAAAAATAAGTATGCAATACCAAGAGGATCAACCCAACACCATTGATGGGGTAAAAATAGACTTTAAAGACAGTTGGATCCACTTGCGTAAGTCTAATACAGAACCAATTATTAGAATATACACTGAAGCCACTTCACTGGCAGATGCAGAGGCACTGGCTACTCAATTTATAGAGCTGATTGAATCCTTGGCCTAACTTTCTTTTCCTGCGTGCTTAAATCGTCTGTGTGACCATAAATATTGAGAGGGGTCGCGATATATTTGGGCTTCCAATTTCTCATAAAACCGATCTGTAATTCGGTAATCTGGCTTGTCCGCAGGATTTTCTTCTAAAACTTCAAACACTACTTCGTAATACCCTCTTTTTATGCGATTTATAGATGCAAAAACCAAAGGAATATTATATTCTTTTGCCAGGCGCTCTGCACCAGTAAATACTGGCACTCTAATTCCTAAAAAGGGGCGCCAATAGGACTTAGTTTTGAGTCGGGGAGATTGATCCATTGCAAAGCCATATACGCCAGCTTTTCCTTTTTTTTCTTCTTCATGTAAGGTCACCATAGTTTTTTGTCGTGCCAAAAGAAAGACGTTATACTTACGTCGTATCCGCTGAATAAATCGGTCAAAATAGGGGTTTCGAAGTGGAGAATAGATTAAATAGGGGACAGCCGACTCAAATTGCAAACCTAGAGAAGCCATCCATTCCCAATTGGAATAATGTCCGCAAACTATAAAAGCGGTTTGACCTTTTTTTTCATATTGAGTTAACACTTCAACATTTACCATCTTGTAGCGCTTTTGAATAGCGTTTGGCGACAGTGTTATGCTTTTAATCGTTTCAACGATAACATCTCCGAGGTTGCGATAAAACTTATTTCTGATTGCAATACGTTCATCCATTGGTAAATCAGTGAAAATTTGCTTCAGATATTTATCTATCATTTGCTTGCGATAACCCAAAACATGATTTAATAAGAAAGAGAACAGATCCGAAATCAAGTGCAAGACAGCAAAAGGCAGCAAAGAAAGGCTGTAGAGAACAGGCGCAATAAGCCAGTAGGTAATTCGTTGCAAAATCATGGTTTTATACAAATATACTACATTGCGATTCCAATTATTCATCTATGGGAGCTAGTTTTTTTGTGTGGACTCTGATTTTGTCCAATGTATGGGTTAGCAGAAGAGGGTTTAATAACCCAGCATTTTTTCAAAACTATTTGTTTTCGATAAGTAGTTTGAAATTAGGTGATTATAAAAGACTTATCACTTCAAGTTTTCTTCATGTAGATATGTCACACTTGCTTTTCAATATGCTTACCTTATTTTTTTTCGGCGATTATATTGTCTCTTTTTTTGGTGGGTTTTATTTCTATATCATTTATTTTGGAAGTGTATTGATGGGTGGATTATTGAGTTATGCCTATCATAGGAACAATAATGATTACTCAGCTGTTGGAGCTAGTGGGGGCGTAATTGGCATTTTATTCGCTGCCATACTTGCTTTTCCGGACCTGAAAGTTGGATTATTGATCGTTCCCATACCGATGCCTGGCTATGTATTTGTTTTACTTTATATCGCCTATACACTTTATGGGATAAGGCAACAAAAAGATAGTATTGGGCATGCTGCCCATTTAGGCGGTGCAATAGGAGGAGTCTTGTTTAGTAGCTTTGTAGCGCCTGATATATGGGGAATTTGGTGGCAGCAAATTTCTGGATAAGGCTATTGTTGTATCAATTGCGTCAAAGTAGCTTCTAATTGCGGGCCTCTAAGGTTTTTGGCTATAATCACACCGTTTTCATCTAAAATAAATGTCGCAGGAATGGAGGAAACTTTATACAGTTGTGCGACGGGGTCTCTCCAGTATTGTAGATTGGAAACATGATCCCATGTCAAACCATCGTCTTTGATGGCTTGTATCCAACGATTTTTGTCGCGATCTAAAGAAACACTCACAACATGCAATCCTTGGTCTTTTAATTTGTTGTATGTTCTGACCAGGTTAGGGTTTTCAATGCGACAAGGACGACACCATGAAGCCCAAAAATCTAGGATTGTAATTTTTTTAAGACTTTGTTTGAGCTCTAATGAACCACCTTCTGGGGTAGGCGCAGTAAAATTTGGAGCTTCGCTTCCTATGGCTGTAGGCGAAATTGGCGCATTGATTTTTGCTTGTAATAGCTGACCCAATTTTGAGGTTCTAATTCGCTCAGAGTAACTTTCGAATAAAGGCTTTACTTGAAGTGGGCTCATGGACTTGTTATTAAGCATTCGCTCCAAAAGTAAGGCCGACAAATAGGAGTCTGGATTATTTTTAACCACTTCTTTTTCATATAGTTGAATGCCCTGTTGGGCAGTAGTGTATTGTTTTTGTAAATCATCAACCAATAAGTTGTCATTCAACTGACGTGCTTGATTGATTTCTGTAGCCAACTGATTTAACTGACTGGCGATTTCCTCTGTTTTTGATTTATACGCCATGTAGTCATCGTTGGACAATGAACCAGTCGTTTTGGATTGAGCAAAATTGTCAATGTCAATCTGCATGTTCAATTGTCCCTTTTCAGCTACAAAGGGAAAGTTTTCATTACGCCCTTCCACTACAATAAAATTTAGCTGTGGCTTATCTACTGAAACTTTAAATGTAAAAGCTCCATCGACAGCAGCGACTGTATCAAAAGGCCGTGGCTGGTTGTTGGTGTCAGGTACATAACGAATAATATTGACGGGGTCTGTACTGTTAATTTTTCCTGAAATTTCAAGATCATGAGGGGAGGAGCAAGCAACTAGAGTCAGGAGTGTGACGGCAAAAGCAATACGCATTTCAACTTCTTTTGTCAAAAATACAAAAATGCCTGGATGAAACGATAAGATTCGACACCAACAGATAAGAGCAAGAACTGACTATTGCTTTAATGACATATTACAAAAGGCATTAAATATGTAATTGTAAAATCCAATTGAATTATGTCCAGTATCCCTCTATTTTTTACAGTATATTTGAGCCAATTATGGCAGGAAACAGTTTTGGGCAGCTATTCAAGCTCACCACTTTTGGAGAATCTCATGGTCCCGCTATCGGCGGTGTAATTGATGGGTGTCCCGCTGGGATTACCCTAGATTTAGAAGCTATTCAGCGAGAATTAAACCGAAGAAAGCCGGGGCAATCAGCTTTAGTAACGCAAAGAAAAGAACCCGACGAAGTAGTATTTTATGCTGGAATTTTTGAAGGTAAAACAACAGGGACACCCATTGGCTTTGCCATCCATAACACCAACCAAAAATCAAGGGATTACGCACATATTAAGGATAGTTACCGCCCTTCGCATGCCGACAAAGTGTATGACGATAAATATGGGTTTCGTGATTACAGAGGTGGGGGTCGGAGTTCGGCTAGAGAAACAGCCAGTAGAGTTGTAGCTGGAGCTATCGCCAAACAATTCCTAAAGTCTATTGACATTCAGGCCTATGTATCAGCCGTTGGTCCAATTGCCCTCACTAAAGACCATTCGACATTGGACTTTTCATTGACCGAAACTAACCCCGTCCGCTGTCCTGACCCCGAAAAAGCTACCGAAATGGAAGCGTATATACGTCGAATAAGAAAAGAAGGAGATACGGTAGGTGGCGTGATCAGCTGTGTCATAAAAAATGTTCCAATCGGACTTGGAGAACCTGTTTTTGATAAGCTTCATGCCGAACTGGGTAAGGCCATGCTATCCATTAATGCTGTGAAAGGCTTTGAATATGGAAGCGGTTTTGCTGGAGCACAACAAAAAGGAAGTGAACACAATGACCAGTTTAATGCTGATGGCACTACTAAATCCAATCATTCTGGTGGGATTCAAGGAGGGATTTCCAACGGCATGGATATCTATTTTAACGTAGCATTTAAGCCCGTGGCCACTATTATGCAGTCCCAAACTACTTTGGATAACAAAGGTAAAATGGTCGAAATGCAAGGAAAAGGACGACATGATCCTTGTGTTGTGCCGAGGGCAGTACCAATTGTTGAAGCAATGGCTGCTTTGGTGCTGGCAGACCTCACTTTATTAAATAGGGGTACCCGGTACTAATAGAATTTTTACTACTTTTCAAGTCCCTGCAAAACCATATTGTATGAAAAAACTTGCCCTCCATTGGAAAATCCTCTTAGGAATGCTTTTAGGAGTCCTTTTTGGTTTAGCCATGTCTTTTATGGATCAAGGCGACCAGATCGTGCGCGATTTTGTCAAACCCTTTGGAACCATTTTTATCAATCTGTTAAAGTTAATTGCTATTCCGCTCATACTGGCCTCATTGATTAAAGGGGTTTCCGATTTAAAAGATATTTCGAAGCTCTCCGCTATGGGTGGACGTACGGTTGGTATTTATTTGGTAACAACTTTGATAGCCGTTACCATAGGTTTGATTTTAGTAAACGGTATTCAGCCTGGGAAATCCATTAGTACTGAGACCCGTCAAGAATTAGTAGAAGCATATGCCACAGATGCGGCAGCCAAGCAAGAAGCGGCAGCCAAGCAAAGAGAAGCTGGACCACTACAGGCCTTGGTGGACTTGGTGCCAGATAATATTTTTAAAGCCACGACCAGTAATCGCAATATGTTGCAAATCATATTTTTTGCCTTATTTTTTGGTGTTGGAATGATTTTGATTCCAGAAGAAAAAGCACAAAGTGTTAAAGATTTTTTCGATGCCTTCAATGAAGTAATTCTAAAAATGATAGACCTAATTATGCTGGTTGCACCTTATGGGGTGTTTGCGCTTTTAGCTGCCTTGGTTGTAGAAGCCCCTAGTTTGGAATTGTTTCAAGCATTGGCACTTTATGCCATTACACTACTTATTGGTTTGTCATTAATGATAGGAGTTTATGCTTTTTTGGTTCGCATTTTTGCAAAGAAAAGTCCAGGATTTTTCTTTAAGGGGATTGCACCTGCACAGTTATTGGCCTTTTCGACTAGCTCAAGTGCGGCAACTTTACCTGTTACGATGGAAAGGGTAGAGGAACATTTGGGTGTCGATGAAGAAGTAGCCAGTTTTGTATTACCTATTGGGGCAACAATCAATATGGACGGCACCAGTGTTTACCAAGGTGTAGCAGCCGTTTTTATCGCACAGGCTTTTGGTTTGGATCTTAGTTTGTCAGCTCAATTGGGTATAATTTTCACAGCAACTTTGGCTTCCATCGGAACAGCAGCTGTACCCAGTGCCGGTATCGTCATGTTGGTCATTGTTTTGGCGCAGGCAGGAATTCCCGAAGCCGGTTTAGCACTTATATTTGCCATAGACAGACCATTGGATATGTGTCGTACCATTGTAAATGTTACTGGGGATGCAGCAGTATCCCTCTTAGTGGGTACCTCTCTTGGCAAAGTAAAGGATGTACCGCATGAAAAAAAATGGGATGATCATTACCCAAAGAATTAATCGGAACGACACCCCATATTGCTAGTCTTTCG
>WTJI01000026.1 GCA_011524905.1 Flavobacteriales bacterium
CCGCCACGTTACAGTTGGATAATGTAATCTATCCTAACGTAACCGGAACTGCTGGGCAAGTTTTAACCGTATCAAGTACCAATACAAAGTATTTGTATTTTGCTGATGCTTCGGGTAGTTCAACAACCCCAACTCTTGATCAGGTAACGGATGTAGGTTCACAAACTTCTAATGGCATTCAAATTGGATCGTTGACGGTTACTGGTGATACAGCTTTGGTAGTAGATTCTAATAATGACTACATCACATTTGAGACAAATAACAGTGAAGTTTATTTTAAAAAAGATGCTAATAATTTATTTATTCAAGATAATAACCAAACTATTTCAGGAAATAATAATATTGCTTTTGGTTTAAGTACTCTTCCATCTAATGCAACTGGAATTAGAAATACGGCATTTGGTTTTGAGACATTAATGTCAGTAACAAGTGGTGATAATAATACTGCTTATGGCGCCTTCTCCTTAAAATCTGTTACTACGTCAACTGGGAATACCGCCTATGGTTGGGGTAGTGGTCAAAGTTTAACAACTGGTGGTTATAATTCTGCTTTTGGGCAAGCTGCTCTAAATGCCGTCACTACTGGTGAAAGTAATACAGGTATTGGACGAAATTCTCTATCGAGTTTAGTTGTAGGATCAAACAACGTAGCTATTGGATCTAGTTCTGGACAGCGCATAAATGGAAACCGTAATATTGCTATTGGTCAGGATGCTATATTATCCGCCGCAGGATCTACTGCAAGTAATAATATTGGTATTGGATATCAGTCACTTCGCCTAAATGATTCAGGTGAATATAACATAGCTTTAGGCACAGAAAGTCTAGATACTAATACAACTGGTTCCAGCAATATTTCAATTGGAAGAAAATCACTAGACAATAACGTTGCAGGCAGCTATAATGTTGTTATAGGCGATGATGCTGATGTTGGATCAAATAATCTTAATAATGCTATTGCAATAGGCAGATCTGCTACAGTTAATTCTAGTAATACTATCAGATTAGGAAATCCCAATATGGAAACTATCATCACTTCTGCTACCTTGCAATTAGATGGTTTAATTTATCCTAACGTGACGGGTACTGGGGGACAAGTTTTAACAGTTTCTAGTACAAATACAAAGTATCTCTACTTTGCCGATGCCTCGGGTAGTTCAACAACCCCAACACTTGACCAAGTTACTACTCAAGGGAGTGCAACAACAAATGTTATCCAAGTAGGTGGAATTATTGACACATCCCTAGGAGATCAGTATGAATTAATGGTGGTTGACAGTGGTGACAGAATTTCATCATCAAATGAACTTGTATTTACTTCTAGTGGTTTGGGGATAGGTACTTCTGTACCAAGTAGGACCTTGCATTTAGATGCTGGATCTGATGAGGCTATTGCAAGATTAATGAACACTGAGGCTCGTCTTGATATTATTTTAACAGATAAAAGTTCTAGTTATACTGGTATGGCAGATTTTGAAACAAATTTACAAGATAATCTTATTTGGTTTGACATGCCTGGGACGACAGAAGCTTTTGTTTTTGGGGGTAGCGTAAATCCATATAACACAGATGATGATTACACTCTTGGTAAAAGTTATGCTCGATGGGAACAACTTTTCGCACAAATTGCTACTAGTGTCTCATCTGACCGCAGACTTAAAGATCAGATAAAAGATATAGATTATGGCTTAGAACATATTTTGAAACTAAATCCAAAGTCATATATTAAATATTCAAACTTTAGTAAAACTGGAGACTCTAATAAAGAGTTAGGCTTTATAGCACAAGAAGTATTGGAAGTTTTACCAGAAGTTGTTGATGTTCCAGAAAATAAAAATGGCACCTATGGTTTGACTTATGATAGATTAATACCAGTTTTAACACAAGCCATAAAAGATCAGCAAAGTGAGATAGAAAAACTTCAATCAGAAGTAAAAGCAAGTCATTCAGAAATCCAAGATTTGAATAAAAAGCTCGAAAAAATCTACGAAAAATTGGATCAATTATCGAAGAATTAAAAAAATTAGATACTTTTTCGCATCCTTAAAATTTCTGCCTCAAATCCTTTCTTTTGATAAGCTCTCATAGCACTTTCATTCTCGGCATAAACGGTTAACTGAAATTCTGCATGCCCTCTGGTTTTTCCCCAGTCCATTAAATAGTCTAATATCTTACCATTAATACCTTTTCCCCGCCACTCTGGCACCACAT
>WTJI01000003.1:0-4908 GCA_011524905.1 Flavobacteriales bacterium
CGGTAACGACGTAACTGCGACGCAGACGGTAACGGTAGTGGATAACATTGACCCAGTATTGACGGTTGCAGATGTAACTATTCAACTCGATGCTAACGGTAATGCAACCCTTGCAAACCACGGATCAGCAACTGATAACTGTACGGCGAATCCAACCATCACTTATGATGTTAGTTCATTTACTTGTGCAGAGTTGGGTGCAAATACAGTAGTAGTAACTGCCGCTGACGCCAACGGTAATAGTGTTAATCAGAGCATCACAGTAACGGTAGAAGATAATATCGATCCTGTATTGACAGTAAGTGATATTACCCTAGTGTTAGATGCCAACGGCAATGCTACTCTAGCAAACCACGGTTCGGCAACAGACAACTGTACTACAGCTAACATTACATATTCTGAAACGAGCTTTGACTGTAACGATCTAGGTGCAAATGCTGTAGATGTAACAGCAACTGACGGTTCAGGAAACGCAGTGACTCAAGAAATCACTGTAACTATTGAAGATAACACTGCTCCAACAGTAGCAGGTGCAACAGTAAATGTATTCCTTGATGCGAACGGAAGTGGAACGATTTCAGACGTTACTACACTTTTCGCTACAGCTACAGATAACACCAACTGTACATTGGACTACCAGGCGTCTAGATTGACGTTTGATTGTGACGATCTGGATTTCGACCAATCGATTTCCAACCCATCTCAAGCAGACGCAAACAATACTGCGAACTGGGGCACAACGGCAGTAACAATTACATTGACCGATGCTGCCGGTAATGCAAGCACTGCGACAGCACAAGTAAGAGTTATAGATAATGAGAAGCCAACTATTACGGCTCCATCTTTAGATCTAGACTTGAATGCACAAGGATTTGTATCTATTGCCAACACAATGGCCCAGACCTTGGCGACGGTTACAGCGGATAACTGTAGCCTTGATGCATCTCGTGGTAACATTAACCAGTCGTACTTTGATTGTGACGATTTAGGTTCGAACACTGTAACTGCATTTGTATTCGATTCATACGGTAACACGCGTGTTACAGCCATGACAGTACAAATCAATGATGTAACAGCACCGGTGATTACAACGGTAGCTGGTACGGTAACATTAAACTTGGACGCTAACGGTTCAAGAACGGTTGTATTAAGTGATGTATTCGATTCAGCGGTTGACAACTGTACAGACGGTGCTAGTTTGACAAACGCATTGTCAGGTGCTGTTACTTTTGACTGTTCTCATGCAGGAACAACCCAGACAATCACAATGACATCGGAAGATGCTTCTGGAAATGTATCGACAGCAACGAAACAAGTAGAGATTGTAGATAACACGAACCCAACAATTACATTATTGAACAGCTTTGCTGATATTAATGTAGGCGCTTCGGGTTCTGTAACTATTCAGCCTTCACATGTAGTAGATGCAACAGCTGATAACTGTAGTGTTTCTTCGGTAACTATCTCGCCTAACTCATTTACTTGTTCAGATGCGGGTACTACACCTACTGTAACAGTAACTGCTACAGATGCTTCAGGTAATGTAACTACTGAGACTGCCACAGTGAATGTTGTAGACGCAACAGCTCCTACTATTGTTGCGGTTTCAAACATCGCTCCGGTAGACCTTGATGCAAATGGAAATGCTTCTATCTCTTTATCTGATGTTATGGCGTCTGTAAGTGATATCTGTGATAGCAACCCGAACGCGTCAATCTCGCCTTCAACTTTCGATTGTACAAATACAGGTAACAACACAGTAACCATTACCGCAACGGATGCTTCGAACAATACTTCGACGCAAACAGTGACAGTGGTTGTACAAGATGTTACAGACCCAACTTTGTCAGTACCAGCAGCAAATATTTCTGCAAATACATCTGATGACGGTACAGGCGATTGTACGGTAGACATCGCGGTAGGTGATGCAACTTTCGCAGATAACTGTTCGGCAGATTTGTCTTGGGTATTGACAGGCGCAACAACCGGAACGGGTAATGGCCAAGTAGGTACGCAGACCTTTGAAATCGGTACTACAACTATTACTTACACGGCTGAAGATCCTTCAGGCAATGACGTAACTGCAGTAGTAACGGTAGAAGTTGCTGACGACGAAGATCCAACAGTGGCAGCGGCAGCAAATGTCACTGCGAATACAGGAGATAATGATCCAGGCGATTGTGATGCAGAAATTGCGATCACTGACGCAACATTCTCAGATAACTGTACCGGTGCAGCCTTGACATGGGCAATGACTGGAGCTACTACTGCAACAGGTAGTGGTCAGGTAGGAACGTATGTGTTCCCAATCGGTACAACAACAATTACGTACACAGTTACTGACGGGTCAAACAATGATGCGACTTCACAGATGACTGTTACAGTAACAGATGATGAAGACCCAACGGTTTCTGCAGCAGCAAACATTGCAGCAAACACTTCTGACGACGGAGCAGGAAACTGTGATGTTGATGTTGCTGTTCCTGATGCAACATTTGCAGACAACTGTTCTGGTGTATCGCTCGCTTGGGCGATGACGGGCGCAGTAACAGATAATGCGAACGGTCAGGTTGGAACATACACCTTCCCAATCGGTACAACAACAATTACATACACAGCAACTGACGCTTCAAACAGAACAGCAACGTCGTCATTGACGGTTACAGTTACAGATGATGAGGACCCAACGGTTGCTGCTTCTGGAAACGTAACAGCAAACACTTCAGACGATGGCACTGGCGATTGTACTGTAGATATCGCAATTACTGATGCAACGTTTGCTGATAACTGTACGGGTAGCTCTATTGCTTATGCCATGACGGGCGCTACTACAGTAGCTTCGACAAACGGTCAAGTTGGAACAGCAACGTTCGAGATTGGTACAACGACTATTACTTACACAGTAACAGACGGCGCTAACAGAACAGCTACTTCAACAATGACAGTAGTGGTAACTGACGATGAAGACCCAACACTTTCTGTAGCAAACAATGTAACAGCGAATACTTCAGACGACGGTACGGGTGACTGTACAGTAGACATCGCTATTACCGATGCGACATTCGCAGACAACTGTTCAGGAAGTGCTCTTGCTTATGTGATGACAGGTGCGACAACAGGATCAGGAAACGGTCAGGTTGGAACAGCGAGCTTCACTAAGGGTACAACTACAATTACCTACACAGTTACAGACGGTTCAAACAGAACAGTGACGGAATCTATGACTGTAACTGTAACGGACGATGAAGACCCATCGATTACAACTGTGGCAGGAACAGTTACTTTAGATTTGGACGCAAACGGTTCAGTAACGGTTGTATTGAGTGATGTATTCGATTCAGCTTCTGATAACTGTACTGCTTCTGGCGACATTGTTACTGCTCTTGATCAAACATACACGTTCGATTGTGACGATGTAGGTGTTACTCAAACCATCTCAATGACTTCAGAAGATGAAGCGGGTAATACAACAACTGTTACTAAGGATGTAGAAATCGCAGACAACATTGCTCCAACAGCAAGCGTTGTAGCAACGTACGATGTGTACTTAGATGCTAGTGGTGCTGCTTCAGTTGCATTCACTGACCTAGACAATGGTTCATCAGACAACTGTTCGTTCACATCAACTATTCAAGACAATAACTTCGATTGTGACGACGCAGGTCAGACCATTGAGGTGACAGGTACACTAGAGGATCCGTCTGGAAACACTACGAACTATTCTTCGGATGTAACTGTCCATGATACAATTGCACCAGTCTTTGCAACCGTTCAGACTGCAGCAGTAACATTGAATTCAGTGAACTACGACTGTTTCGCATTAGCTGCGTGGGATGCTCCTACATATAATGCAAACGATCAGAACTGTTCAGGTACAATCACTACTTCTTACGAGTTGGTTGACGCGAGCGGTTCGGTTAGCACAGTCACACTAGGTAATCCGGTTGCGGTAGGTACTTACACAGTGAGAACTGTGGCAACCGATGCAAACGGCAATGTACGTAAGCAAGGATTTACCCTGAACGTAGTAGACAACACGGATCCTACAATCACGTTTGTAGCGAACCCATCAGTTGATTTAGATGCTAACGGTTCAGCAACATTGACTTCTTCAATGTTGATCAGCAGCAGCTACGACAACTGTGGTATTGATAACATCACATTCTCTCCATCAACGGTAGATTGTGACGATGTTGCTTCAGGTGCTACGGTAGCAGTTACTGCAACTGACTTCAATGGTAACACAGCAACATACAACGTAACTGTAGCAGTGAACGACGTAACAGCTCCAAGCTTGAGCGTTATTGGTTCAGCTTACTCTGTAGTTCTTGACGCGTCTGGCGCAGGTTCAGTGAGTGCAAGCGATTTAGCTTCTGCAACAGACAACTGTTCAGCAACCCCATCGTTGAGTGTAAGCCCAAGCAGCTTCACTTGTAGCGACGCAGGTTCGGTAACGGTAACTATTACAGCAACAGATGATGCAGGCAATACGTCTACAGCGACCAAGACAATCTCTGTAGTAGATAATGCGGCACCAGTAATTACTGTAAGCAATACAACTTTGGCGCTTGACGGCAATGGAGTGGTAACACTTCCATCGGCTACAGCAACTGCAGCAGACAACTGTACTTCAACGCCAAACGTTACATACAGCCAAACGACATTCACTTGTTCGGATCTTGGCGCAAACACGGTAACTGTGACTGCAGCTGATGCCAACGGTAACGTAGCAACACAAACATTCACAGTAACGGTAGAGGATAACATTGCACCTACAGTGACAATGTTGAGCACGTTCGCTGATGTAGCACTTGATGCTACAGGAGCAGCTTCAATCTCTATCAATAACCTTGCGTCGAACGTAAGTGATAATTGTGGCACGCCAACATTGACGATTACACCAAGTAC
>WTJI01000003.1:5008-9113 GCA_011524905.1 Flavobacteriales bacterium
GCGCCAACAATTGTGGCAAGCAACACTACTATTACTCTTGACGCTAACGGTGTAGCAGTTCTACCAAATGCTACGGCTTCAGCAACAGATAACTGTTCTGCAGCGCCAAGCATTGCTTACAGCCAGACAACATTTACATGTGCTGATCTGGGTGCAAACACAGTAACGATTACTGCAACTGATGCATCTGGAAATGCTGCAACGTCAACGATTACGGTGACGGTAGATGATAACATTGCACCTTCGATTACGACATTATCAACGATTGCAGATGTTGCACTTGATGCAAACGGTGCAGCGGCAATCGGCATGAACGACGTTGTGTCGAGCGTAACAGACAACTGTGGTGCACCGACGGTAACTATCACGCCGAGCAGCTTCGGTTGTGGCGACTTAGGAACGAACACTGTTACTATTACAGCAACAGACGCTTCTGGAAACGCGACGACTTCACAAGTAACATTGACGGTAGTTGATAACAGCGCTCCAACAATTGCTACAGTATCTGGTACAGTAACAGTTGCGTTGGATGCGAATGGCGCAGGTGCTATTTCTCAGAGTGATGTGGTTGCAAGTGTAACAGACAACTGTACAGCAACGCCAACAGTAACATTGAGCGCGACAAGCTTCGACTGTAGTGACCTAGGTAGCAATACCATCACAATTACTGCGACGGATGCTTCAGGTAACGTTAAAACAGCGACTAAGACGGTAACAGTTGTAGATAATACAGCACCGACCATCACAGCCCCAGCGTCGATTACATTGACATTAGGTTCTAGTGGTGCAGTGAGCTTGCCATTGAGCACTGCTTCTGCTGCCGACAATTGTTCAGGTGCACCGAGCTTGACATACAGTGCAACTAACTTCAGTTGTGCGGATGTAGGTTCGAATACAATCACTATTACTAGTGTAGATGCATCAGGGAACAGCTCAACAACAACTATGACTGTTGTGGTACAAGACAACACAGCACCTTCGCTAGCATTGTCTACGGCACCAGTGACTCTGGTACTTGATGCTAACGGTTCAGCAAGTTTGTCTACAGCACAACTTGTAAGCTCAGCGACGGACAACTGTTCTAGTGTAACATTGAGCGTTTCACCGAGCAGCTTCGGTTGTTCAGATCTAGGCGCGAATACAGTTACTGTGACTGCAACAGATGCCTCTGGAAACACTACAACAGCTACTGCTTCAGTAACGGTTGCAGATCAAACAGCACCGACGATTGCTACGGTAGGGTCAGCAGTGACCGTATACCTCGATGCAAACGGCTCAGGTTCAATCTCGACGTCTGATGTGGTATCGAGTACTACAGACAACTGTACGACTGCACCAACAGTAAGCTTGAGCACTACGAGCTTCGGCTGTTCTGATTTGGGTAGTAATACAGTAACTATTACCGCGACTGACGGTAGCGGAAATGCTTCGACTGCAACGAAGAGTGTTACAGTTGTGGATACAATTTCTCCAACAATTACAGCACCAGCTTCATTGACGTTGACGTTAGGTTCAGGCGGAACAGTAAACTTGCCAGCTACAACAGCTTCAGCAACGGATAACTGTTCAGGTTCTGTGACCTTGAGCTACAGTGTGACAAGCTTCAGCTGTTCGGATGTAGGTTCAAACACTGTGACTGTTACAGCAACAGATGCTAACGGTAATGCTACGACTTCGACAATGACCGTAACGGTTCAGGACAATACTGCACCAACATTGGCATTGAACACTACGACTACAACATTGGCACTAGATGCTTCTGGTTCAGCTTCGCTTGCAGCGGCTCAGCTTGTAAGTTCAGTATCTGATAACTGTAGTGGGGTAACTATTTCGGTGAGCCCAAGTAGCTTCGGATGTTCTGATCTCGGTGCAAACACTGTAACCGTAACCGCTACTGATGCGAACGGTAACAGTACGACTGCAACGACTTCTGTAACGGTAGTAGACAACATCGACCCTGTGGTTACAACAGTAGCTGCTCCAGCAGATGTTGTTCTTGGTGCGAACGGTACGGCGACGATCACTCAAGCGATGGTTGTAGCAAGTGCAACTGATAACTGTACAACTTCGCCAACTATTACGATTACGCCTTCAACAGTAGACTGTTCAGATCTTGGTTCTACAACCATTACAATCTTGGCAACAGATGCTTCAGGTAACGTAGGAATGGCAACAGTGAATGTCACTGTAGTTGATCAAGATGCTCCAGTTATTGTATCTGCACCGGCAGATACAACGTTGGCGGCATGTAACGCTCAGTTGGTCTACAACTACAATGTTACCGACAACTGTGGGTACACAGCAAACTTGGTTACTGGTCTTGCTTCAGGTTCTACCTTCCCAGTAGGAACGACTACGGTGACTTACGAATTCAGTGATGCTAGTGGAAACAGCGTTACGCATTCGTTCGATGTAACGGTAGATACATTGGGAACATACAGCTTACCAGCGAATACAGAATTCTGTGCGGACAACGGTCCGGTTGATCTATCAGTAGGTCAAGCAGGTTTGACATACGTTGGTGACGGTATCGCTGCCGACGGTCAAACGTTCCAGCCAGCTGTAGCAGGTGTAGGTTTACATACGTTGAGCTTCACGTACACAGATCCTAACGGCTGTGTTCAGGTAGGTAGCTTATCTGTAAGAGTTTACCCAGTACCAGCACAACCAACGGTTCTTCAAGTATTGCCAACTGTACTCGAATCATCGGTGACAGGTGCGAGATACCAGTGGTTCAAGAACGGTGTATGGATGCCGGGCGAGACGTCTAAGCAATTGAACATCACGATGGGAGGTAACTACCAGGTGAAAGTCTTCAATGCATACGACTGTGATAGAATGTCGACAGGATTGGTGATTTCATCTACCGGTCTATCTATCGACGAAGTGTTCAGCACATTGAACATCTTCCCGAATCCAACGCAATCTGTTGTTGCACTTGAGTTTGGCGTATCTCTTGAAAGTGATATGACGGTTCAAGTAATGGACATCGCAGGTAGAACGATTTATTCAAATACGATTACTGCAGGTACGCAGGTATACAGAATCGACCTTTCTCAATTCATGGCTGGATCGTACCAGATGATTTTGAGAGACAACGAAACTGGCGCCGCTTCAGTAGAACAAATTATTAAAGTAGACTAACCATGAAAGGATTTAAATCCGCATTATGTTTCTTGGCAATCGTATGTAGCGCTGCTGCATACGGCCAATCTGATGAAGGCATTCGCCGCAGCGAATTGACCGTTTCCTTCAACGCCAATATGGTAGAAGGAGTAAACGGCCTTGGGAATAGTGACCTAGGTACTTTTGGTACCAACTGGGGTGCTAGTCCATTCGGGGGCTCATTGACCTATGCATACAATTTCAGCCCTATAGCTGGATTGTGGGCAGGAGGTTTTTATGGCCAAGTAGCGGGATTGAATGAGGTAGAGCAATTTGATACAGAAGCCTTCGGTTTCGGAGCCGGTTTGCGCCTGCACCCGTTGTCGTTCACTTCAAGTTTCCTAAACGGTGTTTATGTTGATGGAGGTGTAGGCTATGCGTCCTACACAGCGTCACGTCACTTTATCAGCGATGGTGCAATGATGGTTCCGCCGTTTACTGGAGCGGCATTGACCTTCCAAGGTAAATTGGGCTACGAGACAGCCTTAACAGAAAACCTGAAATTGGATCTTGGATTAGGTCTTACTTCTGTACAATCGGATGACTTTGATGGTTGGGCCTTCGACGGTGAGCCAGCGGATGCGATTTTCAGCCCTTCTGTAGGTATTACTTATGTATTTGGCGATAAGTCTACTCGTTCAATGAGCGAGATGACAGCAATGGATCTTATCAATAGTGAAATGCAGCTAGACGGCTATGCAACAAACGAAGACGTTGCTAAGCTCGACAAGGCACTTAAGCGCGATGCTAAGGCCCTTGAAGATCTTCGCAATAGTTTGAGCAAGTATGTTCCAGAAGATCAGTTAGAAGGCATCGTATTGGAAATCATGAAGAGCACTACCAACCTCACTGTTGAACGCGGAGAGCTGAAAGGTGTGATCTCTGTGTATTTCGACTTTGACTCTTATGTGATTAAGAAAGAGTTCAGAGACGAGATTAC
>WTJI01000051.1:0-4811 GCA_011524905.1 Flavobacteriales bacterium
GATCTTACTGTTTGTAGTGGTGACGAACCAGTTGATATCATTGAAATTACTGCGCCCACAACCCAGTATAGTTCAACTATAGAATACCAATGGTATCAAAGAGCAACAGGTGTTACATTGACTTGGTCAACCATTGCCGCACCAAGGGGTACAGCCAGAGACTTAAATTTCACTGGTTTCCCATTAACACAGAATACGACATTTAGAAGAGAGACTATTTCAAGATATTTAGGGGAAGCTTGTGGCGGTTCCTTTACTGCTCCAATTGATCTGCGTGTAGAAGCATCAATCGTACCAGAGTTTAAAACGCCAGATGGAGCATTGGTCACTACACCTACAACATACAGTATGTGTGCTGGTCCCGCAACCTTTAGATCTAAAAATGGCCGTTCATACGAGTTTAGAATTAATGGTTTTGTGGTATACACTGTAGGTGCCACCAATACAACTGATGTTGTAACATTCGATCCTTTAACAGATCATGTATCAGCACCCTACACACTTGTAACGAATGACAGAGTTGATGTTGTCGTCTATGATTTGGCACTTACTGCCAGTAACACCATAGATCCAGCAGCATGTGGCTATACTTCTTCAGCTGTAACAGTTACAGTTTCTGCCACTCCAAGTGTAACGTTAAGTACGGTAGGATCATTTAATTCCTATTGTCCTGGTGAGGCCGTGACATTCCGAATAGTCCCCAATCCAGGTACAAGCTCCCTAACTACTTATCGTTATGGAGTAACGGGTATTGCTACTATGACAGGATTGGGTACAAATACAACATTTACTGTTACCCTCACAGGTGTTTCACTTCCATCAAGATCCACTACAATAACCGTAGAGGCGACTGATCCAGCCTGTCCAGGGACTCCTGTGCTTTCTACTATTAATTTGATTGAAAACGATGTACTTACTGCTGGTCAAATCAGTTCAACAGATTTAACTATTTGTAGCGGGGATGAGCCGACAGACATTTTTGAAATAGTATCTCCGACTTTCCAAACAGAAACAGGTACTATCGTTACATACCAATGGTATCAAAGAACAACAGTTCCAACTGGTCCTTGGCTACCCATAGGTGCACCAAGAGGTCAGAATAGAGACTTAAACTTCTCTGGCTTCCCAGTAACTCAAGACACGCAATTCAGAAGAGAGACAATTGCTACACTGTTAGGTCAAACTTGTGGTGGAGAATTTACAACTCCAATTAGTCTTTCCATAGAAACAGCCATTGTCCCAGACTTTAGAATAGCACAGTCACCTGGACCAGATATTTCTGTGACCACACCGACAACATACTCTATTTGTACAGGATCTAATCAGGTATTTAGAGCTTCTCAAGGACGTTCTTATCAATTCAGAATTAATAATGTTGTAGTTTACACAGTTAGTTCTACAGCGCCTGCCAACTTTGTCAGTTTTGATGCGCTTACTGATCACGTCTCGGCACCATACGTATTAACCAATGGTGATGAAGTAGATGTAATCGTTTATGATCTACCTTTAACAGCCAGTAATACCATTGACCCAGCAGCTTGTGGATATCCATCTTCTGCAGTCACCATCACAACGGTAGCGCTACCTGTTCCAACTATATCAGCTTTAAATATCACAAACAATACTTTCTGTGCTGGTCAAACGGTTGACTTTAGAATTAGCTTGGCGACCCCAGATCCGAATGCGACTTACCAATATGATTTCACTGGAAATACGTCTGGACTTCTTTCCACTCCTGCAGGTGGTACCAGTACAACTTTCTCTATTGACTTCAGTATTACAGATAACCTTAATGTATCAAACCATAGTACAGTTACTGTTTATGTATCAACGCCTTCCTGTACAACCCAAGGTATTGGTACTATCTATCTTGAAGAAAATGAAATAACCACAAGTGTTGTCACTTTAACTTCTACGGACTCCTCTGTTTGTGCCGGTGATAACCCTGGAGTGATAACGGCTGTAATGCCAACAGCAACTATCACAGGAACAGTATTTACATATCAGTGGCAACAGCGTGTGCCGCCTTCTTCTGCATGGGTCAATATTTCTGGATCTCGCGGTGAGTCAGATACACTAGATTTTTCTAGCCATGCCCTAAATGTAACAACACAATTTAGAAGGGTAGTCTATGCGTCTGTAAATAGTCAAACTTGTGAAGAACCTTCACCATTTGTCACAATTAATGCTGATGCAACCCCCGTATTAAGTTTCAAAACACCTGATGGAACAATAGTTTCTTCAACTACTTCTTATAGTTATTGCGGCGGAACCAATGTTGAATTTGAAGCATCGGGTGGTAGATCATATGAATTTAGAGTGAATAACGTTGTAAGATTCACGACCAGTTCAACGGCAATACTGAATCCAGTTACCTTTGATCCTTTACGAGATGCATCTTACAACTTACAAACTTTTGATGTTGTTGATGTTATCGTATATGGTTTACCGTTAACTGCCAGTAATACTATTGATCCGGCATCTTGTTCCTCCGAATCTGAAGATGTTGTTATTTCTATTACGCCAACACCTACGATAAATATAGTTCCAAGTACTTCGGGTAATAACTTCTGCCCAGGCCAGACAGTTACCTTTACAATCTTTATGATTCCAGCTGATCCAGCAGCGACCTATAGATACTCTATTGGTGGACCAATGATTGCAACAGGAACAAATACAACATTCGGTGTTGCGATGTTCAATAGACCCAATGTCACCGATAATGTTACAATAACAGTAGAAGTGACAACAGGTGCTTGTGGTACGTCTACGCAAACATTATTCTTAAGAGAAAATGAAATAATTAATGCAGGTACGATCAGCGGATCACATACCATTTGTTATGGTGAAATACCGTTGCCCATAACTTCATTAACAACACCAACAGTTGCAATTACGTCTTCTACTATTAGTTATGAGTGGTATCAATCAACTGATTTAGGAGCCAATTGGAATCAGATACCTTTTGAGTTTGGTACAGGCATTTCTATAACAAACCCTGTAACACAAACTACTCAATACCGACGAAGAGCTATTGTCGATGCAAGCGGCCAGGTTTGTGAAGAAGATGCCACACCTATAACAGTTACAGTAAGAGCACAATTAATTGGAGGAACAACAGAAAACCTCTCTGGCAATACCAGTGAGACAGTATGCTTAAATGGTACTGTGGATACATTAACCGTGACTGGGTCTATTTTGGCCCCTGGGGTTACTTTCCAATGGCAAATTTCTGACGATAATTTCGTTACATGGAGTGATGTATTATCTGCAACCAGTGCAACCTACGTACCTTCTGCAACAACATCAACAACATACTATTATCGACGTGCTTTGATTTCCACAGGAGCTACATCTTCTGTTGTTTGTAATGCATTCAGTACTGTATTCCCTGTTTATGTAAATGACTTAGATGAAGGCTTGTTAGACAACACCATTGAGGGTAATTACTGCTATGGTTCTAGACCGCCACGTATTACCAGTACAAGAGACGCAAGTAGTTCTTTTGGTGTGGTGACCTATCGTTGGGAATTCTCAATTGACAGCGGTGCTACATGGACGGCAATAGTTTCTAGTAATTTAAATGAATATACGCCAGACCCATTAATACAATCTACTATTTTCCGAAGAATGGCTATTTCGGATCGAGATGGCGTTGTTTGTGAAGAGCCTTCTAACGAAATTGAATTTACTATCCTTACCGAAGTTAGTGCGGGTATCTTATTGACGGATCAAACTGTATGCGAAGGCGACATCCCACTTGGGTTAACGATTAATGGCGCTACGCCTTTGAGTGCTACTGTTAGTTATACATGGCAGGATTCTACCGATGGAATAAATTGGACAGATCTGACCTCCAATGTAACTAACTATAACTTTACAGCACTTACTGCTCCTACAACTAACACATATTATCGAGTTAAAATTACAAGTAATGCGGGTACACCAAGTATCACGACTTCTGAAAATAATGCTATTCTTACCCGAACTACCAATCCAATACTTCTTGGCGAGGAATACGGATTATATGTTGACGGAACTTTATACAGTACGACAATAACAGCAGCTTCTAGCAGTACGGATGATATTGGTCAAGCCATTGCCAATGCTATCACTTTGGATCCTGTGTACAATGCATTCTATTTTGTTGATACCAATATTATCAATATCCAGCCCTATACACCTAATGTATCTATATTTAGAACCTCTTCAACAACATTATCACATAGAATCAAAGTACTATCATCGATTGATCCTCAAAATGTTTGTGAAACCTTTACTGCACCTGTACTAATTACAGTAAATGAAGATCCACTTATTTCTCAGGTAGCGGGACCGTTTGCTACTCAGAATATTTGTCCTGGTGACAATATGCTGCCTATTGAATTTGAAGTGACAGGAACATACTCTGCTGTTGTTGTTCAGGGTCTGGCCAACGCCTTTACAGTAACTCCACTTCCTATTGGTACAGGAACAGCAACAGTTATTAGTGGTGGTGGTACGCCAAACACCAGCTGGTGGCGTGTAAGCGGTACAGACAGATTCCGAATTTCTGGACCTGCAGGAGCCACCATTTTGACAAGAAATTCATTCTCGATTGAAACAGAAGGTTCTTGTTTACCTCATGCCGACTTTGATTATGATTTACTAGTTCAGCCACCGCCAGAAAAGCCTGACGTAATCATGAAAGATTTCTACGATACAGATTACGCAGTCGTTAGTGACACCCTTAATCTTTGGTACAACAATACAGTTTGTCAAGATACAGGTGGTGGACAGTCCAATACGTTCTATGCTTGTTATATAAATAA
>WTJI01000051.1:4911-8823 GCA_011524905.1 Flavobacteriales bacterium
TATAAATGTGACAAATCCTCCCGGCTCTGAAGCGAGTCTCAGAAACCCTGTCATCTCTTATCCCACACAAAGTGCGACAGTAAACTGGGATCCATTATTCGGAACCGTTACCAATACGGCAACGCTACGAGTAAGAGCTCGGGGCTGTGGAGGTTCTTATTCAGATTGGCATGCGGTTCAAATCTGGGTTGTCCGTGATGACGTTCCAGCAACCCCTGTTGCTGATGTGCGACCACCAGTGGCACTACCTGATTTGATTCTATGTGACGGTGAAAGACCCGGTGATGTACCAACCTGTCAGTTACTAGGAACAGAGCCACCCACTCAATTCTTCAGTACTGCAATAACTACGAATACTAATAATTTTGCATCACTAGAATGGCGTTTGACCAATATCGCGAATTTGAATCCCGACCAAACACCTGCCACGCCTCCTGGGGTTATTGATGCTACCACAGGTGTAGTGAGCTGGACTAGAGGATTCTACGGTTCTTTCGATGTCGAAGTACGTGCGATTGGTTGTGATGGCTCTACTAGCTCATGGCAATCTCAAAATTATGTGATAGGTGAAAGAGATAGTACAATACCAGATATTATTCCTACAACAGCTGGCACTTTATTAGGTTTACCTGTTTGTCCAATCCCATTGACTGGTGTAACCACTACCTCTTTACTGTCTAATATTAACGTTGATTGGTATGTACAAAGTAATCCTGGAGCACTTCGATTTGGAGGTGGTTTCAATACATATGATGACCCGATAACGCGAAGACTTACACCAAACAGTGATGGCACATTAACCCTTTATTGGCAGCCTGGATTCAATGGAACATTCATCGTTGAAGCCAGACCAACTCCATGTCCTGGTCCTTCAAGGTTCTTTGCTATCAATATACCTGCGCCAGCACAAATTACACTCGATCCAAGTGGAGGCAACAACTTACAAACTATATGTGAAGGGGTTAATATAAATCCAATACTCTATGATATTGAGGGTGCAGCGAATAGTGTTAATATTACTGGTTTACCAAGTGGAATAAGTGCTATTTACTCATCAAGTAGTCAGATTGTAACGTACACTTTGACTGCAAGTACAACGATCATTTCTGATACAACCCACACAATATCTGTTGACTTTAATGATTATTCATATACTACGACTTCGAGTGAGTCTGTTGATACAGTTGGTCTAGCTCTAGCAAACCGACTTGCTGCCAGTTTGAGTTTATCAAGTGCAGTATATTATCCTGCGACGGATGAGTTGGTCCTAACTGGAAATAATGGTATACGTTTCCTTACGTCTGCTTCGTTTGTTGCAGGTAGTGGATTTGCCATCAGCGCCCCAGACAACACACCTCTGTCAGCCTCACTAAGACTCTCAGGTTCTCCTGATACTTCGAATACAGCAGGGAATTACAATTATGTCATTGAAACCGTTTCTGCCGCATGTGATGTTGTTTCAGTAACAGGAAGAATTACAATTTTTGAAAGTTCTTCAATCACGGGTGGTGTTGGATTCAACCAATACCAAACAATTTGCTTTAATACGCCCTTACCATTGATGACACTCAATATGTCTAATACATTCAATGCTGTTGTTACTGGCTTACCTCCAGGTATTAACTACAGTGTACTGGGCAATCGAATTGAAATTTTTGGTACACCAACCGTAAATCCTGCTGCTGATATAACCTATACCTACTCTGCTACTACATTTGGAAATATTAATGGTTGTGCCGAAGACACCTTGGTGGGATACATTACCGTTCAGCCTGCACCAGTGATTAATTTAGAATCAGCTGCTGGTACCGCAACTCAAACAACCTGTGCTGGTACTGCCATAGTTTCGATTGTATATAACGTTTCAAATCCTGCCTATTTATTGAGTCCAACTGTAGGCTCTGTGTTCCCAGCAGGTGTAACAGGTGTTAATGAATCCAGACAACAAATAACTGTAGTAACCATTGGACCTGGTGATAATGGTGGACCTCCATACAATAGAGATTATGTATTGGATATTGGAGGTACGCGTTACTCTACCGGCGCCACTAATACTACAGCGGTTAGTGATATTGTAAATGATTTGACTGCTCAAATCAACTTGGATGTACTCAATGGTGTAACAGCAAGTCCAACAGCGTCAACCATTGTGATCACAAGTGGTACGCCAGGAATACCATTTGATGTCCTTGACTTCTCTACAGGTACAGGATTCGATGTTGATACCAATGTAACTCAATCTCCTGCACGATTTGTCATTTCGGGAACTATTTCAGCAACATCTGTTTCTGCAACGACGTCCTTTATCTATACCCTTCAAACGGTCGGTGGAACTTGTACAGGTGCTGCTTCTCCTGTGAGTGGATCTATCACTGTACGTCCATCTACTGTGGCAGTGCTACTTACTGCTGGTAGTACCACACAGACTACCTATCAAACTGTTTGCGATGGTACCCCAATAAATCCATTAGAGTGGGAAGTAGTAGGGGCAACAGGAATTAATTCTGCACCAACCAATCCAACATGGTTAAACGCTAATTATGATATAGCTACAAACCGATTCACACTTTCTGGTACACCTTCTACAGGTGACATTTATCAGAATATCTACAACTACAGCTATTCGATGATTGGTAGCACATTCGGATGTAGCACATCAACCCCAACCATACAAGGGACGGTAGTTGTTAACCCTGCTCAAATCCTTCGATTAGATTCAGCAGTAGGTACTGATGCTCAAATAGTTTGTGAGGGTGATGTATTGACAGATCCTATTGAATATGAATTTTTGGGCTCAGCTGTTGGTTATAACATTACGCCACTGCCCACAGGATTTACAACCACACTTACTCCAAGAACAACAATAAAAGAGATTACGGTGTCTCCAAGATTATTAGGATACACGGCCTTAGCTACCGAAACATACAGTCTGAGACTGGTCATTGGAGGTTCACTTTCTACTATGGTGGCAACCAATATTATGAATCTTGATGATGCAGACGACGTGGGTACTAAAATGGCTGCTATTGTTAATACCAACCCAGATGTGACTGCCACTTATAATACGGCTTCTGGAACTATTGTTGTTACTGCTAATACGCCTGGTACAATATTTACTTTAAACAACACGCCTAATAACGAAACTAATAATATTCAATTCAGTACCCCACGCGACATTTCATCCCCTGGTCGTTTGGTTATCAACGGCGGTCCAGCTGCTTCAGTTGTTTCTGGAGTTTACAACTACTCCATTACGACAACGGGTGCAAATTGTTCTCCTGTTACTTTGGTTGGTTCCATACAAGTAGGCTCTGATTCAACGCTTCAGCTGAAATCTGCACCATCTACAACCAATCAAACTTTATGTGACGGAGAGCCTATTACTGATATTGTTTATGAAATAGGAGGAGGAGCTACCAATGCTATTGCAACGGGCCTTCCAGATGGTCTTACACCAACCTTTGATGCGGCTACAAATGAAATCACTATTACAGGTACCGTCACTACAGACAACTGGTCCGACCAAATATTTAGCTATACAGTTAGCACACAAGGAAATGTTACTTTCTGTGATGAAGCTTCTCTCAATGGTACAATAAGAGTCAATGCTCGGGATTATATCAGCACGGTTTCAACATTTACGAATTTGACAGTATGTTCTGGAGATACTGTATCTAATCCTCTGGTATTTGATTATTGGGGAAGTGCTGGTATCGCAGCAAATGTCCTCAATCTGCCACCAGGTATGTATCGTGTGAACACACAACAAAGACAAGTAGCTAGTATAAGTATGGGTGCGCTCGGAGCTACTTCTAATGTAAGTGATACCTACACAATTACAGTTAATACTACTGATTATACTTACACTACTGTGGCAAATGAAACACCAAATGACATTGCCTCAAAAATAGC
>WTJI01000023.1 GCA_011524905.1 Flavobacteriales bacterium
CCGCCCAATATCACTGGCCCGACAGCAGGTTCACATTCAAACCTCAACTTGGTGGAAAATTATACGCCTGTCGGTTCTTTTGCCGCTAACGAATCAGTCAGCTGGACATTAATGGGGATCGACCGCAATGAATTTCAAATCAATAGCCTGGGTCACTTAAGCTTTTCTGGTCCAAAAGATTTTGAAAATCCGACCGATACAAATACTGACAATCGCTATGAAGTTATTGTTATGGCCACAGATGGCTCCAATAATACTGAATCTCATTCTGTCTCTGTGACCTTGATTGACGTTAACGAAATTGTTTTAGACACAAATCCCCCCTTGATTACTGGGCCCAGTGGTCAACTCGGTTCTAGTATTGCTTTTAACTCAAACGAAAACATCAGCTCCCTAGGAACCTTTCAAGCCAATGAGCCTGTAAGTTGGTCACTTACTGGAACCGACGCTGGAGAATTTTCAATTACAGCCTCTGGGACGCTCGTTTTTAATAGCCCACCCGATTTTGAAAATCCGACTGATGCTGATTCAAATAATATTTATTTATTAACGGTTCAGGCAACTGATGGTGCTTCTAATAATACTGTAATGAATATAACGCTGACTATTAATGATGTCAATGAATTGTCATTTAATCAGATACCAGGAAGCGGTCGTTATGTTTACGGTATTATCAACCCCGCTTTTAATGCATTTTTAAACCCTTCAAGTTCTCAGTATATGGGAACAGACCCGATCACTAGTACTTACTTACAAAGGAATACATCAATGGGTTCGTTCAACAACCAAACGATCATTGTTAGAAATTCCAATATAGATTTAGGGTCTATGTATGATCAAAATGTAATCAAAAGTCCAGGGCAACAAATGCGATATACGGGAACCGTGCGTAATACGGCAACAGGAACTTCCGTTTCCATTAGTGGTGTGGTTCAAGGAATCCAAGTCTATCAAGTACCGCCTATGGGGTATCTATACCACTTTAAAGTAGATGTTATTCCTGATACACCCTTTGGGCCACCTGCTTCATCTTCTTCTCAATGGGCCACTGGAATTCTTCAATTTTACATCACCTACTAGGCATTTACTGCAGTCAATTCAAATAGGAATTCTATAAGAAATCTTTTTCCCCAGCATACAATTGTCATTGTATATTTTCCATTAGTTTAATTCCCAATTCTCTAAACCAGAAGGCGCATACTGGACCTGAGCATTCAACTGATTATCGTATTGATTTACATAACAAGCATATTGAATTCCTGGACTGAAACTTTTCACTTTGGCCTGTAAATTAAAGGGTAGCGAATAGACAATCTTGTTGAAAATACCAGCAGGGTTTGTCCAATTGTATCAAGGAGATTTGAGGCATAGTTCATGGACGAACAGAATAAAATAATGCACTCTAAGTTAATTTATAAGCTAATGATAGCGAAGTTGGAAATCCTTTCGCTCTCGCAAGACAACCCGCAGTGGAAACCAAAGGAAAAATAGACTTACACCCAACACAAAAACATTAAGTACAAGAAATTGTATGATAGATAAGGACACAGGGGCAACAGACACAAAATAGGTTTGTGGATCCAAACGTATCCATTGACCATAGCGCTGGCTAAAAAAGAATAATAAGCCCAAAAGATTACCCCAAAATAATCCACGAACGAAAATTTGTGCTCCATTCCATAAAAATATAGATTGAATGAGGCCTATTTCGCTGCCCATGATGCGAAGTAAACGTATCATCCGTCTTCGCTCTAAAATCATAACCAATAATGCGGTGGCCATATTGATCACCCCAACCACTATCATGATTACTAAAATGATTAGGATATTATAATCAAAAAGGGCAATCCATTGGAAAATATTGGCATAACGGTCAGTAATTGCAATAACATCCAATTGAGAAGGCAGTGCGTTATAAATACGATTTGCAGCAGCTTCTAGGGCTTTATAATCCTTTAAAACGACTTCATAACTTCCCACCTGGTTCGACTCCCATTGGCTCACAGTATTTAGCAAATCGACAGAGGCAAAAACCAAACTCTCATCGAATTCTGGAAAGCCAGATTGATAAATACCCACAACCTCCACTGTCCGACGCAATGGGATTTTTTGTGTGGCTTTTTTCTGAAAAAATAATTGTAACCGATCTCCTACGCCTATTTCTAACCGAGAAGCTAAGGTTTCAGATACCAATATTTCACGCTGTTCCTCGCTGCTATACTGGGGAAAGCGCCCCTTCTTTAGATAATCTTTGAGCGAACTCCAAGGATAGGCTGCATCTACTCCTTTAACCATCCCACCCTCAAAAGTAGTTTTTGATTTAAATAAAGCAGCTTTGTAAGTTACTCCAGATAAATGGAGAACGTCAGACTGAGACTGAATGAATTGCTGCATTTCAGCATCCAATTCAATAGGCTGCAATGAAACCCTGGATTGATTGTTTTCAAAACTGGAAATCGTAAGATGTCCATTGAAAAGAGCTGTCTTGGCTGCAATTTCTTTTTGCAAGCCAAAACCCGTAGCCAAAGCAATTAAAATCATACACATGCCCATAGCTACTGCAACCGTGGCTATTTTTATTATCCGAGCTGAAACGCTATGTTTGTAACGCTCCCCGGTTTGTAATCGTCGGGCGATAAAATAACCTAATCTCAAAATTTTTATCTTGAAAAATGCACTTAAAAATACGCTATTTATTTCGTTTATAGGCTTATTGAGCTTTACACTCATTGCTCAAAATCACACCAATATTTCCGCAGCTGCCAATCAGCTTGAAGATTACCTTCCCTTGCTTCACAACAAAAAAATTGGCGTCGTAGGAAACCACAATAGTTTGGTTAAAAGTCCCTCAGGCTATATACATCTTGTGGATACCCTTCACCAAAGTGGGGTTCAAATTGAAAAAGTCTTCGGTCCAGAGCATGGCTTTAGGGGAAAAGCACCTGATGGTGAGAAAATTAACAACGACATAGATCTAAAAACGGGCATCCCAATAGTTTCGCTCTATGGTCAATCTAGAAAACCTTCAGCCAAACAACTACAAGGCATTGATTTACTCCTTTTTGATTTACAATCAGTTGGTGTACGATTTTACACCTACCTTTCAACCCTCCACTTGGTTCTTGAAGCCTGTGCAGAAAACCAAATCCCTATTGTCTTGCTTGATAGACCCAACCCAAACGGCTATTACATCGATGGCCCAGTTCTCGACTCCAAGTTTAAGTCTTTTGTCGGTATGCACCCCATACCCATTGTTTATGGAATGACCCTGGGCGAAATGGCGCAGATGATCATCGGAGAAGGCTGGCTTGATACGCCTACCTCCCCCAAATTAAAGGTTTTACCCGTAGAAAATTATCGACGACAACGAAATATTACTATTCCATTTCCTCCCTCTCCCAATCTACCAAATGCACATGCAATTGCATTATATCCAAGCTTGTGCCTTCTTGAACCTACAGTTGTAAGTGTTGGGCGAGGAACGAATCAGCAATTTCAAATCTATGGTCATCCTGATTTTGAATCTGATTTTAGTTTTGTCCCGCAACCCAATTCAGCCTCCAAATACCCCAAACTGGTCCAGAAAGAATGTTTCGGTGTCGATTTACAAAATGAAAGTAAACCAGAACAAATTCGACTGAATTATCTATTGGACGCTTACACTAGAATTAAAGATAAATCAGAATTTTTTCTATCGACATTCGAGCGTATCGCAGGCAACGATATATTGCGAAAACAAGTGATAGCAGGACTATCAGAAACAGAAATTAGAGCATCTTGGGAACCGCAACTGTCTGATTTTAAAAAGAAACGAAAAAAATATTTATTGTATCCTAATGAATAATGATATTTTGGGGCAAGCCTTATGGTCCTACTATCAAGAACCTGGTGATCAGGAACTAATCACATGGACACACCTGACTGATGAAGATCCCATGCCTGTCAGCTATTTTTTTCGGGACTATGCACAAATGCCCCTCATTGAACAAAAAGCTTTGGATACCGCATTTGGACGTGTCCTTGATATTGGATGTGGTGCTGGAAGCCATAGTCTTTATTTACAAAACCAATCGCAACTCAGTGTAACTGCTATTGATATTTCCCCAAGAGCAGTTGCAACAACCAAAGCCAGAGGCGTTACTCAAACTCGCTGTATCGATATTTTTGATATTGAGGGCTCTTATGACACCCTGCTTTTATTAATGAATGGAATTGGTTTATGCGAAACCCTCGATGGTTTAGAAGAATTACTCGACCATCTAAAACATCGCTTAACGCCTGGTGGACAAATTTTATTGGATTCTTCGGATCTCATCTACCTTTTTGAAGACAGTATCGAAGGTACCCTTGCTCCACAGGGTAGCTACTATGGAGAAGTAGATTTTGGCGTTCGCTTTTTGGGAGAAGAACAACTTTTCCCTTGGCTATACATCGATTTTGAAACGCTCTATAGAAAAGCTAGCCGACTAGGATACCACTGCGAACTATTACAAGAAGGAGATCATTACGATTTCCTTGCCCGACTGACTAAGGAATATTAAGGTACTTGTGTGTTTGCAGGGACACCTTCCACTTGGGGTTATCCAAAGCAAAGTCTACCATAAGTGGCATCATTTTTTCACGAACACTCCATTCCGGCTGTAAGAACAAATGACATTGGGGGCCAACCAGAGACGCCTGCTGTTCGGCAAAATCAAAATCTGATTTGTTGTAAACAATTATTTTTAGTTCGTCGGCTGCCGCATAAGCTGCTGCTAGGGGGAGTTTGTTCTTTTTGGGAGACAGACAAAACCAATCCCATTGTCCAGTCAGTGGGTAGGCACCAGAAGTTTCAATATGTGTTTGTATACCCAAAGCCTTGAGTTCGTCGGTTAGGGGTTGCATCGGCCACATTAGGGGTTCGCCACCAGTCACAACAACCGTTTTGGAATAAGGTCTGGCAGCTGCTACGATCTCAGCAACCGAGGTAGCTGGATGTTTTTCAGCATCCCAGCTTTCTTTTACATCACACCAGTGACAACCAACATCACAACCGCCTATTCGAATAAAAAAAGCAGCAGTACCTTTATGATAACCTTCACCTTGAAGGGTGTAAAAGGCTTCCATTAAAGGAAGAGCCATACCTTGTTGAACTGCTGTAGCGGAAGGTTTGTTCATGGCAGCAAAGATACAGCTTCATTCGATGAAGTTTTCCATCTGATGTAAATATTTGGACTTTAAACGAAGGTCAACCCATATTTTAAATATATTTAAACTATGAAAAAAATCGCTCCTTTCCACCTTGCCATACCCGTTGATAATTTGACGGACAATATTCGCTTCTATGAAACCGTCTTAGGTTGCCATCCTGGTAGGCAAAGTGACCACTGGGCCGATTATGATTTTTTTGGTCATCAACTTGTGCTGCATCACGACCCGAACCATAAACCCAACCAACACATCAATCAGGTCGATGGTAAATCGGTACCAGTCCCCCATTTTGGTGTCGTTTTACCTTGGGAGCATTTTGACCAACTAGCAGACCGGCTCAAGCAAAAGAAAGTGGCATTTATTATCGCTCCTTACCTGCGATTCGAGGGACAAGCTGGTGAACAGAAAACCATGTTTTTCTACGATCCAGCTGGCAATGCTCTTGAATTTAAAGCCTTTAAAAATATTTCTCAACTCTTTGCCACGTGAGTAGTTTAAGACATTTTGCCGATCGCAGTTTTGACCGCTTGTTTGCACCTAAACTGAGAAAAAATATTGAAAATAGTATTCTATTACTTGCTGGGGTTGGTTTTATTATTCATTTGACCCTTGTTTTCCTGAAAAAGTATGAATGGCTTGATACCCAATTTTTTCAAGGCAGTTTGCTCAATGACCCCATATCCGCTATCTACACACCTTTCTCTCTGATTTTGATCTATGAAGTGTATTTACTACTGTTCTATCTCCCCCGCTCTTTTACATCTTGTGTTGTCAAGCAATTCGAAATCATTTCGCTTATCGTAATTCGTAAGATCTTCAAAGACATTCCAACTATTGATCTCGGATCCGAGTGGTATTATAGTGAGCAAAACTTACAGCTACTAACCGATTTGATTGGTTTTTTACTTCTCTTCCTACTCATTTATTGGTTTTACAGCAGTAAAAAGCGGCTACCTGTAAGAGAAATTGCCCCTTCTTTGAAGCGCTTTATCAATTCAAAAAAGATTGTCAGTTTAACGCTTTTGACTACCCTATCATTGATGTCTGTTTACTCCCTATCAATATGGTTGATGGATGCCATAAAGGGCGCGCCTGCTTTCACTGCCCAAAAAATAGATGGTTTATTTTTCAACCAATTTTTCACCATTCTGATTTTAGCTGATGTAATTATTCTTCTAATTTCTTTTCGCTACACAGAAGAATACAGTAAACTTATTAGAAATACAGGCTTTATTATTGCCACAATCTTATTGCGCTTGTCTTTCTCAGCAACCGACTATTTTAAAATGGTCTTAATTCTAATTGCCGTTGGTTTTGCTTTACTGATACTAAGAATCTATAATGCGATGGAAAATCCTAGGCCGAGTGATACCATTGTCTAGCTAAAAGCGTGTTTTTTAATAGCATGGCGATTGTCATGGGGCCTACCCCACCAGGAACAGGGGTTATATAACTGGTTTTTGGAGCTACCGCGTCAAAATCTACATCACCTTTAATCCGATAACCCTTAGGATGCGTATCGTCAGCTACACGGGTAATGCCGACATCAACAACGATGGCGCCATCTTTTACCATATCAGCTTTCAAAAATTCTGGTATGCCCAAGGCTGAAATAACCACATCAGCTCTGCGGGTAAGTTGGGCTAAATTTTGAGTGCGGCTGTGGGCTAGGGTCACTGTGGCATTACCAATCTCCCCCTTTTGACTCAATAGAATGCTAATAGGACGCCCCACAATATGACTACGACCAATAACCACACATTCCTTGCCTTGTATATCAATTTGGTATCGTTGAAGTAATTCTACAATCCCAAAAGGAGTGGCAGGAATGAAAGCCTGCATGTCAAGAGCCATTTTACCAAAATTGCTGGGATGAAAGCCATCTACATCCTTTTTGGGATCTACAGCCATCAAAATACGTCCTGCGTCGATGTGTTTTGGTAAAGGCAATTGAACAATATACCCATCAATTTGTGAATCTTTATTTAAACGCGTAATTTCATCTAAGAGTGCTGTTTCTGAAATACTATCTTCCAAACGAATAAGGGTAGATTGAAAACCAACTTGCTCACACGAACGGACTTTGCTGCCTACGTAGGTCAAACTTGCACCGTCGTTGCCGACCAGAACAGCTGCCAAATGTGGTGGACGCTTTCCTTCGGCCGTCATTTCAGCTACGGTGGATTTGATTTCATCTTTGATTGCTTGAGCAGTTTGTTTTCCGTCGAGTAGTTGCATGTTATTTGTTATTTAAAACCTTGCTGAAAGAGTTGCATCATTTGTCGACCCCTACCCCCTTGCATCATCTTCATCATTTTACTCATCTGGGCAAATTGTTTTAACAATTGATTGACCTGTTGCATATCGGTCCCCGAACCTTTAGCAATACGCATTTTTCGGGAATGATTGATCAGCTTGGGTTGGGATCGTTCTTTGGGGGTCATTGAACCGATGATGGCTTCGATATATTTGAAAGCATCATCATCTATATCAACATCTTTCATGGCTTTACCCATTCCAGGTACCATACCCATTAAGTCTTTCATGTTCCCCATTTTTTTGACCTGCTGAATCTGAACCAAGAAATCATCAAAACCAAATTGGTTTTTTGCAATCTTTTTGTTGAGTTGGCGTGCTTTTTCCTCATCGAATTGTTCTTGTGCCCGTTCGACCAAAGAAACGACATCACCCATCCCCAAAATACGATCTGCCATCCGATCGGGATAGAAAATATCGAGTGCCTCCATTTTTTCACCCGTCCCGATGAATTTAATGGGTTTTTTGACGACTTCCCGAATAGAAAGAGCGGCTCCACCTCGCGTGTCTCCGTCGAGTTTGGTTAGTACAACGCCATCAAAATCCAAACGGTCATTGAAGGCCTTGGCAGTATTCACTGCATCTTGACCCGTCATCGCATCTACCACGAAAAGGGTCTCATTAGGCCGTATGGCACTATGAATGGCAGCTATTTCATTCATCAAAGCTTCGTCTACTGCCAGGCGACCAGCGGTATCAACCAAAACTAAATCACAATTTTGTGTTTTCGCTTCAGCCAATCCAGCTAAAGCGATTTTGACGGGATCACTTTCAGATTTGTCGGCATATACAGGCACGCCAACTTGTTGAGCAACAATTTCAAGTTGATCTATTGCGGCTGGACGATAAACATCACAAGCAACAAGCAAAGGCTTTTTAGCTTTTTTATTTTTGAGGTGTAGGGCTAATTTCCCAGTAAATGTCGTTTTTCCTGATCCCTGTAAACCAGCCATGAGAACCACACTAGGACGACCAGATAAATCCACTTCAACGGCATCGCTACCCATCAACTGGGTCAATTCGTCTTGCATGATTTTAACCAACAATTGTCCTGGTTGTAAACTGGTCAAGACCTCTTGACCAAGGGCTTTTTCCTTAACACGGTTGGTGAAGTCCTTGGCTATTTTAAAGTTAACATCTGCGTCTAACAGGGCACGTCGAACTTCTTTGAGCGTTTCTGCTACATTTATTTCGGTGATTTTTCCGTGGCCTTTCAAGACCTGAAAAGCCTTGTCAAGTTTACCAGATAAGGATTCAAACATAGCTATAAGAATATTTTACAAAGGTACATTTTCCCGTTTGTTGACACATAGCCCCGCTCTATTTTTTTGAATGAAACATCTGTTGCATTACCAAAACGTGCGGAAAAGTAATCGCGGCTAAAAAAGTAAAAAATAGGGGTAAAAAGTATTGTGCTGAAAAATCAATCCACAGATATCCTGCGATTAAGCCTAGTAGAGCAGCAATCCAGTACCAAAACGATGAACGTAAATATTGCCCAAACGGGTTTGATGAAAGTTGTGAATCGTAAAGAAAATTTATCTGAGATTTGAGTGATGGATAGCTATGCCAGACTACAAAATAGAAACCAAACGCATAAATTAAACTTGCCCTGGAAAACACAGCAATAATCCCTGCAAAGAGGAATAATTCATAGACTAAATTTTTTCGCAACTGAGGTTTTAAAAGCCAAAATGATAAAAAAAGACTCATAGCTAGTCCCAGCAGCATGATAAAAAACTGATCCGAAATATTAATATTAGATATGATTTGAACTACTTCTTGTACTTGCAGCTGATGAAAAAAAAATAATAAAGCAAACACAAGACTTCCGTAAACAAAGTATACAAAGCTGCTTATTCGATGTATATTGTACCGACTAGCAAGGTGTTGTTCTCCAAAATGATAAGCACTCACCAATACAAAGGACAATAACGCCAAAGCAGGTAAATAGAAAAAAGCAATGCCACCCAGCAAAACGACAGCTGAATATTTGGTGACGATAGAAAGCGTCTTACGATGTATTTTATGCTTTTGAATGATTGCAATATCGTTGGCGCCATGAAGAATACCGAGGGTGGCAATTAACAATCCACCCATAAAATCTTGAGCAACAATAGGTAAGGTAATACAGCCCAACAAAAGGGTTGCTGTTGCGAATAATTCAATTTTATGATATTTAAATGCTGATAATGAGATAATTACTTTTTTTGTTTACTTTTTTAATAAAAAATATAGTCAATAAGTTTAATTTTTTCTAAATTTACCTAAACAAAAACAAATAATTAATTTTATTATGGAAAAATTACTAAGTTTAATGACAGTAGCACCTGCAATGGCTACTGACGATTATGTAGGATTTACGTTTTTCGTTGGCTGTATGGCAATGATGGCTGCTTCTGCATTTTTCTTCTTGTCAATGAACTCATTTGATAACAAGTGGAGAACTTCCATCTTGGTATCAGGTTTGATTACGTTCATTGCCGCAGTTCACTATTGGTACATGAGAGACTATTGGGCAACGAATGCTGAGTCTCCAACATTCTTCCGTTATGTTGATTGGGTGTTGACTGTACCTTTAATGTGTGTTGAGTTTTATTTAATTCTAAAAGCTGCTGGTGCAACAAAAGGCTTGATGTGGAAAATGATTTTCGCATCTGTAATCATGTTAGTAACTGGTTACTTTGGAGAAGCTGTTTACACAACTGGAGCTGGACCTGCTGTTTGGGGAGCGCTTTCTGGAGCAGCTTACTTCTACATTCTTTATGAAGTATGGGCTGGTGGTGCTGCCAAATTGGCCGCTGCTGCTGGTGGAGCTGTTCAACAAGCACACCAAACGCTCGTTAAGTTTGTATTTATCGGATGGGCAATTTATCCTATCGGATACATGGCAGGTACCGAAGGATGGTACTCTGGAATTTTCGGGGGACTTCCTATGGATGTAATTTACAACATCGGTGACGCAATCAACAAGATTGGTTTCGGTTTAGTTGTTTACAACCTAGCTGTTGCATCTAAAACAGCCTAATTCCTTTGTATGGGAAAAAATTGAATACAGAAAAAGAAAAAAAAATCGCTCTTCGGAGCGATTTTTTTTTACATCCTCTCAGGAGCTGTGATCCCTAATAAACCACAGGCCAGACTAATCGTTTCACCGACCTTTCTGGACATGCATATTCTTAATGCTTTTAGATTGGGATTCTGTTCCCCCAAAATAGATATATTTTGGTAAAAAGAATTAAACTTCTTGACCAAGTCATACACAAAATTGGCGACAAGGGCAGGGCTATGTTGACGTGCTGCTTGTTGTACAACTCCAGGGTAATCAGCCAACAGCTTTATAATCTCACGCTCTTTTTCTGCTAAGCGACTATTCTCAATATCTATTGAGTCAAGTTCGGGCGCTTTCCTCAATATCGATTGTATTCTCGCATAGGTATATTGAATGAATGGCCCTGTATTTCCATTGAAATCTACGGAAGCTTCGGGATCAAAAAGGATGCGTTTCTTTGGATCAACTTTCAAAATAAAATACTTTAACGCACCCAAACCAATTTGGCGGTATAACGCTTGCTTTTCTTCTACTGATAACGCATCTAACTTACCGTGAGTTTCTGAAATTTCACAGGCTGTAGCTTCCATTTCTTTAATTAAGTCGTCAGCATCGACAACTGTCCCTTCACGGCTTTTCATTTTCCCAGAGGGCAAATCCACCATACCATAACTTAAATGATACAAATCAGATGCCCATGCATAGCCTAATTTTTTTAGTATCAAAAAAAGAACTTTAAAATGATAATCCTGTTCATTTCCTACGGTATAAACCATTCCGTTAATTTCTGGATGATCCTTAACACGCTGTGTAGCTGTTCCCAGGTCTTGGGTCATGTAAACAGCTGTTCCATCCGAACGAAGCAATAGTTTTTCATCTAGACCATCTTCCGTTAAATCGACCCAAACGGAAGCATCTTCTTTCTGGAAGAATATTTTTTTCTCTAAACCCTCTTGAATCAGATTTTTGCCCAACAAATATGTATCACTTTCATAATAATAAGAGTCAAAAGCAACCCCCAGATCCCTATAGGTTTGATCAAAACCTTGGTAGACCCAATTGTTCATTTTTTCCCATAGCTGTCGAATTTCTACATCGTTGGCTTCCCATCGACGGAGTAAGGCTTGTGCCGCAAGCAAGATAGGTGCTTCTTTTGCGGCTTCATCTTCTGTTTTTCCTTGTGTTACTAGGGCTGCAACTTCTTTTTTGTAATGTTGATCAAAGAGGACGTAATATTTACCAACCAATTGATCTCCTTTTAAACCTGAACTTTGTGGTGTTTCGCCATGACCAAATTGCTGCCAAGCTACCATAGATTTACAAATATGGATACCCCGGTCATTGATGATTTGGGTTTTAATTACTTTCTTACCCGATGCTTCTAAAATTCTTGCAACAGAATAGCCCAATAAATTATTCCGTATATGTCCCAAATGGAGCGGTTTGTTTGTGTTAGGTGAAGAATATTCTACCATTACTGTCTCTGCCTCCGCTGTTTTTGCTACATGTCCATAGGTAGGATTATTGGCAATGGTAGTCAAAAAAGACAAATAGTATTTATCGTTAATACAAAGGTTTAGAAAACCCTTGACAAGATTAAATGCATAGACCCAAGGGCTGTGTTGCACCAGATAAGCACCAAGGGCATCGCCTAGTTGCTTTGGATTGGTTTGAGTCGCTTTTAGTAGTGGAAACAAAACTAGAGTCCGGTCTCCATCGAAATTAGCGCGTGTATTTTGAAATTCAAATACTTGTTCGCCAAGCGCATAGTGCTCGGCCATAAAAGCATTGATTGTTGCTGTCAGTTGTGTATCTAAGGCTTTCATAGGCTGGGCAAAGATAAATATATTGTTTATATGCCCACAGCTTAAAGAATGACGTATCTTTAAATTAAAAAATGCTCGTCAATAATTCCTATAATGAGCCCAAAGTTAGGGAAGCCATAAACGACATGGTCGGACCACCTTTTAAATTGACAGAACGCTGGAAAATGGGTGGCATTGGATCTCCTAAACTAATCATCAACCAAACCAGTGTCGAAATTCATAGCCTACTTGCCCTAGATCACAATCGTAACAGTTGCAATATCGAACTCCGCCCTAAAGGAATTATACTGCGCTTTAGAAGTCTATTGGAGACCTACGCACTTGTTATTCCCTATTACAAATTACAGTTATACAAGGGAAAAGCCAGCGAATATTCCATTTATATGGATCACTATTTTGTCAAAATCATGGCGGATAGTCCAACCCACAAATTTTTTAGAAAAGTAATGGCGCAGAAAGCGCAAAACACCCCCCCAACAATTGATGAGTTATAAATTACTTGTCAATTTTACGTGAAGTAGCTCCAGTATAAATCTGTCTAGGACGTCCAATGGGCTCGTTTAGCAAACGCATCTCACGCCATTGGGCAATCCAGCCTGGCAAGCGACCCAAAGCAAACATTACCGTAAACATCTCTGTTGGGATGCCCATAGCGCGGTAAATGATTCCTGAATAAAAGTCAACATTTGGATACAATTTACGTTCTATAAAATAAGGATCACTAAGTGCTTGTTCTTCAAGGTTTTTAGCAATATCCAAAACGGGATCTTTTATTCCAAGGTCGTTGAGTACTTCATCTGCTGCTTTCTTGATGATGCGCGCTCTTGGGTCAAAGTTTTTGTAAACACGGTGGCCAAAGCCCATCAAACGGAATGGATCGTTTTTGTCTTTGGCTTTTTCCATATACTTGGCCGTATCGCCACCATCTATTTTAATAGCTTCTAACATCTCAATAACGGCTTGATTGGCACCACCATGCAATGGGCCCCATAACGCTGAAATCCCAGCTGAAATAGAGGCAAATAAACCTGCATGAGAAGATCCCACAATCCGAACGGTTGAGGTCGAACAGTTCTGCTCATGATCGGCATGAAGTATCAATAGTTTATTGAGTGCATTGATAACAATGGGGTTAGGGGTGTACTCTTGATGGGGCTTTTTAAACATCATATGGGCTACATTTTCAATGTAATTCAATGATGTATTAGCATAATTCAAGGGCAAGCCTTTCACTTTTCTATGCGTCCAGGCGCACAAAATTGGAAACTTTGCCAATAACAGTACAATTGCTTCAAACATTTCGTCCTCTGAATTTACATCAACAGAAGAAGGGTTAAATGCAATTAATCCTGATGTCAAGGAAGCTAGAACACCCATCGGATGGGCTGACTTCGGGAAACTTTTTAAAATGGATTTAAGGTCTTCATCTACATAAGAATCATCGTGAATTTTGCTTTCCAAATCCTTTAGGATTTGAGCGCTTGGCATTTCACCAAAAATTAATAAATAGGCAACTTCAATGAAACTAGCGTTTTGTGCCAAATCCTCTATGTCATACCCTCGATAACGAAGAATACCTTTTTCGCCATCTAAAAAAGTAATATCACTTTGACAGGAACCCGTATTTTTATAACCTGGATCAAGAGTAATCAATCCTGTCTTTGCTCGGAGCTGTTTGATATCAATTCCATACTCATCTTGTGAGCCTTTGACCAGTGGAAATTCGTAACTTTTATCTTGATATGTTAATTTGATGTTACCTTCCATAAGAGCTTTTTTTTGTCATTTTAAACATTAAATGCATCGGTTTTTGGGTAATAGGCTTGCTTTTCAAGCTCTTCCTCAATACGAAGCAATTGATTGTATTTAGCCATACGATCGCTTCTACTGGCCGATCCTGTCTTGATTTGTCCTGTGTTAAGTGCCACGGCCAAATCAGCAATCGTATTGTCTTCTGTTTCGCCTGAACGGTGAGACATCACTGAGGTATAACCGGCTTTGTGTGCCATATTTACAGCAGCAATGGTCTCTGAAAGACTTCCAATTTGATTTACTTTGATTAGAATAGAATTGGCAATTCCTTCTTGAATTCCTCTCGACAAACGAGCAACATTGGTAACAAATAAATCGTCGCCAACCAATTGGACTTTATCTCCAATTTTATCTGTTAGTGATTTCCATCCCGACCAGTCATTTTCGTCCATACCGTCTTCAATGGATATGATGGGATATCTTGCCGATAAATCAGCGAGATATTGGGCTTGCTCTTCGGAACTGCGTTTTACACCTGTATCGCCTTCAAATAGCGTATAGTCATAAATACCGTCTTTGTAAAATTCGGCTGCCGCACAATCTAAGGCTATCATTACTTCTTCTCCAGCTTTATAACCCGCATTACCAATTGCTTTGATGATAGTATCCAAAGCATCTTCTGTTCCATCTAAGGTTGGTGCAAAACCGCCTTCGTCACCAACGGCAGTACTTAAGTTTCTATCTTTTAATACTTTTTTCAAATGGTGGAAAATCTCAGTTCCCATTTGCATGGCTTTAGAAAAAGAACTTGCACTGACAGGCATAACCATAAATTCTTGGAAGGCAATAGGTGCGTCTGAATGCGAGCCGCCATTGATGATATTCATCATGGGAACCGGCAAGGTGTGGGCACTAACCCCACCAATATAACGATATAGTGGCATGCCTAATTCATTGGCTGCTGCCTTAGCAACAGCTAAAGAAACACCCAAGATGGCATTCGCTCCCAATTTGGATTTATTGGGTGTGCCATCCAAATCTATCATTATTTGATCGATTTTGTTTTGTTCAAAGACAGATTGACCAACTACGGCTGATGCAATAGCATCATTGACATTCGTAATGGCTTGAGATACACCTTTGCCCATAAAATCACTACCACCATCTCGTAGTTCTACGGCTTCGTGTTCTCCGGTAGAAGCGCCTGATGGAACAGCGGCTCTTCCTAAAATTCCATTTTCCGTGATGACATCTACTTCAACTGTTGGATTGCCGCGAGAGTCTAAAATCATTCGGGCATGTACTTTCACTATTATACTCATCGTTTAAATCTAATTTGGTTTGGTTTGGTTTGGTTTTGATTTTTGGTTTTTGATTTCGGTTATCATTTAAGTTGATAAACTCGCTATGAATTGATCAAATAAATAGGTAGAGTCGTTAGGACCTGGTGCTGCCTCGGGGTGATATTGAACAGAAAAGCAGTTTTTGTTTCTTATGGCTATTCCAGCTACGGTTTTGTCATTTAAATGCTCATGTGTGATTTCAATATCTGCATGGGCTTCAACCGCTTTTCTATCAACAGCAAAACCATGATTCTGAGACGTGATTTCACCCTTTCCAGTTTTCAAATTCAAAACGGGGTGATTGATCCCTCGGTGGCCATTAAACATTTTATAGGTTGGAATGCCATTGGCTAGTGCGATAACTTGATGTCCCAAACAAATTCCAAATAAGGGTTTGTTTTGTTCTAAAATTTCTTTGGCAGTCTGCTGAGCAGCTTTTAGTGGTTCGGGATCACCAGGACCATTAGAAATAAAATAACCGTCTGGTTGAAATTGAGCCATCTCCGCAAAAGAAGTATTGTAAGGGAAAACTTGGATATAGGCGTTTCGGTTGGCTAAATGCTGGAGAATATTTTTTTTAACACCCAGGTCAAGCGCAGCAATCTTATACCTAGCATCTGGATCGCCAACAAAATATGGGGCTTTTGTCGATACTTTTGAAGCCAGCTCCAAACCGTCCATGGTTGGTGTTTGTTGTAATTCCTTTTGCAGGCTTTCAATTTGATCGACTTGGGTTGTAATTACAGCATTCTGTGCCCCATGCTCCCGAATATAATTTACAAGTGCTCGCGTATCAACATCAGATATGGCTACTAAATTGTTTTTTTTAAAGTAATTTATAAGCGAATCACTGGCTCCTACCCGAGAGTGCTCGTAACTGAAATTTTTACAAATCAAACCGGCAATCATAATTTGATCCGCTTGGGCTTCGTCTTCTAACACCCCATAATTTCCTATGTGTGTATTGGTAGTAACCATAAGCTGACCAAAATAGGACGGATCAGTAAAAATTTCTTGATACCCCGTCATTCCGGTGTTAAAGCAAATTTCGCCAAAACTACTTCCATCAATACCCACAGACTTCCCAAAAAACTGTGCGCCGTCGGCAAGAAGAACAAGGGCTTGGTTTCTTTTCGTATACTTCATGAATGTTGCAAATATAGTTTATAATCAGGTCAAAAAAAAAGGATAAACGGGGCGTTTATCCTTTGTTATAATTAGGTCTATAATGGTGGAGTTGGGCTCCAATGTTTTCATAGATTGTTTTCTCAGTCTGTTTGCTTTTCAGAAGATTCTTTGGTGTCAGCTTGTGCTGCTTCAGCTTTCGCTTCAACGGCTGTCTCCGTTGCTGTAGAAGTACTCGCTTTCTTTTTGCTGCGGCTTCTACGTGACTTTTTCTTCTCTGGCTGATTTAGCGCATAGACTTCATTGTAATCCACCAATTCAATCATGGCCATTGCAGCATTGTCTCCTAATCGATTGCCCAGTTTGATGATGCGGGTGTATCCACCAGGTCTGTCGCCTACTTTTTCAGATATGTTTCTAAAAAGCTCAGTAACAGCATATTTATTTCTTAATGCACTAAAAGCCAATCTCCGGTTATGGGTACTGTCTTCTTTTGCTTTAGTAATCAATGGCTCGACAAATTGCTTGAGTGCTTTGGCTTTTGTAACTGTGGTATTGATTCGCTTGTGCTCGATGAGTGAACAGGCCATGTTGGCCAACATCGATTTGCGGTGGGCGGTTTTACGTCCCAAATGCATTACTTTTTTTCCGTGTCTCATTGTTTTTCGGTGCTAAGTTTTGTTGGCTTATTCTTTATCGAGTTTGTATTTGGATAAATCCATACCAAAGGTTAAGCCCTTCAGAACGACAAGCTCTTCCAGTTCGGTAAGTGATTTCTTTCCAAAATTACGGAACTTCATCAGGTCATTTTTGTTGTATGATACGAGGTCACCCAACGTGTCGACTTCTGCAGCTTTCAAGCAGTTTAAGGCACGAACAGAAAGGTCCATGTCAATCAACTTAGTTTTGAGCAATTGTCGCATGTGAAGCGATTCTTCGTCGTAGGTTTCTGTTTGTGCTATTTCGTCTGACTCTAGAGTGATTCGTTCGTCAGAGAACAACAAGAAGTGATGAATTAATGTTTTCGCCGCTTCTGTAAGAGCATCTTTCGGATGGATTGAACCGTCGGTTATGATTTCGAAAATCAATTTTTCGTAATCAGTCTTTTGCTCAACACGATAATTTTCAATACTGTATTTAACGTTTTTTACAGGGGTGAAAATAGAGTCGATAGCAATAACACCAAGAGGAGCATTCACTTTCTTGTTCTCTTCTGCGGGCACATAACCACGTCCCTTTTCAATAGTAATTTCGATATTCAGTTGTACTGTTTTTTCTAAATTACAGATGACTAAGTCGGGATTAAGTACTTGGAATCCAGAAGTGAATTTTTGAATATCGGCAGCTTTGAGTTGTTCTTGTCCACCAATTGTCAAGGTAACGTTTTCGTCCTCAGAGTCTTCTATCTGACGCTTAAAACGAACTTGCTTCAAGTTAAGAATGATTTCGGTTACGTCTTCTACAACACCAGGGATGGTAGAGAACTCATGTTCAACACCTTCGATTTTGACTGATGTGATGGCAAAGCCCTCAAGTGATGAGAGCAAAACACGACGCAAAGCGTTCCCAACTGTCAATCCGTATCCGGGTTCTAATGGGCGAAATTCAAATTTGCCCTCAAACTCGGAGGAGTCGATCATAATGACCTTGTCTGGTTTTTGAAAATTCAATATTGCCATAGTTAATACGTTCAGTTAGGATTATTTAGAATACAATTCTACGATGAGTTGTTCTTTGATATTTTCAGGAATTTGAAGCCGTTCTGGTACGGTTACAAAGGTTCCCTCTTTGGTGGCAGCATTCCATGTCAACCACTCATAAACGGCACCATGGGCATCCAAAGCCTCTTGGATAACCTGGAGCGATTTTGATTTTTCTCTGACGCCAACAACATCACCTGGACGAAGCTGGTAGGAAGGAATATTTACGATATTTCCGTTGACAGTAATATGTCGGTGGGAAACCAATTGGCGCGCACCATTTCGCGAACGAGCAATACCGAGACGAAATACTGTATTGTCGAGTCGGGATTCACACAACTGGAGTAAAACTTCCCCTGTTACACCCTTACTGCGTGTTGCTTTTTCGAAAATGTTGCGGAATTGACGCTCCAAAATACCATAAGTGTATTTGGCTTTTTGTTTTTCCATCAATTGGATAGCGTATTCCGATTTTTTTCCACGACGGCGGTTGTTACCGTGCTGCCCTGGAGGGTAGTTGCGTTTTTCGAAAGATTTGTCTGAGCCGAAGATTGACTCTCCAAATTTTCTTGAAATTTTTGTTTTAGGACCAATATATCTTGCCATAGTTTAAATTTTTAAGGAATTGCAATCATGAATTAAGGTCGTTCCTTCGATGAGATAAAGCAATTCCAATAGCGATTAAAATTATACGCGTCTGCGTTTTGGTGGACGACACCCGTTGTGTGGTAGAGGTGTTACGTCAACAATTTCTGTTACTTCAATTCCACTATTGTGAAGGGTACGGATAGCAGATTCTCTCCCGTTTCCTGGACCTTTCACATATACTTTCACTTTTTTAAGACCTGCCTCTTGCGCAACACCTGCACAATCTTCTGCCGCAGTTTGAGCAGCGTAGGGTGTATTCTTTTTCGAACCCCGAAAGCCCATTTTCCCAGCACTAGACCAGGCAATGACTTCTCCCTTTTGGTTGGTCAATGAAATGATGATATTGTTGAAGGTAGCATTGATATGTGCTTCACCGATGGCGTCAACAATTACTTTGCGTTTTTTAGACGATACTTTTGCCATATCTCAATGATTATTTAGTAGCTTTCTTTTTGTTGGCTACTGTTTTACGTTTTCCTTTACGGGTTCGTGAATTGTTTTTCGTACGCTGTCCACGTAGTGGTAAACCAGCGCGGTGACGTATTCCACGGTTACAACCGATATCCATCAAACGCTTAATGTTCAATTGGACTTCTGAGCGCAATTCTCCCTCGATTTTGAAGGTACTAACTGCTTCACGGATGTTACTGGTTTCCTCATCGTTCCAGTCTGCTACTTTCTTGTCTTCGCTCACCTTGGCCATTGCCAAAATCTTTTGGGCTCGGCTGCGGCCAATACCAAAAATGTAAGTCAATGCGATGACACCTCTTTTTTGCTTGGGAATATCTACCCCTGAAATTCTAGCCATAGTTTATCCTTGTCTTTGTTTGAATCGAGGATTCTTTTTGTTTATCACATAAAGACGTCCTTTGCGTCGTACGATCTTGCACTCCGGACTTCTTTTCTTTAAGGAAGCTCTTACTTTCATATTTTGTTTGTTTAAAATCTATACGTGATCCTCGCTTTGGTCAGATCGTAAGGACTCATTTCTAATTTAACTTTATCACCAGGCAACAATTTGATGTAATGTAAACGCATTTTCCCTGAAATATGCGCAGTTACCACGTGCCCGTTTTCTAATTCTACACGGAACATGGCATTGGACAGTGCCTCAATGATCGTTCCTTCTTGTTCTATTGCTGCTTGTTTAGCCATTAGGATATGGGGGTATTTCTTCGTGTCGAACCTGTCTTCATCAAGCCATCATAGTGGCGGTTGAGTAAATAGGAATTTACTTGCTGCACCGTGTCTATAGCTACACCAACCATAATCAATAGGGAGGTTCCGCCATAAAACAAAGCCCAGCCTTGTTGCATGCCCATTAACTTAACGACAACCGCAGGGAAAACAGCAATTGCAGCCAAAAATAACGAACCTGGGAAGGTTATGTGGGACATTACATTGTCTAAAAATTCTGAAGTTTCACTTCCTGGACGAATGCCTGGCACAAAACCGCCGCTTCGTTTTAAGTCATCCGACATCTTGTTGGTGGGTACTGTTATCGCAGTATAAAAGAATGTGAAAACAATAATCAAAGTGGCAAATAGAATGTTGTACCACAAACCAAAAATGTCAGAAAAATTGGTCTGCATCCACTGGCCTACATCAGAGTCTCCCAGTAGGCTTCCTATGTATGTTGGTGCAAACATAATGGCCTGGGCAAATATGATTGGCATAACACCGGATGCATTCAACTTGAGCGGGATGTATTGGCGTGAACCAAAAACAGTTTGTTGGTTGGCCCCCCCTGCAGTTCTTCTCGCATATTGGACAGGGATTTGGCGTACTGCCATCACCAATAAGATACTCAATATGATAATGACTATCCAAAGAACCAATTCAATTAGCACCAGCATCAGTCCACCATTATTTTCACTGACACGTGATACGAGTTCTTGGGTGAAGGATAAAGGGAGATTAGCAATAATCCCAACCATGATTAATAATGATATACCGTTCCCAATACCTTTATCAGTAATTTTTTCGCCCAACCACATGGCAAAGATTGTCCCAGTAACCAATATGATAATTGCTGAAACCATAAACAAAGGGCCACGACCCAAAATAAAAGCACTATCAGGTACACCAAGGGCACTTAATCCATAAAGGTAAGCGGGTGCTTGAACTATACAAATCAAAATGGTTAACCAACGTGTGATTTGGTTGAGCTGTTTGCGTCCACTTTCTCCCTCCTTTTGTAGTTTTTGAAGATAAGGAATAGCAATTCCCATGAGCTGAACAACAATAGAAGCGGAGATATAGGGCATAATTCCCAAAGCAAAAACAGAGGCATTAGCAAAGGCACCACCTGTAAACGCATTTAAAATCCCCAACAAGCCTGCACCTTCGGTTCGACTTGACAACTCAGCCAATTGAACAGAATCAATACCTGGCAAAACTATTTGCGCACCAAAGCGATAAATAAGCAGAATAATCAAAGTTGTTCCGATTCTTTCACGAAGCTCTTTGATGTTGTAGATATTAATTAGGGTTTCTAAAAAGTTCTTCATTCTCGTATTTTAGATCGTTACAGCTTGGCCACCAGCAGCTTCTATTGCTGCTTGTGCTGTGGCAGTAAACTTATGGGCTTCGATCTTGAGCGCAGCGTCAATTTTACCACGACCTAAGATTTTAACTAAATCATTTTTTCCTACCAGACGCAAGTCGATAAGCGTTTGTAAGGAAACCTCATTTTTAATCTTCTTGGCATCAACAAGGCTTTGAAGCACATCAAGGTTGACACCCTGATAGTCTTTACGGTTGATGTTTTTAAAACCAAACTTGGGGACACGACGTTGTAGCGGCATTTGTCCACCTTCGAATCCAATTTTTTTGGAATATCCTGAACGGGATTTGGCCCCTTTGTGACCTCGGGTAGCAGTTCCGCCTTTTCCCGAACCTTGACCACGTCCTACGCGTTTGTTATTAGTATGTGTCGATCCCGCTGCTGGGGTTAATTTTGCTAAACTCATCCTCGAATACTTTAGGCTTCAGTTACAGAAACTAGGTGTTTTACTTTGTCTACCATCCCTAAAATAGAAGGGGTGGCTTCGTGTGTTACTTCTTTCCCTATGCCTCTCAAACCGAGAGCTTCAAGGGTTCTTTTTTGAACTTGCAGGCGTTTGATACTGCTGCGAACTTGTGTAATTTTTATCTGTGCCATGGATTATATCTTAACCGTTAAACACTTTATCTAGTGAAATACCTCGCTGCTTGGCCACCATCAATGGGCTACGCAATTGCAGTAACGCATCAAAAGTAGCTTTTACAACATTGTGTGGATTGGAAGATCCTTGTGACTTCGAAAGAACGTTGTGAATCCCGACAGCTTCGAGCACCGCACGAACGGCGCCACCAGCAATTACTCCTGTTCCTTCAGAAGCTGGCTTGAGAAAAACGCGTGCACCACCATATTTGCCTTTTTGTTCATGGGGAAGTGTGCCTTTTTCGATTGGTATACGTACTAGGTTTTTCTTGGCATCTTCTACTGCTTTTGAAATGGCTTCTGATACCTCCTTTGATTTTCCTAATCCTTGGCCAACTACACCGTTTTCGTCACCGACAACAACAATGGCAGAGAATCCGAACGTACGACCACCTTTGGTTACTTTAGTAACACGTTGAACACCGACCAGACGATCTTTTAGATCCAGGCCAACTGGTTTTACCAATTCTATATTTTTATAATTCTGATACATTGCTGTTGTTTAAAATTTTAGTCCGCTTTCTCTAGCACCATCGGCAAGAGCTTTGATACGTCCGTGATAGAGGTAACCCCCTCTGTCGAAATGAACTTTTTCTATACCTGCCTTTTGTGCGCGTTCTCCTAAGAGTTTCCCAACTTGCTGCGCGATTTCCAATTTCCCACTTCCTTTTGCATCTTCCTCACGGGAAGAGGCTGCGGCGAGCGTAATGCCTTGGATGTCGTCAATCAATTGGGCATAAATCTCTTTGTTACTTCTGAATACTGACAAACGGGGGGCTTCAGCCGTGCCGTTGATTGTCTTACGTACTCGTAAATGAATGCGATTGCGTCGTTGTGATTTAGATAGTGCCATAGTGCTCTATTATGCTGATTTACCTGCTTTTCTTCTGATTTGTTCACCAACAAACTTCACCCCTTTTCCTTTGTAAGGCTCGGGCTTACGGAAAGAACGAATTTTGGCCGCTACGTATCCTACTAGTTGTTTGTCGTATGAACTTAATTTTACAATGGGATTTTTTCCCTTTTCAGATACTGTATCCACCTTTACTTCAGGCGCTATATCCAAAACAATATTGTGAGAAAATCCGAGGGCCAGATCCAATTTTTGACCTTGGTGGCTGGCTCGATAGCCAACTCCCACCAATTCCAATTCTTTGGTAAAGCCTTCGCTAACTCCTTGAACCATGTTAGCAATCAATGCGCGGTAAAGACCGTGTTTGGCCCGATGGTTTTTAGTGTCGGACGGTCTCTTGACCTCTATTACACCCTCTGCTTCTGTGATACTTACTGTATCGTAGGGTTGGGTCAATTCTCCTAATTTCCCCTTAACCGTAATTTGATCGGGTTGTATCGTTACGGTAACGCCTTCTGGGATCGCTATGGGATTGTTTCCTATTCTAGACATGATCTTGTACTTTTAGTAGACGTAACAAATTAATTCACCACCTACGTTTTCTTTCTTGGCTTGCTTGCCAGTCATCACCCCCTTGGAGGTGGAAACAATGGCAACACCCAATCCATTAAGAACACGAGGGAGGGCATCTGAACCTGAATACTGACGTAAACCAGGTGTACTGATACGTTGTAATGCTTTAATGACAGGCTCTTTGGTGAGCTTATCGTATTTCAATGCTATTTTGATATTGCCCTGATGGTTAGGGGTATCCTCAAATTTGTAGCTAAGGACATAACCTTGATCGAACAATATTTTTGTAATTTCTTTTTTGAGCTTCGAAGCGGGAATGTCCACTACGCGGTGTCCAGCGGCATTCGCATTTCGGATTCGAGTCAAATAATCTGCAATTGGATCTGTGTACATACTATTTATTTTCTACCAGCTGGCTTTAGTTACTCCTGGGATTAATCCTTTGTTGGCCATTTCACGAAATGTTACCCTTGAAATACCAAACTGACGCATATAGCCTTTGGGTCTTCCTGTGAGTTTACATCTATTGTGCATACGGATTGGCGAAGCATTTTTAGGAAGTTTTTGTAACGCTTCATAGTCGCCAGCTTCTTTCAAAGCTTTGCGTTTTGCTGCGTATTTGGCAACTGTTTTTGCTCTTTTGACTTCCCGAGCTTTCATCGATTCTTTAGCCATTGTTCTTTATTTTTTGAAGGGTAGTCCCAATTCTTGTAATAATGATTTTGCTTCTTTGTCTGTAGAGGCACTCGTCACGAAAGTGATGTCCATACCTGAGATTTTATTCACTTTATCGATATCGATTTCAGGGAAAATAATCTGTTCTGTTACGCCTAGGTTGTAGTTTCCACGACCATCAAAGCCAGTTGCTTTTACACCTCGGAAATCTCGCACACGGGGTAAGGCCGTAGTGACCAATCGATCTAGAAATTCGTACATGCGCTCCCCACGAAGGGTTACTTTGGCGCCGATAGGCATTCCTTTTCTCAACTTAAAGGACGCTACGTCTTTTTTGGAAAGTGTAGCGACAGCTTTTTGGCCCGTAATCAAGGTCAATTCTTCAACGGCATGGTCGATTAATTTTTTATCGGCTACCGCTTGACCCACACCACGACTCAATACGATTTTTTCCAGTTTAGGTACCTGCATGATACTTTTGTAGCTAAACTCTTCTTTCAAGCTGCTGACGATACGATCGTTGTATTCTTGCTTTAGTCTTGGAACGTAACTCATGACTTATATTACTTCGTTTGATTTTTTAGCATAGCGCACTTTGACTCCGTCCTCCATGCGGTAACCTACACGGGTAGGCACACCATCTGAAGTCAACAAGGATAAATTTGAAATTTGAATGGGTGCTTCTTTTTCAGCAATCCCTCCCTGTGGATTTTGTGCACTGGGCTTGTTGTGTTTTTTAACCAGGTTTACACCTTCTACTAAGGCTTTGTTATCGGCGATTAACACCTTAAGTACCGTACCTTCTGAACCTTTATGGGCACCAGCAATCACTTGCACTTTATCTCCTTTTTTGATTTTAATCTTAGGCATAAGATGATGGATTAAAGCACCTCGGGTGCTAGTGAAACAATTTTCATAAACTGCTTGTCACGTAATTCACGGGCTACTGGCCCAAAAACGCGCGTGCCCCGCATCTCTCCAGTAGGATTAAGCAACACACAAGCATTGTCATCAAATCGGATGTAGGAACCATCAGGTCGGCGAACTTCTTTGGTTGTACGAACGACCACAGCCGTAGAGACTTGTCCTTTTTTGACCGTACCGGAAGGAGAGGCATCTTTGACTGTCACAACGATTTTATCGCCTATAGAGGCATACCGACGTTTGGTTCCACCCAAAACACGGATTGTCAAAACCTCTTTAGCTCCTGTATTGTCGGCTACTTTAAGTCTGGATTCTTGTTGTACCATTTTATTTTGCTCTTTCGATGATTTCTACCAGTCGCCAGCATTTATTTTTACTAAGCGGACGGGTTTCCATTATTTTTACTGTATCCCCAATATTACAATCGTTAGTGGCATCGTGCGCCACATACTTTTTCGTTTTCAAAACGAATTTTCCGTACATAGGGTGTTTTTGTCGTTTGACCTCGGAAACAACAATGGACTTCTCCATTTTGTTGCTGGTCACAACACCGATTCTTTCTTTTCTAAGGTTTCTTTTTTCCATTTCCTCAGGCTTATTGTTGTGCGGCGATTGCGGTTTTCAATCGGGCGATGGTTCTTCTTACAAAACGCAATTGAATTGGATTTTCAAGCGGAGAAATCGCATGATTCATTTGCAGGGTTTCGTATTCTTTTTGCACTTCGTCTAACTTGTCTTGCAAGTCAGCTATCGATAGGTTTTGGATCTCTTTTTGTTTCATGGGAGTATCTTATTTTAGGCTTCGAAGTCACGTGCAATGATAAACTTAGTTTTAACGGGTAGCTTTTGAGCGGCCAATCTAAGGGCCTCTTTGGCTACGTCCATGGGTACACCAGATATTTCAAATAAGATACGCCCTGGCTTCACCACAGCAACAAAATATTCGGGTGCTCCTTTTCCCTTACCCATACGTACTTCCAATGGCTTTTTAGTGATAGGTTTATCAGGGAATATTTTAATCCATAATTGCCCCTCCCGTTTCATGTAACGCGTGGCTGCTATACGGGCAGCCTCAATTTGGCGGGAAGTTATAAATTTGGCATCCAATGATTTGATTCCAAACATACCGTTGGAGAGTTGGTGTCCACGCTGTGAAATTCCTTTCATACGCCCTTTTTGCGCTTTACGGAATTTTGTTTTTCTAGGTTGTAACATAACTGTTGACTCTTAACTCAATATTATTTACGACGGCGTTGTCGGTTATTTCCTTTGTTGGCTCCTGCTCCGCCACCACTCTTTTTGGACATACCGACCAAGGGTGACAATTCACGCTTCCCATAGACTTCGCCTTTCATAATCCATACTTTCACGCCTAAACGACCATAGGTGGTATGCGCTTCAACGAGAGCGTAGTCAATATCGGCACGGAAAGTGGATAGTGGAATACGTCCTTCTTTATAAGTCTCTGAACGTGCCATTTCAGCACCATTCAATCGTCCTGAAATCTGAACCTTGATTCCTTCTGCATTCATACGAATAGCAGCGGCTATCGCCATTTTGATGGCACGGCGATAAGAAATACGATTTTCAATTTGGCGAGCAATACTAGCTCCAACCAGCTGTGCATCTAATTCTGGACGCTTGATTTCAAAAATATTGATTTGAACTTCCTTAGCGGTAATTTTTTTAAGCTCTTCTTTGAGCTTATCTACTTCCTGACCAGCTTTACCAATTATGATTCCAGGACGAGCCGTGGTAATTGTAACAGTAATCAGTTTAAGGGTACGTTCAATGATAACGTTAGACACGCTGGCTTTGGCCAAACGAGCGTGAATATACTTGCGGATTTTATCGTCTTCGGCCAATTTGTCGCCATAGTCACGGCCGCCGTACCAGTTGGAGTCCCATCCGCGGATGATTCCCAATCGATTTCCTATTGGATTCGTTTTTTGTCCCATAATTAGCTTTCAATATTATTGGCTCCCAATACGAGCGTTACGTGATTTGATCTTTTTCGGATGCGATGTGCACGACCTTGTGGTGCTGGGCGCAATCGCTTAAGCATACGGCCACCATCGACACGAATTTCTTTGACAAACAAAGCAGCATTTTCAACGTCTGAATCTTCATTTTTGGCTTGCCAATTGGCAATGGCCGATAGCAATAATTTCTCTAACCGTCGTGATGCTTCTTTAGGACTAAACTTAAGGATAGCCAAAGCCTTATTCACATCTTCACCCCGTACTTGGTCGGCAACCAAACGCATCTTTCGGGGGGAAGTTGGGCAATTATTGAGCTTGGCAAAAGCCGTATTTTTTTTGGCTTCCTTCAGAGCCTCGGCGGATTGTCTTTTACGATTTCCCATGACGCTGCTTATTTTTTACCTTTATTTTTGGCTCCTGCGTGTCCTCGGAAAGATCGAGTTGGAGAAAATTCCCCAAGTTTGTGCCCCACCATGTTTTCTGTCACGTAGACAGGAACAAACTGGCGGCCATTGTGAACTCCGATAGTCTGACCGACGAAATCAGGCGTGATCAACGAAGCACGAGACCAGGTTTTAATAACTGATTTTTTATTTTCTTCTACGTTTTTCAATACCTTTTTTTCAAGGCTATGATGAACGAAGGGTCCTTTTTTTAGTGAACGTGCCATAACTGCTTATTTTTTTCTGCGTTCAATGATAAATTTGTTCGTTGATTTGGTCTTAGAGCGTGTTCTAAATCCTTTCGCAGGGATACCATTACGGGATCTTGGGTGACCACCCGAAGCACGACCTTCACCACCACCCATGGGGTGATCAATGGGGTTCATGGCAACAGGTCTGGTACGTGGACGACGGCCTAACCAACGGGAACGACCCGCCTTTCCAGACACGATCAATTGATGGTCAGAATTGGATACAGCTCCAATTGCGGCCATACAAGTAACTAGAATCAAGCGTGTCTCGCCAGATGGCATTTTGATGGTTGCAAATTTACCATCACGAGCCATGAGTTGCGCAAAAGTTCCAGCAGAACGAGCAATAACGGCACCAGCACCAGGCTGGAGTTCGATACATGAAATAATGGTACCCAGTGGTATATTTGCCAAGGGCAATGCGTTTCCTAAATCCGGAGCGGCAGCTGGACCTGAGGCAATTTTTTGTCCCACCTGTAGACCATTGGGTGCAATGATATAACCCTTTTGTCCATCGGTGTACTCGATCAACGCAATAAAAGCTGATCGGTTTGGATCATATTCGATGGATTTGACTTCAGCAGCTACATCGAACCGATTGCGCTTGAAGTCAACCATACGGTATCTTCTTTTGTGACCTCCACCACGATGGCGAACAGTCATCTTTCCTTTACTGTTTCTTCCCCCAGATCGCTTTCTCGGAGCAAGCAAGCTTTTCTCCGGCTTATCAGTAGTAATTGCGTCAAATCCATTTACTACTCTAAAACGCTGCGCCGGGGATGTTGGTTTTAACTTTCTAACTGACATGTGACGCGCTTATAAATTGCTATAAAAATCAATGGCATCGCCCTCAGCAACCTGCACAATAGCTTTCTTGGTTGCATGGGTTTTGCCTTTTTGTAATCCTGTTTTGGTATACCGCACTTTGCGCTCTGGTCCATAATTCATCGTACGAACTTTAGATACTTGAACGCCATAGGCAGCTTCAACCGCTTTTTTAATCTCAACTTTGTTGGAAGTCTTGGCCACCAAGAAAGTGTAGCAATTGTCCATTTCACTGGAAGCCGTTGCCTTTTCTGTAATGATTGGTTTGATCAGTATGCCCATGACTTTATTTGTTCAAAGTTGTTTCTATGTTCGCAATAGCACTTTCAAAAAGGACTAAGCTTGAGGCGTTAGTTATTTTGTAAGTGTTTAATTCAGAGTCTGTTACGACTTCTGAGTGTTTTAAATTGCGGGACGACAAATATACATTTTTATTGGCTTCGCCCAAGACCACTAATGACTTTTTATCGGCTACACCTAATGAAGTCAAAATACTTTGGTAAGCATTTGTTTTGGGGGCATCCAGTTGAAAGTCTTCTACAACAATGATGGCTTTCTCTTGGGCCTTGATGCTTAAGGCTGATTTACGAGCCAAACGCTTCACCTTTTTGTTTACCTTTTGACTGTAGTCTCTGGGGGTAGGACCAAAAACACGACCACCACCACGGAACAATGGGTTTTTAATGCTACCCGCGCGGGCCGTACCCGTTCCTTTTTGTTTTTTTATTTTTTTGGTCGAACCGACAATCTCACCTCTTTCTTTGGATTGATGCGTCCCTTGACGTTTGTTGGCCAAATGAGATTTTACATCCAAATAAATGGCGTGTTGGTTGGGTTCAATACCGAAGACAGCTTTGTCTAGCTTGGCTTTTCTCCCTGTCTCTTTTCCTTCGATTGATACAACAGCTACTTCCATTATTTCTGAATTGTTACGTAGGCGTTTTTGTGACCGGGCACACAGCCTTTGACCACAAGCAGATTCTTTTCAGGTACTACTTTGACAACGCGGAGGTTTTGAACTTTAACTTTACTATTTCCTGTTTGCCCAGCCATGCGCATTCCTTTGAATACTCTGGCAGGATAAGAAGCGGCTCCAATCGAACCAGGCGCACGCAGACGATTGTGTTGTCCGTGAGTCGCTTGACCCACACCGCCAAATCCGTGACGCTTGACTACCCCTTGGAAACCTTTTCCTTTGGAGGTACCGCTGACATCAACGAATTCGCCTTCTTGAAACATTTCTACTGTGATGGTGTCTCCCAATTGATGGTCATCTTCAAAATCTTGGAATTCGACGAGCTTACGCTTGGGAGCAGTGTTGGCCTTAGCAAAATGTCCTTTTGCTGCTTTACCAACATTCTTCTCTGCCTTGTCATCGAAACCTAACTGAAGTGCCTCATAGCCGTCAACCGATTCGGTTCTGACTTGGGTAACCACGCATGGACCGGCTTCGATAACGGTGCAGGGAATGTTTTTCCCATTCTCGTCGAATAAGCTGGTCATACCGATTTTTTTTCCTATTAACCCAGACATGATTATAGTGATTTACTTGTTTTACTTATACTTTTATTTCTACTTCAACCCCAGAAGGCAACTCCAACTTCATCAATGCATCGATGGTTTTGGATGATGAACTGTAGATATCAAGTAGCCTTTTATACGAACACAACTGAAATTGTTCTCTAGATTTTTTGTTCACGTGTGGTGATCGTAAAACCGTAAAGATTTTTTTGTGTGTCGGCAATGGAATGGGGCCGGTTACTACAGCACCCGTTGTTTTGACTGTTTTCACAATCTTATCCGCAGACTTGTCCACAAGATTGTGGTCGTAGGATTTGAGTTTGATTCTAATTTTTTGACTCATAAGGATGCGTATTAAGCGTTTTTACCTTG
>WTJI01000001.1 GCA_011524905.1 Flavobacteriales bacterium
TTAAGTCCCTTAGACGTGGAGAAGAGCGGACTCGAACCGCCGACCTCTTGACTGCCAGTCAAGCGCTCTAGCCAACTGAGCTACATCCCCGACGGGCCAAAAGTAACAGAATTTTCTGAATTTTTTCTTTTGATAAGCAATTCTTTCCCTTTGGCCCCTATTGTTATTTTGTGATCAAAATTGTTGCTGTTTGCTTTTTTGCATCCACACCAGTTAAGCAAGCTGTCCATTTTTTGCAAACGTATCTGTACTTACTAAATTCTGTAATGAATGATGGGTGGTATTGCTTCAGGGTTTATACCAAAATCGCAACCTTATTGTTCAACTATTTTACTTGTTTTGTCTAAATCTAGATTTTTAAATTAAACAACATTTCTTCTTTGTTGCGTAACATTGGTTACAGAATCCTTCCACAGCAATGTTATATCTGTCCGTACAAAACAATATTTCGTAATTTCCCAACAGCATTTAAAGCGAAACACTCCCATGGTACAGGAATTACAAAACCGCTTTGGCAATATTCTAGAAAAAGAGTTAATCTCTGAAATCACTGCTGTAGCCACTTTTGCAGAAGTGCCGGCCGATCAGGAAATGATTCGTCCCGGTCAATACATCAAATCCATGCCCTTACTTTTGGAAGGTAGTATCAAAATCCTTCGGCCCGATGACCAAGGCGAAAGCCTGCTCCTTTATCACCTCGAACAAGGGGAAACTTGTGCCATGACTTTAAATTGTTGCTTGGGTCACACCAAAAGTGAAATCTTTGCCGTAACAGAAACCCCTGTCAAACTCCTCAAAATACCCGTGCAAAAAATGGAAGATTGGATGGGTCAATACCGCTCATGGCGCAATTTTATCCTCAATAGTTATCACAGCCGAATGATGGAATTATTAGAAAGTGTGGATCGCATTGCTTTCTCGAATATGGAAGAACGTTTGGAACACTACCTTTCTGAAAAAAGTAAACTTTTAGCTTCCCAAACCCTCCCCATCACCCACCAGCAGATTGCTAGCGACCTCCATACCAGTCGTGTAGTCATTTCTCGTATTCTCAAAAAACTAGAACATCAAAAACAAGTTATACTTCACAGAAATGCCATAGAGCTGATGTAACATGGGTTACCAAAACGAGTATGCAGCCGCCTTAAATTTGTCTAGAAAACACATCGGTCTATTTTGGAATGGATAATGCTTATCGGATATGGTTGCGCCTTGTTAATCGGATTGATTCTCGGATTGATTGGTGGCGGTGGATCCATTTTGACTGTTCCCATTCTGGTGTATTTGCTAGGAATTGATCCCGTTTTGGCCACTGCATATTCTCTTTTTTTGGTGGGAACTACCTCTGCTGTAGGAGCCTTTAGAAATTACAGGCTGGGGAACATTGCTGTTAAAACAGGGCTTGTTTTTTCCATTCCAGCCTTTATTGCGGTCTATCTGACCCGTGCTTATTTGGTGCCAGCCATTCCCAACGAACTCGGATACTTCGGCACCCTTACATTGACTAAAGACATGGCAATCATGCTCTTTTTCGCCATAATCATGCTACTAGCAGCCTTTTCTATGATTCGAAAAAAGTCAGCATCAAAAGATAAACATCCAAAGGTAAACATCAACTATGCAATGGTAGTCCTTGAAGGACTTGTTGTTGGGGTTGTTACTGGTTTAGTAGGCGCTGGAGGTGGCTTTCTGATCATTCCTGCCTTAGTCCTTTTGGCGGGTTTGGAAATCAAAACAGCTATTGCCACTTCTCTAATGATTATTGCCATTAAATCCCTGATTGGCTTTTTGGGTGATGTGCAAAACCTAAACATTGATTGGGTATTTCTAATTCCTTTTACCGCGCTGTCTGTTATTGGGATCTTCATAGGAATTCGATTTAATCAAAATGTTCCTAGTGCACTCCTTAAAAAAGTTTTTGGGTGGTTCGTCCTTATTATGGGACTGGGTATACTTTGGAAAGAATTAGTATTGTAAATTTGGGCTGCAAAAGCCCCCATAAAAATAAAAGATGAAAATAGAACAGATTTATACCGGTTGTTTAGCACAAGGGGCCTACTATATAGAAAGTGAGGGTGAAGCTGCTATTATTGACCCGCTTCGTGAAACGGCTCCCTATTTGAAAAAGGCTGCCGCCGATCAGGCACAAATCAAATATGTTTTTGAAACCCACTTTCACGCTGATTTTGTCAGTGGTCACCTTACTTTGTCCAAACAAACAGGCGCTCCCATCATCTTTGGACCCAATGCCCAGCCTGATTTTGATGTTCTTGTTGCTACCGACGGCCAGGAATTTGAGTTGGGTAAAGTTAAAATCAAAGTATTGCATACTCCAGGACACACACTTGAGAGCACGACCTATTTATTGATAGATGAAAATGGAAACAACCACGCTATTTTTAGTGGTGACACTCTTTTCTTAGGCGATGTCGGCCGTCCCGATCTGGCGCAAAAAGGAAGTATTACCCAAGAAGACCTGGCGGGGATGCTCTATGACAGTCTTAGAGAAAAAATCATGCCTCTTGAAGACAGTGTTGTTGTGTATCCTGCCCATGGTGCCGGTTCTGCTTGTGGGAAAAATATGATGAAAGAAACTGTAGACACACTTGGCAATCAAAAATTAATGAACTATGCCCTGCGTGCTGATATGACTAAGGCAGAATTTGTTGCTGAAGTCACAGAGGGTTTACTCCCACCGCCCGCTTATTTTCCCCTCAATGTAAAAATGAATAAGTCTGGATATGAAGATATTGATGCAGTTTTAACACGTGGTTCACAAGCTTTAGATCCCGAAACTTTTGAAGCCATTGCCAATCAGCATGGAGCCTTGATCCTTGATGTCCGACACCAAGATGATTTTGTCCAAGGCCACATTCCGCAGTCTATTTTTATTGGAATCGATGGCGGCTTTGCGCCCTGGGTGGGTGCCTTGATCCAAGATGTAAACCAACCTCTTTTGCTGGTATGCCCTGATGGTCGAGAAGAAGAGACAATTACGCGTTTGGCTCGCGTAGGCTTTGACCAAAGCTTAGGCTATCTCAAAGGTGGTTTTGCCGCTTGGAAAACTGCTGGTAAAGATTTTGACACCATGAGTTCTGTAGATGTGAGCCGCTTTGAACATGATATGAATCAATCCCCTAGCCTTGTGTTTGATGTACGTAAAGAATCTGAATTCCTTTCTGAACGATTAAAAAACGCCCATAACAGTCCTTTGGATTTTATCAACGATCATCTTTCAAATTTTCCAACCGAAGATGTCTTTTACATCCATTGCGCTGGTGGTTACCGATCTGTCATTGCAGGATCTATTATGAAAAAAAGAGGCATTCACAATTTTGTAAATGTCGAAGGGGGCTTTGCCGCTATCAAAAAAACTGATTTGAACCGAACGGACTACGTTTGTCCATCAACACTATAAATCCATGTTAGAATTGATTCTTAAACCTTGGCCTTGGTATATTAGTGGGCCTATGATTTCACTTGTACTACTGCTTTTGCTTTGGTCTGGAAAAACCTTCGGAATGTCGGCCAATCTCCGCACCATGTGCGCGGCAATGGGAGCTGGCAAACGTTATGACTTTTTTGATTTCAACTGGAAAGATCAAATTTGGAATTTACTGGTTGTGGTTGGTGCTATCGGGGGTGGGTTCATTGCGGCCCAATATCTTTCTCTTGGGACAACCATGGACCTGAATCCACAAACAATCACGCAACTTCAACAATATGGCATCCAAGACGCTGGTACGGCATTTATGCCAGAGGCCTTGTTTGGCTCAGACAATTGGAATGATCCAAAAGTACTAGGATTATTAATTGTCGGTGGGTTTTTTGTTGGCTTTGGCACTCGTTATGCTGGGGGCTGCACCTCAGGTCATGCCATCACTGGTTTGAGCAACCTACAACTCCCCTCACTCATTGCTGTAGTCGGTTTTTTTATCGGAGGGCTTTTTATTAACCACCTCATTCTTCCTTTGCTGTTATGATACGTTCCCTTATTTTTTTAGTTATAGGCTTGCTTTTCGGTATTACTATGTATAAATCTGAAGCTGCTTCATGGTTTCGCATCTATGAAATGTTTCAATTTCAAGCCTTCCACATGTATGGCATTATCGGTTCCGCCTTGGCTTTTGGTGCTGTTTTCACCTTTTTACTCAAACGCAATCAGGCTTCTTCGTTTCTCGATGGAAGCAAACTATCACTTACTGATAAAGAAAAAGGTTGGAAACGCTATTTAATTGGCGGTACTTTGTTTGGTATGGGTTGGGCATTGACAGGCGCTTGTCCAGGGCCTCTTTTTACCCTGCTTGGGGCTGGATTCTTTCCCATCCTGATCGTGATCCTAGCCGCGCTACTAGGTACTTTTGCCTATGGTGCGCTGCGTTCCAAGCTCCCACATTAATTACAAATACTTTCGCTTTACCAAACACGATTTTCCGCCAAATTGCGTTATAACTGTAAAGCCTTGTCTTGATAAAAACCATCCCTTTGGGTTTTCTTTTGCTCTGTTTGTGGATGCCTGGTCTCTACGCCCAAGGTGATGACAACTTAATACTGCAATACAACAGAGGGCCTACTTTTGAATCTCTTTACCATCCTTGGAATATCGAGTTCCATTTTGTATGGATACGAATGAACACCCCTTTAGATTTTACACGCCCTCGACTTACTTGGGGTGCAGGTTTGTTAATTCAACACAAACTCAATAAAACCTTAGGTTTATCCACGGGTAGCTTTTATAAAAACATCCATTACCGCTACCAAAAAGAGGATTTAGATTCCAAAGACTTTTTAGCTTACTGGCGTATTCCACTGTTATTACAATTCAGCCCAAATGACCGTGTCCAACTTTCCCTGGGACCCACATACAACTTACTTCATCATGCGTATAACAGCGAAGTAATTCGATTAATAAAGGAAAGTAGGCCGCCGTTTTTATTTGTTTACGAAACAAATGATTATGCCATTGGCCACTTCAAAAATACCTTTGGTGTATTGGCCGCCGTTTCCTTTCGTTTCTGGAAAGGTTTTGCTTTGCGTTTGGAATACGCACATATGAAGAAAACTGATGATCCGTTTACCATACAATCTAATACCTTTCGAGGAATCAACCTGGGCTTACAATGGTTTTATTTAAACCCCTCAAAACACAATGAAAATGATATCCGTTAAACGAGCTGCTATTACTGATTTAGAAATCCTAGTGCCTTTATTTGAAGCCTACAGAGAATTTTATAAAATGGAATCAAATACAGTACGTTCAACTGCCTTTCTTAAAGCAAGACTTGAACAACGTGAATCGATAATTTTTATCGCTTTTTGGGGTGACACTCCTGCTGGATTTGTACAATTGTATCCGCTATTTTCATCTACGCGTCTGCAGCGCTTGTGGCTACTCAATGATCTGTATGTATCGCCTGCTCATCGACAAAAAAGACTTGGAATATCACTGATTCAAAAAGCGCAAAAATGGTGTGTCACTTCAAAAGCTGCCGGACTTATGCTTGAAACGGAAAAAAATAATCTGCCAGGGAATCGGCTATATCCCAAAGTGGGCTTCAACCTTGATCAGGAACACAATTTTTACTTTTGGGATGTGCCTGATTAGTCTTTCTTCGTTGTAATTTCTACAACACCGTTTTTGGCTTTTGACCCGTATTTTTTCATTGCAGCTTTTCCCTTCAATACATTAATGGTTGCAATAGAATCGGGATCCATTGTTTCCAATGATACATCCCCTTCAACTTCAACCCCATCAATAATAATCAAAGGATCTTTATCCGTGTTTCCTGTATCGGTTTTAATGACCATCACCCGAGTCTTTGCACCTTTTGGAATCCATTGTGCTGTTGTTGAATCCATTTCTTTGGCAGAAAATAAATGGATACGCTCTACCTTCAAACTGTCATCTGAAGCTCCCGCAAACACTTCAAAATGATTCCCATCATCGCCAAAAAACTTCAGCTCGTGTGGCGCACCATCCAAGTGAATGGTTTTCCCCATGGGTAACATTGACTTAATCTCTTTTTTCGGGGCGGTTTGCTTTTTCTCTTCCGCCTCGCTTTGATATACTTTTATCGTTATACAGGACTGAAAGAGTATCAAAAAAACGAAAATAGGTGTGATTGATTTCATAAAACTGTTTTGGTAAATCTAAAAAAATCTGCTGATACTGATATTTAAATATTCATGCCTAGGGTCGCGCTGGGTGTTCGTGTCTTTACTCCCCGACAAAAGAGTAGACTGTAGTTTCCATTTTTTATTGTGAAAAGTAACCCCAAATTCTAACCGGTTGCGCCACCGATTGGGCAGCAGCGTAAATTCAGCCTGATCGTTGAACAAACTACCCTCCATGGGAAAATCAAAAAATACATATTGCAACTGGCAGCCAACATACAAGCCCCAACCCTTTTGATTGTTCATTAAAGGATTGGCATCCCAAGGCATTTTGGCGGTTGACCCTAAAACAACCCCCACCCGACTAGCCAACAGCGTCTGATGCGAAGAAAGTGTTCCCAACATGTCTGGTACCAAGGCCAAAGCATTCCCCAAACGAATTGATCGAAAGTATGCCGCTCGAAACCCCAGATGGAACTGTTGTGGCATTTGAGCAATCCAACTTAAGGGTGGTAACTGAAGCACCAAAACGTGATATAGGTTTTGAACAGCTTTGGCTAATGATGCGTCACCACTTATTCCTAATTCTGCTCCATAAGAAAAGCCCCACTTGTCACTGACTATTTGGTCTTGACTATACCGTACAAACAACAAGCCACTAAAGGGATAATCTAAGTCTTCAACTGCTGTAGCATATCGTTTTCTGGGTGTATAAATCAATTGTCCCAACTCCCACTGCTCGAAACGACGTTGCTTGGCTACACTATCCTTCTTTTTTTCTTTGCCGTAATCCAAGAAAATCCCACTTGAATAATAAAAATCACTGGCAAAATAGAGGTCGTTGTCAACGGATAAAGTCAACTGAGACTGACCCAAAAGCATTGTAGAGGAACATGTCCAAACGATTAAAATCAAACAATAACGGTGCATTCTCTAGCGGTATTGCGAGCGATGCTTCAGTACGAGTAGGGGAATCGAACAGTAAAATTCTTTTTTGTAAACCAAATTGGTCATCCATAACTTTTCAAAAAACCCACGTTCGCGCTTGAAAACCACCAAAAGGTCTGGCTTGTTTTTCTGAAAATGCTCCAAGACACCCTGATAAGTAGTTGCATTAGAAGTTTCAATGGGCTGAGGGCACAAGGCGGAGACAGCAGCGTCCAAAACTAGATCGCTCGCTTGGTGTCCAGGGACTTTTACCATCAAGCCTTTGACGCTACAAGCAAATTTTTCGATTAATTCGTGGAGTGGCCTTAGTGTTTTTGCATTTTGTACTTGCCCCTTGTTAAAGGCCCATAACATTTTTTTAGGAGGAACAAACTGTCCTCCAATTGGGGCTACCAAAACGGGTACCTCTGTGCGTTTGATTAAACTGCCCGATATGTGCCCCAAGAAAACCTCATCAGAAATATCATTGTTTTGTGGGGCAACTACAATCAAATCCAAGTGCACTTTCCTATCCAATGATCGAACTGCGCTTACCAAGTCGCCATTCTGCGCTACGTATTGCAGATCAAACCCTTTACGATCCACTTGTTGCACGACTTCTTTGATACGATTAAGGGTTTTCTCCTTTAAAATCCCCTTAACGTTAGCAATACTGGTAGTAGGAATTCCAGATGGATAGGCATCTACTACATAAAGAGTGCTCCCGAAATGGGCTGCAAAGTCAATCGCATATTGCAAGGTGTTGGAAACTTCGGGGGAAATCCCTACGGGTACAAGGATGTTTTTCATGCGGAAGTTTTTACAAAGGTACGGACTTTATCGGCATAATATTTTACTTTGCAATAAATTAAATAGCTGTGATTCGCCTTGGTAAACCATCAGATAACGCTGATACTAAAGTTCTTACTGAAGCTTGCGCTGTTCATATGCAACAACAGGGAATCGAACAGTGGAATGAACATTATCCGTCTTTAGCTATTTTGACAAAAGACTTAACGGCAGGTGATGCCTATGTCTATATTCAAGATGGACGACTCGTAGGCACCGTTATGTTTTCTCAGGATAAAGATCCGCTTTACAATCCCATTCAATGGTCAACGCCTGACGCTGCTGCCTACTATGTTCACCGATTGGCGGTGCATCCAGACTATCAAGGACAAGGCATTGCCAAAGCACTGATGGATTTTGTTGAAGGTAAAATTCAGCAATCGGGCGGATCGGCTGTACGATTGGATACCTTTAGTCAAAACCCACGCAACAATAAGTTTTACAAAGCTAGAGGTTATACGCAACTGGGCGATATTTACTTTGCAAACAAGAGCCCATATCCTTTTCATTGCTTTGAAAAGGTTTTTCGCAAAGAGAATCCCTAATTTTACGCCATGGACGGAACACTAACGCTCGAGATTCGACAAAAGATTGCGACAATCACCTTTGGCCATCCTGCAGCCAACTCGCTACGCCCGGAGATGTTGGCCGACATGGTGGGGCTGATTCAAGAAGCCGATTCTCATCCCGAGGTCCATGTCATTGTTATACGGTCAGAAGGGGAGCGCGCTTTTTGTGCAGGTGCCTCCTTGGAAGCGCTCAAAAAAGTAAAAACCGAAGCAGAAGCAACAGACTTTTTTATGGGTTTTGCTCAACTGATCAATGCCATCCGTAACTGCTCAAAATTTGTCCTCGCCCGTGTGCAAGGCAAAGTTGTCGGTGGCGGGATCGGATTAGTAGCTGCATGTGATTATGTAGTTGCAAGAAACACCGCTGCTATCCGATTGTCTGAATTGTCTATCGGGATTGGGCCCTATGTCATTGAACCCGCAGTGAGTCGAAAAATTGGAAAAACCGCCTTCAATCAATTGTCTTTAGACAGTGCCAACTGGCGTCCTGCTGATTGGGCGCAAAGCAAGGGATTGTATGCCGAATGCTATGCTGACATGGTGCAGGTTGATAACCAGATCCAAGCCCTAGCTCAGCGCTTGGCGAGCTATGATATGAAGGCACTCAAAACACTCAACGCCCTCCATTGGGACGATACAGACCATTGGGAAACATTGCTGTCCAAAAATGCAAAAACTACTGGGCAACTGGCCCTTTCTGAACACTGTCAAAACATCTTAAATAACAGCCATGGCTAAAATTCGCATCACCAAAGAGTTTACCTTTGAAACAGGACATGCCCTTTTCGGCTACGACGGTTTATGTAAAAATGTACATGGCCATTCCTATAAGTTTGCCGTCACATTGATCGGCTCCCCCCTCAACGATCCCAAAGCCGTAAAAAATGGAATGCTAATTGATTTTGGTGATCTTAAAAAAATTGTGAAACGTAAGATCGTCGATGTTTTTGATCACGCAACAGTACTTAATGTTTCTACACCACACAAAGAGTTGGCCGATGAAATGCAAGAAAAAGGTCACAAGATTGTACGGGTCAATTACCAACCAACTTGTGAGTTGATGCTTGTAGATTTTGCCCAAAAACTACTAGGAGAACTACCTGAGGGTGTGAGTCTTCACAGCCTTAAATTACGGGAAACGGGAACCGCTTTTGCTGAGTGGTACGCCAGCGACAATTAAAACCCTAGGTCATCTAAGTCGTCCTCTTCACTTTTAATTTCCAACTTTTGCTGTGCTGCCAAAGCCTCGCAATCCAGGGGAATTGAAAGCACTTCTGGTTCGACAAAGGCTTCTGAAGAAATGCCCAAGTCTTCATTTTCATAGGCTGCTTTCATATACAACCCCCAAATGGGAAGCGCCATAGTAGCCCCTTGCCCAAAACCAATTTCTTCGAAGTGAATAGAGCGGTCTTCACCCCCAACCCAGACTCCAGTAACTAGGTTAGGTACCATGCCCATGAACCAGCCGTCACTTTGGTTTTGGGTGGTTCCTGTTTTTCCGGCGATAGGATTCTCAAAAATGTAGGGGTAACCAGTAATAACTTTTTCGTAGATGTAGTTGGTTTTCTCTAAACCAGCATGGCGCAGTCGGGCTCCAGAGCCAGCTTCGGTCACCCCTTGCATCAGGTTCAAGGTCACATAAGCCGCTTCTTCACTTAATACATCCCGGGTTTCGGGTACAACTTCATACACTGCTGTCCCGTTTTTATCTTCTATCCGAGTGACCATAGTAGGCTTCACATAGATGCCTTGGTTGGCAAACGTACTATAGGCACCAACCATTTCAAACAAGCTGATATCTGGCGTGCCTAAGGCAATGGAAGGCACGGCAGGAATACGAGAAGTAATGCCCATTTTTCGAGCCAAGTTGATTATGGGCCGTGGGCCGATCTTATCCATCAGGCGCGCTGAAATGGTATTAACCGAGTTGGCTAAGGCGTTCTTCAAAGTACGAGTCCGCCCGTATTTATCCCCAGAGTTTTTGGGACACCAGGCCTCATCATTGCCGTGGCGAAGGGCTTCTACACAATAGAGGGCGTCGGGAAGTGAATCACAAGGAGAAAGCTTAAGCTGGTCAATAGCGGTAGCATAGAGAAAGGGCTTAAACGTTGATCCAATTTGTCGCCGACCCTGCTTGACCTGATCATATTGAAAATGCTTGTAGTTGTAGCCGCCTACCCAAGCCTTGACATGCCCAGTTTGTGGTTCCATTGACATTAAGGATGCCCTGAGAAAATGTTTGTAATAGCGGATTGAATCTAGGGGTGTCATTATGGTGTCTATTTCCCCAGACCAACTGAATACTTCCATTGCCACAGGTTGCTTAAAATCTTCGATGATTTTTTCATCCTCCCAACCAGCCAAGCGGCGTTTGCGCCAACGTTCAGAACGACGAGCCGTTAATAATAGCAAGGTGTCGACTTGCCCTTCTCGTAGCTCCAAAAAAGGCGCTGTCGGGTTTTGGGAAGGCTTGTTTTGTAAGAAAAATTCTCTTTGCAAATTTTTCATGTGGGCACTAACAGCAGCTTCACCCATGGCTTGCAAACGTGAATCAATAGTGGTATAAATCCGTAGGCCGTCACCATAAAGATCATATTTTTCTCCATCGGCTTTGCGGTTGTTTGCAATCCAATCGTCCATAAATTCCTTTAAATAGGCGCGGAAATAAGTGGCGAGCCCCTCACGGTGGGATTGTGGTGTGTATTTTATGGTTAGGGGGATTTGCTGAAGAGAGTCTCGTTCGGTAGGAGTGATATATTCATTTCTCAACATTTGACCAATAACGACATTACGGCGTTGCTGAACTCGTTCTGGCCGGCGTATGGGGTTAAATAGTGATGAATTCTTGAGCATCCCCACCAGGGTGGCACATTCTTCAAGAGTCAATTCCTGAGGGGTTTTATCAAAATAGATTCTTGCGGCTGATTGAACCCCATCGGCATTGTATCCAAAATCATAGATGTTGAGGTACATGGCAATGATTTCGTTTTTGGTATAACGGCGTTCCAACTGAACGGACAAGACCCATTCTTTTATTTTTTGAAATACGGCTTCTTTCTTATTTCGAGAACGGACTCCAACAAATAGCTGACGTGCCAATTGTTGGGTGATGGTGCTCGCACCTCCTTTTTTTCCTAGATAAAAAACAGCCCGTAACGTACCCAACCAGTCAATACCCGAATGGCTATAAAACCGCTCGTCCTCGGTAGCAATCAAGGCATGAACAAGATTTTCTGGTAGTTCTTTATAGGTAATTGGTGTTCGGTTGTCTCTCAAATAATACTTCCCCAATACCACACCATCGGCAGAAAATATTTGAGTAGCCAAATTGGTGTCTGGGTTTTCCAATTGCTTTAACTCTGGCATGGGTCCAAAACCACCTAAGGCAGCGGTCGCAAACAAGCCAAAAACAAACAACACCCCAACTAAAAACAAGCCCCAGAATATTTTTAGCGGCAGGGCGAATTCTCTAATTTTTGCGGTAAACTTTTGCCAACGCTGGGCGGAAGTCGACTTTTTCATTCTGATTTTGGTACTAAAGAATAGCCCACGCTTACAATGCCAGGCAAGTTTTTATGACCTTGCACCTGACCCTGTGCGCGTTGGGCGTGTTCAATTTCAATTTGATAGGTAAGGCTATCCTGGAGTTCGATATTTTCTCGCCAGTAAAGTTTGCTCTCTTTAACTTCAGCAAAACCCTTCCCCAGCCATTTTCCGTTGGGAGCAGCCATGGCATATTCCAACGTATCTGAATGTAAAATAAGGCTGTCAGACTGAATACGGGCGATCAGATAAATATTGGCGTAGGGGTAGTTGTCGTCATTCCGCAGATGAATAAATAGGTCATAATTACCACTTTGTAGCTTGGGCAAGGAAAAAGTGACAGGATCTTGCCAGCCTTCAGCCAAGTCTTGGTCTGCACGGATACCTGCTTCGGATTGGCAAGCCATGAGGAGGGATAGTAAACCCAAGCCCAGGAATCTAATCATTGCGTTTAGATTTACGGTTGCGGTGTTGCCGGTTTTTGTTGCGACCCTTATTGCGGCGCTTGGGTCTGTCGAATCTATTCAGACTGTCTTGCCCTACGACATTTTCAAAAACAACCTCTTTGGCTTCGGGTTTCTCGTTTTCTTGGGTGTACTCTTCCAAGGCCGCTACTATTTCTCCATTGCGATTTTTCTCTATGATTTCCTGCGCAGCCGCAGCAGTCAATTCATACCAATGCATCCACTCGCCTTTGTAGGTATACCACAACAACCCTTTAAAGATGTCCATCTTTTGGCAAATGGCAATTCCTTTTTCGGTTTTCAGCTTGGTTTCCATACGCGGAAAGTCCTTCAATGCACTCCGATAAGCATCCAATTCAAAGTTTAAGCAACACTTCAATTTACCACATTGACCTGACAGTTTTTGAGGATTTAAGGAAAGTTGCTGGTAACGAGCAGCAGCTGTGGAAACAGAACGAAAATCGGTGAGCCAAGTTGAGCAGCATAATTCGCGTCCACAAGAACCAACTCCGCCCAATCGGGAGGCCTCAAGTCGCAATCCGATCTGGCGCATCTCGATGCGAATCCCAAAAGCCTTGGCCATGTCCTTAATCAACTGTCGGAAATCGACACGCTGTTCGGCTGTGTAATAAAAAGTTGCTTTTTTTCCATCGCCTTGAAATTCTACATCAGATATTTTCATCTGGAGATTGAGATGCAATGCCAATTCCCGTGCCCGTTTTTGGACTTCCGTTTCTTTATTGCGGGCGGCTTGCCAAACCTCAATGTCTTTTTGAGAAGCCTTGCGTTTGATTTGAAGAATTTCTTCACTCTCGGGATCCACTTTTCTCTTTTTCATTTGGAAGCGGACTAATTCTCCCGTGAGTGTTACCCGTCCCACATCATAGCCAGATTGAGCAACCTCGGTGACTACCGCCTCTCCAATCGTGGGATGGAGGTCGGCTGGAAAACGGTAAAAGCCTTTACGAGAGTTTTTAAACCGCACTTCGGCCAGGCGAAATGGGGCTTGCCCAGCGGGCAAACTCATGTTTTCAAGCCAGTTGAAAACGGTCAATTTGTTGCAACTGTCCGTGCCACAGGTGCCATTGGACTGGCAACCCCTTGGGGTACCGTTAGACGTGGAACAATTGCTACAACTCATTTAAATAGTTTGGGATTAAAGATACGGCATATTCCCTCGCAGGCCGATGCCGATTTTCTTAATTATTGTTTAAATTTTAAGACCGAAGAGCGCCCTTTTTTAAAAATCTTATTGCTGTTGTGTGTCCCGCGTCTTCGTCGTTTTTGCTCGGCTTCGGGTAGGTTGACAATCTCTTGACAGGTCTCAGAACAACAGCTTTGTGTTTTTTGTTGACAAGCCTCGCACTGGATGAACAATAAATGACAAGCCTGGTTGGCACAATTGACATGGGTGTCACACGGTGCGCCACACTGATGGCATTGGGCGATAACATCATCGGAAATGCGTTCCCCTCGGCGCTCGTCGAACACAAAATTTTTCCCTCTAAATTTATTGTCTAAGCCCTGGGCTTTGACCTGACGGGCGTATTCGATGATACCGCCCTCAAGTTGGAAAACATTTTCAAACCCCTTGTGCTTAAAGTATGCCGAAGCCTTTTCACAACGAATGCCTCCCGTGCAGTACATCAACAGGTTTTTATCTGTTTTGTGATCCGACAAGTCTGCTTCAATAATCGGCAAAGAGGCCCGGAAAGTATCAACATCTGGAGTGACGGCGCCATCGAAATGGCCAATTTCACTTTCATAATGGTTGCGCATGTCCACACAAATGGTGTTGGGATCACTTAGAAGTTCGTTAAACTGTTGGGCATTGACATGTACCCCTTTGTCAGTAACGTCAAAACTGCTGTCGTTTAAACCGTCAGCAACAATTTTGTCCCGTACTTTAACTGTTAACTTTAAAAAAGATTGATTGTCTTGCTCTACGGCAATGTTCAGCCGAATGTCTTGCAGAAAGTCGATACTATCCAGAAAAGACTTAAATTCTTCAAAGCGGGGGGCTGGAACGGACAATTGGCCGTTGATCCCTTCGTGGGCAACATAAATGCGGCCCAAAACTTCGAGTGCGTTCCAATGAACAAAAAGGTGGTCGCGAAACAATTGTGGGTTGTTGATGTGGTGGTACTGATAGAACGAGAGGGTAAGGCGTTCGGTTCCTGCCGCAACAATCAAAGCACGGCGTTCTTCAGCACTTAGTTTGTTATACAGTTGCATGCTATATACGGGTTAAGTGTTGCGACAAAGGTAGGGAAGTTTTGAGCAACCTCCACACAGCCATTAGTGGGTCAGTTGCTTTCCCCCAAATGCCCTCCTTGCCCGCCAATCAAGAGCAATTCGGTTTGTCGGCCATGGACATAGCGAAAGCCCTCTGCCCCCCAAAACCCAGCTTCTTCCAACATGACACGAACGTCCTTATTCCATTCGGGAAGAAAGACCTTGGTATTGAGTTCTATGGCATATGTTGTGTTTTCATGTAGGGGTCTTTCACCGCTACCGGGCACGCCTTCTTGGGCGTCCCACATCCCAAATGTTGTTCCGGCCGAATGGCCATAGGTCCCCAAAGGATGGGTGTAAATTTGAGGGCGCAAGCCTTCAATACGACCAGCGGCTAAGCTCATCCGTAAAGTTTCATTCCCGGTGCGGCCCGTGGCAAACCGATCCGTAAACTGATCCTGTACTCTATTGCCTTCAGCCAAGGCTTTACGCAAATAGGCCGGAGCCATTTTTTCTCCTGGTCGGAGGACATAGGCCAACTCTTGGCAATCGGTATTTAAGGTCAAATAGGAAATACCAAAATCACAATGGACCAAATCACCTGGCTGAATTACGTCCCACTTTTGCAATCCGTCAAAGGCATATAAATCACTAGCTGCATCGCGCTGGACGTCAACCGTGGGATGAAACCATGTCTGCAGGCCCAAGGCCATCACTTTTTCACGCAGCCACCAGACCACATCTTCAGTCGTTGTAACACCAGGAGTGATCACCTGGGTAGAAAAAGCTTCCGCAATGATGTTATGGGTGATTTCAACCAACTGCTGAAAGAGCTGCATTTCTTTTTCGGTACGGGTCTCAATCCAAGCTACCGCCAAATCTTCGGCAGACACCAAACGTTTGCGATATTTTGGCGGTAGGGCATTGTAAAGCCCTTGGTAATCGGTCTGCGCTAAACCGTCGGCTATGCCGTAGGATTCCGAAATATTTATGCCAATTTTTTTGGGGGTTTTTCCTACAATATAATCTGCAAGTGCGAGCCACTGATCGGGTTGCTTTTCCTTGTTCCACACGGAAGGAAAATGCTTACCAAAGGCATAACGTGTGAGTGCTACCCGTTCTACTTTTCCATTGTTTGGCTCTTTGGCAAAAACCAAGATCGTACGTCGTCGGGCATTGAGCCAGGTGGGTGGCAACAAGGTTTTGACCACCGGGTCTTCATTGTATTCTCGGGTGATAAGTACCCATAGATCCAAATCACGTTCTGCCATCAGTTTGGGGATCAATGTGTTCAATCGCTCTTCTTGCAAAGCTTCAATAGCAGCTGCTCGCTCTCGCAAGGGTAGAATATGCTGGGCCTGGAGCGAAAAAAAAGTTAATAATAACAAACAGAAATAGCGCATCGATAGTTGTTTTAAGTGCTTCAAAATACAATTTTAAGCTGGGAATTGTCCTTGCTCTTTTCCACTTTTTGTTAATAATCCCTTGTCAAAAGTCGTTCCCTAGCCATAAGATTTTGGTACTTTAGCTACGACCGAAAAAGAAAGAATTATGGCAGACGATAAAGCAGCAAAACTCAAAGCACTCCAGCTCACCCTGGATAAATTGGACAAGACCTATGGCAAGGGGTCGGTGATGAAGCTTGGTGATGAGGTGATCGAAGATGTAGAAGCTATTTCCTCTGGCTCTCTGGGCTTGGATATTGCCCTGGGAGTGGGTGGCTATCCGCGGGGGCGTATTATCGAAATATATGGCCCGGAGTCCTCGGGTAAAACCACACTGACGCTTCATGCTATTGCTGAATGCCAAAAATCAGGTGGCATCGCTGCCTTTATAGATGCTGAACACGCATTCGATCGTTTTTACGCTGAAAAACTCGGAGTGGATATCGGAGAATTGATCATCTCCCAACCCGACCACGGCGAACAAGCCCTTGAAATTGCCGACAACCTCATCCGCTCAGGAGCAGTAGATATTGTCGTGATCGATTCTGTTGCTGCCCTGACCCCCAAAAGTGAAATTGAAGGGGAAATGGGAGACTCCAAAATGGGACTCCACGCCCGACTCATGTCACAAGCATTGCGGAAATTGACAGCTTCTATCAGCAAAACCAACTGTACCGTGTTTTTTATCAACCAACTGCGTGAAAAAATTGGTGTCATGTTTGGAAACCCAGAAACCACAACTGGAGGGAATGCCTTGAAGTTTTACGCCTCTGTTCGCTTGGACATCCGTCGCTCTACCCAGATTAAAAGTGCCGATGCCGAAGTGATGGGGAATAAAACCCGTGTCAAGGTGGTCAAAAATAAAGTGGCTCCACCCTTTAAAACAACCGAATTTGATATCATGTACGGGGAAGGGATCTCTAAAATTGGTGAAATCATTGACTTGGGCGTCAATTACGAAATTGTCAAAAAAAGTGGCTCCTGGTTTAGTTATGGTGACACCAAATTGGGGCAAGGGCGAGATGCTGTAAAAACCCTCTTACAAGACAATCCAGATCTTATGGAAGAACTGGAAGAAAAAATCAAAAATGCCCTTAAAATTGTCGAAGAAGATTAACAGATGCAAAGCTTAACGCTGTACCAAATCGATGCATTCAGCAATCAGGTTTTTGGGGGCAATCCTGCTGCAGTATGCATTCTAGACCAATGGCTGTCTGATGCACAAATGCAAGCCATCGGGAATGAAAACAACCTGGCTGAAACGGCTTTTGTTGTCCCTGACAAGGAACACTACCATATCCGTTGGTTTACACCAGAAGTAGAAGTGGATTTGTGTGGTCATGCCACACTAGCTGCCGCCTATGTGTTGAAAAACATCCTAAAAATACCACAAAACCCCATCCACTTTAGCACCCAATCTAAAGGGGAACTACAGGTACACCAAGAGGGCGACTGGCTCTACCTCAACTTTCCAACCGATTCTATAGCACCCATTTCTCCATTAGAAGGCGCTGCCCAAGCCCTTGGCGCTGTCCCTTCGGCCTACTGGAAGGGAGAAACGGATTTTATTGCCCTCCTTGAAAACGAAACTGCCGTTGCCCATTTAAAACCCGATTTATCCTGGATCGCCCAGTTAGGTAATCGAGGGTTGATTGTAACTGCTCCAGGGGACGAAGTTGATTTTGTATCTCGTTTTTTTGCTCCTCAGGCTGGTGTAGATGAAGACTATGTAACGGGGTCAGCCCATACTTCACTCATTCCGTTTTGGGCCAAAAAATTAGAGAAAAACAAGCTCTCGGCCCGACAGATTTCTTCGCGGATGGGCATCTTAGATTGTGAATACCTCAACGAAAGAGTGCGGATTGGCGGTCAGGCACAACTCTATTTAAAAGGAGAAATTTACCTGCCAGAAGCTTGAAAAGCAGCCCATTTGGCTTGTGCTTCAACGGCGCGCTGTTTGGGGTCGGCCAATAACTTGGCCTCGATAAAGTCAAAGGCTTTTTGCTGGAGTTTGGGTATGTCGGCTTCGGTCATCCCTTGCGTATCAAATGGCGGGTGAATTTCAATCCGCATGGCTCCCGGAAAACCATAAGTTGTGTACCAGGGAAACATTCTTTTGGGGTCGTAAAAAATCATCGGTAAAACCGGTAATTGATGCGCAATTGCCAATTTAAATGCCCCTCGCTTAAACTCATTCAATAAAATAGACTCGTCTAAATAGTCTTTCTCAGGAAAAATACAGACACTATAGCCGCCGTGAATTACTTTATCAGCCAATCCATAAACGGCAAAACGGCTTTTTTTGTCAGACCGATCTACCATGATGGCCGCTCGTTTGTAGATAAATCCAAAAACGGGAATATTAACGAGTTCTTTTTTCCCTACAAAAACAAAGGGGGTCTTCCAGGCTCGCAACATCAAAAAAGGATCAATATAGCTGGCGTGATTGGCAATCAACAAATAGCTTTGATTGGGGTTGGCTCCTGATTGATTTTTGATGTAGGGCCAAAAACCCATGCCTAAAAGAATCCAGGGAGACCATATGTTGCGGGCGATCCAAAACAAATAAGGATACCCGTTGGGCAAAAAGACAAAAAAGGCCAAAATCGGGAAAAGGACCAATACAGGAATGGCGGCGAGGGTGTAAAACCAGATGCGCCAAAGGATTAATAGCAGGCGTCGCATGGCATCAAAAATACAGTTTTTATAGAAATGGAAGCTGGGCTTTTGGCTTGGCAGACAGAAAAAAATATCTTTGCAGGCAAACAAACGAAACCGTTATGGCTAGAGTTCTTACGGGTGTCCAGTCAACAGGCACTCCCCACCTTGGTAATTTGTTAGGGGCCATTCTGCCTGCTATTGACCTGGCTAGAAACAGTTCAGATGAGTCGTTTTTATTCATTGCCGACCTGCATTCGCTCACTCAAATCAAAGATGGTGACAGCCTACGAGAAAATACCCGTGCCACAGCTGCGGCTTGGCTGGCTTGTGGTTTGGATACCGAAAAGACCATTTTTTACCGCCAGAGCGATGTTTGCCAAACCACAGAATTGGCGTGGTACCTCAGCTGTTTTTTCCCTTATCAAAGGTTGACCTTGGCCCACTCCTTTAAGGACAAAGCCGATCGATTGTCAGATGTCAATACGGGTTTGTTTACTTACCCCATGTTGATGGCTGCGGATATTTTATTATATGATGCAGATATTGTACCGGTTGGTAAAGACCAATTGCAGCATTTGGAAATGACCCGTGACGTTGCGGCCCGTTTCAATCATTCTTTTGGTGATGTTTTTGTATTGCCCCAAGCCGCTCTCCAAGAAGAGACCCAATATATACCAGGAATAGATGGTGAAAAAATGAGTAAGTCTAAAAAGAACACGCTCAATATCTTTTTACCTGAGAAAGACCTGCGCAAGCAGGTGATGAAAATACAAACGGACAGCACCCCCATGGAAGCACCTAAAGATCCTGAAAGTTGTAATGTGTTTGCCCTTTATCGCTTATTGGCTTCGGATTCTGAAACAGCTGCCTTGCGTTCGCAATATGTTGCGGGGGGCATGGGCTATGGGCATGCCAAACAGGCTTTGTTCGAGCTGATCTTAAAACGGTTTGGTCCAGAAAGAGATCGCTTTAACTACTTTATGGCACATCCACAAGAAATAGAAATTGCCTTGGCCAAAGGAGCCGAAAAAGCACGCCATGTTGCTAATGATGTTTTACTTCGGGTTCGGAGCAAGATCGGGTACTAAACCGCTTCAAAATATTTAGCTGGCAAAGGGCGCACTAATTTCTTCATTTCCAGTTGCATCAAAACGACTGCTGTTTCGGCGATACGCCAATTTAGCTTTTGAGTCAGGGTGTCAAGAGAGGTTCGCCCCTGCTGTAGCAATAATTCATAGACCTGTTGTTCATTAGCGGGAAGTTCTAATGGGAGTTGCCTTTGTTTGACTTGCCCTTTTTTGGCCCAGCCCAAAGATGCCAATAAGATTTCGGTACTATCCAATAAAATCGCACGGTTCTGTTGAATCAAAGTATGACAGCCTTGGCTTTTTTCGGATTGAATAGACCCGGGTATAGCAAAAACATCTCGATCATATTGCTGTGCAAATTGTGCCGTTATCAGGCTGCCCCCCTTCCGTCCGGATTCAATTACTATCGTAGCTTGACTCAGGCCTGCAATTAGGCGATTGCGCTGGACAAAATTGCCCTTTTCGAAACCTTGTTCTGCCAAAAAATCCGACACTAAAGCGCCGTGTTGTAACATCTTATTGGCTGTATTTTCATGTGCTGCAGGATATAGTCGCATTTCCAAAGCGTGGGGCAAGCAAGCCACCGTATCTAACCCACTTTCCATGGCTGTTTTATGCGCCAAAATATCTATCCCATAGGCCATCCCAGAAACAATAACTGGATTATATGGGGTTAATGCATTGATCAATGCCTCACAATTGTCACGCCCATAGCGGGTTGGGTTTCGAGTGCCTACAATTGCGATCCATTTGCGGTTTTCCCATTTAAAATTCCCTTTGTAAAATAAAATCAACGGGGCATCGGGACAACTGGCAAGTGCTATCGGGTAGGATGGTGTTCCCCAAACCAAGCAATTAATGGCAGCATCGGCTATTTCATTCTTGATTTGTTTCGCTCTTTTATGAACGTGCCCTGCTTGTTTTAAAATGGCTGTTAAATGTGGGCTTGGGGCTTCAATTGGCTTAGCCTGTGGGTCAAAAATAGCTTCGGGGCTGCCGTAAGCGTGCACCAATTTTTGTGCAGTTATGGGGCCTATGCCGGGCAACAAACGGAGAATCAAACATGCAATTAGTCTATCCATGGTAATAATTTGGGTGTGTCTAAAATACGAACTTTCTCTTTTAGTCGTTTTAATTCCAATTGGGTTTTCCTACATTTGATTGGAATGAGTATTGCGTTTTACTTAAAGGAATTATTATATCAGTACGAATGTGTGACCATTCCTGACTTTGGTGCCTTTGTTACCCGGTCTTTCCCCACACAGATTGACTATAGTACTGGGGTTTTTACTCCCCAAAGGCGCGAATTGTCATTTAACACTTTACTCAAAAATAATGATGGTGTCTTGGCTCACTACATGGCCGAAAAGCTAAAAGTTAGCTACGAAGGTGCCCTTCGGGATATTGAAAAAGAAGTAATTGTTTGGAAACAAAAGCTTCAAACCCAAGTTTTGGTACTAGGTAATTTGGGCGAAATGCGCCTCAATGCAGCAAAAAAAATAGAATTTTTACCCTACGGTAAAATAAATTACGATAAAACAGCGTTTGGACTACGTATGTTTACTCGATCACCCCTGGTGGTTGAGTCTAAAAAGACAGAACCTTTAAAAATCTTTTCAATGATGGAAGAGAACAACGAAAACTTTATGTTTACCCCTGGTCAAAATGAAACCACTTCAGGCGGATCGTCTGTATTACGTTATGCTATTATTGGCATTCTAGGAATAGGACTACTCGGTGGTGGGTATTACTTTGGCGACCAGTACCTTCAGAGTGAACGTGCCAAAAACCAAGAAATGGCACAAAAACGTATTCAGGCCAATGTGGAAAAAGCCACTTTTGAGTTGGGCTCCCTTTCGAAAATTGAGCTAAATCTTGTTGCAGATGAAGTCGCAACAGAAGAAAATGCGGACAATGATAACTCAGTTGTTTTAGATCAAACTTACTACAGTATCATTGCTGGTACTTTTAGAGACATGGCTAATGCCGATCGGAAACTCGCCGACCTCAAGTCACAAGGCTATTCTGCTGCTTTTGCTGAAGTCAACCCAGAAGGTTTGCACCGAGTTGCCTATGGGCGCTATACTTCTAAAAAAGAAGCGATGAACTTGCTGTATTACATTAAATACACATTGCAAGAAGAAGCCTGGTACTTGGTCGAAGAAAACTAAGCCACTACATTCTAGCCAACCACAGTTTAGGGTTTTGTGGCTTCATGGCTTTAAACAAACTAAACTGAAGGCTTGTTTTCCCATCTGCTGGATTGGTAAACACCTCGCCGATTGCCTGCTTGGTCTTTACTTTATCCCCTTTCTTTACAAATACTTTCCCTAGGTTTTTATAGGCTGTTATATAATTTCCATGCTTGACTAAAACGGTAGGGTTGCTCCCCTTAAAACTTAAAATTGACATCACTTCACCATCAAAAACAGATCGGGCCTGACTTCTGGGTGAAGTAGCAATTGTGATTCCTGTGCTTTTGATCATGGTCGTACGGACCACAGGATGGGGTTGCGTGCCAAAACGTTGGACAATAACACCCTCGCTTACTGGCCATGGTAACCGACCCCTATTGGATTCTAAATTTGTTGCAAGAAGCTTTTCTTCTGGAGTCATTGCAAAAGAACTGGTCGATTTTTTTCCAGCTTTTTTATTTGATGCTGCTATGGCTTCGCGGATAAGGCGAGAAATCTCTTTGTCAATTGCAGCCGCTTTTTTCTGCTTTTGTTGAATTTGTGCCGATAAGCTCTTGCCTTTCCTTTTGAGCTCTTGGATCATTTTTTGTTGTGTTGCCTTTTCCTTTTTGAGCAGTTTTTGAGCGTCTCGATTTTCTGTTACTATTTTGTTTTTTTGCTTGCGCTGCTGCAATAGGGTCTTGTTCAAATCCTGTAATAGCAGTGTTTTTTCAGTAATTTCATTCGCTTGCCGCTTCCTAAAACGGGCATACTGCTTCATATACTGTATGCGTCGGTAGGCTTGTACCAAGCTTTCTGAAGAGAAAAGAAAAAGTAAGCGGTTCTGCCCCGACTGGCTTTTATAGGATTCCTGAATCATCCTTGCATAGTCGGCCTTGGCTTGCTCAATCTCTTGTCGCAAGCGGACAATTTCTTTCTCGTTGACTTGAATTCGCTGTGTCAAATAATTGGCTTGTTGGTTGTTTACTTGAATGAGTCGCTCACGAACGGTCAACTTAACTTCAAGGTCTTCTACGGCAACCAAAGCATTTTTCCGCTTTGAGGTGTTGGAATACAACAACTTGTTGATTTGCTTAATTTCTTTTTGTAAGCGTTGTCGCTGACTTTCTAGCGCTTGTTGTCGGGATTTATTGTCTTGCCCAAAAGTACTATGAGCAAGCAGGACAATACATAAGTAACATCCCCATTTTCTAATCATGGCTTAATACTTATGGGTTGGTATCCTTCGGGAATACGAAATGGGAAGCTTAGTGCTTTGGGGAACTGCATTCGAGTATATTCCAGTTTTAATTGGAGCAGTTGTTTGCCATCGAAATACGAAATCTCAAGGCGCTTGGGAAGATTTTCACCTGCTATTTTTTGGTACTCTGGATATTTAAAACTCAAAACATGACCGCTTTCGGCCAAAACGAAACGTTGTTCTTTAAGTAAAAATTGAGTCGGGTTAAAGAAATACGTAGGCTGAAAATTTTGTACGCGTTTTCGGGTCGTCAGTACGTAGTCCAAGGGATTAGAAATTTGTCGCCAGCGACCTTTTTGAGGCTTGATTACAGGAATTCCTAGTAGTAAATCTTGTAAGTTTTTATACCCGAAATTCGTGTTGAATTGTTGATTGATAAAAGAAAGGTCTCCCTTAAAAAAGGTTTTTTGAAACTTTTCATAAAACTGTACTTCTTTCGGGTTGATGAGTAATTTAGCTATGGGTATCAACATATTGGCGCTCAACCATAATTGTTTGTCCTGACTCATCCGCAGGCTGACAATGACCTGCTGCTTGTTTTCTCCATCATCATACACCGCTTTAATACGCCCTCTGAGATGCATAAATTTTGGGTGTTGCTTTTCAATCTGTCGACTGAGCAGTTTGATGTCAACTTTATCCACAGGCGCTTTATTGGGCAACACCGCAACAGATTTACAGGCGGTTGTCCCAATCACCAAAAGAAGTAGACCCAAAAACTGTTTTACACTCATTTTAATGTAGAATAATCTCCGATGCTTATTTCAGTGAATTGCCCATCAAAATAAACTTTATTTCCCAACATAGCTCGATCCAACCTTGCATTGTGAATTTTGGTGTCGTTTTGAACCAAACAATTAGTCAATTCACTGTTGTGTACTTGTGTCCCTTTGCCGAGTGCTACATAGGGGCCAACAGTGCTGTTTTTAAGGCGAACCCCCTCTCCAATAAAACATGGAGGAATGATCTCGCTATTGTCCAACTCTACATCAGCTGCTACAAGCGGGTGTTCTTCTTGCTGAAGTATTTTTAGCATTTTGGCGTTTGTGTCTAGTGTGATAGAAGCATTGCCACAGTCCATCCATTCTTGCACAGGGCCTGGATAGAATTGCTGTCCATCGGCAATCATCGCCAAAATACCATCGTTAATCTGGTATTCTTGTCCGGGAAGTAATTGTTTGTCGACAACGGCTTGGAGTTTTTCCTTTAAGTGCGCTATTTCTTTAAAATAATAAATCCCGATAGCCGCTTGATCAGAAACGAAAGCTGTTGGCTTTTCAACCAAATCGATGATTTGACCCGCATCATTACACTGCACAACGCCATAGGCGGAAGGATCATCTACCTGTTTGACCCAAATCACGGCATCCGCTTTGGGATTGAGGTTTAAGTCTGCACGGATTAAAGTGTCGGCATAGGCCACCACAGCCGGGCCTGCTAAGGATTCGGCAGCACACATGATAGCGTGACCTGTTCCCAGTGGTTCGTCTTGTCGATAGATTGATGCTTTTGCACCTAAACTGTGCGCCAAGGCTGTAAGCTGTTGTTCTACATCGGTTCCAAAAAAAGCTTTGTCTCCTAAAATAAATGCAATTTCATCAATAGGGATATCCACTACTCTTGCAATTTCACTAACCAACTGATGAACAATGGGTGTTCCTGCTACGGGTAACAAGGGTTTTGGGACGGTTAAACTGTGTGGTCGAAGGCGTGAGCCTCGCCCAGCCATAGGTACAATTATTTTCAATTTATTGTTTAATCTGTTACATTTAACTTACTGTTTTCCTGTACTTCCAAAACCTGAAGCACCCCTTGACGAATCAGCCAAATGTTCCTGTTTTTGCCATGATACATTTTCATAGGACGCAACAACCAATTGTGCTATGCGATCTCCTGCTTTGACAGTATAATCTTTGTCTGAAAGATTTATAAGAATCACCCCAATTTCTCCGCGATAATCGGCGTCTATGGTTCCTGGAGCATTGAGAACAGTCATTCCGTATTTGGCCGCTAAACCACTTCGAGGTCTAACCTGTGCTTCGTATCCAGGTGGCAAAGCCATATACAAGCCTGTTCCAATAATCCGTCGTTCCATTGGAGCTAAGGTCATTGGGTTTTCTAGGTGAGCACGCAAATCCATTCCTGCTGACTGTGACGTAGCATATTGCGGCAAATCATAGGGGCTTTCGTTGCGAATAGGTACGGTTATCATCTCTTTTTTTTGGATGGAACAAATTACAAAATCAAGTTTCAGTAAATGCGCTTTCCTACGCTTTTCTCGCCAAGTTTATCAACGGGCTATTTACTGTTTCTGTTTCTTTGCCTTTGGGAATCTTTTTGCTATTTCTCGCTCAATACGAAAGATGAATATGGCAACGAACAACAAGGGAATGCCTATACCTAGCAATATTCCAAAAGGGTTTGTCTCGAGTATCCATACTAAGATTGCTCCTGCAACAAACAACAATAGCCCCAAGCGTATCATCAATTTTGCCGAATAGAGCTGTGCAAAGTTCCAAGCTTCTTGGCTGCGCATTGAGGCTGTAGTTCGATAGCCGTAGAAATGATTTATTTTTTTGGGAGGATAATAATATTGGATCCCACCAGCCAGGGTAAAAATGCCGCCGAATAACAATAAAAACATCTTACAATTTAAAAATTCTTTACATTTAATCTTATGAAAATAAGCCCCTACATTTTATTTAGCTTGCTGCTTGGGTCGTGTTCAGCCGATGATTTGGTTGAAAGCAAAACAAAAGACAATGTGGCCAGCTACCAAGTCGTCGTCACATTGGATTGGAATGAGAACATACATCCGTCTGATTTGGGTCCTTTTCCAGGCGGAGCTCACTTTTCTCCACTAATAGGATCGTTCCATCTAGACGAATCTTCTTTTTTTGTCGATAAAGGACTGGCCAGCCCAGGAATGGAAGCCATGGCAGAAACTGGAGCAACAAGTCAATTGGCCAATGAAATTCAAGCTCAAATTGAAATGGGGAGTGCAACGAAACTGATCATAGCGGACAGGGGATCTGGTTCGACGGGTAAAATTACATTAAACCCCGGAGAAACCAACGGAGACTTTGCATTCTTCTCTATGGTAAGTATGATTGCTCCAAGTCCAGACTGGTTTATTGCCGTGCAAAATATTGCCCTTAAAGATGCCGATGGATCATGGCTAGAAACCATCGAAGTGCCATTTACAACCTGGGATGCTGGAACAGATGATGGAGCCGTTTTTACTGCTGCCAATCAAGATAGTCAACCACAAGGCTCAATTGTAAGGATTTCAGGTAACCAGAATAAACCACTGGGGTTTGTTCGCCTGATCAGAGAGTAAAAAACTTAGTGGCTGTACGCTGAGTTTAAAATCGCGTAAGAAAAATTATCTGTCCACCCGCTGATTAAAGGTAATATTTTGCGATGGCGCCCCTCTCTTTGCATTCCCGTCTTTTCCAACACCCGTATTGAAGCACAATTGGTAACCGCCACCCCAGCTTCTAACCGGTGTAGCTGGCATTCTTGAAAGGCGAACTTGATAAGGCTTTTGACTATTTCTGTGGCATACCCTTGATTCCAGTAATCTGGATGTATGGTATAGCTTATTTCTGCTTTACGGAATCTTGCTGGGGCAAATACTAAGCCCGCTTCGCCCAAAAAATTGTGCTGTTGATCGTACAACACCCATCCTAAATGCTTTTCATTGTCAGGGTCTAAACGGGTTTTTAAAACCGCTTCGGTGGCTGCGAGGTTGTCTGGGATACCAATAGTATTGTATTGGGCCACTGCTGGTATCGCATGAAGATGGTGAATCTTTTCGACAACGTCAGGGCTTATAGGTTGCAGCTTGACTCTTGCGGAGTGTAAAGTAAGGACTGGTGTCATTTTTGAGCATTAAGGTTGAAATATACCCATAAGGAAATGAAAAGAGCCATGATTTCAAAAATTAACTCGTGATAGGTGTGGGTTTGAGCCCATCCATCTATCATTAACCCCCCCAGACGAGACAACACAAAACCTAAGGTCATTATTATGGTGGCCGCCAATAGTTTTTTGGGATCCTGCAAAACAAAGACACTAAATAGCCACAACGCTCCTATGGTGGCCATAAAGCCCATCATGACTCTAAGAATTGTCTTGGCTTGGGGTGTTGGTGTCAACACATCATATTTCGCAGTAAAGAACCATTCGGGAATAAAAAAGCCGACAAGACCAAGTATAAATAATAATACGCCTGCGGTTAAGTTAATTATCCTTGCAGATTTATAGTACATGGCTTAAGATTTGGTTCAAATAAAAATACAAAAAAAGCCCCAAAAGGGGCTTTTCAAATTGTATCTGTCCTATTTGTTTACCCACTTAATGCTTCTGCTCCAGCCACAATTTCTAAAATTTCATTTGTGATGGCAGCCTGTCGGGCTTTGTTGTATGTTAGTTTCAATTGATCCCGCAGTTCGGTTGCATTATCTGTCGCTTTGTGCATTGCGGTCATTCGCGCACCATGCTCACTTGCAAATGAATCTCTCAATGCTTTAAATAGCATCATTTTTATACTTTTAGGAAGAAGCTCAGTAACTATGGCTTCTTGATTGGGTTCAAAAATATAATCCCCTCCTCCTGATGTTTTTTCAGCGCCGTCTGCTACCACTGGCAATAACGTCTCGGTAGTAACAATCTGGGTAGCTGCATTTTTAAAGCGGTTGTAAATGATCTTGACCGCATCAAAAGTTTCATCTGCAAAAGCATCCATGCACTTTTGCGCCAAAGCCGATGCATTGGTATAATTTAACGCATCAAATATCTGATTGTTGTTGTCAAATATCTTTGCGTTTTTAGATAAGATATCGTGACCTTTCTTTCCCAGTGTCATCAACTGAATTTGTTGCTGGGGGTGGCTTTGGATGTGCTGCTGTATCGCTTTGATGATACTGGAATTAAATCCTCCACACAATCCTCGATTAGACGTAATGGCTACTAACAAGACCTTTTGAGCTGGTCGAACTTGTGTGTATGGATTGGGGATGTCACCATCTATAGAACCACTCAAGTTTTGAATCAATTCTGTCAATTTATCCGAATAGGGTCGCATGGCCGTGATGGCGTCTTGTGCTTTTTTGAGCTTGGCCGCCGACACCATTTTCATAGCAGAAGTAATCTGCATGGTGGAGGAAACAGAGGCTATCCGGTTGCGTATTTCTTTTAAATTCGGCATTGCGTTTTATTCAAATTGAGTCGAAATTTTTGCTGCTACTTCATTCAAGGTGTCTAAAACCTCGTCCGTCAGCTTCCCGCTTTTGATTGTGTCGAGTACCGGACGGTGTGATTTGTTTAGTGCTTCGATAAACGCCTTTTCAAAAGCTTTCACTTGATCAACTGGCACCTTTCGCAGTAGGTTTTTCGACCCAGCATAAATGATCGCCGTTTGGTCTTCAACCGTAAATGGATCGTTCTGCGCTTGCTTTAGTATTTCAACATTGCGCTTTCCTTTTTCGATAACATTTAGGGTCGCTGTATCGAGATCTGATCCAAACTTGGCAAAGGCTTCTAGCTCGCGAAATTGTGCTTGGTCTAGTTTTAAGGTTCCTGATACTTTTTTCATGGATTTGATCTGTGCCGAACCCCCTACACGAGATACAGAAATCCCTACATTAATTGCAGGGCGTACTCCAGAGTTGAATAAATCAGACTCCAAGAAGATCTGTCCGTCAGTAATGGAAATCACATTGGTTGGGATATAAGCGGACACGTCCCCTGCTTGTGTTTCGATGATGGGCAAAGCAGTTAAAGAGCCGCCACCTTTCACTTTTGATTTTAAAGACTCTGGCAAGTCATTCATCTCTTTCGCGATGTTATCATCAGCAATTACCTTGGCAGCACGCTCTAACAAACGGGAATGCAAATAGAATACATCTCCAGGGTAGGCCTCACGTCCTGGTGGACGACGCAATAACAAGGATACTTCACGATAGGCTACTGCCTGCTTTGACAGGTCGTCATAGATAATCAGGGCAGGTCGCCCAGTATCTCTAAAATATTCTCCAATGGCTGCACCTGCCATGGGGGCGTATACCTGCATGGGGGCAGGATCAGAGGCGTTAGCCGCAACAATAGTAGTATAAGCCAAAGCGCCACGGTCTTCTAAGGTCTTGGCAATGGCCGCCACCGTTGATGCTTTTTGACCTACAGCCACATAAATACAGTAAACAGGTTCCCCAGCATCATAAAATTCTTTTTGATTGAGAATGGTGTCAATGCAAACGGTTGTCTTTCCTGTCTGACGGTCACCAATTACTAATTCCCGCTGACCTCTACCAACGGGGATCATGGCGTCAATGGCCTTAATACCTGTTTGAAGAGGCTCATTAACTGGCTGTCGGTAAATGACTCCAGGTGCTTTACGCTCCAAGGGCATTTGAAATAATTCCCCTTCGATGTCTCCTTTTCCATCAATTGGGTTCCCCAGGGTATCAACCACACGTCCAACAATTCCTTCGCCTACATTGATTGAGGCAATTCGGTTGGTTCTTTTTACGGTATCTCCCTCTTTGATTTCTTTAGAGGGACCCAAAAGAACAACCCCAACATTGTCTTCTTCTAAGTTGAGAACCATGGCTTCTAGCCCTGATTCGAAAGTGACCAACTCACCATATTGTGCGTTGGTTAATCCATAGACACGGGCGATACCGTCCCCAACTTCAAGGACCGTCCCAACTTCACTGAGGGAGGCTGCAGTACTTGTCCCTGTCAGTTGTTCCTTTAAGATGGCTGATACTTCAGCGGGTTTGATTGCTGCCATTTGTTCTGTGTTTATCTTGTGTGATTAGTGTACTGTTAATTCTTGTCTGATGCGTTGTAATTGATGGGCAACACTCGCATCGTATTGTTGGTCACCCAGTTGTAAAATAAACCCTCCTATCAGTTCGGGTTTAATGTTGTTTTGTAGAACAACTTTATGAGATGTCATCTTTTTAGCAATAGCTAAGACCTCTTTTTCTAGGCTTTTGTCTAGCGGAGCCGCTGTAGTAACAATCGCTTTCTTAACACCCTGTTGGGCATCGTAGCGCAACTGGTATTCCAAAGCAACTGCTTCAAGTAACTCAATTCGTTGGTTTTGCGCTAGCAGGTTCAGTGCTTTTTTGGTAGCAGCACTCATTTGGGTTGCTATTTTTTCAACCACTGCCAGTTTTTGTTTGTTCTCTTGAACGGGACTTTCAATGAATGCCACCAATGCTGGGTTTTCAGAGAAAACTACCAAAAGTGCGTTAAAGTCTTCTTGGACTTGTTTGTCTTCTTTTTGCTCTTGGGCAAATTCAAGGATTGCTTTAGCGTAACGTATGGCGGCTCGGTTGCGTTTCATAAATTAAATTTTGGACGCTTTTAATAGCTTTTCAACCAAGGCCGTTTGCTTTTTTTGATCTGTCAATTCCTCTTCTAAAACCTTTTTTGCAATATCGAGAGACAGGTCTGCAACCTGTGTTTTCAATTCTTTCAATGCTTCTTCCTTCTCAGCTTGAATAGCTTCCTGGGCTTGTTGCATGATTTTTTCTGCTTCAGCCTGAGCATTGTCTTTGGCTTGATTAACCATGTCTGTTGCTGTTTTTTTGGCATCAGCCAAAAGGGCTTCTTTTTCTGCACGAGCCTCCTGTAAAATCCGCTTGTTGTCTGCTTGGACAGCTTGCATTTCTTCTTTGGCTTTTTCAGCAGAAGACAAAGCGTCTTTGATGGTATTTTCCCTTTCTTCTACAGCACTCAGAATAGGTTTCCATGCAAACTTTCCCAAAAGGAGTAGCAAACCAATGAACAATAGGGATTGCCAAACAAAAAGGCCAAGTGAGAATTCTTCTAGTAGTTTTTCCATACGATGTTTTTAGGATTCCGTGGTTAAAAAGTCGGGCTACAACCAACCGTTGTAGCCTTGACTTTAAAGCTGTTTAGCCTACTGCAAACAAAGCAGCAAAACCAATACCTTCGATCAAAGCAGCTGCAATAAGCATCGCTGTTTGTATCTTTCCGTACGCTTCGGGCTGGCGGGCAATCGCTTCCATGGCAGAACCACCGATGCGACCAATTCCCATTCCTACTCCGATGACGACAAGGCCTGCGCCTACCATTACTGGAATTTCCATAGTGAATTAGAGATTAATTAAACATTCGATTTAGTATTACTGTATCTACCATCAGTCTAGTGCTCGTGTTCTTCTGAAGCAAACCCAAAATAAAGAGCTGACAACATGGTGAAAATATATGCTTGTAAAAGGGCGACCAAAACTTCTATCAATGAAATGGCAAAAGCCAATCCAAATGATAAGGGACTCCCTATCCAATTTTTAAAAATAAACATCAACCCAATTAGACTCATCAAAACAATATGTCCTGCTTGCATATTAGCGTACAAACGAATTAACAGAGAAAAAGGCTTGATGAAAATCCCAAGTACCTCAATAGGGATCAGTATGACGTATAGAGGGGCTTTTGCGATCCAAGGCATAGAATTTCCTAATGGGTCAAATATGTGTAACCAATAATCTTTGGTGCCTGTAAGGTTTGTGATCAAAAAAGTTAGTAATGCCAAGCCAAATGTCACAGCAATATTTCCTGTCACATTAATGCCAAGTGGTGTCAACCCAAAAATATTGAGGAACCAAATAAAGAAAAATACTGTGAGTAAAAAACCCATGTATTTTTGATAGTGTTTTTCACCGATGTTTGGTCTAGCAATGTCGTCTCTGATGTAAAGCACAATGGGTTCAAAAAAGCGTCCAACCCCAGTTGGAATACCTCTATTCTTGCTGTAAGATTGTGCTAAAGAACGAAACAAGAAAAACATCAACAGGCAGGTAGCTATCATGCTTACCACACCTTTAGTAATCGATAAATCGAAAGGCTTGGTATTGGTTGGATGATGATCAGCATCATATTGTATCGTTCCCGCTGCGTCAGTTTTATAAATTTTGCCGTGGTAAAGCTTGTAATAATTTTGACCCACTTGGGCTACTGCATCGCCGTGATGCAATTTAGAGGAAGAGAAAATTTGTAGTCCTTCATCCCACAAAATAACGGGTAAAGGAATACCGACATAGTGGTGTTTCCCATCCGCTGAAGTATAGGAAAACAATGAAAAATCGTAAGAGTCTTGGAGGTGGTGTTTGATGTAGGCTTTTATTTCTTCCTTTTTCGAGCTACCCTTGTCTTCTTCTGTCACTGATTTGGAAGTGGGGGAAGCCTGCAAGGGAATAATAGAAAAAAACAGAATCAATCCTAGTGATGCAGCTTTGAAAAAGCGTCTGGCGTACGAGTTTTTCATTTGTTTAAAATCGTCGCAAAGGTAGTTTCTTTACAACAATTCCAAAAAAAATTCACTTATAATTTATTTAACTTTTTGACGCCAAAAAAGGTCTCAAGGATAAGTGCCGTCAAATACGGAATTAACACATCGATTTTTTCAATAGATGTGATAACGCCATCGGCTTTGAGTATGGGGAGAAACAATAAAAAAAAGAGCAAAATTTTCAATACACTTAAACCCATAAAAACAAACGCCAGGGCATTTGGATATCTCTTGACAGTTATAAAAAGCAAAGAAAGTACAAGTAGTCCATAGGCACCCTGAATAGCATAAGAAGGAACCATGACACCCGTATTGACAGTTGGTGCAAGAATGAAATAGAGCATCTTGTGAAATAATCCAACACCTACAAAAACCATGGTAAATTTGAGCCCAATGGTTTTCATGTTAAAGTTTTTTGCTCTGTTTGATGATTAATACCAGGCTAACTACAAGAGCCAAAAAGCAACTGGCCATTGTATAGTATTTCTTTTCAGCATTGACTGGATCTAAATATGAGCCCAGTCGAACCGCTCCGTAGAAAAGAATGCCCATTTGGAAGGCTAGTGAGGAAAAAACAAGCCAACGATTAGGCCGTTTTTTCATGGGCTTGGCGTTTTTTGTCTAGAGATTTTACTTCTTTGCCCATGCTACAGGTCGCATTAAAGATAGCCCCCGTTTCAACAATTAATTTGTTAGTGTTTACTTCTCCAACAACATTAGACGTTGTTTTTAAAGAGAGTGTTTCTAGAACAGACAGTTGACCTGAGAATTGCCCTTCTATTTCTGCACTAGAGCAACTTACTTCGCCAATTATCTTTCCTTCCTTTCCAATTATTAACTTCCCTTTTGTGTTAAGGGATCCTTCCAAACTGCCGTCTACCCTAAAATCTGCTTCAGAAATTATATCGCCTTTTATTTGGGTTGTATTTTCAATTCTGCTGTACTGGCCGTTGGTCTCTTGGTTTTTCATGGGCGCTCTTTTTTATGTGATGGAAACCACGTTTTATTTAATTGTATTTGTTGGTAGTCTTTGCTCAAAACTACAAAATTAAACGATTCTGCTTTGTTAAAGTCGTTCTGTTCAAAAACTTCAAGCTTTTTTTCAAACTGTTGGACGCTGTTTAGCGTCTGAAAACCGTGTACCACTAAAAATTGATACGCGTTGTCATATGGGTCTACGCTAAGAAATAATTCTTTCTGTTTGTTGATTAATGTTTCTAGCTGTTGTTTGTTTCTCGCTATTCCTAATGAGTCCTGGTTTCTGAAAGGGATGACCCATTTATACAAAGCAAAAGATTTGGTCTTTGCTGTGTTTGACGACTCTAACTGATTGACAATTGTATTGATATATTTGGCAGTATCCGATTGGGGATATTGTTTTCTAACTGCTTCTAATTCTTCTTTCCATTGCTTTTTCCCCAGTAATTTTCCAGTAATGTGCGCCTGAATCAATGCAATTTTGGGCGCCCAATCAGAAGCACTAAGTAAAACAGAAAGCGTTTCTCCCAGGGCTTTGGCCTTTACAAAATCATTATTTTGAAAAGCTTTTAGCAATTTTTGATATTGTAGTTCAGGAGTGCTAGCGACATCTTGCTCTTGAAAATCTGGGTTGGTAAGTAACTGAGCAAAAGGACTCTCAGAGTAGTTGTTTATCAAATTGCTTTTGTACTGCCCTGCTTTGACATCAGATTGGCGTTCTGCAATCCGAAAAAGATGGTACAAGGCCGCTGAGGCTTCTTTGGGCTCTGGGTCTTTAGCTAGCAGTTGTTCCAATCGCTTTGTCGCCAAATCCAAATTGTCAAACTGTTCTTTATAAAGCAAGCCTGCTTGCAAATAACTTTGATGATTCAGTCTCGTCAAGCTGTCTTTTTCTTCTTCTGTTGGGACCTGTGCCATCAAGGTCGACAGGTCTTCAAGCGCAATATTGACAAGTGGTTCTGCTTTTTCTTGTTTTTGGTTGGGGTTAATAGGTGTTACCAAACGTTCTGCAGAGCGCCAATTGTCAACGTTTGGACGGTTGCCCCAACTCGCCAAAAAACTTTGTTTGCCCTGGGCAACTAAGTTGGGCTTGTAAAAGTAAAAGTTGGTTTTTTTGTTACTCTCGAATAAGCGTTGCTTTTTGTTGCTTGCTAAATTGTTGGCTACAATTTCAATTACATTTTTTTTCTTGTCTTCAAGATATTTCTGGAAATACGCTTGTTGCTCTTCTTTCGAAAGGGATAGCAAAGTCAACAAACTATCCGTGGTTTGGATGGCATTTTCATATTTCAAAATCCCCTCTAAATTGGTCCGTTCTCTTTGGGTTCTTTTTTGTGTAAGTGGATTTCGGTCTAAAAGGGGAATCAAGCTGTCCAAATAGGCCCCCGTTTTTTCATAAGCTCCCTGAGAAAAATAATAATCTGCCAAGTCTCTGTAATTTGCTCTTTGAGTAGGTTCGTCCAGGCTAGGTTCTTTTTGAGAGGCAGAAAAATATATTTGAGCAAGACTGTCGTTAGATTGATTTAAATAATACGTTCCTAAGGCTCTATAAACCACATGTGTAAAGGCCCTGTTTTCGTATTTCCGTAACAATGACATTAAGTTTTGCTTGGGGTCTAAACTATCCCTTTGAGCCAAAAGGAGTTGTTGTTTGATTTTGGCATGCACCCAATATTTACGCTCCGTTTTCTTTTTCAGCTCCAAAACATTTTCAAAGGCCGTTAGTGCAGCGTCATTTCGCCCTACGTTTTCGTTTAATTGTCCCAATATGTAATAATAACGCCCTTGGTCTTTTTTACTTTTTTCAAATTGAGCTGCTTTTGAAATATAATACTGAGCTGAATCATATTGCCTCAGGTTAATAAAGGCTTGTGCTAGGGTCGCATTGGCAGTGCTAAAAAATTTGTTTTTTGTGAGTAACTTGCGAGCAAGAGGTCGAAGGTTGCCAACGGCGATTTCATTATTAAGCAGTTGTATATTTGTTTTTTCTCGCCATATCAAACCCTCAATATAAGCTTGCTGTGAACCATAACTTTCCAATAAATAATTGAATGCTTCAAGAGCTGGGAAAAAACGCCTGTCATAATATCGGGCTTTACCCAGTAGCAAATAAGCCTGATCTATTTGATCATTTCTTTGGACGCCTTCAAAACGCATAGAATGTTTTTGAATGGCTTTCACGGCCTTTTCCTCTGCTCTATCAAAGCCAGGCACTAATGTTGTATTGTTGATATCTTCCCCTGATAAAGTAATCGGCTCCACTTCTAAGAGCTCAAAAAAGTTGTCTTCTACACTGGCATCGAGAATGGACTTGCCAACTTTATATGCTTCTTCACCGTTAAATAGAACGTTGTAAGCCGTTGTCAAACGGTGGTATTGCCGATTGACAAAGCGGTTTTTCTGTGTGGAACAGGATGTTACAACAAAAAAAATTAACCCAAGGCTTAATTTGCGCACTGAATGCTTCAATTTTGAATCTACATTTAAAACAGAAAAAAACAGGATTTAGTATAATTCAGGCAGCAAAATAACTTTCTAATTCTTTAAGCGTAGAGGGGCTGGTCTCAATGTCTTTGATTGGTTTTCCTTTTTCAAGCAAAACAATCCGCTCACAAATCTCGGTGACATGTGACAAATCGTGGCTGGAGATGAGGAAAGTAATTCCTTTTTGTTTTTGGAGCGCAATAAATTTTTTGAGCTGTATCTGTGAACTTGGATCAAGGTTTGCAAAGGGTTCGTCTAAAACAATAAGTTCAGGATTGCCAAAGAAAGCCGCGGCTAAGCCTACTTTTTTTTGATTGCCTTTAGACATATCACGGATATACTTGTTTTGCCCCAAAACGGTACCGTTAAAAAATGGCTGCAAGGTCTCCAATACTTTTTGCCACTCTGTTTTAGGGCTTTGCCTAACCTGGCCTATAAACTCGAAATATTCTTCGGGGGTTAAATAGCCAATAAGAAATGATTCGTCAATGAAAGCCGTTGTGTGGGTTTTCCAATCTTCTGACTGGTTTACCCGAATCTCTTTGTTGACAACATATCCCTCCGTGGGTTGAACCAAATCGAGTAACACACTAAAAAGTGTTGTTTTCCCAGCACCGTTGTTGCCTACCAAACCAAAACAGCTCCCTGCTGTGACGGTTAGGTTTTCAACCTCCAGCACCTGTATGCCTTTATATTTTTTGACTAGGTTAGAAAACTGTATCATGTCTATTCATTTTTATCAAACCCTTGGATCATCTCATGCTTTTTTTGTTCGTACAAGAGCGCGCAATACTTTAGTAGCGGGCGGGTGAACAACAACCCTAATAAGCCTACAACACTCAAAGCAATCAAACCTTCGGTATACCCTAAATAATGATACGGTAGCCAAAAAATGAGCATTGGAAGAGCTAGTTTGGGTAAGACAAAAAGCAATTGAGTCAAATTAAAATTTTGGGTGTTTTCAAAAGCTTTCGCCCGCACCTCTAATTTTACAGGGGTGTGGTTTAATGCGCCTGAAATTAAGCCTATAATTGTTCCTAAACCCGCATTGAAAATACTCCCCGCCACAATCGCTGCATAAACTCGCTGACCAAAGTACAAATAAGGAAGCGTCAAAATTGTGGCTATCAATATTGAAAAAACTAAAAGCATCCACTTTGATAATAAATACTCGAACATGGAAAGTCGCTGGACCTGTAATAATTTGAAATAACTGCTATCCCACGCTGGAACATTTTGGCTAAACATCATCAAAAAACCTCCAGTAGTAAACAATGCTGCAAAAACCTCCATAGCTGATTTTTCATACATGGTCTGGGGGAAAAAAATAAGTCCATACAGCAAAAACATCAGTGCGCCTGTAAGGACTTGACGAACACGAATATTTCGAAAAATCAGACGAATGTCGTTTTTAAGTACCGCCCCAAGTAAACCAAATCGATCCAAAGATTTTAATTCTCCCCCCCATCGCTTTTCTTTCCGTTTCTCAAGTGCCGTGTCTAAATAAAAGTTTCTCTTCAAAAAGCGAAATGTCAATAGGTAGGAACCTAAAAAGATGAGGGCAGGTATTATCAAAGCCAAAGGGTTTTCATACAGATATTGCATGCCTTTCCCAAGCAGTTTGGCTACAGAAAAAAGCCCGATTTGTTCAAACAAAACGGCCAATAAAAAAAACAGAATGGTAGGGTAGAACCATCGCCCTTTATTGACGAGAAAATTTAAATTCCCAATCGTTAGAACCAAAAATGAAACCCCTAGCCACCAGCATGCGGTTGCCAATATGTGATTTTCTTTTAATGCCAAGACAATTGCAAATGGGAGGAAAAGAACCAGTAAGCTGCTGTTAAAAGCACTAAGCAAAGAGCGGCGCATTACATTTTTGACAATACTTCGTTTTGAGATTGGCAACAATATAAACTGCTGAATATGTGTAATCGGCAACTGTTGCATCAAAAACCGGACAAGCCATTCAAGGCCTAAGTAGTAGAATAAGTATTGGTTAACCCATTGGATAGGGGGTTGGTCAGGTAGTCGTTTTTCTAGGATAAAATAGCCTCCCGCGCCAATCATTAAGAAACAAGCAAGCATGTAGATAGCAAAGAGAATGACAAGTATCCTAACGATCAGCTTTGTTTCCCATTGGGGGCTACGACGCCATTGCTTTTTTCTAAGACTAGAAAATGAATAAGATTGGGCCATTGCAATATTTTCTTTTGTAAAGTTAATTGTTTTATACTTTTGCCTCAAACCTTTGCTATGTATCATCCATTAAAAGTAAAACAAGTTACGCGCCTGACGGCAAAATCTGTTGTTATTGACTTTGAAATTCCCAAATCACTAGAAACCGCTTTTCAATATCAGGCAGGTCAATACGTAAGTTTGGAAGAAACCATCGCTGGTGATAAAATTAGACGTTCCTATTCGGTTTGTACAGCGCCCTCTGAGAATCGATTGGCTGTTGGCATCAAACAAATCCCCAATGGTGTCTTTTCTTCATTTGCAAATCAAGACATTAAAGCTGGAAGCATCCTTTCCGTGGCTCAACCAGATGGGCGCTTTGTTGTTAATCGTTTTTCCGAAAATAGCAGCTATGCCGCAGTTGCTGCTGGAAGCGGCATCACGCCCATTATGTCTCTCGCTAAAGAAGTTTTACATCAAACTAATTCATCAATTTTTTATTTAGTTTATGGGAATAAAAGTGTTGAAGATGAAATGTTTAAAGATGAGATTGATGCCTTAACTCTTGCCTATCCAAATCGTTTTGTTGTCCTGCGAACCTATAGTCAAAAACGACATGAAAACGCTGATTTTGGTCGTATTGGTACGTCTATTTTAGAACGTCTTGAACAACTGTCAGGACTGCGGTGTCAGCAATATTTCCTGTGTGGACCCGAAGCGATGATTAAACATGTTTCGGGCCTCTTGCAAAAAAAAGGTGTTCTTTCTGACGCCATTCAATACGAACTTTTCTCCACTAGTAAATCTTCTGTTACTGAGGTTGACAAGCCATTAAATTTCCAAATGAAACTCACTTGTGACGATGTCTCTTATGAACTGGAAGGCGGGGCAGGAAAAACAATACTAGACGCCGCACTACAGAATAAAATCGATGTGCCATATTCTTGCCAAGGTGGCGTATGCAGCAGTTGCATCGCTCGTGTAACAAAAGGAGCTGCACAAATGGCAACAAATCAGATTTTAACCGATGGTGAAATTGAAGAGGGACTGGTACTCAGCTGTCAAGCTCACCCTACGACTCAGGTGATTGAAGTTGACTTTGATGATGTATAACAGGTTTTCGGAGTCTATCCCCTTTCCATACTAATGCTTGTCTACTTTCCATGATAAGCATAAATGCTAATCAGACTTTTCAGAGTGGTTTAGGCAGAAGATTTTAGCAATAAAAGGCTTGTGCCCATATTAACAAAGAACCAGACGAAACAGGGCAACTAAGACCACAAACGATAAACAAAGGGCATAAAGATGTCACTTTTGTTTTTTCTGAAACAGAAACCTAGCCTTTAAAATTGATTTACAATAGAATGACTAAAAAAGCTACTGTCAAATATTAAAAAGAAAAAAGACTTTGTTTTTTATGCTATTTATTGCTAGACTGAAAAAGAAAATATCCTTCCATCGTGTAATCCGTAACGAAAAGACAATCACCAAGGTTAAAGTCAAAAGAATGCCCAAAGAAGAATAACAACGCTGGGGCACCCCTACTAGGGGGTATGGTTGTCAGGCACCTTGCATTAGTAATCGATAAAAAACAAGGAGTTGTATTCGGATTCCTAAAAAAAGCATTGCAATCATTTTGCTGAATACTTATCTTTGCAAGACAAAATGAATTTGACGACCCTTAAATATGGGGTACTCTTGATTTACTTTTCCATCTGCGTATTTAAACAAAACACAAATGAAAACTTTTTTTGAAGCCATCGCCTATTTGTTCGAGGAGGTTTTATTTATCCCCTTAAATATCTTAAGATCCTTAGAGTTAGAAAATTGGTGGATAGCCAATTCTATTAGCTGGTTGTTCGTTCTAATCGGATTTACGGCTCTTATTTACTGGGTTCGCCAACTGCAACTTTTCAATCAAAACGGGGAAGAGAATAAGGACACAAGTGCCCACTCTTTTTTATAAATCGAACCCAATATCTTGACGAAAATACATTCCTTCAAAGTCAATTTCAGCCAATCTTTGGTAAGATTGCTTTAGGGCGTCATTCATATTATTTCCCCTACCTGTGACGGACAAAACCCGTCCGCCATTTGTTAAGATATCCTTTTCTTTTAGCTGTGTGCCTGCATGAAAAACAATGGCTTCACTTTTTTTATTTAATCCCTGAATTATTTTTCCTTTTTCATAAGCTTCTGGATAGCCCCCTGAAACGGCCATAACCGTACATGCCGTTTCTTGCGCTTCTTTTATGGTTTTTTGATGCAGGTTTTTGCTTTTAACGGCAAGAAATAAGTCCATTAAGTCATTTTCAACCCTGGGTAGAACTACTTCTGTTTCTGGGTCTCCCATGCGTACATTGTATTCAATGACAAAAGGGTCATCTCCTACTTTAATTAAACCAATAAAGACAAATCCTTGATAGGGAATTCCGTCTTTTTTTAGACCGGTGATGGTGGGTTGAATGATACGCTCGTTGATTTTCTTTTCAAACTCCGGTGTAACAAAAGGGACTGGCGATATCGCTCCCATGCCACCAGTATTCAGACCTTTATCGCCTTCTCCTATGCGTTTATAATCCTTGGCCATTGGGAGGGTTAATGCTGATTCGCCATCGGTTAGTACAAAGGCCGACAATTCTATTCCCGATAAGAATTCTTCGATCACAACCTTATTTGAAGCTGATCCAAACTTTTCTTCCAGCAACATGCTCTCTAATTCCGCTTGAGCGTGACTCAGATTGTCTAAGATTAAAACCCCCTTCCCTGCTGCTAGACCATCGGCTTTTAGCACATATGGTGGCTGCATTTTTTCTAAAAAAGCCTTTCCTTCGCTAAGGGTTTTTGCTGTAAAACTTGCGTATTGTGCCGTAGGGATGTTATGGCGTTGCATGAACTTCTTGGCAAATTCCTTACTCCCTTCAAGTTGGGCTGCTGCTTTTTCTGGGCCGATCACAGTTACGTGATTCATGTCTGATGATTCCTTAAAATAGTCGTGTATCCCTGCTACTAAGGGGGCTTCAGGTCCGACAACAACCAATTCTATATTTGCTCTTTTTACCCATGCCTTAACGGCTTCAAAATCCATAGGGTCTATAGCTAGGTTTTGTGCAATACTTGCTGTACCCGCATTCCCAGGTGCTACATACATTTGATTGCATAAGGGGCTTTGACTCAGTTTCCAACAAAAAGTGTGCTCTCTTCCGCCACCGCCAAGTATTAGTACGTTCATCGGTTTTTTTTGCAAAGATAAAGGAAGTCCAATGTTGACCTTAAAAAGGGGCTGGTTTTTCTGGTCTATCGGATTGATTTTATCCAGTTTGCCAATTTTTCCTCCATTAAGGCGACAAAAGGCTGATGTGTATTGGGGTTTTTGATGGTGTCCCAGGACAATTCTTTTAAGTCACGACTCTTGCAACAGGTGAAAAATTGAGATAATCCTTCTAGTCGACTATTCTGGTTGGGATGTTCTAAGCCATCTTTTAAAAACAACACAGGAACACCGAGGGCCACTGCGGGTAAAGCACTATGTATGCGAGATGTGATAACCAACTGCGCACTGGCAATAGCAAGAAGCTGATTTTGTGCTGCTTTCCATCTGTCGTCTTCTGGTGTGCTGGGGTCATCTAATATTTGGGAAAGGTAGCGTACAGGCTTTTTGCTTCTTGCTAAAAATCGCTCTAACCTCTTATTGGCTGTCTGGTAACGCCTTAAATTCCATATAATCTTTACCTTTTGTAGCAGGCTTTCCCCACTTTTTCCTAAGGGTTTTCCCATTTGTTCTAAACGTTCAAAAGCACTGAGCACAAGGATACCGTGCTGGGAGATTGCCGAGCGACCAAGCAAAACCTTTCTTTGGAAAGTTAGTGTCAAACAAGCTGAAAAATACGCTTTAATTCCCCGGCTTTGCAAAAGTAGAACGGTGTAGTCATCACGACACCCAATTGGCTCATGTTTTTTTAAATAAGCAACCCCCGAATCGGTTAACATTGTCTCTTTTGCCGTTGGATTCAAGTGAAAAGAAATAAACAGGGGATTATAATCCCCGTGCGGGGGCCAATGACTTGGGTTTTCCATAAACCACCCATTGATCAATAGGTTTGATTTTTCTTTAGGCTTTTCGTGAAGCTTCTCCCGATTTACTTCAATCAAATTTGTGCGAAAATGTTGTTTTACTGCAAGGGTCTGAATGTAGTCTCCAAGATTGTGAGAAGCCTCATAAGAAATTATTGATATTTTATTCAAATTAGCTGATTTGTAATTTTTTAATTATTATAGATTTAATAATTGCTTTAATTTTATTTTTCGCTTTTCTTGGTGGTATTTGTCAATTATTCTTTCTCGAGGTGCTTCGGAATTGAATTGATTTATTTCTAACAGTTGTTTTTGAATGGATTCGATATCATTCCTGTTGTCAAAAAGTGGTCCTGTTGGCCCAATTGCTTCAGGAATACCAAAGGTTTTTTGGCCCATTGGAATACACCCACATAACATCGCTTCACACAAAACATTGGGCAATCCCTCGATACGTGACGCCTGAAAATATACCTGACTTTTGCTATAAAGCTCCACCAATTCCATTTTGCTTTTTCTTCCCATTACTGTTACATTTTCTGGTAAACCTGGTAATTGTGTCACTAGACCTTTGGCGTCGCCAACAATTGTAAATGACCAATTAGGAGTCGCTTTGGCAAGCTCAATAAATGATAAAATGCCCTTTCTAGTAATCACTTGTCGACTTGAAATAGAAGCAACTGTAATCATTGTACTCTTTTGAGGAGGGCGCATGGGTTTCCAAAAGTCTGGGTCATATCCAGTCGGCACGACCTCTATTTTATTTGCCAAACTGGGCATCCAATAAAGCAAGCCTGATTCTATGGCATCTCTTTCTTTGGCAAATGGACAACCTTCACGTAAACTCGCATCGACCACCCAAATTCTCTTGGCAAGACGGAAAGACCATCTTGCTACCCACTGTCGAACTCCTTTTTTTCGAAAGATTCCATATTTGTTTGCTCTATCAGAAACAGCATCAAATCCTCCGACAATGACCAGACTATTCCTTTTCCAAAAACGAGCCAATAACAATGGTACTAAGCTGTGGTAATCTGCAAACCAACATATAAGCTGTTGGCTCGTTGGCATATGTTGCAGAACTGCAACACCTAACAAAAACTGTCGATAGGTAAAAAGTATTGGGTTTTTTGTGGGTTTATTTTGTAAGGGAATTACTTGGGCACCAAGGTTTTGAATGGCAATAATGTCTTTTAAAACAAAGGTGTTTTCCTCTGGATAAATCAAAAGGCATTTTGGTGTAGGCATGTACTACAGGGAGATTAATTGATTGGCAATGGAGCGGTCATTGGCCAAACGCGGCACTTTGTTTTGCCCACCCAGTTTGCCGATTGACTTCATATAACTTTCAAATGCTCCTTTTTCTACTGGTGTGACAACCGCTGGTTGCAAAACTTTTCCTTGAATTAAATCATCATAATAAATGTTCTGTTTACGCATGGCTTCGTCAAGAGCCAAAGCGAATGCAGGAAGGTTTTGTGGTGGTACATCAAAATCAATCAGCCATTCATGGTAGGGCAATCCACTTTCTGGAGCAATTTCAGGAGCTACTGTAAATTCTCTAACGCTCGCCTGCGTTCCAACTAAAGCCTCTTGTAATGCAGATTCAACCTCTTTGCCAATAACGTGTTCTCCAAAAGCCGAAATAAAATGCTTGATACGACCACTCACGACCAAACGATATGGATTTTTACTAACAAACTGAACGGTGTCGCCGATATTATATCCCCACAAACCGGCAGAAGTGTTTAGAATTAAAACATAGTTAACGCCGAGTTCAACCTCTTTCAATTGGATTCGTTTGGGCTGGCTATCAAAGAATGAATCTGCCGCTATGAATTCATAGAAAATGTCGTTGTTCAGTAAGAGTAAAAGCCCCTCCTGGTCTTGCTGATCTTGATAAGCAAAAAAGCCTTCCGAGGCGGGGAAAAGTTCTACAGAGTCAATCTTTTTGCCAATCATTTTTTCAAATAACGCTCGATAGGGTCTGTAATTCACCCCACCATAAACAAAAAGGGAAAAGTCAGGGAAGATTGACCCTATCGGTTTGTTTTCCCGCTGTTGGAGTCTTTCAAAATACATTTGCACCCATGAAGGAATCCCTGCAATCAGTGTCATTTTTTCTTGTACAGTTTCATCTACTATGGCATCAACTTTTGTCTCCCAGTCTTCAATACAATTAGTGTCCCAACTTGGCATTCTGTTTTTTTGAAGATAAGACGGCACATAATGGGCAACAATTCCTGAAAGGCGTCCATAATCAATCCCGTTTTTTTGCTCAAGTATGGGGCTCCCTTGAAGAAATATCTGCTTTCCAGTTACAAAACTCGTGTTTCCCGTTTCATTAATATAATTCAAAAGCGCATCTCTAGCTGCGGTAATGTGAGTTGGCATTGAGTCTTTGGTAATGGGAATGTACTTGGCGCCTGAAGTGGTGCCGCTTGTTTTCGCCAGATAAAGAGGCTGGCCGGGCCACAACACATCTGCTTCCCCCGAGAGAATACGCTCTACATAGTGTCGTATGTCTTCGTAACTCCTTATGGGTACTCGCTCTTTAAAACTTTTATAATCAACAATTTGATCAAAATTGTGGTCTTGTCCAAAGGCTGTGTTTTTAGCTTTCTGAATTAGCTTTAAAAAAGTTTGATCTTGTGCTTTATGTGGGTTTTGAATCCATTTTTGATTTCTTTTTTGAACCCATAGGGCGAAAAGACGGGCTGCGAAACGCTTCATTTCTTTTGTGAGTTTAAAGTCTGAACCTGTTCTTCTCCAAAGTCAATAAAGTGAGTGGGGTTCATTGGATAGCCATCCATCCACATTTCAAAATGCAGGTGATAACCAGTAGAGTATTCCCCTGTACTACCTGCTGTGGCAATGATCTCCCCTGCCTTAACAGTGTCTCCCTGAGAACGCATAAGACTGGCATTGTGCTTGTAAACAGATAATAATCCATAAGGGTGTTCTATCATAATTACATAGCCTGTTTCAGCGGTCCACTCTGCGAAAATAACAATTCCTTCAGCTATAGATTTTATAGGGCTGTCGGGGGCAAGGACCACATCAACTGCATAATGTTTTTCTTCGGGCAAATATGTCTGAGATAAGTTTCCTTTGGCTGGTGGGAAGAGCAAGTCAAGCGTTCTATTTCCTTGGGTTTCAATAGGGTTGTACTTATCCTCTTTGGCCACAATTTCCCGAAGTAAAGAATCCTCTTTGTTTGTAGCAACTAATTGATTTTTAGCGGTTTTTGGTTTTTCCGACCAATCAATAGAATCTAAATCCTCAAAATCCAAATCCCCCACAAGAACCTTTTGAATTCGATCAAGAAAATTAGTTTGTTGTTGATACAAAACTGTAATTGAGTCCAGTTTATATCGATTTTCTACTGCTGTTTTGTTTAATTCGGAAGATGCTTTGCCAGGAATAAACTCCTTTAGGGGCGTTAGTGAAAGCAAGAGGAAAGTAATAGCCAAAAGGCCAGCTAGTCCAAGTGTCGCTGCAATAATCACATTAAGCCTTGATATGCGAAAATATAGTTGTTCTTCGAAAGTCGTTTCGTTTACAATTACCAATCGATAGCGACTTAGGAGCTTTTTGTATATTTTCTTCCGTAAAGGCAGTTTGTCTTCCATTGTTAGAGCAAATATACACAATAGCCTTTTGGAAGCACGTATTTGTATTCATGGCTATTTGCTATTTTTAGTTACCTTTGAGGTATAAAGAATGCTTATGTTTTGTAACCAAATATTTTTGGGGATGATTGGCGCCCCGCAGGTTATTCTTATTGTAGTTGTCGTTTTATTGCTCTTTGGAGGAAGAAAAATCCCTGAATTGATGCGTGGCCTAGGTAGTGGTATCAAAGAATTCAAAGCTGCCACCAAAGAGGAAGAGGACAAAGACACCTCCGAAGATAAAAAATAGCAAACGCTTAATTTTTGAACTGGATTGAACGAATAATCGTTTCTAACTCGAACATATATTCTCTTTTGTTTACTGAAGGAGCAAAAGCAAATCCTTCTAGTGCCAACCAGCGGTTGTTGATACTATCCTTTAGTAAATAGTTGACAAATGGCCCAGCCATATAGTCGTTAGAAACACTCCACATTCCTTTTGTTAGCAAAGCAGGTCTCTCGGCCAATTGAGTCTTATAATAATACGGTCTGTATGTCTCTTCTGTTGACATATGTGTGTTTGGCAGCCGCCCTGGAATATATAAACGACCAATAGAATCTCGTATCTTCAGTATGCTTTTGCTTGTGATGCCTGCCTTTTTCTGTAGGGGAAGCGTATAGGCAATTACGTTTAAATGGCCCTTAGGAATCTCCTTTTGTATCCAAATGAAATTGGAATCTTTCTTAAATTCCTTATAGGCTGTGGGATATAGCAACTCAACCCCAAAAGCAGCATTCAAAGTCTTCGTTTTAGCTGGGGATTTTCTCATTCTACGACGCTTCTCATTGCGTTCGTTTTCAACTATAGTTGCTGTGATTAAGCGGGCGTTTTCTTTAAAATAAAAAGCTTGTACTTCTGCGTCTTCGCCCTTTATTTCTGAAACGACTTGTGGTTTCGCAAAAAGATCTTGATAAATTTGGGTGCCAGAAGTACTGTCTTTCACAAACATTAGGATGTTTCTGCTATGTTTGACAAAACCGTTAAAAAGCTTGGGAGGTAAATAAGTAACAGTAAATTTTGGTTCAACCAGTGGTAGCCCTTCGTACTCTTCTTGGAGTACGCTTTTTACTTGTGTGCCAAGTGGCCCATTCCAGTCATTCTGTGGCATAACGACTGTAACGGTATTGATTCGTCCACTGGAGTCTGGAAGTAGGCGTGGTCCTGTTTTGGAGCTATTACAACTAAAACACACCAAGACCAGTGCCAATAAAACATGTTGTTTTTTCATATTCTGTTTTTCTTGTACATCATGGGCATGCTTTTACTTGGCTGAATCAAAGTTAGATAAGTGCTGCAATTCCTGGAAGCTGCTTTCCTTCCAAGCTTTCTAACATCGCACCCCCTCCTGTTGACACATAGCTCATTTGATTTTCTAATCCAAACTGCTTAACGGCAGCGACGGAATCCCCTCCGCCAACGAGTGAAAAGGCTCCTTCTTTCGTACTTTTAGCCACACTCTCTCCAAGGCCAATGGTCCCTTTTGAAAAAGGTTCCAATTCAAAAACGCCTAAGGGCCCATTCCATAGGATCGTCTTAGCTTGCATAACAATCGTGTCAAAATGGGCCAAACTGTTTGGTCCACAGTCTAGGGCCATCCAATTGTCAGGGATCTGATCTACGGAGCAGTAATTTGTGCTGGCATTGACGTCAAACGCATCCGCAATTTTAACATCTGTTGGCAGGTGTACACGCACATTCTTAGCAGCCGCCTTCTCTAGCAAGCTTAAGGCTGTTTCTTTTAGGTCTGGTTCACAAATGGAATCCCCTATTTTACCTCCTTGAGCATGAATAAAAGTATATACCATCCCACCGCCAATAATGAGGTCATCAATTTTATCCAATAGACTTTCTAAAATGGAAAGCTTTGATGACACCTTTGCGCCGCCAATGATAGCCAGTACGGGTTTTTCACCCTTATCCATCAACTGCGAAATGGCTTCAACTTCCTTTCTCATCAACAAACCGAAATATTTATCATTGGGGAAATAATCGGCTATGATTGCAGTGGAAGCATGTGCCCTGTGCGCAGTACCAAAGGCATCATTCACATAAGCGTCGCCTAGCTCGGCCAAAGCTTTTGCAAAGACCTTGTCGCCTTTGGTCTCTTCTCGGTGAAACCGCAGGTTTTCCATCAAGATTACTTCACCAGACTTAAGACTTGAAACACGGTCAACAGCCTGTTTTCCAGTCGTTTGACTGCTGAAGTGAATTTTTTGTCCTAAAATATCGCTGCATTTAGAAACAATATGGGACAAAGACAGGTCGGGATCTTGACCTTTCGGACGTCCCAGATGAGATAGTAAGACGCACTTTGCCCCTTGCTTAATAAGTGTCTTTATTGTTGGCATGGCAGCACGAATCCGCGTATCGTCTGTTACTTCCAGTTTTTCGTTGAGCGGTACATTAAAATCAACCCTGACAATTACCGTTTTTCCTCTAAAGTTCTTCTCTTCAATTCGTTTCATTCGCACTAAATTATTTCGCAAAAATAAGATTATTTCTAGCATTCTTGTTTTCGATTGGCTGATTAAAATGTATAATTAAGACTTCTGATCCTTTCATTCATTCGGTGCGTCATTTTACTATCTTTAGCGCATGGAAAACCGGTACCATATAGGCCATGCTAAGTTGACAAATGTGCTTGAAAAGCAAGTGAAAAGCGGTCAATTGCCTCATTCTCAGCTTTTTGTAGACTCAGGTGGTTATGGGGGTTTTCCTCTTGCTTTGTCGCTAAGTGAATTCATACTGAACCCAAATGCACCGCAAAGCCAAACGCATATTCAAGATCATCCTGACCTTCATTGCGTTTATCCGACCTTAACTATTGGCAAGGGTAAGAGTAATTCTTGGGATGAAGCATGGCGAGAATTTTGCGCAGATAGCCCTTATGCGGCAGTGCATGATTGGATGGCTCGTTTGGAATCAGGCAACAAGCAAGGCTCAATTCGAGTAGATGCCATTATGGAAATGCATCGTAAGGCTTCCTTGAAAGCCTTTTCTGGAAAAAATAAAGTGTTTATCATTTGGGGGGCGGATTTTATCCTTGAGTCGGCCGCCAATAAACTTCTGAAACTGCTAGAAGAGCCTCCTAAGAATACCTATTTTATACTCATTGCTGCGTATACAGACAACATCCTTGCAACCATACTTTCGCGCTGTCAAATAACAAAATTGCCACCATTGAACGATCATGAAATGCTGTCTCAGGCACAAAAAGACTATCCTTCTCAAAAGCAATTAATTGATATCATAGGCGCATCCAATGGCAGTTGGAGGCGATTGGTGCACACTGTTGAGAATATGGAAGAAATAAGAGAGCTTGAGCAACTCTGGGTAGAAGGACTGCGTTTGGCTTTTCGCGCACGGGGTAATAAAAAAATTGTTTTATCACTATTTGAATGGGGACAAACCATTTCCCAAAAATCAAGGGAGTCTCAGAAGTATTTTTTGCTTTTTGGCTTAGACATCATTAGAAGCGCACTAATGGTGCAATACAAAGCGAAATCAATTCAACGCTTTGTCAGTTTTACAGGCTTTAACCTTGACAAATTTGCTGTGTACGTCCACAGCGAAAACATTCTAGAATTAAAAAAGTTGTTTGAAGAAAGCTACTACGAACTGGTTAGAAATGCCAATCCTAAAATTTTATTTAGTTGTTTTTCGCTAAAACTGTCACGACTTCTCAACAAGAAAGAATCAACATTTTTGGAAAATGTAGATTAATGAAGAATAATTTCCTGTTTTTCGAGCAGAAAGATTTGATTTCATTCCATTCCAAAAAGCTCTTAGCCAGCGAAAAGAACTCTTTTTATAACCTTCACTCAGCAATGAAACATAAAACGCATCTAATGGCAATGGGTAAGTCCCTTTGAGCACGAAACCAAAGTGCTCGAGTTTGCTCTTGATGCCTTGCGGTGTAAAATGCCACAAATGCCTTGGCACATCCCAAGCTGCCCAGTGTGCACCATAAACTTGGGCGTCTTTCGCATTTGGGTTTGGCAAAGCAAGAACGAGCAGGCCTTGTTGCCTAAGAGACTGGTGAAAAAGGGATATTGCACGGTCAACATCTGGAATATGCTCTAAAACATGCCAAAGGGTTATCATGTTATAGACACTTTTTTTCTTTGAAAGTGTATCCAATGTAACAACAGAAACGCCTCTTTCTTTTACAACGGCTTCGGCTGATTTGTAGGGCTCATACCCTTGAACTTGGTAGCCTTTGTCTTGTAAGTGCACCAGAAAGTCACCAATCCCGCAGCCATAGTCTAAAACAGTAGCCTTTTTAGGCAGCATAGGTGTCAAAAGGCGACACTTATAGGAAAGCGCTTGGGACTGTGCTAGCCGATAAAAAAAGCCAAAAAACCCTGCTTTGTTTTTTTGATGAGAAGCATATTTCTTTCCGCCATAATAATTGTCTAACCTGCTTACATCAACACCCGTAGTCTGCCCCACCTGATTCGATGCATCCCACGAAACCGAAAAAGACTCCTGGGTTAAAAAATGGTCTACAATGGTTGAAGGTCTTGTGGGGTTCTTCTCGTTCATAAGATGTTCCACGTGAAACTTAGCGGTTTAAGTGCACCAATAGCACGGCAATGTCGCTAGGGTTTATACCGCTTATCCGTGAGGCTTGTGCTAAATTTATAGGCTGGATGGCTGTTAGCTTTTCTTTTGCCTCGTGGGATAAGGAAGCTAGATCACCATAATTAAAATCCAGGGGGATTTTTACAGCATCAAGCTTTTTCATTTTTTTTGCCAAGGCAACCTCTTTGTCGATATAACCTTGGTACTTTACTTGAATTTCTGCCTGCTCAAAAGCAAGATCGTCTATCGATGCTGATTGTACGTAATCGTCTACTATGCTAAAAGCGTAAAGATCGTTGCGATCAATATAAGGTCGCGCCAACAACTTATGGAGCTTATCGGATTGCTTAACCCTCGGTGCTCTCTTTTTGTCTAAAAGCGTGTTTACCTCTTTTGGATCAAAACTGGTTTGAACAAGAAATTGCTTGATTAATTGGACTTGTTCTTGCTTTTTGTTAAAGGCTTGATAAGCTGAGTCGCCTATAAGACCCAATTCATGGGCTAAAGGGGTAAGCCTTATATCTGCATTGTCTTGTCTTAAAAGCGTTCTGTATTCTGCTCTGGAGGTAAACATTCTATAAGGCTCTTCTGTGCCCTTTGTAATGAGGTCGTCGATTAAAACGCCTATGTAGGCCTGTTCCCGCCCGAGGACTAGCGCATCCTGACCATGAACACGTTGGTGGGCATTTATGCCGGCCATGAGGCCTTGGGCTGCCGCTTCTTCATATCCTGTTGTGCCGTTAATTTGACCCGCAAAGAATAAATTATTTACCAACTTGGTTTCTAGGCTATGCGAGAGCTGTGTTGGGGGAAAATAATCGTATTCGATGGCATAACCAGGACGAAAGAATTTAACGTTTTCAAAGCCTTTAACCTTTTTTAATGCTTCATACTGAATGTCTTCAGGCAGTGATGTTGAAAATCCGTTGACGTAGACCTCTACCGTGTCCCATCCTTCTGGTTCAACAAAAATTTGATGTCTGTCTTTGTCGCTAAAACGGTTAATCTTATCCTCAATAGATGGGCAATATCGTGGCCCAGTGCTCGTGATGCTACCATTAAACATGGGAGAACGGTCGAAACCATCTCTAAGGGTGCTATGCACAGAAGGATCTGTGTAAGTAATATAACAGGAACGTTGTTGCTGTAGGGGTTTGGTTTGATTAGAGTAGGAAAATTTTTGTGGCATCTCATCTCCTGCTTGTTCTTCCATTACCGACAAGTCAAGCGATCGGCCGTCGACACGAGGTGGGGTGCCTGTTTTCATTCTACCAGAATCGAAACCTAATGCTGTGAGATTCTCTGTAAGACCAAAAGAAGCTGATTCTCCAGCTCGACCCCCTCCAAAATTTTTCTCACCTATGTGGATAAGACCATTCAGAAACGTTCCATTGGTAAGAACTACAGCGCGGCTGTAAATTTTCATGCCTAATTGTGTTTCAACACCGACAACTTTGTCCCCTTCAACGATTAATTGATGCACCATCTCTTGGTAAAAATCAAGATTGGAGGTTTTTTCTAAATATTGTCTCCAGGTCAGAGTGAATAGCGCCCTATCTGATTGTACCCTTGGCGACCACATAGCAGGACCCTTAGAGCGATTGAGCATTTTAAATTGGATAGCAGATAAGTCAGAGACAATTCCACTATACCCGCCCAGGGCATCTATCTCTCGAACAATTTGGCCTTTGGCTATTCCGCCCATGGCTGGGTTGCAACTCATTTGACCAAGGGTTTGGAGGTTCATGGTGATGAGAAGGGTTTTAGACCCCATGTTGGCGGCGGCGGCGGCTGCCTCACAGCCTGCATGACCTCCGCCCACAACGATGACATCGTATTTTTGATTAAACATGGGCTGTGTGTTGTTTCACGTGGAACATAGATAAATAGTAATCTTCTTTTTTTCGCATAATGGTGCGCTCATCTTTGGTTTTATCTTTAAACCCCACACAGTGAAGAACGGCATGTACTATAAGCCTAAGGAACTCATTTTCAGTGTTTTGTTGTAGTTTTTTTGCGTTTTCTGTCGCCTGGGGTATAGATATATAGACTTCTGCTTCTAGGGTGGTTTCGTTGCTGTAGTCAAAAGTTATAACATCGGTATGGGTGTCATGACCTAAATAGGATTGGTTCTTTTGTAGCATGTCGACTCTATTCAAGAATGTAAACAGCAGAGTTGATATGTTTTTTTTATAATCTGCGGCAATGGTTTGCAAGAATAACGCAAGTTGATTCTCATTAAACGCAATTGGACTGTTTTCTAGCTTGAGTTTCACTTTGCAAAGATATGGAACGATGGCAAACGAAATAGGATTATCTTTGAAACAAAAAATGGAACGAGTACGCTTTGCGCCAAGCCCAACAGGACCCTTACATATTGGGGGGGTTAGAACAGCCCTCTTTAACTATCTGTATGCGAAAAAAGAACAGGGAGTCTTTGTTGTGAGAATAGAAGACACCGATCGGGCGAGATATGTAAAAGGCGCAGAGGAATACATCTTTGATGCTCTAAAATGGTTAAGCATTCCTGTTGACGAAAGCCCTGTACATGGAGGAATGTTCGGTCCTTACCGACAATCTGAACGAAAGGAAATATATAAAAAGTATGTACAGATTTTAATTAATAAAGGATATGCCTATTACGCATTTGATACAACAGAAACGTTGCAGAAAATGAGAGATGAGGCTGAGGCGAAAGGAGAGACATTTAAGTATGGAAAACATAACCGTGACAATCTAGATAATAGCTTATCTCTGGACGAGGAAGAGATAAAAAAGAAAGTTCTAAGGGAATCATATGTGGTACGCTTAAAAAATGTTGAGTCCGAATATATAGTTGCACGTGATTTACTGAGAGGAAAGGTGTCAGTAAAAGCTGATGAAATTGATGATAAAATTATCATGAAAGCAGATGGGATGCCAACGTATCATTTTGCTAATGTTGTGGATGATCATCTAATGAAAATTACAACGGTTATAAGAGGTGAAGAATGGCTACCCTCCCTGGCTTTGCATACACTTATATATAAATATTTTGACTGGGAAAAGCCGAATTTTATTCATTTGCCTTTGATTCTCAAGACTCAAGGAAAGGGTAAGCTATCCAAAAGAGATGGTGATAAGGGGGGGTTCCCTGTTTTTCCTTTGACTTGGGAAAACAGTGAGGGATTCAAGGAAAAAGGGTATTTAAGCGAGGGTGTTGTTAACTATATTTCTTTACTTGGGTGGAATTCTGGTGATGAGCAAGAGATCTTTGTCTTGGAAGAATTAAAGAATCGCTTCGGAATAGGTGGTTTACAGAAGGGGGGCGCCCGATTTGATATTAAAAAAGCAGAGTGGATAAACAGTCAACATTTGCAGCAACTCGATGCGAGGGAGATCATAAGGCGAATGGGCTTGGAAACCAATGAAAATTTGGAGTTAAGAGTTAACCTCATAAGAGAAAGAGCCAATACCATGATTGATATAGAAAAAATGCTAAAATGGTTTGATGAAACTCCAGCAACCTATGATAATAAAGTGATACAAAAATTTGACACTTTGTCTTGTAGGAATCTTCTTTCGCGGGTTCGTGAGCACTATATCAAAACCAGTCGATTGACAAAACAAGATTATGTTGAAATCCTAAATGAACTAGAGATAAAGATTGGAGAAGGTATGCAATGCCTCAGACTATGCCTGTTTGGAGAGCTTATTGGTCCTGATTTGTTCGAGTTTATGGTTTTATTGGGAAAAGATGTAGTTTTAGAGAGAATCAACCGTTTGGAAAACAATTTAATTTAATCGTAATGGCATATATCATTTTATCTACACTCTTTGTTCTACTCGTATTATCTGGGCTATTTATTGTAAAACAACAAACTTCCGCAGTAATTGAACGGTTTGGTCGGTTTATTGCCGTTAGAAACCCTGGTTTACATATTAAAATTCCTCTTATTGATAAAATTGCAGGACGGATAAGTCTGAGAGTGCTTCAATTGGATGTTATCGTTGAGACGAAGACGAAAGACGATGTGTTTGTTAAACTGAAAGTTTCTGTCCAGTATCGAGTAGTCCCATCAAAAGTATATGAAGCATTTTACAAGTTGGATTATCCTCAAGATCAAATAACATCTTATGTGTTTGATGTGGTGCGTGCGGTTGTACCGAAAATGAAATTAGATGATGTATTTGAAAAGAAAGATGAAATTGCTATTGCGGTAAAGGGTGAGTTGAATGATGCCATGATCAATTATGGGTATGATATCATTAAAACCCTAGTTACTGATATCGATCCTGATGCAGAAGTGAAAACGGCAATGAATCGGATTAATGCTGCAGAAAGACAAAAAGTTGCCGCACAATATGAGGGAGATGCTGCGCGCATATTGATTGTAGAGAAGGCAAAAGCCGAGGCCGAGAGCAAACGGTTACAGGGACAAGGGATAGCCGATCAGAGACGGGAAATAGCTCGGGGTCTAGAAGAATCAGTTGATGTACTCAACAATGTTGGAATTAACTCTCAAGAGGCGTCTGCTTTGATTGTTGTTACACAGCATTATGACACGCTACAATCTATAGGGGAAGAAACAAACTCTAACCTTATATTATTGCCAAATTCACCACAAGCTGGTAGTGACATGTTAAACAATATGGTTGCCAGTTTTACAGCTAGTAACCAAATCGGTGAGGCTATGAAGGCACAAAACAAGAAAAATAAAGAAGAAAGATAAGTTACTTCTTTGACCAACTGTCCCGTAAACCTACTGTTTTATTGAAAACCAAACTTGAATTGGTGCTCATAGGATCCACTGTAAAGTAGCCTATACGCTGAAACTGAAAGGTGTCCTCCTTTTCGGCGTTTTTTATGTAGGGCTCAGCATAGGCGGTAGTGACAACATGAGAATCGGGGTTGATACAGTCCATGAAATCTTGCTCAGATTTATCTGGACTTTCGTGAAGAAAGAGACGATCATAAAGGTTTACTTTAATGGGTTGAGCATGTGGTTGGGAAACCCAATGTAATGTGCCTTTAACTTTACGTTGACTCGCCGCGGATCCTGACCCACTTTTACTTTCGGGATCATAAGTACAAAGAATCTCGGTTATCTCTCCCTTTTCGTTTTTTATAACAGATTCTCCCTTTATGATGTAAGCATTTTTTAGACGTACTTCTTTGCCAATTGTTAAACGGAAAAATTTGCGATTGGCTTCTTCCTTGAAATCTTCTTTTTCAATATAAAGGTGTTTTGAAAATGGTATATTTCGGCTACCAGCTGATGAATCTTCTGGATTAAGATCACCCACTACTTCCTCAACTAATTTTTCAGGAAAATTGGTAATGGTTAGTTTTACTGGATTCATAACGACATGAAGTCGTGGAGCAATTTCATTGAGATGCTCACGAACACAGAACTCTAATAAACCAACGTCTATAACATTCTCTCTTTTTGATATGCCTGCTGTTGTAACAAATTTATGAAGTGATGCTGGTGTATAACCACGCCGTCTTAATCCTGATATGGTCGGCATACGGGGATCGTCCCAGCCAGCGACAATTCCTTTCTCTATCAATTTTGCAAGTTTTCGTTTACTTGTTACGGTATAAGAAAGATTGAGACGGGAGAATTCACGTTGTTTGGGGCGTAACCCCTTCAATGGTTCTAAGGTGTTTAAAAACCAATCATAGAGCTCCCGGTGCGGTTTAAATTCTAGTGTACACAATGAGTGTGAAATTTGTTCAATATAATCAGACTCTCCGTGTGTCCAATCATACATTGGGTAGACAAACCACTGATTTTCAGTACGATGATGTGGTTCAAAAAGAATACGGTACATAACTGGATCACGAAGGAGCATGTTAGGTGAGGCCATATCGATTTTTGCTCGTAAAACATGAGATCCTTCTTCATGTTTGCCTGCGGCCATTTCTTCAAACAATGTGCGATTTTCTGCTGTAGATCTGTTTCTGAATGGACTTTCTGTGCCTGCACGAGTTGGTGTACCTTTTTGACTTGCTATGGCTTCAGAATCTTGTGAATCAACATAAGCCAGACCCTTATCTATAAGTTCTAATGCCCACTCGAATAGTTGTTCAAAATAGTCAGAAGCATAAACTTCCTTGTCCCATTGAAAACCGAGCCAGGAAATATCCTTTTTTATGGCATCCACAAAATCTTTACTTTCCTTAACAGGATTGGTATCATCAAAACGAAGGTTGACGGGTGCTTGAAATTTTTTACCAAGTCCAAAATTTAGACAAATGGCTTTGACGTGTCCTATGTGCAAATACCCGTTGGGTTCAGGAGGAAAACGAAACCGGAGTTGATCTGATGAATAATTTTGATTCAGATCATCAACAATGAGTTGCTCAATAAAGTTGTTTCCTTTAGTATTTTCTGACATAGGATAATTTTTTGCAAAGATATTATAAACTCTATATCAGTTAACTTTTCGAAAGCCTATATATTTGAACCATGGGAAAAATCCATGTACATAATATTAGAGCCTATGCCTTTCACGGTTGTATGGAAGAAGAATCAAAGATTGGTACTGATTACAGAATTGATCTATCGGTTGATACTGATCTGTCGCTGTCTGCTGCAACAGACGAACTGAAACATACCGTTGATTATGTTGCACTAACTGAAATAACGCTTGCAGAAATGAGAAAGAGAGCAAAATTGATTGAGGTGGTGTTATACCGTATTTGCGATCGTATTTTCAGAGAACATGTATCAGTTAAGAAGGTAGAAATTGAAATTGCAAAAAACAATCCACCTATAAATGCGAATGTTGGTTCTGTTGCTGTTTCATTATCAATTAAAAGAAAAAATTGGGAACCCCAAGATAATCATTAAATTTGCGTTTAGTAAGGCACCATGGCCGAGTGGCTAGGCAGAGCTCTGCAAAAGCTTGTACAGCGGTTCGAATCCGCTTGGTGCCTCAATTAGATCCCAAGTTTATCTTGGGATTTTTATTGCATTTCAATTACTCTCCCACCTATACTTTCTTTGGAGACTAATTTTTTTGGTTGACCATGCACCCTAATTGTTGCATTTAAACTGGCTTTAGCATCAATCAGTTGAGAGACATTTACATAAACGATGCCGCCTAAAGAAGCTTTAACATCAGCTTGCTCTGTAAGCAACTGATCTGCTTCGCATGCTGCTCCAGAACTTGTACTAATAATAACATTTTTAGCCCTTCCTTTTGGAAACAACTTAGACCCTGACTGTACTTTCGCACTAAACTTATCTAAATCCAGCGCAATCTCTGCTCGTGCTCCTTCTTGGAGAACAATAGATAAACTGGTTTGCTTTATTGTGGCCGCACTGGTCAATTGGGAACCTTGACTAAGATCAATAAAGTCAAGGGGTTGGGAGTGATATATTGTAATCTGTGTTTGAAGTTTTTGCAATAAACTCTCAATACCTAATCTTAATTTTAATGTATTCCCCTTCAAGACACTTACAACTTCCTCTGGTGCTTCACTTTTTATAATTAAGCTATCTCCTTTAGATCGTGTTAATTGAACAGCAATACCAGAATAGATTTTGAGATTGTCAAAAGGAGTAAGAACAACCTTTTTTGTTGCAAGGGGTTTGGTTTGATTTTCCTGCGCAAAACAAAAAAAGGAGAAAAGAAGAAGAAAATAAGAAAGCCACTTCATGAGAATGTTTTTTGTTAATGTATTAATTATTTTAAGCTAGTACAAAGTCGAGTTGTCTTTTTATAATATTTGCAGACTTGACTAATATCCGAATGGGGTCGCCTAAAATGAATTGATTATTAGTTCGCTGACCTATCATGGCATGTTGCTGATCATCGAAATAATAATAATCTCCATCTAAGTCACGAATATTAATCATGCCTTCACATTTATTACTGATTAATTCTACATAGAGACCTCTCTCTGTTACACCTGAGATAATTCCATCAAACGCTTGTCCTACCTTATCTTCCATAAATTTTACTTGCATGAATTTTATAGAATCCCTTTCGGCTTTGGTTGCTAGTTGTTCTCTTTGTGAAGTGTGAATACATGCTTCTTCCAATAATTCAGCATTTACTTTATCGCCGCCATTAAGATAATAGTCCAAAAGCCGATGAACCAAAACGTCAGGGTATCTCCGAATGGGTGAAGTAAAGTGGCTGTAGTAGTCGAAACCTAATCCATAATGGCCAATATTTTCTGTTGTATAAACTGCTTTACTCATACAGCGTAAGGTCAACGTATCGATCATATTTTGCTCTTTACTACCATGACTTTCTTTTAATAAAGCATTGATCTCATGATTCACATGCTTGGCATTCGCATTAAATCGATAACCAAAGGATCCAACAACATGCTGCAAATTGTTAAGCTTATCCAAGTCGGGTTCGTCATGTACACGGTAAACAAAATGTTTTGTTGGTTTTTGTTTCCCAATAAAAGACGCAACAGAACGATTGGCCAAAAGCATAAACTCTTCAATTAATTGGTGAGCAGCTTTGGATTCCTTAAAATAAACGGACTCAGGTTGGTTCTCATCATCTAAACGAAACTGTATTTCTTTTCTATCAAATGATATGGCTCCTTTATTCAAACGTTTGGTTCTATATCGCTGAGCGAGTTGATTTAATGTTATTAGCGCTTCGTAGAGAGGTGGCTCGATTGTGTATGAAGATTGGGTCAATGATACTGAAGCATCTACATTAGGTTGTTCTGTTTCTAATATATGTTGAACTTCTTCATAGGCAAAACGATGGTTGGATCGTATTACCGTTCGCCCAAACCATTCTTTTTTGATAACCCCCTGGCCGTCGATATAAAAAACTGCAGAATAAGTCAGCTTGTCTTCATGAGGACGAAGCGAACACAACCCATTTGATAAGCTTTCAGGTAACATCGGTACGACCCTATCAACCAGGTAAACAGAAGTACCACGGTGATATGCCTCGTCATCAATAATTGATTCTTCATCCACATAGTGGGATACATCAGCAATATGGATGCCTATCTCAAATAAATCGTCAGAAATAACATGAAAAGATAAAGCATCATCAAAGTCTTTTGCTGTTATCGGATCAATGGTACAGGTTAATTTATTTCTAAAATCTTTGCGTTTACTGATTTCTTCTTTCGGTATTTCTTTTGGGATGCGTTCGGCTTCTTTTTCTATCTCTTCTTCAAAATAGGCAGGCAGATTATAATCTAAGAGAATAGTGTGCATTTCTGTTTCCAGAGAACCTGGTTTTCCAAGCACGCGAGATATTTTTCCATTAGGAGAGCTAGCATGCGGTGGCCAATCAACAAATGCTACTTCGACACGGTCTCCATCACGATAGTTACCCATTTTTTCTGGGGAAATAAAAAAGTCAGTATACATTTTTGGACCCTGTGTCAAAACAAAGCCAAAGTCTTTTTGGCGTTGAAAAGTGCCGACAAAACTTGTTTTAAATCTTTCTATGATGTTAACGATCTCACCCTCACGCCTTCCATTCTTTTTCCTTTTAAAAAAATAAGCTTTAACACGATCTCCATGAAAACCAGTGCATAAGTTTTTTCGTGCCACAAAGATGTCTTCCTCCTCATTCAGAACAACATAACCGTTACCACTTCCTGTTATTTCTAAAACACCTTCAACAAAATGCTGTCCACTACTATTCCACTGAAAAGCGCCCTTTGTATTTTCGATGAGTTTTTTATCCGTCTTTAACTGTTGTAACGTACGAATAATTGTGTTTCGACCTTGAGTGCTTTTAACACCGAGTATAGCAGAAAGCTGTTTGTAGTTATAGATTTTCGTTGGGTTTTCGCGGAAATGCTTGAGAAGGCGACGATAGAAAAGTTTTATGTTTTTTTTCTTTTTTGACATAAATGAAAATCTCAAGCTAAGTTACGTTTTTATCGTCTCGTTATTTGTACGCTTTTCAACAGTTATAACATATATAAACAACATTCTTTTTATAAATTTTAAAATAATGCTGTATATGATGTAATGTTAATTATTGGTATAACTTTTATAAAATTTTTTGGATTAAAAAAATGTACCTTTATATCAACGATGTGTAAGGAGTAGATTTAAAATTAAAGTGTTGTCTATCAGACTATCATGTTAATTATCAACAGTTGTTTATTTCATAAAAAGTTCAAAAAGAATAATTGAATTGATTTGCTTTTTAGTGAACAAACTCAAAATGCATGTAAAAAAAAAGACAATAAAAAATAAATAAAAATAAGAGTAGTATAGACGTTTTGACTACCTAAAAAAGTAGTTAAATAAACCAAAAAAACTTTTCTTTTTTATCCACAATTTATCTAAACGATACCAAACTTTTCTTAACAACAACAATAATGAAAATAAGTATTGGCAATGATCATGCAGGCGTAGATTACAAAAACGCCATCATAACGTTATTAGAATCAAAGAATATTAATGTAATCAATCACGGAACAGATACAACAGACAGTGTAGATTATCCAGACTTTATACATCCTGTAGCAAAAGATGTGGCGACAAAGGCGGTCGATTTAGGAATTATCATTTGTGGAAGTGGCAATGGCGCTGCCATGACTGCAAACAAGCACCAAGAAGTTCGTGCCGCTTTGTGTTGGAATAAAGAAATTGTAGCATTAGCACGCGAACACAATAATGCAAACATCCTTGGTCTTCCTGCCCGCTTTATTTCCCTTCACCAAGCACTCGAAATGGTGGACACTTTTTTAGGAACAAGTTTCGAAGGCGGACGTCATGAGAAAAGAATAAATAAAATTGCTTGTAACTGATTCACCATATCAATTCCAAAAGTTGGTTTTTGGTGAACTCACCATCACACAATTGCATGATATATTTCAGCTAAGAGCAGCGGTTTTCGTTGTTGAACAGCAATGCGATTATCAGGATATTGATGGTTGGGATAAGAAAGCACAACACCTTCTGGTCTACGATCAGCAGATATTGATTGCTTATGCTAGATTGTTTGAAAAAGGAGCACAAAACGAAAAATACGCCATAATTGGTCGCGTAGTTGTGCGTCAGACCCACAGAAGCAAAGGCCTTGGCCATTTGTTGATGCAGCAAGCCGTTGCGTCTTTATCCGAAAAAGGGGAAGCACCTGCTATAAAAATATCTGCCCAATCTCACTTGAAGGCATTTTATGAAACCCATGGGTTTGTTGCTACAGGAAACGAATACTTGGAAGACGGTATTCCACACAGTGAGATGCTTATCATTCGCTGAACACAGCACAACTATTTTTTAGTGTTTTCTTTCCATAGGTCTATTAACGATAAAAGAGCAGACTCCATTTGCGCGGTATTCAATAAACTATTGCTGCAGTAGACAATCATTATTGTCGTTTTTTGCTGGTTGAGAGGTGTAATAATACAATCTTGGTTTTTGTGTAATATAGCCCACAGTTGGCGTTTTACCCTATTTCTGTCAACAGCACGTTTCAAAGCCTTTTTGGGCACACTGATACCGATTAAACAGTCGCCGATTTCGTCCTTTCTGTTATAACGCATGTATAGGGGAAAGGAAGATGTCGACTTGCCTACGGCAAATAGTTCTCGAATTAGATCTCGTCCCTTGAGCCTTTTTATTTTCACTACTCTTCGGTCGCGCTATAATAGTTGTCAGAACGATCAACATCAGCCATTAAAAAAGTTGGGTCGATTATTATTGACTCAACCTGGCTTTTATCTTTCTTTAGCGTTAATGAATATTCAGGATGTGACCAAGACCAATCTGGTAAAACCTTCCAGTCGAGTGTGTAAGGATTTTCTTTTTCTCCTCGCATTAAAGTGATTGGAATGTAAAACATCTCTTGGGATCCATCAGTATAGTTTACCAAGACATCTAAAGGCATCGGCATCAACCCCTTTCTTTTTAGAGTCAACACCGCTTTATTCTCTTTTGTTGAGATATTTGAAATACCATAGTCAATGGTATTGGTTGTTTGCGTCCAGTCTGTTAGGTACCAATTGAGTTGGATTCCAGAAACTTGCTCGGCGATTCGCCTAAAGTCGTTAGGCGTGGGATGTGTAAATTTGTGTTTAGTATAGTAGCGTTTTAGTGTCTCTGCTAAGTTTTTTGGGCCAATAACATATCCCAACTGCGCTAAGAAAACAGCGCCCTTACTGTATGCTGTACTTTCATAAGCTCGGTTGTGTTCATATCTATTGGCGTTGGTTGTTTGTGGTTTTTCGATGCCACTGGTTGCCAAATCAAAATACCGCAGATAAGAACCCTCCAAGGGGAAAGGTTTATTTTCTTCTAAAATCAAATCCTCAGCTAGTGTAGAGATATAACTTGTAAAGCCTTCGTCCATCCACTCATGCTTCATTTCGTTTGTTGCCAACACGTGCTGAAACCAGGAATGTGCCAATTCGTGCGCCGTCACTCCGAATAAACTACCATATTTTCGCTCCCCAGTAATGAGTGTTAACATGGCGTATTCCATTCCGCCGTCACCACCTTGCGCAACAGTGTACTGCTGGTATGGATAAGGACCAATAGTATTGTTATAAAAGCGCATTAATTCAGCTGTTTGTGGCTGCAGTTTTTTCCAGTTATCGATTATTTCTGGCTTATTCTTGTAGAAAAAATGTAAAACAACGCCATTAGGTCCCGGGAAAGTATCGTGAATATAGTTGGGGTCTGCTGCCCATGTAAAGTCGTGTACTTTGGGTGCAACAAAATGCCAAGTAACTTTTCCTTTCTTACTTTTGGGTTTATTACGATCGCTGTAGCCATAACCGATGTCGTCTGCGTTTTGCAGATAGCCACTGGCCCCGACAATATACCTTTTATCTAAGGTTAATTTGACATCAAAATCACCCCAGACCCCATGGTATTCTCTGCCAATGTATGGCGCAGTATTCCAACCATCATAATCATATTCAGCTAATTTTGGGTACCATTGGGCCATGGATAGCGCAATGCCTTCAGATGAATTTTTCCCTGCACGACGGACCAGCTGTGGAATCTGACCTTCAAAGTCCAAGCTTAAAACCGTTTGTTCCCCTGGACCGATTGGCTTATTAAGAACAACCTCTAAGATGGTTTCTTCCCATTCAGCGCTAACGGGCTTCCCGTCTTGCAAGAGGTTTTTAACCACAAGTCGACCTTCGTCGGCTGGGCGTATTGAGTCAATATCAACATCAAACCGGGTGTTTTTGTCAGCACCATTGTCTTGGCGAACCGCCATGTCACTTCCAGGTTTGAAAGCATTGAAATATAGATGATAAAAAACCTTGTATAAGCTGTCGGGGGAATGGTTGGTATAGATCAGTTTTTGATGACCATGATATTGAAAGCTTTCAACATCTACCTCTACTTCCATTTTGTATTTTACTTCTTGCTGCCAATAAGTTTGTGCCGAGAGAGTAAGCGACACAAGACATGTAAATAAGAATGAAACTTTTTTCATAATAATTTATTTTGAGGCCGTTAGTAATGCATTATAAAGATTAACAATTTTTCCTGTTTTAGAAAAGAAGCTGGGGTTTTTTGTTTCTTCTCCTGAGGGGACAAACAATTCGTAGTACATTGGCAATCCTGAATCAAGAATGATTTTTTTAATTTTCGCTGCACTATAATTGGGGTAAAATGAACGAAGAACAGCAGCCACACCACTCACATTAGGCGCTGCCATGGAGGTTCCGTCAAAATATTCGTACTGTTGTTGGGGAACGGAGGCATAGATTTTATATCCAGGAGCAAAAACATCAACATTCATAGGACCAAAGTTTGAAAAGGAAGCGATCAACCCCTTGTTGTAATCCCAGGTCGATGCGCCTACAGTAATCAGATTGTTAGATATTTCAGTACCATTAACAAAGTCATTAGGGAAATTAGGTTCTTGCCCGGGATCAATATTTTCATTGTCGTTTCCTGCGGCATGAACAATCAGGACATCTTTTTCTGCAGCATATTGAATGGCTTCATATACCCAGCCTGCATGTGGCGATACGCTCTTCCCAAAACTGGCATTGATAATTTTGGCTCCGTTATCAACCGCATAGCGAATGGCGAGCGCAACATCTTTGTCGTATTCATCACCATTTGGCACGGCCCGAAGCGGCATAATTTTTACTTGTTTTGCAATCCCTTTTGGGCCATTTTTCCAGGCGATTGCACCAATAATACCACCTACATGAGTACCATGGTCAATATCGGAATAATGGGGGCCTTGCACTCGAGCATCTCCATAGCTTACATCATTTATATTGTCAGGGTCGTCCCCCAAAACTGACCTTCCTTCAAAGTCTACGTTGTGGTGATATTTTAGGGCATCTTCATATTGCTTTTTCGCTTTCTGCAGTATAGTCTCGCTGATTTCAGCTTTTTCTGCATAGTCTAATAAACGCAGCGCTTCTGACAATTCAAAACTGATGGGTGATATTTTTCTGGCCTCATCAAGGGTAAAGTTTTTCTTGCCCAAGGCTTCCCTGATTTTATTCTTTGCTAGCGGAATTTCTTCAATTAAAAAAAGAACACTCGCCAAACGATCGGTGTTTTTTTTAAGCTCTTTTTGTCTTTTTTTTTCATAAGCTTGAAAGGCATCTGATTCGGGGTCTTCTTTTTTTTGCAGCCGCACGTATTCCAGATTTTCATTTTCAACATCACCTAAAAAATTCCATCCATGAACATCGTCAATGTAGCCGTTTTGGTCGTCATCAATTTGATTGTTAGGGATTTCATCCGAATTGGTCCAAATCTGACCAGCTAAAGCGGGATGACTCGTATCCATTCCAGAATCGATCACAGCCACAATCACCTCTCCTCCTTTTTTATCTACGATCAGTTCATTGAAGGCACGATTAACGGACATGCCTGGAACACTGTCTAATTCGATATCCAAACGGGACCATTGCTGTTTCTGCTTGTCATTGAGGGCAATACTTCTTTCCATACGGCTGCTTACAACAACGGGAGTTCCCTTAAAGCGAACGGCACTACAACCCACCAAGCTCAGGCACAAAAAAGAGAAAAATATTTTTTTCATTCTAGTTAAGGTATTTGTCAAAGATAGGAAGCCTCAAGAATACTTTCTTCTGTAACAACACAAAACAGGTTTTAGTTAAACACCGTGTTGAAATCAAAGGTGTTTTTAGCACGAACACCTTTTTCGGTTTGATGGACTTGAAGCAGCTCGTTTTCTGCGTCGTGTTCTAAGAAAAACAGCCAGTTTTCTTGCGCTGCTTGATCCAAGATCTGTTTTTTTTCGCGCATCGTTAGCAAGGGGCGGGTGTCATAACCCATAACATAGGGAAGAGGTACATGTCCAGCTGTTGGGAGGAGGTCTGCCGCAAAAACAATTATTTCATCCTTGTATTTCAGTTTGGGTAAGATTTGTTTTTCGGTGTGTCCATCAACTACCAAAAAATCAAAAGGAAAGTTTGTATCGCTTATCAAAGGACCGGAACCATGTATAAAATGAAGCTGGCCACTTTCTTGTATCGGCAAGATATTTTCAGGCAAAAAAGATGCTTTTTCGCGTAAATTAGGTTGGGTAGCCCACTCCCAATGTTTTTGATGACACCAAAACTTAGCCTGTGGAAAAGCAGGAACCAACAAGCCATCCTTTCGTCTCACTATAGCCCCGCCACAATGGTCAAAGTGAAGGTGTGTAAAAACAACATCTGTAATATCCTCAAGGTGGAATCCCTTTTTTAGGAGGGAAGCTTCAAGCGAATGCTCTCCCCAGAGGTCATAATACCCAAAGAATTTTTGGCTTTGTTTATTACCCATTCCAGTATCAATCAAAATCAGTCGGTTGCCATCTTCAATAAGTAAAGACCGGGCAGCCATTTTTATGCGGTTCTGTGCATCTGCGGGGTTGGTTTTCTCCCAGATTACTTTGGGGACAACGCCAAACATAGCCCCCCCGTCCAATTTAAAATTTCCTGTTTCAATAGGGTGTAGCGTCATAAGTTTATATAATGTAAATCCATACGCAGGGGCGCTTGATTTTGTTAGGCCAATAGTTTAGCTAGCGCTTTTCCATAATTTATAAGTGCGATGGTTTCATCTGTTCGAGCCAATTTGATTTTGTCGAAAAGAACAATAGCCTCTCCATTACTTTCAATATGATATATTTGTTGACTTTCAAAAAATCGTATCATGTCTGCAGTGAAAAAAGAACGAATCTCGGCTTCATTCCTCCCTGTAATAAGAAACTTTTTTGAAAAGTCAGGATACATTTCGAAGTCGATGTCTTTATACCCAGTGAAAGCCATTACTCGGTCAAATATTTTTTCGAAAACCCCTTCTTTTTCCATTGTGAAGTAGGGGATTTTGTGATTTAGCTTTAGCACCATCAGTGTGGTGTTAAAAGTCTCCGCGGAGAAGGCTTCACCTTCATTGAAAGTCACATCAAAAATTTCCCAAGCTATATTTTGATCTTTGAAGGATCCCACAAGGCTATTTGACTTACTCTCGATAGGTCTAATTTCAAAAAAGTGAAACTTTTTAAGGTATTTAGTATTCCAATCGACTTGATAATTGAAAAGATAGTCCTTTTCGTCTGCAAGATTTTGTAATCTAATTTGCCGAGGGGATAACTTGGGTAAGGTGTTGTTCAGTGAAATTTTCAATGCTCTGTTATGAGTTGAATAAGAGACGTGGGCGTCCAGGCCTTTAATCACGACGTCACCGCCCATGTCTTTTTGCATTCTTAGAAAATCAACTAAATAGTCCATGTAGGTCATTCCTACGAGTCTCGTTTCTGACAAGTCAATACTTACATGTGCCTTAGCAGGGATTTTTTTGACCAACATATCGATTTTCAGAATGCCTAGAAAGTTGGCAATCCCTTTAATTTTTAAGTCATAGTTTCCGTCTTCTTTGGCTACTAATTCAGAACCTGAGCGATAAATCATTTTGAAAAACTGTGAAATAGGAACTTTAGCCAACAGCATGTGTGTGGCCATGACCAATAACAATCCACCCAACAAACCAATTAATAGATTGGTGTAGAGCGTTAACACCATAGTAAAAACAAAAAAGATAATTTGCTCAGGCCCTTGATTATAGACCTGCTTGAACACCGATGGGGAAGCTAACTTGAAACCAGTGTAAACCAATAAAATAGCAAAAGCACAAAGAGGTACTTGTCGCATGATGGGGCTTAAAACAACGATTAAGACCAATAACAGGAGCCCCTGATACAAATTAGACCATTTTGTTTTGGCGCCGTTATGTATATTAACAGTACTTCTTATAATGACAGCAATTATGGGCAAGCCACCAACCAAACCAGCAGCCATCGTACTAAGACCGATACCCGTCAAATCTTTATTTAGATCTGTTTTACGTTTGTAGGGATCTATTTTATCTACGGCTTTTGCAATCGCCAATGATTCAATACTGGTGATAATCAGAATGGACAAAACAATTGACCAAAACTCGAGGGTATCGATTTTTGAAAAATTGGGATGTAAGATTGAATCCATAATGTTGCTCGGAATGTCTAATAAAAGGTTGGGGCCAACATCGAAGGGAGCACCTAAAAAAAGCAATGTGTGTGGTTCAAAGAAGTCAAAAGCGTAAACAAAAGGGATCGAAAGAGCGATTACCCAAATGGGCGCAGGAAAAAAATGAAAGACGCGAAAGCTAATTTTAGAATGGAATAATAAAAGCAATAATCCAACGGCAGAAATAACCACAACAAAGGGGTTTGCTTGGGGTAAGAATCGAATGGCATCCCATAGATTCTGAACAATATTGGGGCTGTCAGAATGTGTTCCTAATGCGACATGAATTTGTTTGGCAAAAATTATGATGCCAATCGCAGCCAATATCCCGTGAATAACTGAGGAATGGAAAATATCAGCCAATCGGCCTAATTTCAACAACCCTAAAAGGGCTTGAATCGCTCCTGACATTACTACAGCAGCCAATACATAATTGAAAGCTTGGCCTGTTCCATCATCCATTAAGGTAATCCCCAAAAGTATAACCGCAATAACGCCCTTGGCTGGGCCATTAATGGAAAGGTGCCCGCCCCGGTAAAGTGTCGTCACAAGCCCGCCAACCACAGCAGAAAGAATACCTGACATTGCAGGCGCTCCAGCAGCCAGGGCAATACCCAATGAAAGCGGTAAAGCGATTAAGGAAACACTAACAGCTGCAATGAAATCACTCTGCCAGTTTTCAACTAGCCCCTTAAATCCTGTTTTTGGTGTATAGTCCATCTTTCAATGTTGCTGTATAATCAATAGATACCCTAAACCCAATATAAATATTTTCATCAGATTAACACATCTGTTAGGATTAAAATTCAATCTGGGATGTTCATCCACAATGAAAGTAAAAACTAGTTTTTGTCTGGATTCGTAATTGGGTTTAACAAGTGATTTTTAGGGCGAGGTTCTTTTATGGATCAATAACCAAGACAAAAAATCAGGCTCTTGAAAAGCGGCATCCCAGCTGTTGTGATTGTAATTGGGATAGGATTTAAACTTTACAGGTGCATTTTTTTTGACGAGAGCTTCATGCAAATCTGCTGAAAATTGATATGAGACAACGGCGTCGAGTTTACCATGGAACAACCGCAGTGGCGTATGTTGAATTTGTTCTGCCCAGCTGGGATCTACGCCACCACAAATGGCGAAAGCAGCGGCAAACTTTGTTGGATTTCGATACAGTAATTCAAGGGTTCCCATACCGCCCATGGATAATCCGCCAACGTAAATCTGATCAGACTGGACGGGATATTTCTCTTGCATAACTGCAAGCCACTCCTCTAATAGATCTAATTGGGGGTTAATGGGTTTTTCTTTGTGAAAACGAAAAGGATTTCTTGCGGCAATTTTTGCCCAGTAACTATTCTCTGGGCATTGAGGGAAAGCTACGATTACGGGGAAGTTTTTCCTGTTGTCGGGAGTCAAGAATAAGCGACTTCCGTGGGTCAATTGCAATTCATTGTCCAAACCACGTTCGCCAGCTCCGTGTAAAAAAACCAATAGGGGGTATTTTTTTTTAGGATTATAATTCTTGGGCAGCAGCAAGCGAAAGGGCAGCACACCTTCTCCTTTTGTGCTTTCAAAACGGTGTTTTTCATATTCTTGAGCCACTATTAATAGCGGTAAAACCAATAAGACATACAGCGGTTTCATATTACAGCGGTTGCGTTAAAATGGCTAATATTGTTTTAATACCGTTTCTGTACGTTCCCAAACGAATGTTTTCATTGGGGCTGTGTTGGTTATTGTCGCGGTTTACAGTAGGAACGGCAACTGCAGGAATTTGAAGGGTATTAACAAAAGGGGAAATTGGAATAGAGCCGCCACTCATTCGCACACGAATGGGTTCTTCTCCAAAACCACGAATTAAGGCAGCGCGCAACCACTCCCCCACGGGGGTGTTTAAATTCGTCCGGAAAGATTGATAGGAAATTTCTGAGGTCATTGTTGCGATTCTAGGGTGGGCGGTCCTTTCGGCAGCGGTGGGTTCCCGATCAAGGACAAAATATCCTTGATTTTCTATATGTCTTCGAATCAATTGGAGTAAACGTTTGGGGTCTGATTCTAACACCAAGCGCACATCAATTTCAGCACGGGCCCAGGCAGGGATAATCGTACGCGCTTTTTCGTTGATCCAGCCCGATTGCATGCCACGAATATTTAATGAAGGATATTGGATAGATTCCTGATAATTTGGCCCGACCTGATCAACTTCGCCAATTTGTAAGGTTTTCATAAAAGAATCCTTATCGTGCGGAAAAGTTTTTAATACGGCTTTGGTTTTGTCATCGATTTGAATCCCGTCATAGTAACCCGGAATCAACACTCGCCCTTGGTCGTCTTTCATGGAAGCCAAAATTTTGGCCATACGCAAGGCAGGATTGGGGACATAGTTCCCAAAGTGACCACTGTGTTGTGGCGCTACTGGACCATAGGTTGTGAGTTGGACCGTTGCAATACCTCGCGCACCAAACGAAAGAGTCGGTCTTCCAGAACGGTGCATGGGGCCATCAAAAATAATAAGGTGGTCTGCAGTCAACAATTTTCTGTTTGCCTTTACTGCAGCAGGCAAGCGGGGAGAACCCAGTTCTTCTTCAAAATCCATGATAACTTTGAGGTTAAAATTCGGCTGAAGTTTTTCACGAAGCATAACATCTATGGCCTTGAGGAACATTACGACAGGGCCTTTGGCATCACTAGCAGAGCGCGCAAAAACCCGCCAATCATCTTCATAGTTTTGGATGGATTCCCACGGAATTTCTTCCCATTCCCCTTGTGGATTTTGCTTTTTTAACACAGGGATATATGGATCTTTTTGATTCCATTTTTGTGGCTCAACGGGTTGTCCGTCGAGCTGTAAATACACTAATACTGTTTGTTGGGCATTTGGAAATTTTCTTTCAGCCAAAAGCAATGGCGCTTCGGGTGTTTGGATTCGCTGGGTTCGAAAACCCCTTTGTCCAAAATTACGTTCACACCACTGCACGTTTAATTCTATTTCAGGCAAGCGCAAACCATCATTGGGAATGCTTAACACTTCTTGAAGCATAGGAAAGGAAGCCAACGTGGCACTGGTCGCCCAGCGGTCTAGTTTTTTGGCAGATTGTGACCAACTGTTAGACAGAATGAACAGGGCAAACGCAATTGTTGTGAGTAGGGAAGAACGCATGATTTCATTTTTTCTAAAGATATAAAATCCCAAAAAATGAATGGCAGGCCTTAGTCGTTAAGCTGGAGTACGGCCATAAAAGCTTGTTGCGGGATTTCAACATTCCCCACTTGACGCATTTTCTTTTTCCCTTTTTTCTGCTTTTCAAGAAGTTTGCGCTTTCGGGTAATATCACCGCCATAGCATTTGGCTGTTACATCTTTTCGCAGGGCTTTGATCGTTTCGCGGGAAATGATTTTTGCGCCAATTGCTGCTTGGATTGGGATGTCAAACTGTTGCCTTGGGATCAAAGCGCGAAGTTTTTCACACATTTTTTTGCCGATGGTGTAGGCATTGTCAGCGTGAATAAGGGCTGATAATGCATCAACTTGGTTGCCGTTGAGTAATATATCTACTTTGACCAACTTGGAGCTGCGCAGGCCAATGGGCGAGTAATCAAAGGAAGCATAGCCTTTTGAGACAGTTTTAAGGCGGTCGTAAAAATCAAAAACAATTTCAGCAAGCGGCAAGTCAAAGCTCAACTCAACGCGTTCTGTTGTAAGGTAGGTCTGATTGGTGATGGTGCCTCTTTTGTCGATACACAAAGACATCACATTGCCGACATAGTCTGATTTGGTGATGATGGTTGCTTTGATAAAAGGCTCTTCAACACGATCTAAATAAGAAGGGTCAGGCAGGTCAGATGGATTGTTGACAAGCAGCAGGTTGTCCGGTTCTTTTTTTGTGTAGGCGTGGTAGGACACATTGGGAACTGTTGTGATAACACTCATGTTAAATTCGCGTTCCAAACGTTCTTGAATGATTTCTAAGTGCAGCATTCCCAAAAAGCCACAACGGAAACCAAAGCCTAAGGCCGCAGAACTTTCAGGTTGGAAAACCAACGAGGCGTCGTTGAGTTGAAGTTTTTCCATACTGGCACGGAGTTCTTCATAGTCTTCTGTGTCGACAGGATAAATCCCAGCAAATACCATGGGCTTGACTTCCTCAAAACCAGAAATGGCAATGGGCGTAGGGTTTTCTGTGGCAGTGATTGTATCTCCTACCTTTACCTCTTTGGCTTCTTTGATACCAGTAATGAGGTAACCAACATCTCCAGCACCAATTTTTTGTTGTGGTTCTTGTTGTAAGCGGAGGGTACCGATTTCATCAGCAAAATAATCTTTGCCTGTTGCCATAAATTGGATTTTCTGTCCTTTGCTGATTTGACCATTGAGAACACGAAAATAAGTTTCAACACCTCTAAACGGGTTGTAAACAGAGTCAAAAATAAGCGCTTGAAGGGGCGCTTGGGGGTCTCCTTTTGGGGCAGGTACTCGCTCTACAATGGCGGTCAATATGTCTGGAATGCCTAATCCTGTTTTAGCAGAAGCCGGAATAACTTCTTCGGGGGCACATCCTAGTAAGTCAACAATATCGTCAGTGACTTCTTCGGGATTGGCAGACGGCAAATCTATCTTATTGAGGACAGGAATAATTTCAAGGTCGTTTTCTAAAGCCAAATAGAGGTTGGAAATGGTTTGCGCTTGAATACTTTGTGCTGCATCGACAATGAGCAATGCTCCTTCACAGGCCGCAATAGAGCGAGACACTTCATAGGAAAAGTCCACATGCCCAGGGGTGTCGATTAAATTGAATACATATTCTTCACCATTGTGGTTATAATTCATTTGAATCGCATGGGACTTTATGGTAATTCCACGCTCTCGCTCCAGATCCATGTCGTCAAGGAGCTGGTCTTGTTTTTCTCTATCGCTGATGGCTCCTGTAAAGTCAAGGAGTCGGTCGGCCAAGGTGCTTTTCCCATGGTCGATATGAGCTATTATGCAAAAATTTCTGATATTCTTCATCTCGGCGCCGTCTTTCATAGTAAGACAAAGATATTATTTTGTTGCAGGACTATACTAAAAGTGAGGGTTTTGTTTCCTAGAAATGTTATTACCTTTGCCAAATGCCAAGGATAGGAAACATAGCATTGCCCGATTTTCCGTTGCTGTTGGCTCCCATGGAGGATGTCAGTGATCCGCCGTTTCGCGCGTTGTGTAAGGAAAATGGAGCAGATGTTGTTTACACAGAATTTATATCTAGTGAAGGGTTAATTCGCGATGCCGCCAAAAGCGTACAGAAACTTGACATTTATGAAAAAGAGCGCCCAGTAGGGATACAGATTTTCGGGGCGAATTTAGACAGTATGCTCCAGGCAGTTGATATTGTAGAAAAGTCAACACCAGACATCATTGACATCAACTTTGGCTGTCCCGTAAAAAAAGTAGTTTGCAAAGGGGCAGGAGCAGGCATTCTAAAAGACATCCCATTAATGGTCAAGTTGAGCGCTGAAATGGTCAAGCGCACCTCTTTGCCCGTCACTGTAAAAACCCGATTGGGCTGGGATCATGATTCAATAAAAATAGTGGAAGTTGCCGAACGGTTGCAGGATGTTGGGGTCGCAGCGATCTCAATACACGGACGTACACGCGCTCAGATGTACAAAGGTGACGCAGACTGGAAGCCTATAGCAGCAGTAAAAAACAACCCACGGATGCATATCCCCGTTTTTGGCAATGGTGACGTAAACACTCCAGAGCGAGCTCAAGAAATGCGAGATGATTACGGTTTGGATGGCGCAATGATTGGGCGTGCTAGTATTGGGAACCCATGGTTTTTCAACCAAGTCAAAACATATTTACAAACGGGAGTGCATGCCGCACCGCCAACGATGGAAGAACGGGTTACAGCTGCACGACGTCATTTGCAAATGTCCATAGATTGGAAAGGTGAAGTATTGGGCGTACTGGAAACCCGCCGCCATTATACCAATTATTTTAAAGGGATTCCCAATTTCAAATCTTATCGCACACGCATGGTTACTGCCGACGCCTCAGAAGATGTTTTTGCCGCTCTGGATGCTGTACTCGACAAATGGAGCGACTTTCAGTTTGTTTGATATCCAAATTTAGACCTTCCTAGTCGACCAGTAGGAAGCAATAGTTCCCAAAAAAAAGACAGTAATTAGCACTAAGGCTAAATTAAAAATCTCCCATTGAACGGGGTAGGCAATAGCGGTACCAGGCACAAAAATAAAAGGGAGCCATTGTTGTATCAGCACAACAACAGAGGCAAAAAACACCCCAATCAGTCCACCCCAAAAGCTGATAAGGCAGCCCAAGTAGAAGAAGATTAAACGTATTTGTGGGTCGCCTATACCCATTGCTTGAAAAATTGAAAAGTGTGGTCGCTTGTCAACAATCATCATCAGAAGGGCCCCAACCACGTTAAACAAAGCAATGATCAACACCAAGGTAAAAATTAAGTAAACTGCCAGATTTTCGGTCTGGAGCATTTTGTAGAATGCCGCATTGAGGTCGTTTTGATCTTTTAAGATAAAACCGTCTTGTAGTGCAGCAGGTAACAGTTGTGCCAAATCTGATTTTGAGGTTTTAGGCGCACGAAACTCTAATCCACTATAGGTGATGGGTGTGTATTGGAGCAAGTCCTGCACAAAGGCAATGGGTGCAAAGACGAATTTTTTGTCTAAATCGTCACTGATACGGTAAAGTCCGACGACAAAAGCAGGGAGGGTGCGTAGGCGTGTATTCGTGCCAAGAGCTGTTCTTGTTTCTTCAGGAATTGTGATGTTTAAAAAAGAACTGTAATCAAAAACACCTAAACCAAGCGCTGATGCCAACCCATAGCCTAAAACTGTCTGAGCTGCTTCCATTTCTTGCCATTCCCCTACGACTACTAAGCTGTCAATCGGAATGACATTTGGGTAATTGGCAGGAACACCTTTTATGTAAGCTACTTGATTTTTCGCCTCAAAAGAAAGAAACACTTTTTCCTCTATTACTGGAGCCCAGGCCTCAATAATATCAATCCGATTGAGGGCTTGAACAGTTAGCGAGTCCAAAACAAAAGTTTTCCCTTGCTTGGGGATAAGCTTGAAATCAGGATCGAGACCACTGGTATAGCGGACACCAAAATCTTTTAATCCGCTAAATGCACTCAACACAACCAATAGCGCTGCACTGGCAATGACTACGACAACAACAGCAATGGCGTTGATGCGGTTGATTACTGTTTGTTTGCTTTTAGAAAAAAAATACCGCCAAGCGATCCGAAAGGCAATGGGCATATGGGATTATTTGGTGGGCGGTTTAGGTATTATAGGATTATCCGGATGGGTCAGGTCTTTTTCAATGGCTTCGATATAATCCAAGGAGTCGTCGAGATAGAAAGACAGATCTGGTATTCTGCGGAGTTGGTTCTTGAGACGCTGGGAAAGGTCGTGTTTCAGTTGGTAGCGGTTTTCTTTTAGGGCGTTGAGGGAATATTCGGCTTTGTTCGAGGGAAAAATGCTGAGGTAAACTTTGGCTAAAGAGAGGTCAACGGTGACACTTACTTTGGTTACAGAAACGATGAGGTTTGCCACCCCTTGTTGGCGGACGGCGGCTTGCAGCAACTGAGCGACTTCTTGTTGAAGCAGGGTGCCAATTTTTTTTTGCCGTGGACTTTCTTCTTGCATAAAACAAAAATAGGGAATATATGAACGACAGCCTTTGTTGGCTATCTATTCAATTTAAGATTGAGGTTTTTTTTGACTCCAGGCCACTCGTTATTTGTAATTGAAAAAACCACAGAGTCTCTGAAGCTACCGTCAGGATTTAGTCGATGATGGCGAAGCACGCCATCTTGTTTAGCGCCCAGGCGGGCAATAGCTTGGCGGGAGCGCAAGTTGTGCCAGTCTGTTAAGAACTGAACAGCAATACAGTTGAGGGATTCAAAAGCGTGTTGTAGCAATAAAAATTTACATTCTGTGTTGACGCGGGTTTGTTGAAAAGATTGCGCATACCAAGTAAAGCCTATATCCAGTCGTTTGTTATGGGCTTCTAGGCTGTAGAAGCGGGTGCTCCCTATGATTTTTTGGCTGCTTTTGTGCCATACCACAAAAGGATAAGCGGTGCCTGCTTTTCTGGCAGCTATGGCAGTGTTGATATAATCGGAAATAGTTGTTGCAGAAGGTACAGATGTGTACCACAACTTCCAAAGTTCTCCGTCGGCAGCTGCAGCAAGCAGCTCTTTTTGATGGGAGGCTTCAAGTGGCAGTAGGGTAATGGATTTGCCTTCCAATATCAATTCGTCAATCCAAGGCGTCATTTAATTATTGATTATTTCCCATTTAAAATCAGAGGTTAGGCGAAAGCTGCCTATATGGGTTTTACGCCACTGTGAGGGGGGTATAATGGAAAGGAAATCTCCCGTTTTTCCTTCATAGAGGTGGTAGGTTTCGCCCACGATGGGTTCAAACTTATAGGTGGCAGCATAGACCCGTTGCGTATTGCTCGCTTCAGCGACAAACTGCTGGATGCGGGTTTGAAGTTCTTCAAGCTCTGCATTGAGAATCTTAGAAGCCTTTTCTACACCCTTGCGTTTAAAGGCATCGACATTGGGTATGTCTATCAGAGGGCCACTTACAGAACTGGCATAGGGCAGGAGCTTGGCCACAAAAGCGTTGGTGGCTTCATCCCAAACAACAGAGTCGGGTTTTTTTTTCAAAGCATTTTTTACAAAGATACAAAGCTGAGAATGAGTACCCAAAAGCAAATTAGTAACAGCAAGGGTGCCTATGGAAACCGGGATCAAGTCGTCATTGCGTATTTTAATTAGTAATTTTAGCATGATACAACAGATGATTTACTTACATAAAATACTCCCACAGTTAGTGATGCCAATAATGGTTTGTGTGGGACTTTTGGCGTTGAGTGTATTCAAAGGACACAAGAAGATAGGCTATTTTGTGTTGGTATTGCTATATACGCTGTCCACCCCCATTTTGTCGGATTTAATTTTAAAACAAGTAGAGGGAGAGTATGGCTATCCAGAGCTTGCAACTATTGAAAAAGTGGATGCCATCGTTGTATTGAGTGGAATGATGCGAATTAATGAATTGGACCACCAGTATGAAGTAGAATGGGGCTCGGCAGTAGATCGTTTTTTTCGGGCAATTGACTTATTCGAGGCAGGAAAAGCGAATTGTATTGTATTTACCGCAGGAAAAACACCGTATAATCCAACCCAGCTGTCAGAAGGAGAAATTTTAAAAAGAGAAGCCCTAAAAAGAGGAATTCCAGCTGAAAATATTCGCCTTAGTAAAGTAGCACTAAATACCTCTGCAGAAGCAGTTGCTGTGTCTGAGCTGTTGGGTCAGGACAAGAGGATTATTTTGGTTACTTCGGCATTTCATATGAAAAGAGCCAAGCAGCTGTTTGAAAAGAGCGGATTTCATGTATGGCCATACAAAGTAGATTTTAGAACCTTCCCAAGAACGAGTTATTATCTTATTGATTTTTTGCCTTCAGCGCTGGCACTAACTAAAACAGAGCTTGCTTTAAGGGAGCTGTTGGGTCGCTTGTATTACAAGCTCATTTATTAGATGTATAAAAAAACAAGCAAATCACAAACTAAACCGCGATGTCTGTTTACAATACAGTTTTGTTCTTATATTTGCGTTGTAGTGCAAACGTTTTTCATGCCTTTCGTAACATCATGAACTGTAGTCCAACTACTGTTTTTGATTGACGATTTCAATAAAAGTGGAATAAGTACTACAAGGGTCCTATAGCTCAGTTGGTTAGAGTAGCTGACTCATAATCAGTTGGTCCCTGG
>WTJI01000030.1:0-24410 GCA_011524905.1 Flavobacteriales bacterium
ATGGCCCAGTAGTTCAACTGGATAGAATATCAGATTTCGGCTCTGAGGGTTGGGGGTTCGAATCCTCCCTGGGTCACTCTTCTTTTTTTGCCTTTCCCTTAATTATTACTTTAATAAGCTGTTTGGAAAACCTCAGTGTTTTTAGGCCTATTATTGGGTGTTTAAGGCTAGTGTTCTTTCCTCAATATAAACGTATCTGAAAACAGGATATGACGTTTTGTAAAGAAAAATACTAAGGGGATAAAGGGCAAAGGGCTCTTTTTTGGGCAGTACTTAAAAGATCAATTTCTTCGCTGCTTATATTAAATCTTTGATGGATGTGTTACCCAAAACAGATAAAGTTTCGTCGCGTACACTTTCAAAAACAGTTTTTAATTTGCATAAGGTTTCATTGCAACCCTCACACGGTGCATAGTAATTTAAAGAAACACAGGGCAACAAGGCTATAGGGCCGTCCATGAGCCGCATGACCTCCGATAAATAGATATGTTCTGGCTGTTTTAGCAGTCGATAGCCTCCTGTTTTACCCCGTTGGCTTTGAAGAATTCTGCTGTTTCTCAAATCCCGTAAGATGGTTTCCAAAAACTTCTTCGGAATGTCCTCTTCAAAAGCTATTTCTGAAGAAAATATTGCGGAATCACGGGTCTGGTTTTTGGCCAAATAAATCAATGCTTTAATGGCATATTTACATTTTTTCGAGACCATAATTGTTTTGAGACAAACATACAAAATTTTTAATACCTATAAAAAAGGTAGGAATTGTAGGAAATAAATAAAATATTTCTACTTTTGTTCAAAATCAAGAAATAATGGAAGCACAAGAATTAGCAACCCAAGCATTGCATGCGGGACACAATCCAGAACTAACACAAGGGACACGAGCTGTACCTATCTACCAGTCAACCTCCTATGTTTTTGAGAACGCCGACCACGCTGCTAATTTATTTTCATTGGCGGAAACGGGATACATTTACACGCGATTAAATAATCCTACCAATGACGTATTAGAACAACGTTTAGCAGCCATGGAGGGTGGTGTTGCAGCAGTGACAACCGCATCGGGTACGGCTGCAATTAGTACGGCCCTGATGGTTTTGCTTAAATCTGGTGATCACATTGTAGCTTCCAATAGTTTGTATGGAGGAACTTATAATTTATTGAGTGTAACTTTGCCACGATTGGGTATTACCACCACCTTTGTCGATCCAGACGATCCTCAAAATTTTGAAAAGGCAGTGCAACCCAATACCCGTGCTTTTTTTGCTGAATCGTTGGGGAATCCAAAATTAGATGTCCTAGATTTAAAAGCGATTAGTCACTTTGCCAAGCAGGCCCAAGTTCCTTTTATTGTTGACAATACTGTTGCCAGCCCGGCTTTATTAAACCCGATTGAATATGGGGCCAATATTGTGATTCATTCCTTGACCAAATATATTACTGGTAATGGTACATCTTTAGGTGGCGTTATAATTGATGCGGGTACTTTTGATTATAGCAATGGTTTATTTCCCGAATTTACAGAACCTTCGCCAGGGTATCATGGGTTGGTTTATCACGAAGCGCTGGGGCCTTTAGCATTTATAGCAAAAGTCCGTATCGAAGGACTTCGCGACTTTGGTGCTGCCTTAAGTCCTTTTAATAGTTTTCAGATTATTCAAGGTCTAGAAACACTTAAAGTTAGGATGAAACAGCACTCCGAAAATGGATTAGAATTGGCAAAGTGGTTGGCTGCACATGATGCGGTTAGTTGGGTCAGTTACCCAGGTCTGGAAACCGACAAATACCACCATCTTGCAAAGCAATATTTACCCAATGGGCAAAGTGGGATTGTTACTTTTGGCGCCAAGGGCGGATATGAAGCTGCCAAAAAGATTGCCAATAAAACTCAAATATTCTCTCTTTTAGCCAATATTGGAGACACTAAATCATTGATCATACATCCCTCCAGTACGACTCACCAGCAGTTGGATGAGCAGGCACAAAAAGCCACTGGTGTAACCAAAGATTTGGTTCGATTATCTGTAGGATTGGAGTCTGTTGATGATCTCAAACAAGATCTCCATCAAGCCATGCTATAATGACCAATGGAATCGATATAACACAAATACCTTGGAACTAGGTTTGTAAAAACATGCTTAATAGTTTAATAATTTTATATTTTTAAGCTAGCAAAAGCTATTTTTGAAAAAATTCAAACTTACCCTAACGGCTGCAATAGTTTTGTTGCTTGGTAGTACATTGCAAGCACAAGACGAAAGATTAGAACTCATTGGAACATTAACCAATGACTTGGCGACCAATCCTAAAGGGGGAATCACAAATGGAAGTAGTTTACAGGGGAATATTGATCTAATAGCCCAATTACAACTCTGGGAAAAAGGAACCTTTAAATACCATGCACTGATAAACTATGGAGATTTTCTCTCTAGTCGGATGGGGGATATCCAAATTGCGAACAATATGGAAGCCCCAAAGGGCTTTAAATCTTATGAGTTGTGGTATGAACATCAATGGGAGAAAGCAAGATTAAAAGTTGGACAACAGGAAATTAACAATGCTTTTGCGTGGACAGAAAGTGGACTAGTATTTATAAATAGTTCCTTTGGAATAGGACCAGAATTTACTGTAAACACACCTGTATCTACTTTTCCATTTACTGGTTTGGGTATCGTTTGGACCCAAAAGTTCAATGAGAATCTGACCTATCGCATAGGTCTTTTTGATGGAAATCCAGGCTTGGATAGTCAAGTGGCATGGCATAAACGTTTGGCATTGGATAGAGAAGAAGGTGCCTATTGGATTGGCGAACTACAATGGCAGAAATGGGGACAGCACCGTCTAGGGCTTTGGCAGCACCGTACGCAGTTTGATCAAAATCAGTTGAATGGGTTTTATGTAATGGGAGATATACCGGTGGTGATCAACCCCAATACAAAAGAGGCATGGTCTTTATTTTATCAAATGGGCTGGATTGCCAAAACAGCACCTGTGGTTTCCAATTATCAAGGTTTAGGTATTGTTCGATCTGGGGTGTTTTTTGACAACGAAGATGGGATGGGTTTGGCCTTTGCTCGTGCAGGATTGAGCCAGACTTGGAAAAATCAACTTCAAGGCGAACAATTTTCTTCTGAAAAGGTTATTGAACTCACCTATTATCTTCAGCCCAAACCATACTTCCGTATTCAGCCCAATTGGCAATACGTATTAAACCCAGCTCAAAAAGAAGGTATTCCCAATGCCATGGTATTTATGTTACGGGTCCAAATTGGTGCATTATAATTTATCATTCATTTAACAAACTGCCCTTCAAAGAATGACTAGTTTTACAAAAAATTTAATAATGAAACAATTCTTTTTATCTGCCCTATTGTTGGCAACGTTTTCGGTATCCGCACAAGAGTTTAGAGGTTTGGACAAAAGCCCCCTCGACATGATTCAGTATCCAACCAGTAATCGTGAAACAAACAAATCCATACGGGTTTTATACTCACGACCACAGCTCAAAGGACGTGCTCTTTCCCAACTAGCGCCTAATGGAAAAGTTTGGCGAACAGGTGCCAATGAAGCATCTGAAATTACATTTAACAGTCCAATGAAATTAGGTACTACAACGATTCCTACAGGAAGCTATTCGCTTTACACAATTCCTGGCGAAAAGGAGTGGACTGTAATTTTAAATAAAGCAACCAACGTATGGGGAGCCTACAATTATGACGAAAGCCAGGATTTGGCTCGCATTGCTGTACCCGTTCAAGAGGGAAAAGAATCCCTAGAAGCTTTTTCTATGGCTTTTGAAAGTGTTGATGGAGGTGTTCATCTTCACATGGGATGGGATACTGTCAGAGTCGCAGTTCCATTTACAAATTAGTATGAAATCATTTTCATTTCAACCCGCTTCGGCGGGTTTTTTTATTGTATTTGATGATAATTTGGAACAATCAATATTTCTGATATGCCAAAAGCTATTAGAATAAAGTCAATTCAATACCAGCATCTATCTTGAAAAGAATTTACAACACATGTACCTGTACCAAATTAGTCCTAGAAAGATAAATTAAGGTTTTTCTATGCGTTTTATTCGAGCCGCTGATATTTGACTTGTTCATGATGAAATAAGATAAATAAGTGCCACACCACCAAAAATTAGTAGTGTTATCACAAGCCCTTTATTGCATTTTGATAAGATTAAGTACTTTTTAAATAAGAATATCCAGTAGATGTTTTTTATCTTGGGCTATCTATTCTGAATTAGTCATTGCTTTATGAAACCAGCAATTCCACAAGTTGATCTTCATGATTTTTTATCTGCTGACCCTAAAAGAAAACAAGATTTTATCCAAGATTTAGGTGTGGCTTTTAGCGATATTGGCTTTGTTGCGTTAAGAGGACATTTTCTCACACCAGAGTTGATTACCAAGCTATATAAAGAGGTAAGATTATTTTTTGAATTACCAGAAACAGTAAAGATGAAATACCATTTGCCTGGACTAGCAGGACAGAGGGGATATACACCTTTTGGAAGCGAAACAGCAAAGGGATTCAATCAAGCAGATTTAAAAGAGTTTTGGCACTTTGGTCAATATTTATCACCCAAAGATGTAGGAGAATTTTCCTACCCAGAAAATGTAAATGTTGAGGAATTGCCTGATTTTAACACAGTAGGGAAAGAAGTATTCCAAGCATTAGAAAAAACTGCTACTGAAGTTCTAAAGGCAATTGCTCATTATTTAGAGCTTACTCCTAATTATTTCGTGCCATTTGTAACCAATGGTAATTCTATACTGCGTCCGATTCATTATCCCCCCATTACTGAAGCACCGAAAAATGCAGTTCGAGCCGCTGCCCATGGCGATATCAATCTCATTACACTTTTAATGGGGGCACAAGGAAGTGGCTTGGAAGTCCAGAATAGAACGGGAGAGTGGATACCGGCACAAGCACAAGAGGACGAATTGATGATAAACATGGGGGACATGATGGCTCGGTTAACCAATAATAAACTGAAATCAACTATACATCGTGTGGTCAATCCACCAAAAGAACTTTGGGGGGAATCTCGATTTTCAATTCCCTTTTTTATGCACCCTGTCGCAACTATGCCATTGAATTGCTTGGCAAATTGCATTTCAGATACCCATCAGAAACAATACGACGATATAACAGCTGGTGATTTTTTGCATGAAAGATTAGTTGATTTGGGGTTAATAAAGAAATAAAATTTAAGTTAGCTCAGCTTAAATTTTAGGGCGCTCACAATAAATTGCTGATTATACAGTTAAATAAAACATAATCTATGTCTTATGAAAAAAAGGTTACTTTTTGTTTTTGCCCTAGCTATTGCTAGCCTCGGTTTTTCCCAAACAGCTGAAAATCCGTGGCGGGTAGGTATTTATGCCAATGCAATTGATATTTATCCAGTAGGTGGAACTCCCAGCCGACTCTTTCCAGAAGGTGCCCAGGGAGATTTATTTGAAGATTTTACAAATGTTGGAGACCATTGGAGTATTAGTGGGCCAACTATTTCGCTAGATCGGTTTCTCCAAAGCGGACTTTCTGTTGGAGCCATGCTTTCTGTCAATAACATTAATAAATATGAAGGCAACACAAACAGTATAGAATACCCTTATTTAAGTGTAGATGGTTATTTTAAATACAGTCCGCTAGGCGGGAAGTTTATCAGTCCTTATATTCTTGCAGGTTACGGTATGTCTAGTATACAATTTGCCAATCCGAATGATGCGAGCGCATTACTTTTATCTCGAAATGCTTCCAAGCACTATTTGGGTGGGTTCGGGCTTGATTTTAAGTTAGGAGAAGCAGTTGCTTTAAGCCTTCAATCCAATTTCAAAGCAGCCCACGAATTGGACGGGGTCAGACATTTTCAGCACCAGGCAGGTCTAAGCTATAACTTTGGTTCTGGCGATAGTGACAAAGATGGTATTTCTGATAAGAAAGATAAGTGTCCTCAAGTTGCTGGTTTAAAAGAATTTGATGGTTGTCCAGATACCGATGAAGATGGTATTCCAGACAATGAAGATGGCTGTCCTGAAGAAGCAGGGCCAAAAGAACTCAATGGTTGTCCTGATAGTGATGGCGATGGTGTGGTTGACAAAGACGACCTATGCCCTGACATTCCAGGAAGTGCCGAAATGGCTGGTTGTGTAGATACAGATGGTGATGGTGTTCATGATGGCATCGACGAGTGTCCTGACGAGAAAGGGACGGAAGAAAATAATGGTTGCCCAGATGAAAATGATACGGATGGCGACGGAGTATTAGATGCTGACGACCTTTGTCCAGACCAAGCTGGTTTGCCTGAAAACAATGGATGTCCAGAAGTATCAGATGCTGTAGTTTCTACAATGAATGGCTATGGGGCAATGATTAATTTCATGGCCAATAGTGATCGTATATTAGGCAAAAAAATGTTTGATGTATTAGAGAAAATAAAAGCATTACTAGTTGAAAATCCAAACGGTATATTTATGATAGAAGGCTATTCTTCTAGTGATGGCGATAGTGCATTCAATCAAACACTTTCTGTAAAACGTGCCGAATCAGTTCGAAATGCACTGATACAAATGGGCATAGATCCCAGTCGCTTAGAGGTCGCAGGATTTGGAGCAGAAAAACCACTTGAAAGTAATGACACACCACAAGGTCGTGCCAAAAATAGAAGGGTACAGTTCCGATTAAAAAGATAAGTGTACTATCTATTAAACTGACAATTTAAAAAAGCAGCGATTTCGCTGCTTTTTTTTATGTATTTTTTAATTTCTCGATTGTTGCAAGGGGATCGGTAGCTTTGAATATGTGTGAACCTGCAACGAGCACATCAGCACCAGCTGTTTTTAATTCTCTTGCATTTTTATCAGTTACGCCGCCATCAATTTCGATAAGCGTATTTGCTTTGTGTTTTTGGATCAGCTCTTTTGTAGCCGTTACTTTTTTATATGTTGATGGAATAAAGGATTGACCACCAAATCCAGGATTCACACTCATCAAACAAACCAAATCAATCTCAGTAATGATACTTTCTAAATGTGTTACGGGCGTATGCGGATTTAACGCTACGCCTGCTTGCATACCACAGCTTTTTATTTTTTGTAAACTTCTATGCAAATGTGTGCAGGCTTCGTAATGAACTGTTAAAATTTGCGCTCCTAACTCGGCAAAATTTTCAATATAACGATCGGGGTCAACAATCATCAAATGGACATCCAATGGTTTTGCGGCATGTTTTTGAATGGCTTTTAATACAGGCATTCCAAATGAGATATTGGGCACAAAAACCCCATCCATTATATCAATATGAAACCAATCAGAAACACTTTTATTAACCATTTCACAATCCTGTTGCAAATTACCAAAGTCAGCTGCAAGTATGGAAGGAGCAATACGAGCCATATCATATATATAAAAAAAGCAACCCGAAGGTTGCCTTATTGGTTTAGCCTAAATAGGTTTTTAAGATTTTACTACGCGAAGTATGCTTTAATCTTCTGATGGCTTTTTCTTTGATTTGTCGAACGCGTTCGCGCGTTAAATCAAAAGTTTCACCAATCTCCTCTAAAGTCATTGAATGCTGGTTTCCTAATCCAAAATACAAGCGAACCACATCGGCCTCACGGGGCGTAAGTGTTTCTAGGGCCCTTTCAATCTCTGTTCGAAGTGATTCATGTAAAAGGGTTTTATCAGGATTGGGAGATTCTCCGCTGTTCAGAACGTCGTAGAGGTTAGAATCTTCTCCTTCGACCAATGGTGCATCCATGGAGACATGCCGTCCAGAATTCTTGAGCGATTCTTTGACATCATTGACAGTCATGTCTAGCTCTTTTGCAATTTCCTCGGCTGAAGGTGCGCGCTCATGGGCTTGCTCAAGAAAAGCATAGGTTTTGTTAATCTTATTAATCGAACCGATTTTGTTCAATGGTAGCCGGACAATACGTGATTGTTCTGCAAGTGCTTGTAAAATAGATTGACGTATCCACCAGACAGCGTAAGAAATAAATTTAAACCCACGGGTTTCATCAAAACGCTGTGCTGCTTTGATTAGTCCCAAATTCCCTTCATTAATTAAATCGGGCAGGGTTAGACCCTGGTTTTGGTATTGTTTGGCCACAGAGACAACAAACCTTAGATTGGCTTTGGTTAATTTTTCCAAGGCCAACTGGTCACCGGCTTTTATTTTTTGAGCCAATTCAACCTCTTCTTCTGCTGTAATTAGGTCAACTTTACCAATTTCCTGTAAATACTTATCAAGTGAAGCAGTTTCTCTATTGGTTACCTGCTTGGTGATTTTCAGTTGTCTCATAATCTAGTCTCTTATAGATAATACGTACTAAAGAATAAAAAGTTTCAAAAAATTATTTTTTTTCTGGTCTTTTTGAGTCTTTGCGTTCTGGTCTTGGTAACAATGCCTTACGAGAAACTTTTTCTTTACGGGTTCTTGAATCAATACCGAAATACTTTACTTCTAATACATCCCCCATTTTTACAACATCGCTCACATTTTCGGTGCGTTCCCATGCCAGTTCACTTACGTGGAGTAGAACTTCATTACCAGGGGCTTGTGTATATTCTACCACTGCGCCAAAATCTAAGATTTTAATCACCTTCACCTCATAGGTTTGTCCTACTTCGGGCTTAAATGTAATGGCATCTATTTTAGCTTCTACCATGGCAATGCCTTCTGGGGAAGTACCTAAGATTTCTACGATTCCTTCTTCGGTTACTGGATCTTCATTGATAACGATAGTACATCCAGATTCTTTTTGTAGTTCTTGGATGACTTTTCCACCAGGGCCAATAAGGGCTCCAATGAATTCATTAGCAATAATACGGTTGATCATTTTGGGCGCATGTGCTTTGACATCAGCCGCTGGTGCAGCTATAGTAGCTTCTAAGTGGTCAAGGATATGCATACGACCTTCTTTGGCTTGATGAAGCGCTTGTGTAAGGATTTCGTAACTCAGTCCCTTGATTTTGATATCCATTTGGCAGGCTGTAATGCCATCACGGGTTCCTGTTACCTTAAAATCCATATCACCCAGATGATCTTCGTCACCAAGAATATCAGACAAAACTGCATAACGTTCCCCTTCGCTAATGAGTCCCATTGCGATACCGGAAACGGGCTTAGTAATTTGGACCCCCGCATCCATCAGTGCCATAGTACCTGCACAAACTGTTGCCATTGAAGAAGAGCCATTAGACTCAAGTACTTCAGAGACCACACGAACGGTGTAAGGGCAATCATTGGGCATTACTTTTTTTAATGCCCGCTGTGCTAGATTCCCGTGTCCTACTTCGCGGCGGGATGTACCTCGAAGCGGTCGGGCTTCGCCAGTTGAAAAAGGCGGAAAGTTGTAATGTAAATAAAAGTTTTCCTCTCCTTGTTCTGTAGGGAGGTCAATGATGTTGGCTTCTCTAGAAGTACCAAGTGTTACCGTAGCAAGCGCCTGAGTCTCCCCACGGGTAAAAACAGAGGATCCATGTGTGGAGGGAAGATAATCTACCTCACACCAGATGGGACGAATATCTGTTGTTTTTCGGGCATCCAATCGAATACCCTCGTCTAATACTAAATCGCGTACTGCTTTTTTTTGTGCCGCACCAAAGTACTTTGAAATTAACTCACCTTTTTCTTCAAGTTCTTCTTCAGCGTAGCTTGATTTAATTTCTTCTTTGAGTTCACTGAACATTTCCGAACGTTCTCCCTTGGCTAGGCCTTTTTTGGCAATCTCATAACACTTATCGTAGGCCAAACTGTGAATATGGGCTTCTAGATCAGCATCATTATCTTCTTCTTCGTATGTACGGATCTCTTTTTTACCGACGGCAGCCGCTAGAGCTTCTTGGGCTTGGATTTGTACTTTTATAGCATCATGACCAAAAGCGATGGCTTCCACCATTTCTTCTTCGCTAATCTCGTTGAACTCTCCTTCAACCATAGCGACAGAGTCCGTACTGGCGCCGATCATAATATCCACGTCTGAAGTTTCTAATATTGATTTGCTTGGATTGACAATCCATTCTCCTTCAACTCGAGCCACTCGAACTTCAGAAATTGGATATTCAAAGGGGATATCTGAAAGTTGCAGTGCAGCAGATGCAGCTAAACCAGCAAGTGCATCGGGCATTACTTCGTCGTCATGTGACATGAGTTGAATCATGATTTGTGTTTCTGCGTGATAGTCTTTGGGAAACAAAGGACGTAAAACGCGGTCCACCAAACGCATGGTCAGAATTTCTTCATTACTAGGTCGGGCTTCTCTTTTGAAGAACCCACCAGGAAATCGACCTGCAGCAGCAAATTTTTCTCTGTAATCTATTGTTAGAGGAAGAAAATCAACTGGACTGGCTTGTCGGGCCGAGACAGCTGTTGCAAGTAGCATACAATTGCCCATGCGGACTACTACAGAACCGTCAGCTTGCTTGGCTAGTTTTCCTGTTTCTAGGGTAATTGTTCTCCCGTCAGAAAGTTTAATTTCTTGGGTAAATGTCTTTGGAATCATAATTTAATTGGTTTAACCGTTTGCTGTTGTGTGTTGTGGCAACCAATGAAAAACTACAATTCAGTGTAGAAAGAGTTGGGCGTTGTTATTTACGGATTCCCAGTTCTTTAATTATAGAACGGTATCGTTCAATGTCGTTGTCTTTCAGATAATCTAATAGGCTTCTTCTTTTACCTACAAGTCTGACCAAAGAACGCTCTGTATTAAAATCTTTGGCGTTTTTTTTAAGGTGGTCTGATAGGTGGTTGATTCGGTATGAGAACAAAGCAATCTGGCCTTCAGTAGAACCAGTGTCTGTTTCAGATTTACCAAATTTTTTGAAAATCTCTTTTTTCTTTTCAGTCGTTAGGTACATGCCAATATTTGTTTTAAATAATTATTATGTATGCAAAATTGCGCTGCAAAGATACACTTAATTGTCTGATAACAAAGTAATATTATTTGCGGTAAGGTCTGTTGAGTACCAAGTCTAAGTAGGCATTGATCTCATTTTTCAGATTTTTTCGATGGATAATTCTGTCTAAAAATCCTTTTTCTAAAAGAAACTCACTGGTTTGAAAGCCTTCGGGCAACTCTTTTCCAGTTGTATCTTTGACCACTCTTGGTCCAGCAAATGCAATCAGTGCTCCTGGTTCAGCAATATTAATATCGCCAAGCATCGCAAAAGATGCGGTTGTACCACCAGTAGTTGGGTTGGTGCACAGAGAGATGTAGGGTATGCCAGCTTCAGCTAATTCGGCAAGTTTGGCTGCTGTTTTGGCCATTTGCATCAAAGAGGTAGCTGCTTCCATCATCCGAGCGCCACCAGATTTTGATATGACCAGCAGTGGAATATTGTTTTCTAGTGCATGATCAGCGGCACGGCAAATTTTTTCACCAACAACCGACCCCATAGAACCACCAATAAATGCAAAATCCATACATGCGATAACCAAAGCCTTCTTTTTAGATTTACCAACAGCTACGCGAATGGCATCTTTGAGTTTGGTTTTTTTTGTAGCGACTTTGATGCGATCTTTATACTTCTTTGTGTCTTCGAATTTGAGAAAGTCTTTGGGTTTGAGATTGGGTGCGATCTCCTCATAGGAGCCGTCAAATAAAATCTCAAAATATTCCTTACTGCCAACCTGAACATGATAGTCATCTTCTGGACTTACATAGTGGTTTTGTGCAAGTTCTTGTGTTTCTACGATTTTACCCGTAGGTGTTTTGTACCAAAGCCCCTTCGGAATATCCTTTTTTTCCTCAGTTTTGGTTTGTATTCCTTTCTCACTTCTCTTAAACCAGGCCATAAGAATGTTTTAGTCTAATGTATTGACATTATTTAAATCTTCAAAAGCTTGAATCAAGCGTTTTTTAAGGGTGCCTTCACCTTCCCGAAGCCATTTTCTGGGGTCATAATACTTTTTGTTGGGTTGTTCAGCGCCTTCTGGATTCCCAATTTGTGAACGTAAATATTCGATATTTTGGGTCATGTAATCACGAATACCTTCCGTAAAGGCAAATTGAAGATCTGTATCGATATTCATTTTAATGACCCCATAACCGATAGCTTCACGTATTTCTTCTAAACTAGATCCAGATCCGCCATGGAAAACAAAATCAACTGTATTGGTGGGTAAGTTGTATTTTTCACTGATGTATTCCTGTGAATTTTTGAGAATTTTTGGTGTCAATACAACATTACCTGGTTTGTAAACTCCATGAACATTTCCAAAAGCAGCAGCTACGGTAAATCGGTGACTAACCTGCCGCAATTCTTCAAAGGCATAGGCTACTTCTTCGGGTTGGGTATATAATTTGGATTGATCAACATCAGAATTATCAACGCCATCTTCCTCACCCCCTGTGATTCCCAATTCAATTTCTAAGGTCATATCCATTTTAGCCATACGACTGAGATATTGTTTACAAAGGGCAATATTTTCTTCCAAAGGTTCTTCGGATAAGTCAATCATGTGAGAACTATAGAGGGGTTTTCCAAACTGCTTATAGTATTCCTCACTGGCATCTAATAAGCCATCGATCCAAGGGAGTAGGTTTTTGGCGCAGTGGTCTGTATGCAAAATAACGCTTGCTCCATAGGCTGCTGCCATTTCGTGAACATGTTTGGCTCCTGCTATCGATCCAGCAATGGCCGATTTTTGTGCTTCATTTGGCAATCCTTTTCCAGCGTTGAATTGGGCACCCCCATTTGAAAATTGGATGATAACGGGGCTATTGAGCTCCGCAGCCGTTTCTAATACCGTGTTGATACTGTTATTGCCAATTACGTTGATGGCAGGAAGGGCAAATCCTTTTTCTTTTGCTAGTGCAAATACTTCTTGTACTTGATTTCCAGTGAGAACCCCAGCGGGGATGTCTTTTTTCATTCAAAATGGTTTTGGGCAAAAATATCAATATTTTTAAAATGGATAGTTGATCCCTACATTAAATACAGCTTTATTTAAAGCATATTCACTCCACCAGCGGGCTGATTGGGATAAAGTTGGATTGTAGGTTTTAAATGCCGTATCAAAACGGAATACAAAGAAGTCAAAGTCATAACGAAAACCAACACCCGAACCAATAGCAATTTCACTAAGATCGCGCCATCCTTCCCATTTCGAGGCTGGATCTTGTACATTATCCCAGAGGTTCCAAATGTTTCCTGCATCAATAAACAGCGCTCCTTTTAGATTTCCCAGTAATGGAAAACGATATTCCATATTGGTTGCTAATTTAAAGTTAGCCTCATTAAATTCATTAAAATTCTCACTGCTTCCAGGTCCCAGTTGATAGGCTTTCCAGGCTCTATTGTCGTTGGTTCCCCCAGCGAAATAAGAGCGTACAAAAGGAATACTATTGGCATTTCCGTATGGTAGAGCCAATCCGACAAAGCTTCGAAATGCCAAAACATGTTCTTCGGCCAAGCGAATATGTTTGATGTAATCTATTTCTGCCTTAATGTATTGGGAAGGTTCTACACCTGCTATTTCAAAGCGATCGTTGGCATTGCGTTGTGAGCCTGTCCAATTCAAAATGCCGTTAATCAGATTTCCAACCCATTCTAATCGAAAACGGAATTGGGAAAAATTTTCATCTAACAAACTTTGTTGGGTATTGCTATTGAAACTAAACGAAGAACCTATTATAAGGTTGTTGACTGTTAATCGTTGCTGACGCTCCCTGATACCTATTATTTTGGAAAAGTCTTCTGCACTTACAGCTGGGAGTGCAGTGTTGGCAAATACGTATCTAAAAAATCCTTCTGTGCCATTCGGGATTGTCAAATTATTATTGTCATCTACCAGTAGGGAGTTTGTGTTATACTGCTGGGCAATAAGGTTGAGCCTGTCATAGCTATTACGGTAAACATTGAAGTAGTTGTCAATGTTTTTGTTATTGACAAATTCTATTTCTGCCAGGCGTAATGCCATTTTTTGATTGGGTCGTGGTTCCCAGTTTATTTCGTAATTAGCAGCAAAATATTGCTTGTCTAAGCCGATATTTTCCTGGATTGCAAATCCCAAACTCATATCTGTTTTGGGATTCATTTTTTTAGAAATCAATCGCTCTAAATTAATTGGGAACAAAAGCCTTGGGATTCTCACACTCAAATCAGTACCCAGTTCAAAAAGATCAAAAAAACGACTCAGCTGATCCGTATTATTGGAGGAAGCACCAAAAGAGGATTGCACGCCAATATTTAAAATTTCTGCCCCCCTAAACACATTTCGAATGGCAGAAGAGGTACCTAAGCCCACCCCAAAAAATTGAATGTTTGAATGTGAAAGGTCGAAGTCAAGACCCATGGAAAATTTTTCTTTGGGACTTAAAAAGATTTGGGATTCTAAATAAGGTAAGCTATCTGAAAGGGGGCGGTAAGTGATGCTAGGATATTTGAAATTTTCTAATCCACTAAAGTAGCGGTAGGTCAACAATCGATCTTGATCACGATAGACACTGTCTAGTTCTATAAAAAGGGCATTGGCCAGGGCTTTAGGTCGATATTTTAAGGGTCCTTTAGAATAAAAATGAATTCCCTTGTAGACTAAACTGTCGGTGTAACGACCAAAATCTGCTTCCGAACGATTGGATTCTACAAATAAGTTAATGCGTTTGATGCGATGAATTTGGTAGGGCTGTTCAATCAATGTATCCCCAAGCCTTAATCGCGGATTGTCAATAGATATGGTAACACCAATGGTCTTATCACTACCAGTACTATCAATGGCTGCAGTAAATCGAAGACTATTTTCTTGAAAATTATATACCCCTGCTTCACGGAACAGCCTCAACAAGCGTTTTCGCTCTGCCTCAAAATTAGCGACTTCAAAAGGTGCTCCAGCTAACAGTATTTGTTCTTTTCTATTTTTTTGAACTAGCTTCTGAAGAGGTTCAGCTTCAATCTGATATTTGATGCTGTCAAGGGTGTATTGTTGTCCTTTTTGGATGTCATATTCAACAACCACGTCTTTTTTGTCTATAGGCTTGACGTATGTATTGACGACTACATCAAAAAAGCCCTTGTTTCTGTAGTGCTGTTCAAGTCTATTACTGTTTAACGTTAATTGGCTGCTATCCAAAAGTACAACAGGTGCACTTAAATTTTTCAGCCATCGGTGTCCCTGTATTTTATAGCGCCTTAATTGTTCGACTTGCTTGGCAGAGAGCATTTTTTTCCAGCGTTTTATTCTTTTTTCTTTTTTGGTAAGCCAAGCAGTAAAGGCTGAATCAGGGTCATTTTGAACCCATTGGTCAATGTAGGTTTCAATAGGGATGCCTAGGAAAGTTTTATTAGGTGGGTTAGTAAGTAATCCATAAATAGGATCGTTTCCAATAGGATTGCCATTGATAAGAAGTGTATTTTGCCTGAGGCGGAAGTCATTGTCACCCAAGTTTTTTGTGCTGCTGCATTGCAGAAGTAAAAAACCAGAAAAGCAAAGAATGATTACTTTTGAAGCAAATCGACGCACAAGAACGACTTTTAACAATCAAATGTACAGTTTTTCATGCTACCTAAAACCGAACTCAAAAAAATAGCACAGCTCGGTCTAAAGAAATTTAGAGACCAAACAGGTTTGTTTATTGTAGAAGGGCAAAAAAGTGTGGTAGATTTTTTGGATCAAGGATGGCATTGTGAAGGGTTGTATTCGACCCAAAAGTTTGACGGACTACAAACAAATATGATTACTGAAAAAGAGATGCAGCGGATAACTCAGTTCAAAGCTGCGAGTCCGATACTTGGAATTTTTCAAAAACGTTTATCAAGTGCTATTCCAACTCAAGAATCCGCATTGCTTCTGGATGGTATCAGTGATCCAGGGAATCTGGGAACCATCATTCGACAGGCTAGTTGGTTTGGTGTCTCACACGTAATTTGTAGTACGCAATCGGTAGATGCGTATAACCCCAAGGTAGTACAGGCATCGATGGGTGGATTGGCTCGTGTTACAGTTCATTATACCAATCTGGAATCTTTTCTATTTCGCGCGACCTTGCCTATTTATGGTTTGGCGCTAACCGGCTTACCCATACAGAAAGTATCCTGGGATCGACCAGCCTATTTGGCTTTTGGGAGTGAATCTCACGGTATTTCTGAAGCTGTTTTAGGGAAGCTTACACAATGTGTCACCATTCCTGCTGTAGGGCATTCTGCTGTTGAGAGCTTAAATGTAGCCTCTGCCGCAGCTATTGTATTAGCATCTTTCACCAATCCATAATTTACTCAAAAACTAAATTGATTACAACCCCACGACTGACCATATTGGTGATTCTACTGGTCCATGGGCTATTTGGTGTATTGTCGGGTATTAGTTCATTCTCGAGCGAAAAAATTCCACGAATGGAAGGTGAAAATTTGAAGTAAAACAAATAAAAATCAAATCCAATCCCGATCTCATAATTTAAAGTTTGATTTTCTACACGGAAGACATTACTGAAATTATCATCTGTATTTTTTTTATTGGACGACAAATTAAAGTCAACAGAGGCACCAGCAAGTAAAAAGGGTCGAAAATTATTAATTCTTAAGGCATTAATTTTCAATAAGAGGGGTAAGTGGATATAGGTTGATTTAATTTCTCTAAACCGATCATTTTCTGTTTCAAATCCTTCTGTGTCAGGATAAAGAAGATCTCGTTGGGTGTAATAAAGTCCTGGCTCCAAACGTAGATTCATAAACTGGTTGATACGCATGTCGCCAATCAAACCAATGGTAAAACCAGTGCTGGGTGTGACTTCGATATCAGGAAGAAAATCAGTACGGTAATAGTCCAAATCATAATTGAAGTCAAAAAAATAATTATTAACCCCTACAAAATAACCATAGTGAACAAAGCGATCATCAAACTGAGGTAAATTTTTAACCTTTTCTCTGACCTGCGGATATTGGGCCCATAACAGGCTAATACCCAAAAGGAAGCAGATTACGAAGTAGCTATGTTGTTGGTTTTGTACCACAATAAATAGAAGCAACCCCGAAGGTTTGTGGGTAGCATGCTACCTTTATAAACCCAATTTTACTTAAAATATTGTTGAAGGCTCCACCATAGGGAAAATGGGCTGCCGATTCAGCCAAATAATGATAGGCACTTTTGTCTTTCGACAACAGACGAGCAACCCTTGGCATGAGCCATCCAGCGTAAAAATTATAGAACTGTTTGAATGGGAAGCGGGTAGGAACAGATGTCTCCAGTACAACCAAAGTCCCCCCTGGCTTGAGTACCCGGTATATTTCTGCCAATCCCTTATCAAGGTTTTCAAAATTACGAACTCCAAACGCAACTGTTATAGCATCAAAACTGTGGGCTTCGAATGGTAAAGCTTCGCTATCCCCAATGACCATTTCAATGGTGTTTTCTAAATTTTTTTTGATAACCTTTTGGCGCCCCAATTCTAGCATACCAGGGGAAATATCCAGTCCAATTATTTTTTTGGCCTTTGTTTTGGTGAGTGCAAGTGCTAGATCTCCTGTTCCCGTTGCAATGTCAAGGACGCAATCTAGAGATTTGCCTGAAAGTTTTTTAACCACTTTTTTACGCCAACGGATATCAATACCCAATGAAATGACGCGATTTAAAAAATCATATTCACCTGCAATAGCATCAAACATGCGGGTTACCTGCAATTTTTTCGAGCTTCCTGAATCGGCATAGGGCGTAATTTTCTTTTTCATCGGTTGCAAAGATAGCGCAAATTGATAGGCTTTTAAGTAATTTCCCTTACAGCCTATGATTTTATATATTTGTCAAGTATTTTCTATTCTTTATGAAAATAATTATTGCTGGAAGCGGTGAAGTAGGCTTCCATTTGGCCAAGTTGCTATCCTACGAATCTCTGGATATAACACTCATTGATACAGATAAGGAGCGACTAAACTATGCCGAAAACCATCTGGATATCAAAACACTCAAAGGAAACGCTTGTTCCCTAGCCATCATAAAAGAAGCTAAAGTGGGGTCTGCTGATTTATTCATTGCAGTGACTTCAGAAGAAACCACAAACATAACTATATGTGCTTTGGCCAAGCAGTTGGGTTGTCAACGCACCATTGCAAGGATATCAACCATTGAATTCATAAAGCAGAACGACTGCATTAATTTTGAACAACTGGGGATCGATGAATTGATCTCACCTGAAGCCCTAGCGGCCGACGAAATTCATCAACTCTTAGATCAATCGGCTTTTAGTAATAGCTACGAGTTTGAATCAGGTGAATTAACCTTGATTGGAACAACCCTGGGTGAAGATGTTCCTTTTGTGGGTAAAACAGTCAAAGAAGCCGCTTCAATTTTTCCAGATGTCCATTTTATGCCTATTGCCTTGCAGCGCAATGGTTCTCAATCAACAATTATTCCTCGTGGCGATACACCCTTTGAAGCAGGAGACCAAGTTTTTTTTACCACCCTCAAGCAAGGGGTTGAAGAGATTTATAAACTTACTGGGAAAGAAAAAAAAGAAATCAAAAATGTGATGATTTTGGGCGGTGGTAAAATTGGGGCGAGCACAGCTAAGCGTCTGGCATCGGAAAAATTTAATGTTACACTTGTTGAACAAGATAAAATTAAAGCGATCAGCCTTGCCGAAGAACTTTCTGATGTCATGGTTATACATGGAGACGGAAGAAGTGTTGAGTTGCTTGAAGAAGAAGATCTAACAACAATGGATGCTTTTATTTCTGTGACGCAAAATTCTGAAACCAATATTATGACCTGTTTGATGGCCAAATCTAAGGCTGTCTCCAAAACTATTGCCCTAGTAGAAAATATAGATTACTTCCAACTATCTCAGACCATTGGAATTGATACCTTAATCAACAAAAAACTCTTGACAGCCAATACTATATTTCGTTACATAAGAAGGGGAGAGGTAGTTGACATGACTACCTTAAGTCATTTAAATGCAGAGTTGTTAGAATTTATCGTTCATGAGAACTCAAAAGTAAATGGCAGTAAAATTCGAGATATTGATTTTCCTAGAACAGCAACAATTGGCGGTGTTGTTAAAGAGGGTAATGGGATCATTACCCTCGGAGATTATACTATCGAAGCGGGCGATCGTGTTTTGGTTTGTTCATTACCTCGATCTATCAAACGCATCGAAGGCTTGTTTCGTTAAGTAATATGTTTTATAAACTCAATTATAAAGTAATCTTACAGCTCTTCGGAGTATTGTTGACTTTTAATGGCGGTTTGATGTTGCTATCAGTACTGGTGAGTGCATTGGTCAAAGATCAGGCTACTAGCTCTTTAGCCATGGCCAGTTTGGTGGTATTAATACTTGGAGCGAGTTTATTGATTATTTTTCGCCAGGCCCAACCTCAAATCCAAAAAAGAGAAGGGTATTTGGTAGTAAGTTTTGGTTGGTTAGCTATGACGCTCACGGGTATGCTTCCATATTTATTTACGGGAAGTGTTACGAGTATTTCCCAGGCTTTTTTTGAAACCATGTCAGGCTACACCACTACGGGAGCGACGATATTTAGCGATATTGAAAGTTTACCAGCTGGACTCTTGTTTTGGCGCAGCACCACCCATTGGATCGGGGGGATGGGAATTATTGTTTTAACTATTGCTATTTTACCCATTCTGGGGATAGGAGGGATGCAACTTTTTGCTGCTGAGGTGCCGGGTCCCAATAGCGACAAACTTCATCCTAGAATTACAGATACTGCCAAACGTCTTTGGTTACTTTATTTAGGATACACACTTGCTGAAACCCTACTTTTAACTTTTGCTGGGATGTCATTTTTTGATGCGCTGAATCATGCAATGAGCACACTTTCTACTGGTGGGTTTTCAACGAAAAATGACAGCATTGCCCATTGGAATGATCAGCCCCTAATTCAATACATCATTTTGTTTTTTATGATGATAGCGGGAACCAACTTTGTTTTGAGCTATTTTGCATTTACGGGCAATTTTAAAAAAATAATACAAGACATAGAGTTTAAGTATTACTTGTGGTTCATTGGAGTCTTTACGCTCTTTGTTATGATAGTTTTGGTTGCTAAAAATATTGATGCAGGATCAATAGAAACCCACCCCCAAAGTCTGGGCAGTTTAGAAAGCAAGTTTAGGCATGCCTTATTCCAAGTAGTGGCTGTCATCACAACAACTGGTTTTGTAACAGCGGATTTTACTTCATGGATGCCATTATTGACACTTTTATTTTTTGGGTTGATGTTTGTTGGCGGTTCAGCAGGTTCAACTTCAGGGGGTATCAAGGTGGTTCGACATCTGCTTATGATTAAAAGTGGAATTTTGGAATTCAAACGTGCACTTCATCCCAATGCAATTCTCCAAGTACGCTACAACAGCCGATTGGTAAGTGATTCTATTGTGCAAAATATTCTAGGTTTTTTTATTCTTTATCTATTGTCTTTCATTATAGGGACCATAGGATTTGCTTTGCTGGGTTATGATTTTGAGTCCTCTGTGGGTGTTGCGGCATCTTCCTTGGGAAATGTGGGTCCAGCACTTGGGGTATTTGGCCCTGAAGAAAATTATGCTGCCCTGCCTATTGCTGGTTTATGGTGGTCTTCATTTCTAATGTTATTGGGACGATTAGAGCTTTTTACTGTGTTGATTCTTTTAGCACCTTTCTTTTGGCGAAAAAATTAATAGCCGTATTTTCCTTTCCAAATACTTTTCAGCCAAGAACGAAGGCTATTTTCTTTAGGATTGTTTCCAGGTTCAAAGAAACGGGTACCCTCTAATTCATCAGGCAGATATTTTTGGGCGACAAAGTTTTCAGCATAATCATGCGGATATTGATAAGCTTGACCATACCCTAAATCTTTGGCTAGGGGTGTAGGTGCATTGCGAAGGTGAAGCGGTACTGGCAGATTAGCACTTTTTTCTACTTCCTTTAAGGCTTGGTTAATGGCCAAATAACTTGCATTACTTTTTGGAGCAGTAGCCAAGTGGATAACACATTGACTGAGCACGATTCGGGCTTCTGGCATACCTACGCTTTGGACAGCATCAAAGGTACTTTGTGCTAAGATTAATGCGCTGGGCTGGGCATTGCCAATATCTTCACTTGCAGCAATGATCAAGCGACGCGCGATGAACTTTATATCTTCTCCCGATTGTAATAAGCGTGCCAACCAATACACTGCTGCATTTGGATCACTGCCCCTTATTGACTTGATCAACGCAGAAATGATATCATAATGCATATCCCCACTTTTGTCAAACAACAGGGCATTTGTCTGAAGGACCGATTTAATTTTTTCAGTAGTTAGTTGAATGGCAGATCCACTTTCAAATGAAAAAATAACAGATTCTAAAAGAGTCAGTAGTTTACGGGCATCCCCACCAGCATAATGTAAAAGGATATCTGAATCGATGAGTTCAATAGGCATTTTTTGAAGTATATGATCTTCTTTCAATGCCCGTTGCAAAAGCTTTTCTAATTCATCTTCAGGAAGTGGCTTTAGGGTGAAAACTTGGCAGCGTGACAAAAGCGCATTAATTACCTCAAAGCTTGGATTTTCAGTGGTAGCACCAATAAGAGTAATGATTCCTTTTTCCACGGCACCCAAGAGCGCATCTTGTTGCGATTTACTAAATCGATGAATCTCGTCAATGAACAGAATGGGATTTTTATCGGCAAAAAGACCACCCTGCTGTTGCGCTTTTTGTATGATTTCGCGAACCTCTTTGACGCCTGCGTTTATGGCAGAAAGCTCATAGAAAGGTCTTTTGTTTTCACCAGCCATGAGTTTGGCAAGGGTCGTTTTTCCTGTACCGGGTGGTCCCCACAAAATGATAGAAGGTATAAATCCTGATTGTAAACTTTGGAAAAGTGCTCCATTTACACCAACTAAATGGGCTTGACCTAGGTAGTCATTTAAATTTTTGGGTCGCATGCGTTCAGCTAATGGAGGAATGGCCATAAAGATGCACTTATGCGAATTGCCGTTGTCTAATAATTTCGTAAAGAATAAGTCCAGTAGCTACCGATACATTTAGAGAGGCTACTTTAGAGGCCATAGGAAGCTTTACGCTTTGGTCTAGTAATTTTAAGATACTCGGATGAATACCCTTATCTTCGGAACCCATCACGATGGCTAGAGGACCATTTAATTGACTTTTATAAGCTATTGTGTGGGCTTTTTCTGTCAACCCGACGGTACTAATACCATGGGCTTTTAAGAGGAAAATAGCGTCTTTTAAGTGCCTCACCTTAGCAATTGGCGTTTCAAACAAAGCCCCGGCAGAGGTTTTAATGGTAGTTGCATTGAGTGGGGCGCTCCCAGTTTCGGGTAAAATAACGCCGCTGACTCCAGTAGCTGCTGCCGAACGGAGTATAGCCCCCAAGTTATGCGTGTCGGTTATATGATCAAGAAGGAGATAAAGGGGCTGTTTTTGATTGTCTTGCTCCAATAAAGTTTCTAAATCATAGATAGTTACTGGCGACAATCGGGCCATTACACCTTGATGGTTTTCGTTTTTGAAAGCATGAAACTTTTCAATTGGTACATAATTGATTTGAATTTGTTCAGCTTTCAGATTCTTTTCTAGTCTTTTAAAAAGCCCACTACGTTCACCTTGTAGCATCCATACTTTGTCAATAGACTGCTTATTCACTAGCGCTTCTTCTAGCGTACGTATCCCAAATATATGAAGCGATTTATCCATATTGAAAATATCCTATTACAAAGATGCTGAATAATCATCAGATAGTAATAAAAAAAAAGAGACCCGAAGGTCTCTTTTTTCACCATATAATATGGATTTTAATTGGTTGGGCAAATACTCATCGTTTTACCTGCAGTACCTTCACCAGGGTTAGGTCCTTCGCTAAGAGCAACTTGCGAAGTACCACCACCGATAGGCTGGTGTGAAATAGAGTATGTAACTTCACTATCCCAGTCACCAGGTGACCAAGATACAGAAAACGTACTCGTTCCTTCAGGTACAGTAAAGTTACCTGTACCAGAAGCACCAGCTATATCAAACTTGGTAGAAGTACCATCAATGGTTACTGTTAAGAAACCACCATTCCATCCATCGCCATAAGAGTCATTCATTTGGATCGTGTAATCTCCAGGAACAGGTGCCGTAGGAATACACTTGATGATCTTATTGTATTGATAAGGCGAGCGGAAATAAGATCCAGTCAAAGAACTTGCTGCATCCTTCGCCGTGTATGATTCTCCATTTGTTAGATTAAGAACAAGTCTGAAAACCATAGAGGCACCACCCGGAATTTGATCAGGTGATAGGCCAAGTGTGCTTGCTGCATCTGCTAGTTCTACAATCAAATCGGCTTGTGGTAAACCTTTATCATTTTTTGTAAAAGCAGAAGCAGGCATGGTCGTATGAAGAGCCTCAGCACCGCCAGCAGCACTTACATACACTTCAACGTCTTTGAATAGATTGCCATCTTCTTTGTCATGCTCTTCCAATCTGATGGCAAAAGTACCTGATGGACCATAGAAATTGAAGTCGGTGTCTTGAGGAAGAGGTGACCCTTTCAAAACAGCTCCAGTTCCATAGTTATCTAGTACATAATCGATTGCATTATCTCCCTCTGTACAAGAAAGAGTAATTAATGCGATACTAAGTAAACTGATTATTTTTTTCATCGTTTTCTGTGTTTTATTTCAAATCTACGCTTACACCCTCCATCCAGAATGGTCTGTCTGTTAGTGATGAACGTTGTTGTGCATTCGAATTGTTTGATACATAATTCGATGGATAGAACATCAACGTTGGGAAATCACCAGCATTTCTTGTACCAGCAGCACCATCTTCAATATTAGGTTGAATATTAGAAGGTAATCCAGTCTTTCGGTACATGATATAAGCATCATTACCGTTTCCAACGGAAGAGATAAGGAATTGTTTAGCCCAAATATCAAGTTTACCAGCTGTGCTAGCAGCATTCCAATCACTCTCTAACCCGTTAAGATAGGAGCTACTGTCTCTTTCATCCAAAGCTGGACCAAGAGTCTGAACCTTAGCTAAAGCGTCTTCTACACCAGCTCTTGTTTGGTTGTATGCTTCACCAACATTTCCGCTTTGAACAGCAACATGTGCATTCATGAAGTGCATCCAAGATGAAGTCATGATTGGTGTGATGCCATCACCACCTCTACCCCCGCCTAACGCAGTAGCTTCGAATGAATCATCATCAAAACGACCTCCAGCTGGATATACACCACGAAGTGTTCTTAAGAAACCATCTGGTGGAATACCGTTGTCATTTCCATGATCTCTTCCCCAATAACCGTCAGGTAGTCCACAGTGTGGAAATTCATCACCATAAGGGTTAAAGAAGTTTGGAAGAGAACATTCCAATACTTCCTCATCAGGATCTGCTCCAAATCCTGGTGTTGCTGAAACTTGACGATAATAGTAATATTTAAGTCTAGGGTCAGAAACAGCACCGTGACCG
>WTJI01000030.1:24510-28809 GCA_011524905.1 Flavobacteriales bacterium
AACTTGACGATAATAGTAATATTTAAGTCTAGGGTCAGAAACAGCACCGTGACCGGTCTGCATTGTCCAAATCAAATAGTGAGGCATATATTCTTGCCCTCCAGTTGCAGTATAATTGCTTCTGTAAAAAGGATGACGGGTGTCTGGCTGAACTTGGTTAGTTCCCCAAGGAAAACGGAAGTCATCAGCAGGATCTTGAATGTAATCAGTGATCCCATTATACGCTCCATTATTACCAGTTGTCCAATATATTTTTTTCAAAATAGAATTGGCAGCTTTAATCCATTTAGTTGCGTCGCCATTGTAATAAAAATCAAGTGCTGGCCCAGTAGTAGCAGCAGCAAAATCATTTTTAGCATCTTGCAATAATTTGATAGCATTGTCATAGACAACTCTTCCTTCAGCCTCAACTGGGTTTAAGTCTACCTCACCTTCGGCATCACCTTTTAAGGCAGAACCAGTAACAGGATCAGGTACATTTCCAAAATAGTCTACAAGTGTAATCATAATGTAAGCTTGGAAAACTTTTCCCATTCCTCTGTGGTAGGGCTTGTTTTCACTTAAAGCGTTCATTAATTTAATGTCTTGCAGCATATCTTGATAGGCCTCTTCCCATTCATCTGCTAAGGAAGCAGGTGAGTAAACGTTATTGTACGTTCTACCACTCATGTAGGAAACACGCGTTAATTGCGCACCGATATTCCCCATGTTGTGTGTCCATAGTGCGAAGTCTTCTTGAAGGGCGTTCAAAAAGAAATCAGCATCAGCTTGGTTCGGACTCAAGGCGTTGGGGTTACTCGTAAGATCCAATTCTGCGGTCTCACAAGAACTTAACACTAACAATCCTCCCAAAGCAACGGCAAAAAATTTATTAAATAATTTCATGTTCATTGTTTTTTATCGTTTTCTTAAAAAGTAAACTTCAAACTTGCACCATATCTCTTAGAACTAGGTCCGTTTAGATAGTCAAATCCGCGACCGTTACCAACACCAGTACCGGCGATGTTGGGGTCGAAGTTGGTTCCTTCTGGAGTGTTGTAAGCGTTATACCAAAGGTTGTAACCAGAGGCTGTAATACTTGCGCTTCCGAAAGGAGTTTTTTCCAACCAAGATTGTGGGAAGTTGTAGCTCAAAGAGATTTCTCCTAAGCGCCATACACTTCCGTCATATACACGTAATTCGTCAGGTCCATACAATACGTTGCTGAAGTAGAACGTAGAGTTGTTGATCTGCTTGGTGTTTTGAGAACCATCGGCTTGTACCCCTGGGAGTACAAATGACAATTCACGATCCAAAGTGTCTGTAGTCAAACCACGACCCAATAGAGTAGCTACGGTAGTAGAGTAAATGTCTCCACCATGTACGTGGTTGATTAAGAAGTTGAATGTCAAATTCTTGTAAGAGATACTATTGCTGATGTTTAACAACCAGTCTGGGTTGGCATCACCAATAACTGACAAGTCGAATGTCTCATCATAAGAACCTTGTGCATTAACAAGATAGTTGCTGTTAGAACCATCAGCCCAACGGAAGTCGTCGCCGATTGAAGAACCATTTCTTGTTACTGAAGAACCTACGATAGTACCTAAAGACTGACCTTCGATAGCGGCATTCCCTAAATTTGAGAATCCAGCATAAACGATGATGTCTGTATCAGCACCAAGATCAACAACAGTAGCTTCGTTGGCAGACCAGTTAACAAAAGTTGACCAGTTTAAACCATCTTGACTAGTTACCCAATCGAAACCAAGATCTAATTCAACCCCTTTATTTTCGATCTTACCTACGTTTGTTTGCGTAGAAGTAAATCCTGTAGCAGGGTCTAATTGACGATCGATGATCAAGTCAGTTGTTGCCTTGTTGTAGATGGACAGATCCATACTCAAACGGCTATCAAAGAAACGACCTTCAATACCGAATTCTAACTCTCCAATCAATTCTGGTTTTAAGTCTGGGTTACCCAAAACAGAACCAGAAGTATTTGTAATTACAGTTCCTCCACCTGGCGCAATGAAATCTTGTGTATCAAGAGACAAAGTTGCCGCAACGGGATAACCGAATGGGAAGTTAGCAGATGTTCCGTATCCTGCACGAATTTTTAAGAGATTAACAATATCACTCTTAAATTCTGGGAAAGCACTGGTAGGCAAGAAAGAAACACTAGCAGAAGGATAGACAATCGAACGATTGGCTTCTGATAGGTTAGATACCCAATCTTTACGAGCTGCTAATTCTAAGTAAGCGTAACGATTGTAGTCGAAAGAAGCTTGACCATAAAGCCCGCGAATATTACGACGCTCGTAATACTGAATTTCATCTTGCTGCTCAAAGTTAAAGTGGCGAAGCACGCCAAATACTTGCTGACCTAAAGATCGTGTACCATTTCTGTCAAAGATGTCACCACGAGTTGTGTAACCAACTGTGAAATCTAAACCAACTTCTTCAGTAAGTGAGTAGCTACCAGCTATTGTGAAGTTGTGGTCATAGATTGTTTTCTTGTTGTTCCAAGTTTGGTATTTACCGTTTTGGTTGACCAATGATCCAGTCTTACCACCCTTGTTGGCGTAGTCAACGTTGTTTTCAGAATAAACGTCTAAGCCATATCGGTAAGTAGCTATCAAGTTGTCAGTAATATCATATGAAATAGTAGCTCCACCAAATACACGGTCAACAGCTTGTTGTGTCCCTGCATTATTTACAGTCCATAGTGGGTGTTGGATAGAGTTGTTTTGACGATAATACATCGAAGAACCATCAACTGGACTTTGGAATGGAAGACCCATTAAATCCACAGATCTTGGTGTGTAGAATACGTTGGCGAAAACCGAAGCACTTTCACCACTTACGTTACTACCGTAACCGGCGGCTACAGGTGGTGACTTAAAGTTGGTTTGTGCGTAGTTCAAGGTTCCGTTAATAGTAAACTTGTTAGACAAGGCAGCACGACCCCCGAAACTCAAAGTGTTACGTCGGAGTGTGTTCTCACGTGTAAATCCTTTGTCTTCTAGGTTACCGTAGTTGATGTTGTAGGAAATCGATCCATCATCACTTGCCCCACGTATGTTTACGTTAGTAGTAGCTGTATGTCCTGTAACGAAGAAGTCTTGAACATTGTTGTATGGTCTCCATTCATACGTATCAGGTAAACCTAATGTTTCGTGTGCTGCTGGTAGACCAGTAGCTGCACTAGCTGATTTGTATGGGTGGACTAGGAATCCTTCTTGTCCAGACGTAGTTCCGTTAATTGAGTTTTGAGCCGCCCATCCAGCTGGACCGCCTTTATCAAAACTGGGTCCCCAGTTAGAGAAGAACCATCCGAAAGACTGGTCGAAACCATTTCCATATTGATTTTGGTAATCAGGTAAAGAAGCGATTTCGTTGTTGAAATAAGAAGTATTAACCGTTATTTCAGTTTTTTTTGCTCCTGCACCCGCAGAACTACCAGATTTTGTTGTTATAAGGATAACACCGTTACGTCCTTGCGTTCCGTAAAGTGTGGCGGCAGCCAACCCTTTTAAAACGTTTACAGACTCGATGTTGTTTGGATCGATGTCAAGGAAACGAGAAGAACCGTTGTTACCGTCGACAAAACCACCTTGCGCATTTGTTTCACTACTAAAAGGCACCCCATCAACAATGAATAAAGGTTGATTCCCTTGACTAAAGGTGTTAAATCCACGAATAACGATACTAGTACCCGATCCTGATAAACCACTCTGGTTGGTAATTTGTACCCCAGAGGCTTTACCTGTCAAGATACGACCGATATCACCTTCACCTCTTTGTTCAAGAGCATCAGATTCTACTTCAGAGACTGCGTATCCTAGCGCTTGTTTCTCACGCTTGATACCCAGAGAAGTAACAATTACTTCTTCAAGTTGGTTTCCTTGGGCTAGGCTGATGTTGACAACATCATCTGCCCCTACAGTAACCGCAGTAGTTTCATACCCAACAAAGCTGAACTCTAGAACATTTCCTTCGGCAACATCAATGCTAAAGTTTCCATCGAAATCCGTGGAAACTCCATTTGAAGTACCTTGCTCAAGAACAGTTGCTCCGGGAAGCGGCATTCCTTGGTCGTCAGTGACCGTACCAGTGATGGTTTTTTGCGCTATTGCGAACTGCAATGAGAGCAAAGAAAACACCAATAGTTTGCTTAAGCTTTTCATACTTTAGTTTGATTAATTAAAAATTTTTTAGCTTTTATTAAAAGTCTGCTAATTTAACAGTACCGTTAATAATATCAAAGAGAAATGTTAAAAAGTGTTAAAGATATTTAATAATTCCTTAACATTAAAA
>WTJI01000019.1 GCA_011524905.1 Flavobacteriales bacterium
CCTTCATCAACATTTATACTATCACTTACAGTCAATGGTGGAAGACCTATTGTCAAAGTAACAACATCTGATGGTAAAGAAACTCCGCCACACGAGTTACTATAAATAACCCTAAAAGTGAAATTATTTAATGAAGCTAATGTCGGAGAAATGGATAATGTCGCTGAATTTGCTCCAGAATAAGATCCCGAATTTGATACATTTATCCAAGTACTTGGTGTTGTTGAACTCGCATACTGCCACTGATAGTTAATTGTTGTTGCACTACTTGTAATACTTATTGTAAAAGAACCCGAACCGTTTTCTGCTGCCGTAATAGAAGTTGGTTGCTGAACTAAAGTTATTGATGGTGTTTCTAAAAAGTCTTTAACTCCATTTAAATCAATGTCTGTAATTGATGCTACATTAGTTGGCGATAAATAAGCATTTGAACCATGAATAAAATTTAGTCCATTAGAATCGTTAATTGCTGTTCCTGTTGAAGTTACAGAAAGACTTCCGGAACCGATTATTCCGTCATTATCATTATCCGACAATCCCACTTCTGAAACATCGTAACAACCATCATTATCTGAATCTAAATCTTTGCTGTTAATATTTCCATCACCATCGATATCATCATTTGTTCCCGCTGAATTCTCATAGCTGTCCAGTATTCCATCATTATCATCGTCTAAATCAATATAATCGTAGATACCATCATTATCAAAATCTCTGGTTGAAACTATATTAATTGTCACTGTTGCGATATTACTATCAAGTGAGCCATCATTACCTCTGAAAGTAAAATAATCATGGTCTATTCCAGTACTTGAGTTTACATAGCTAAAGGTTCCATCAGAATTAACCGTGATTGTTCCAAAAGTTGGGGAGGTAACTACAGTCACATCTGTTGGGTCAGATTCAACGTCAGTAACATATTCGTTCATATTTGATTTGCCCTCAGTAGAAGATGTTACACTTGATCCCTCGTTTACGTTTATTTCAAAAGGAAAAGCTTCAGGAGCATCGTTAACAGGTGTTATATTTATTTGTATTGAAACAATATTTCCAAATACTGAACCATCAAAAGATCTATATTGAAAGGTGTCAGTTGTGGTTTCTGAACCGTCATGTTGATAAAGAAATGTTCCATTGCTATTAAGTGATATTGTACCATATGATGGAGATGAAACTAGAGAAGCTGAAATCAATTCTCCCTCTGGATCACTATCATTAATAAGTACATTTTGACCGCCTCCAAATAATGAATTTGAAGATTCTCCTTCATTAACATTTATAGTATCAGAAACAGTAATCGGGGGTAAATTGATAGTAACTGTCACAGTGGCTATTTCCCCAAATAATGATCCATCACTGGGGCGATAGGTAAACGAATCTATAGAATTTGTTGAAGTTCCGCTATGCGTATAATTGAATGAACCATCGGAATTTATTGTAACTGTTCCATAAGAAGGAGAGGAAACCAAACTTGCAGAAAGGCTATCACCTTCCTCATCCGTATCATTATCTAATAGAGAAAAGCTTCCAGTAGAAGTTTGTGATACAGAACCACTGTATGTAACATTAACTAAATCACCTAAAGCTATTGGAGCATCGTTTGTCGGAGAAATTGTAATTGTAATTGTTACAGTATTTCCATCGGATGTCCCATCATTTGATTTATAAGCAAATGAGTCTGAAGTTACATTTGCTCCATTTTGTGTATAACTAAATGAGCCATCTGGATTAATTGTTAATGTTCCATAGGTAGGATTAGATACTAAAATTGCATTTAAAGAATCGCCTTCAATATCAAAATCATTATCTAATAATGTAGAGGAGCCTGCAGATGTTAAAGTTACTGTCCCTGATTCAAGAACATTTAATGTGTCTGATATAGTTATTGGAGGATCACTTACTGGTGTAATCGTAATATTAACTGTTACATTTGAACTAAATGCTAACCCATCATTTATTCTGTATATAAATGTATCTGTTGTAGTTTCAGAACCGTCATGAACGTAAGTAAATGTTCCACTATCTGTAAAACTTAGTGTGCCGTTTGATACACTAGCAATAAGACTGGCACTCAAGTCATCACCCTCAGGGTCTACATCGTTTGCAAGTACAGAAGTTGCTGTTGCTGTAGTAACTGTTATTGTACCACCTTCACTAACCTGAATATTGTCAGCTACTCCATTTGGAGGGTCGTTAACTTGGTTGACTGTAATGTTAACAATAGTATTTAAGCCGTTAGCAAATCCATCATTTGGAGCATAGGTAAATTGATCAGATAAATTTTCACTACCATCATGTGTATATATAAATGTTCCATCAGAATTAAGGGTAAGTACACCAAATGAAGGATTAGATATTAAGACAGCTGTTAAAGGATCTCCATCAGTATCCGTGTCATTGGTTAGTACACTTATTCCACCCCCGTCTAAATTTGTTGTTGTAGCTCCTTCATTCAAAGTTATTAGATCGTTATTCCCTACGGGTAAAGCACTGAATGAGATAGTTACAGATGTTGCAGAACTATAATCAGCACCATCAAAAACACTGTAAGAGAAAAAGTCTGTCGTTGAAGTTGATGTTCCATTATGAGTGTATTCGAATGTTCCAGAACTTGTTATAGTTACTGTACCATGAAGAGGTAAAATAACCAACGTAGTACTAGCCGAAAGAGAGTCATTCTCAGCATCTATGTCATTTGATAGTAATGTATCGCTCCCTGTGGTTGTTCTACTTGCTGTTCCACCACTAATTCCAATCACGAAGTCTTCAACACCAATAGGCGGATCATTTACTGGTATGATTTGAATCGTCACAGTGACAGTATTCCCATCAGCTGTTCCATCGTTTGATTTATATGTAAATGAATCAGATACAGTTTCAGAACCGTCATGCACATACTCAAATGTGCCGCTTGAATTAAGAGTCAATGAACCATATAAGGGGCTGGTTACTATTATTGCATTTAAATCATCTCCATCTATATCACTGTCATTTAAAAGTAACGTTGATGAGCCTAAACCAGTACTACTTACAGTTGCTGATTCATAGACTCTGATCGTATCACTTACAGTTATTGGGATGTCGTTAACAGGAGTAATAAAAATATTAAATGTGTCAGAGACATTGCATGAGTAACCATCATCAGTTACAACTGTTATAGTAGAAGTTCCATTCTGATTAGTAAGTGGTAGGTAAGAAACAGTTGTACCTGAAATTGTAACTGATACTATTGATGGGTTTGTATTTGTAACTGTGTAAGTTAATTCTTGTCCATCTATATCATTAAATACATTTGAGATGTCAATACTTGAACTCGATGTATCTTCGTCTATTGTTACATCAGAAATAGGATTGTCAACACTAGGGCAGGTATTTGAAAGATTAATTGTGAGAGTTGCAAGATTTGTATAAACAGTATTTCCACAAAATGGAATTATTGCTACTCTAAATAAATTTTGATCTTGTGATGATTGAACTGTCAATAAATTTAATGTTGCAGAATTTACCCCAGTAATTGATGAGGTAGCAGTTAAATCAGACCATGTAGTCCCAGAGTCTGTAGAAGTTTGCCACTGAAGATCAAATGAAGTGAAAAAAGTAACTGAGGTTGTAAAGCTCCTATCTTCCCCTATAACTGCAGTTATTGAAGATGGTTGGGTAACAACAGTTGGCCTGGTTATCTCTAGAAAATCATATACGCCATTTCCATCTCTGTCAAGGGGTGGACTATTATATGCATTTACACCCTCGGTATAGGTTACACCAGCAGAATCCCTTAATACTTTTCCAGTTGAGGATACCAAAAGAGCACCAGAATCATAAAATGCAGCTCTACCAGCTGATGGAAACGAACTGTCATTAAAGTTAGCACCAACAATTATTCTATTCCCTGCGTTATTTGTGTCTATTGAATAACCAAAATGTTCACCGGCTTCAGTCCCATTAATGTCTTGTGCTACTTGCTGCCAATTTGCATTTCTGTACTGAAATGATTGAACATATCCTGTATTGGCATTTTTACCATATCCTCCAATTGTTATGTAGCGACCATTTTGATTTAAATCAATGGAATAGCCGAAGTAAGAGTAGTTTGAATCACCATATAAATCTGAACCAATTTGATTCCAGCGTATTCCATTATATGAATAAATTCTTACCAAGCCTCCTTCGGTATTGACATTACTATTATTTTGAGATGAAACAGCTACTATATCGCCACTACCATTTATTGAAACATCCCATCCAAAGAAATCACCAGCGGCATCACCTTCTAAATCACCACCTAGCTGGTTCCATGAAGAACCATTAAATCTGTATATTCTAGCATGACCTGCATTTTGAGCTACTCCATCATTTTGATTAGCACCTATAATTATAGTATCACCAGAATCATTTACATCAACAGATCTGCCAAATAAATCACCACTACTTTCTCCTTGTATGGCTTGACCAATTTGAGTCCAAACACCTCCCTGAAGACGATATACTCTTACCTGTCCTACGTCGGTTTGACTACCATCACCATCGTTTTGATATGCCCCAATAACTACCGTATTTCCTGTATTATTTATCGCAACAGAAGACCCAAATCCATCCCCAGCTGCTTGACCATTTATAGAACCAATCAAAGTCCATGTCGCAGTTGAAGATTCATAATCAAATATTTTGACATTTCCAGCAAACTGACCAGCAGCACTATTTTTAGGTGCACCAATTACTATTCTAGAACCTACATCGTCTAAATCAATTGAACTTCCAAATAGTTCTCCAGAAGAGTAGCCGTCAATGTCAGTGCCTAATTGAGTCCAAGCCCCAGATTGTAATTGATAAGCTCTAACATGTCCAGAATCTGTTCCATTTCCATCATTTTGATAGGCACTTACGGCTATTATAGTACCGGCTCCGTTTACCGCAGTTGAATACCCGAATTGGTCAGCCTGAGCCTCTCCAGTTAATGCTGCCCCCAGTGTTGAGAAAGTAACAGATGTTGTGCCTAAAATTCCATTATTATCTGGGTCTAAATACCCGGATTCAATTACATCAAAACAACCATCACCATCCGAATCTAAGTCAAAATGATTCTGCAGACCATCACCATCTGTATCAACTCCTGACCCCAATCCAGTGTAGGATGTAGTCCCAACCATATATGTGTTAAATACTGCTCCCTCGTCAGTATCCAAAATACCATCATTGTCATCATCTAAATCAGCATTATCACCGATTGAATCACCATCATGGTCATATTGTTCTGCAGGATCTAATGGAAATTCATCAAATGTATCATCAACCCCATCATTGTCATCATCATCATCATTTGTATCATCAATACAATCACCATCTAAGTCTGAAGATTTTGTGGCATCACAGGGGAACTGATCTTCACCGTCATTAACACCATCACCATCTGAATCAGGATTCATTGGATCTAAACACGTTATTGAAGCAGAGCAACTAAGCACTGTAGTAGTAGTTTGTGCACTTATTTCATAGACATCTGTAAGCCCATCATTATCGTCATCTGGATCAGTAATGTCGGGGTCACCATCACCATCATTATCCGCAAGTACATTTAATGTCGTAATGGAACTTATTACTGAATAAACCCCATCACACCCGCCATATACAACCAAGCGATAATTTTCACCATCAATTGAGTTGGTTGCAGGATTAATAGTTAAGCTACTGGAGGTAACATCACTGTAGGGGACTGAGCCAGGAATATCTGAAAAGACTGAAGGATTTCCTGAAGTGCTTTTTTGCCACTGATAAGTTACAGAACCTGTCGCAATAACAGTAGCAGATATGGTTATACTTTGGTCTACAGCAATATTTGTATTTGATACAATACCGCTGATACTTATCGGTGGAACTTCTAAAAAGTCTTTAATGCCGTTACTGTTTGCATCAATAATTGAAGTAGAATTAGTAGCTGATAGATAGGCATTGCTGCCAGTAGTATAAGAATTCCCATCTGCATCTGAGATTACCGTCCCTGAGGAAGAAATAGATAATTGCTGCCCAATAATTAGAATTCTACCAGCATTACTCAGTCCGGGTGGATCAAAATACGGTTCTGAGGCTGCATAAATATAACCATTGGCAGACAGAGCTACCGATGCACCAAATTCATCATTGTAGTCTCTGGTATCTCCAATCTGATTCCAAGTATCAGTCTGATACTCATAAAGCCTTACGCTTCCTGTATTCCTAGCCGCTCCTACTGCAATAATATTTCCCTTTTCATTAAAGTCAATTGATGAACCGCTATAACTATCACCATAAATGGATGCATTATTAGTTAGCGTCCCATGAAGCGACCAAGTACCTGAGTTTTCCTGATAAATTAATATTCGCCGATAATTTCTATCTCCCTCACTTAATGCAATTCTATCCCCGGCTCCATTAATAGCAACTGTACCAAAGTAATCACTAGATGAATATCCAGGAACAACTGCGCCTACCCTTGACCAAGAACTACCACTATACTGATAAACAGATGCTTCACCAGAATCACTCCCGTTAGCATCTCCATAAGGAGCAGAAGCCACAAATCGATCTCCTGCTTTATTCATCTTTACAGCAAATCCAAAATAATCACTACTAGAATCCCCATTTACATTTCCAATTAAATCCCAAGCAGAAGTACCACTGTTGTATTGGTAGATTTTAACTTGTCCGTGGTTTGAACCACCGTCGTCATTGTTGGGCACTCCAACGGCCATACGATTTCCTTCATGGTTCAATGAGACTGCATGTCCAAAATATTCAGAGTTAGTGGTATCGGTCGTAGTAACTACGGCATCCTGAATCCATGTTGATGAATTAGGGTTGTATCTGTAAATATAAACGGCTCCTCTATCAGTTCCTCCATTGGGTTCGCTTCTATGCGATCCTACAGCAATAACAGTTCCAGGGCCGTTTATTGATACAGTTTGTCCAAACCAATCATTTGCTGCTGCTCCAAAAAATTCACCCATCAATGTCCAAGAAGTTGCACCACTCGTTGATCTTTGGTATACAGCAGCATAGCCACTATCTGTTCCGTTATCACCATCATACATTTTCGATCCATATACTACAATATTCCCATCTGCAGAAATGTCAACACCTTGACCGGTAAAATTGGGTTCAAAATCATTAGACCATCCTATCCCACCAAAGCCATTATTTGCCTGAATGTGATTTATAAAATTGTAGGAAGAGGAATCCGACAGGTTAAATCCATCTCCCAGTAATCCGTCCCCGTCAGGATCGGAGAGGCCGGCCTCACTTACATCAAAACAACCATCTCCATCTGAGTCTAGATCTTTACTGTTTACAATACCATCCCCATCGATATCATTACTTACTCCAGCGGTATCTTCATAGGTGTCTAGGATTCCATCATTGTCATCATCAATATCAGTGTTATCTGCCACACCGTCTCCGTCTGTATCTGCAGATTCAGTAGGATCGCAAGGATATAAATCATTAACATCCAAAACACCATCATTATCATCATCAGTATCTGAGTCATCGGGAGTACCATCTCCATCACAATCCGAGATCTCAACCGTAAGAGTTACCTGGGTAGAGGTTACTGTATATCCTCCACAAGAGTTAGTCAGTAATACTCGGTACTGATAACCATTTAACGAAGCAGTGATATTAGATATATTTAAAGTAGGGGATAACCCACCAGAATAGGGATTTGAATCTGTAATATTGGTCCAAGTAGTTGCTGTTACAGAAGTAGCATATTGCCACTGATAGCTAATTGATGTAACTGCAGAGGTGGCAGTAACGGTAAAGGATGTAATATAACTTATGTATCCAACGGTATCTGATGGCTGAGAAGATATGGTAATGGCAGGGACTTCTAAAAAGTCTTTGACCGAGTTGCTATCAACATCTGGGATTGCAGCTGCGTTGGTTGGGGAGAGATAGGCATCGCTGCCAGGGGTAAAAGTATTTCCATTTGGATC
>WTJI01000010.1 GCA_011524905.1 Flavobacteriales bacterium
AAAAACTTCCCGCTGTAGTGGCTCATAAAGGCTTTGACGCTAGTACATGGGTGGATTCTGGCTTACTGTCATTGAGCGATGCTCCATCTACCTACCTCGCTTTTGTTTATTCCGGTAGTGGCAAAACTACTAAGGATGGCACTTTTGAATTAGACGATATAAGAATCACAGAAAAAATAGAATAATATGTCTCATGATTTAAAAGCGATTCTCTTTCTGATACTTCTTGTTATTTTGTTTTGGACGTGGAAAAATATTTTAATGCATTTAACAAATCTCTTTTTCTGAACCAGGCCAGCGAGGTGGTTTTTTAAATTGTGCTGTGTTTATGTGCTATACTTATTCTATAAGCACTGTGGCTAATTGTATTTTATTTTTCTAAGAATACGCAAGGTTTCTTTGTAAGCCCCGTAAATAGTAGTTCCCTGTGATTTGAGTAATGGTTTGGCTCGCAGCAATTGCTCTTTGGCCTCGTGTATCAAGTTGAGATAGCACAGCATGTAAGAGGCAGGCAGTTGATACAAATCTTGTTCTTCGGCTGGATTCAAGGGTGTTTTTTTTTCCAATTTTTCCAATAATGCATTATTAGCATTGTAACGATGTAAAAGCGTTGATCGGTCCAATTGTGGTGGTTCAAATAAAAGTTTGGTTTGTAACTGATAAGTGCCGTTATCTTGAAACTGAATAGCTACTTCTTCCAAAGGGAAAAATCGAGACCTCTGTTGCACACCTAGTTGAACATATTCAGTAATTATAAAAGCATCTTTATCCCAATGGATCTCCACTTCGTCCAAATTGGAGTAAAAGAGCTTGACTTGCTCATTAATCAATTCAATATCGACTCTTGAGTAATAGGTTTTGTTTTTCACTTTTTTTTCAATACCTGCCCAGCACAAGACAAAGGTTTCTTTGAATACTCGATATTCGGATTGCATTTTTTCACCTTGATGTTGGTTCAGAAAATCGACAACACCGTCCAAGGTCAATTGGATATTATTTTGGGCTTGTTGTTCAAGCGTTTCTACCAAAGCTGAGTTGGTGTCTTGGATTGTAATACCAAAGTTTTTGGGTTGTGAAATGCTGCCCTCTCTAATAAAAACACTTCCTCCATAATATTTCCAGATATTTTTTTTGAGTGCAGTACAATCGGACATGGGAAAAATAGTAATCAACCCAACTACTTTTCCCGAGGGGAGTCGTGGGAAAGGTATATTTTCATACATAACTCGGGGTGGATTTTCTAAATAGGCATTAACCAAATTTTGTAGTTTGCTGTCATCAAAAAAGTCTACACCAATAATTTTATTTTGCTTATCAGAGACTCCAATAACCATGTATGAATTATTGAATGGGTTACTGTTAGAAAGAGCACAGACGTGTTTTAAGAATTTGGCTTTCCCTTCTTTCCCACTCAAATTAATTTTGAGTTTCTTATCATAAAAACTGTTTTCATCATTGTGTGCCAGTAGGGCCTTGACCAACAGTCGTTTGTTAATCATAATTGGCGATTAGCTACATAGGCACTCGCTTGGTCGGTAGGCAGCAGTGTGATGTCTGCCAGGGTAACGTGGGCCGGAGCAGCAATCATAAATGCTATGCTTTCTGCAATGTCTTCTGCTTTCAAGGCAGTGAGTGGGGCATAAACTTTTTTGGCTCTGTTTTTATCTCCTTTAAATCGGACATTTGAAAAATCGGTTTCGACCAAACCTGGATGAATGGCTCCAACACGAAGTCCATAGGCATTGGTATCCAGTCTCAATCCTTGAGTAAAGGAATCTACAGCAGCTTTACTGGCACAATAAACGTTCCCTCTTGGATAGGCTTCTTTCCCTGCGATGGAACCAACATTTATTATCTGCCCATCCTTTCGATTGATCATTTGAGGTATAACAGCTTTGGTGACATACAAAAGACCTTTGACATTACTATCGATCATGGCGTCCCAGTCGTCTAAGTCAGCATCTTGAGAAAAATCTAGACCATGAGCATTGCCTGCATTGTTGATGAGGACATCAACCGTTTGAAATGCTTGTGGTAGTTCTTCTATGGCGTTTAAAACAGCTTGTCTGTCTCGAACATCAAAAGTGAGTAGATGGCTCGGGGTTTCGAGTTGTTTTTGTAAATGAGTCAGGCGGTCTGTTCTACGACCACAAAGTATCAATTTATGTCCTTGCTCGGACAGTTTTTCTGCGGTAGCCCAACCAATTCCACTGCTGGCTCCCGTGATTAATATTGTTTTCATGATGCAGTTATTTTAGGCGACTCTATGGCCTCTACTGGCTTCGTACAAACGAAACCAGTCTTGTATGTCCATTTGAATTGCTGTTGCTTCTAATGCTTTTTTAAGTCGATCTGGCTCGGTGGTCCCTACTACCGGATGTATTTTGGCTGGATGTTGTAGCAGCCATGCCAAAAGAAGTTGATCTGCATCGCTGTCGTATTTAAGTCCGAGTTCTTCTAGTAGGGGCAGCAAACGTTCCTTACTGCGGTCTGGCTCCTTAAAATAGCTGCCCAAGGGATTCCATGCCATTACACCAATGCCTTGAGATTGGCAATGATCTATTAAGCCATTTGACATGGATTCAGGATGGGTCAAGGCGCATTGGATTTGATTCCATGAAATTCTTAATTCCCTTTGTAGAAGCCCCATTTGTGCAGGGTCAAAATTTGATACACCAAAGTCAAGAATTTTACCTTCGTTTAATAATTTCTGTATCGTTTTGGTCACTTCCTCAGGCTCCAGCAATGGACTGGGGCGGTGGAGTAACAACAAGTCTAAATAATCGGTTTGCAGGTGACGTAATGAATTATCTACTGATTGAATAATATGATCCGATGAATAATCATAGTGTTTGACTGCTAAAGGTCGAGCATCACTTGGGTATTGAATACCACATTTACTGATAAACTGAACTGATTCTCTGGGAATACCACTAGCAAGGAATGCAGATCCAAATTCAGCTTCTGTGGTGTAGCCTCCATAAATATCAGCATGGTCAAAACTATTGATGCCTAGACCGACAATGGCTTCAATCCGAGTCGCCATATCATTTGTTGAGAGGTTTTTTCCCCATTGTCCCCAGGTCATCGTTCCTGAGATTATTCTTGAAAATTGGCTTTGCATAGTTTATGTAACTTTCTGTTGCTAACGAAAATAAAGACAAATCCCAGGGTCTTAAAGGGCTTTAAGCTGTTTTTTTAACCAATTATTAACAACATACACCCAATTTATTTAGCAATTTTGGTCACCTAAAAAATTAGGAATGCTATGAGTAATACAACTGCACCATTGGACATGAATGCCTTGAACGAAAAAATTCAGCAAGAAAGTGCGTTTATAGATCTGTTGGTATCTGAAATCAATAAAGTAATTGTTGGTCAGAAAGGAATGGTCGAACGCTTGTTAATCGGTTTGATTGGACAAGGTCATATTCTCTTAGAAGGTGTACCAGGATTGGCCAAAACTTTGGCAATCAACACTCTAAGTCAGGCTGTGAAAGGGCAATTTAGTCGTATTCAATTCACCCCTGATTTACTCCCTGCTGATGTAGTAGGTACGATGATTTACAATATGAAGGAGAACGACTTTTCTATAAAAAAGGGTCCAATATTCGCCAATTTTGTTTTGGCAGATGAAATTAACAGAGCCCCTGCCAAAGTCCAATCGGCTTTGTTGGAGGCTATGCAGGAAAAGCAGGTAACCATTGGCGATAGTACTTTTAAACTCCCCAAGCCTTTTTTAGTGATGGCCACTCAAAACCCTGTAGAACAAGAAGGAACTTACCCCTTACCCGAAGCACAGGTAGATCGATTTATGCTCAAGACAATAATCGATTATCCTAAGCTAGAGGAGGAACAAAAAATTATCCAATCCAACCTAAAGGGGGACTATGAAAAAATAAAAGCCGTTGTAACGCCCAAACAAATTTTAACGGCCCAAGAAACCGTCCGAGAAGTTTACATGGATGAAAAAATTGAGAAATATATATTGGACATCATTTTTGCAACCCGCTATCCCGAGCGCTATGGGCTGGATAAAATCAAGCCATTAATCAACTTTGGCGCTTCTCCTCGTGGGAGTATCAATCTGGCCAACGCGGCCAAATGCCATGCCTTTCTCAAACACCGTGGTTATGTGATTCCAGAGGATGTTCGTGCAATGGTTTTAGATGTCTTACGACACCGCATTGGGTTGACTTATGAAGCGGAGGCAGAAAATATCAGCAGTGAAGATTTGATTGACCAAATCATTAATGAGGTAGAAGTTCCCTAGCCATAAGGCTTGATAACTAGCAGTAGCTATGGATACGAAAGCGCTTTTAAAAAAGGTTCGTAAAATCGAAATCAAAACACGGCGTTTGAGCGATAACGTCTTTGGAGGAGAATATCACAGTACTTTCAAAGGAAGGGGAATGACTTTTAGTGAAGTGCGTCAGTACCAGTTTGGTGATGATGTACGGACCATAGATTGGAATGTAACCGCGCGATATCAAGAGCCATTTGTCAAAGTTTTCGAAGAAGAACGCGAGTTAACCCTTATGCTGGCTGTTGATATCAGTGGTTCTGCTTTTTTTGGCACACAGCAGCAATTTAAAAAAGAAATCCTAATCGAAATGGCAGCTACATTGGCTTTTTCGGCACTACAAAATAATGATAAGGTGGGGTTAATTTTATTTTCACAAGATATTGAGCTGTATATTCCACCCAAAAAAGGACGTTCTCACATATTGAGGATTATCCGTGAAATGTTGGAGTTTGAACCACAATTCAAGGGGACTTCCGTCAATCGTGCTTTTGAATTTATATCAGCAGTATTGAAAAAGAAAGCCATCGTGTTTTTACTTTCAGACTTTGTATGTCCCATGGATTACGAAAAGACACTTCGCATAGCTGCCAAAAAGCATGATTTGACCAGTATTCGCCTATATGATCCTAGAGAAGAGGCTATTCCTAACTTGGGATTAATCCCGCTTATGGACAGTGAAACGGGAAAGATGCAATGGGTCAATACCCAATCAAAAAAACTACGACAAGCCTATGAAGCCAATCACAAAGATCTGGTGACTACCTTTAGTAGGTTGCATCAAAAAAATGGAGCAGGGACAATTCATTGTTCAGTAAATGAAAGTTATGTCAAAAAATTGCTGGCTTATTTCAAAGCAAGATTATGAAACAACAAATAAGACTTTCTAGCCTACTTATAATTTTGTGTTTTTTTGGGGTCAATGGACAACTCAAAACTGCTGTGGATTCGCTATCAGTTCAGATAGGGGCGCAATTAAACTATACACTTCAAGTTAAAGCAGACAGTACTGATCAGGTATTGTTTCCATCACGTACCTCCTTTTTACCATTCGAAATCCTTGAAGAATTTCCTGTCGATACCCTCAAAGCAAAAAGCCACTATCTGTTTACAAAAAAATATGCTCTTATTCAATTTGATTCAGGTCGTTACTGGCTATCTCGCCAGCCCGTGATTTTCAACCAGCAAACCTTGTTGTCGGACTCGATTCAAATTGAGGTTCGGGATGTGGTCGTTGATACCTTAAAACAAAAATTATATGATATAAAGCCGCTGATAGAAGTAGAACGTAATTATGATCAGTTTTTACGTAACCTGCTCTGGGCGGTTTTTCTTCTGGTTTTGGGTTTAGGGGCTATTTTTTCCTATTTTAAGTGGCAGCAGGAAAAAGCAAAAAAAACAAAAAAACGACCGCCCTTTGATCAGGCCATTCATGACCTGAAATCATTGGAAAATCAGACCCCTAGCAACCAGGAAGAGTATAAAATGTACTATTCAGAATTGACAGATATTGTCAGACGCTATTTGGAGGAGGAAGCCAAGATTGACGCATTAGAGAGTACTTCAGATGAGTTGTTACAAAAGTTAATGCTCCTACAGGATACGGGAAAAATAACCTTGCAAACAGATACCCTCAAAAATTTGGATCGCGTTTTGTCTACAGCGGATCTGGTCAAGTTTGCCCGTTCTCTTCCCGATTATGGCGTAGCCTCTCTGGACAGGAATTTGGTTGAAGAGGTGGTCATTGATACACAAAAGGGGTTGCCTGAACCTACTTTTGAGGAGATGCAGCAAAAGGCAGCTTATCAAAAATTTGTTCGTCAGCAGCGACGAAAAAAGCAGTTGCGAGTTGTTGGGTGGAGCAGTTTGGGGCTGTTGACCGTTTCGCTTCTCACGGCTATTTTATTATATGGCTATTATCCAGTACGTGATACCCTTCTGGGCTACCCAACAAAAGTATTGGAAAATAAATCCTGGGTAACGAGCATGTATGGGATGCCGCCATTGAAAATCACAACACCAGAAGTTTTGAAAAGGGTGGAATCTATCGATCCCAAAGCATTCAAACACTTTGTGATGGGGACACCAGACACAGACTTTTTTTTGGCCTTGAAATTTATCGAAAATGAGCCCCAAACCGAACAGTCAACCGAGGAAAGTGCAGCACCCAATACGGCCTCAGAAGAACAAGTTCAAGCACTTTTAGACCAAACCATTCAAGCGTATCAGGCATTGGGTGCAACGAATATTTTGATGAATTCAGAGGTAGTAACCACAGCTTCTGGGCTCCCTGCCCTGAAGATTTTTGGTACGTTAGCTTACCCTCGTAAAGGCGAAAAAGATAGAATTCGCAATAAATACACCAGTCTTATTTTTGACTTTAAAGAAGGAAAAATTGAACTTACCTTGATGTATGCCAAAGATGACCGGTATGGCGGTGCCATTGAAAAAAGAATTTTGGATTCAGTAGAACTCATACAACAATTGTAGTCTATGATGCAAGGAATATATTTTGCCAATCCGAATTATCTGTGGTTGTTTGCTTTACTACCCCTTTGGTTTTTGTGGGAGTACGTAACAAGAACCCGTAAGCAACCCCAACTAAAGTGGTCTTCACTGGATGGCTTCGATCGCCAATATTTGGGACTGGCTCGGTTACGTCCGCTCTTGTTGGTATTACGTTATGTGGCTTTGAGCGCTTTGATTTTAGCAATAGCACGCCCCCAGACCAAAGATGTTTCCACACGAACTGTAACCAATAGCGGGATTGATATTGTCATGGCCATCGATGTTTCTTCAAGTATGTTGGCACAAGACCTGAAACCCAACCGTCTTAATGCACTCAAGCGAGTAGCTAGTGATTTTATAGACAATCGGGTCAGTGATCGAATAGGTTTGGTCGTATACGCAGGAGAAAGCTATACCAAAACTCCAATTACCAGTGACAAGAACATTGTAAAAAATAGTATGCGAGAGATATCTTATCAAGGGTTGATCGAAGATGGAACAGCTATTGGAATGGGACTTGCCACCGCAGTAAACCGATTAAAGCACAGCCGAGCTAAAAGTAAAGTCATCATTCTTTTGACAGACGGTGTGAACAATTCAGGATTTATTGATCCAAGAATTGCCGCTGAGCTTGCAGCAGAATATGCTATAAAAACCTACACTATTGGTTTAGGCAGTAATGGCACGGCTCGTGCGCCCATCGGAATTATGCCCAATGGGAAATTTCAGTATGGCTTAACGAAAGTAGAAATTGATGAGGCATTGTTAAAAACCATCGCACAAAAAACAGGTGGACGGTATTATCGGGCTACAGACAACCAACGACTGAGTGAGATTTATGAAGAGATCAACAAACTAGAAAAAACCGAAATAGAAGAGTTTAAATACTTCAATTTTGAGGAAAAATTTAGACCTCTAGCATTTTTGGCTTTGGTGCTATTACTGATCGAATGGACTTTGCGTAAAACCATTTTTAAAAGTTTTATTTAAATGTATCAATTAGATTTCCCCAATTATCTTTATATACTCGCAATATTGCCTCTGCTGTGGTTGGCTGAGTGGGCTTATGTCGCCTGGCAAAAAAGAAAACAACGTCTTTTGGGGGGTAGCTTACTCTTAGATAAACTCAGTCCATACCGCTCTGATTTTAAGCCCCGTTTGAAGCTATTCTTAATTTCTATGGGATTGGCATGCCTTATTCTTGGTTTGGCGAATCCAAAAATCGGAACCGAATTAGAAACCGTTACTCGCGAAGGTGTAGATTTGGTTTTTGCAGTTGATGTTTCTAAAAGTATGTTGGCAGAAGATATAGCCCCCAGTCGGTTGGAAAAATCCAAGCGATTGGTTTCAGCCATTATCAATAGATTGGCTAGTGATCGGGTTGGAATCATTGCCTACGCAGCACAGGCAGTACCTCAATTACCAATTACAACTGATTATGGTGCGGCCAAAATGTTTTTACAAGGGCTGAATACCGATATGTTGTCTTCCCAAGGTACTGCTATTGATGCTGCATTGGATTTATCGGCAACCTATTTTGATGATGCTGCACAAACCAATAAAGTAGTTTTTTTGATTACTGATGGTGAAGATCACTCCGAAGAAGGTCTGACAGCAGCTAGCAGGGCCGCCGCCGCTGGGATTACTGTCTTTACACTTGGCGTTGGGACTGAGTCAGGATCACCCATTCCCTTGAAGAAAAATGGAGTGGTCGAAAGCTATAAAAAGGATATGCAGGGCGAGGTAGTGATCAGCAAGCGCAATGTAGATATGCTAACCCAAATTGCAGAAGCAACAGGAGGTGCTTATCAAGATGGAAATAACACACAAGAGGTATTGGACTTCGTTAACGAACGTCTAAAGGCGATGGATAAAAAAGAATTTGAAGCGAAAAAATTTGTAAGTTATAAGGATCAATTCCAGGCTTTTCTTTTCGCCGCATTCCTCTTATTTTTGGGGGAGAGAATTGTATTTGCCACTCGGACTAAGTGGTTAGCACAATTGAATTTGTTCAACGAAAAACAAACACATTCTTCAGAATGATGCGATTGATAGCTTTACTTTTTACCATCACAACAAGTTCGATTTGGGCGCAATCTTCTGTTGTATCCAACAAGATAGCTGAGGGCAACGAGCTCCTAAAAAACAATGCAGCTGTGGCATCTGAAATGGAGTACCGCAAAGCCCTATCAGATAGTCCCAATCGAATAGAAGCCTTGTATAATTTGGGCAACAATCATTTTCAAGAAGGAGATTTTGACGAAGCTGCGCAACGCTATTTTGAAACCCAAAAGAAAAGTAATAACCGAACTGAAAGACATCGTGCGTTTCATAATTTGGGTAATGTAAATATGGAAAAAAAAGAGTATGCTAAAGCCGTTGAAGCATACAAAAATGCATTGCGTAACAATCCTGCTGATGAAGAAACTCGCTACAATTATGCCTTAGCAAAGGAATTGTTGGAAAAGGAAAAACAACAACAAGACCAGCAAAATCAGCAGCAAAACAAGGATCAAAAACAAGATAAGGAACAGGACAAAAAAGAGTCCAAGGACAAGGAAGGAGATCAGGAGAAAGAATCAGATCAAAACAAAGATGAAGGCGACAAAGACAATGAGTCAGACAAAAAAGATGACAAAAAGAGTCCTCCTAAACAAAACGATCAGGATGATAACAAAAAAGAACAATCTAAAAATCAACAACCCCCCAAACCCAAACAGGGGAAGTTGTCACCCCAACAAATAAAAAGCCTGTTAGAGGCTATGAACAATCAGGAAAAGAAAGTCCAAGATAAAATTAAAGCAAAAAAAGTAAAGGGCACACCTGTCAAGGGTGAGAAAGACTGGTAGATTGTATGCGAAAAAGAATACTTATACGTGTATTTTGGTTTCTGTTGCTGGGCCTCATTTTTACTCCCCTTTGGGGGCAAGTTTCTTTTGAAGCACGGGTGAGTAAAAAGAAACTAGGGCTGAATGAAAGACTTCGTGTAGATTTTGTTATGAATCAAAATGGTGACAATTTCACCCCACCTAAATTTGATGGTTTTCGTATTATGGGTGGCCCCAATCAATCGATTTCAAACTCTTACATCAATGGAAAAAGAAGTTTTTCGAAGTCGTTTACTTACTTTTTGTCGCCCATGCGCAAAGGGCAGTTGACCATTCAGCAAGCGACGGTTCAAATGGAGGGCGAAATTTACAAAACGACTCCTGTACGTGTTCAAGTAACCGAAGCCGTAGCAGTACCCAAAGACCCCAATTCGGTAGAGTATCTGGTAGAACAAAACATGCATTTGGTCACAGAAGTGTCCAATCTAAACCCCTATCTAAATGAGCGAGTGACGATTTTGTACAAATTATATTTCCGTAATCCCGTCAAAATATCAGAGGCCCCGAGAGAATTAGAGAGTCCCAAATTTGTAGACTTTTGGAGTCAAAATATAAAAATTCCACAGCTTCGCATAGAGCAAGACACTTATAAAGGGGAGCCATATAATGTTGTGGTGTGGCGTAAAACGGTTTTGTATCCTCAAAAAACTGGAAAGTTGGCTCTGGAACCTTTGACCCTTAATGTACTGGCAGAATTACCTACGAATCGAAGAGATTTTTTTGGCGATCGCATCATGCGCACAGTCAATAAGGTTGTCACTACAGGCCAAACCAATTTGCAAGTTAAACCCCTACCAATACAAGGGCAACCTGAGGATTTTAGTGGCGCTGTAGGCGATTTTAATTTCGATGTATTGCTAAATAAAACCTCCTTAAAAGCATCAGAATCTTTTCAGGCTCGTATCAAAGTAACTGGAACAGGGAATCTAAAACTTTTTGATCTACCCAAGCTGCGCCTGCCTAATACCCTTGAAGTATATGAGCCGGAGCATGAAGAAGACGTAAAAGTTAACCTTAAAGGAATGCAAGGTCTGATCCAAGATAATTATACCATTGTACCCCAGTATCAAGGGAAATATCCTATCGCTCCCATCTCATTTAGCTATTTTAATCCTAAAACGGGTACCTATGCGCGCATTCTATCAAAAGATTTTATAGTTAACGTATTTGAAGGACCATTGGCACAAACCTCTTCGACACCAAAACCCTCGGCTACCAATATAATAAATAGCCCTAACGCTAAATTTGGTTTTATTCAATTACAAGCCGATTGGCAGCCCATAGATAAATCTTCCTTTTGGGGTAGCCGATTGTATTATTTGTTGTTAATGCTCCCCATAGTTCTATTGTTAATTGGTATTCCCTTGTTGAGATGGATTGCGGGTCGCCGTCCTGATGCTCTAAGTCAGAAACAAAAAGCTGCCAGCAGATTGGCAAGAAAATATTTAGGGACTGCCAAAAAAACGATAGGGGATAAAAGCCGCTTTTATGAAGCGCTGGAAGCCGCACTACACAATTATCTGAGAGCCAAATTGAAAATCGAAACTCAAGATTTCAATAAAGATAAAATTATAGCTACCCTGCTAGATCGTGGCATCGCTACAGAAACAACAAATGATTTTGTCCAGTTATTGCAAAACTGTGAAAAGGCACGATTTGCTCCTTCTTCAGAGGTACAAATCAATCAAGACTATCAAAATGCAGTACGAATCATCACCCAATTAGATAGAAAGTTATGAGAATACAGCGATTCACATTCATAATTGCATTTCTATGTGGAACAACTGTTCTTATCGGGCAATCTGCAGAAGAATGGTTCCAAAAAGGGAATACAGCTTATACAAATGCCGCTTACAAGCAAGCTCAAGGTGCCTATTTAAAAGCCATAGAAGCCGGTGAAGAATCTGCGGCTTTATATTATAATTTAGGCAATACTTACTACCGCATGAACCAAGTGGCTGAAAGTATATATTATTTTGAAAAAGGACTTATGCTAGACCCAGATGATGCTGACTTAAAAAACAACATCCTCTTCGCCAAAAACATGACTGTTGATGCAATCGAGCAATTGCCAATTACACAAATAGCAGCCTGGCAACAAGCGTGGATGTCTATTTTTTCTCTCCAGCAGTGGAGCTTATTGAGTGTATTATTTATATGGTTTTTTTTCTTTCTAATGATTGCCTATTTGCTCCAAAAAGCAGTCCGTACCAAAAAACGTCTATTTATTTTAGGACTAAGCTTTGCTCTTTTGAGTTTGGGCGCTTTTTCTACTGCTTATGTCAAATACCATCAGATGGCACAAAGGGAGTTTGCAATCATATTTTCTGAGCGAATAGATGTTAAAACTGAACCCAATACACGGTCAGATGCTGCTTTTGTGTTGCACGAAGGTACCAAAGTTGAGATTTTGGAAGTGTTTCAAGACTGGCAAAAAATTCGTATCGCTAATGGTGCTGAAGGTTGGGTTTTCAACGCCAATATTCGTTCCCTCTAAATCAAAGCAGGTGGAAGTTCTACAGTTTCCATATCAATAACCCATTCAAATAAAAATCGTCCCAAAGATAGAATGGGCTCATAAAGCAAAGATTCGTTTAGAAGCGTAGGATCGAGTAGGGTGATTAAGACGTTGATGCGGAAGATAAGGTAAAGGAAAGCGCTAAGCATCATCCCGATTTTTAGCACGCCAAAAAGAGCACCTAACAATCGATTTATTGGTCCCAATGCGACCAAGTGAATGATTTTGGTCAGTGCTTTGGCAACAAGTGAAATGGCAAATGCGATGCCAATAAATACTGTTAAATAAGCCGTTGCATTGAGTATGACTGGATTAAGGTCAAAATAATTTTGAAGAGTGCTTTTGGCCAAGTCGGCAAACAAAAAAGCACCCCAAAGTCCAAAAACTAATGCCGCTAAAGATGCTACTTCAACCAGTAAGCCTTTCCGAAATCCTTGAATAAAACCAAAGCCCAAAAAAAGGGCCAATACTAAATCAATGGGGTTGATACTCATGGAAGCAAGGTGGGGAAATTTTTGGGGAATTGCAATGAAGGATTTACAAACTATCGGGTTTGTGGTAGATAAAAATTTTCAAAAGGATTAAGTTGGATTTATCGTATTTGAAAAAAGAATAGATTTTCATTTTTTTGACTGGTTTAGAAAGTTGAAGCGTTTATATTTAGCCTATGCCAAAAGCTGTACAACCCTCATTAGTTAAACAACGCTGGGAAGCGCTTGTCAAAATACTTAGCCAAAAATTCTCCGATGGTGATGATATGGATGTTGAGGGTATCCTGTACATGATAGGTCTGCAGGAACTGGGTCAAGTCCATAAACGGTTCAAAAAAGATGATAATGTCAATCTCATTCACATAGGGATTTGTAGGGTGCTAGAACCTTATGGCTATTATCGCTTTGTCCATTATGACGCTGATGGCTGGCCTCATTTCGAACTGGTAGAGCCATTACCAAATTTGAAACCTGGCGAGCAAGGGATTCTGATGAAATCAGCAATAGTAGATTATTTTATGGACAGCGGTTTGATTGAATAAATCGTTTAATTTTGCTGCATGATAGATCAGGTACAAAAACATCTTGAAGCTGTGGAAGCTTTTACGGCAGAAACAGCCGAAGCGGTTGAGGCTTTTCGAATAGAATATGCAGGCAAAAAAGGTATATTAAATGCTCTCTTTGCGAGCTTTCGTACAGTACCAGCTGCCGAAAAAAAAGAATATGGACAACTGTTAAACAGTCTCAAACAGGCTGTAACAGACAAGGTCAAAACCCTGCAAGCCGCTACAAAAAATGCGCAACAAGTCGGAACTATAGCTGACCCTTTTCGGCCAGCATTCCCTGTTGAAATGGGAAGTCGCCATCCCCTTTCATTGGTGCGTAATCGTATCATAGATATTTTTTCTCAAGTAGGGTTCTCCATATCCGAGGGGCCCGAAATTGAAGATGATTGGCATAATTTCACAGCCCTTAATTTACCCGAATATCATCCAGCAAGAGACATGCAGGACACTTTTTTTATTCAAACAGATCCTGATATCTTACTGCGTACCCATACATCTTCTGTGCAGGTACGATATATGGAAAACAATACCCCTCCGATTCGAACCATCTCACCAGGGCGTGTTTTTCGTAATGAAGCGATTTCAGCACGCGCCCACTGCATTTTTCATCAAATTGAGGGACTTTACATTGACGAAAAAGTTTCATTCGCTGATCTTAAGCAGATGTTACTCTATTTTACTAAGGCATTATTTGGTAAATCTAAAATCCGTTTGCGTCCGTCATACTTTCCTTTTACAGAGCCATCAGCCGAAGTCGATATTTATTGGGGACTAGAAACAGAGACCGATTACCGAATTACCAAGGGAACAGGCTGGCTCGAGATTATGGGTTGTGGGATGGTTGACCCCAATGTATTGTCCAATTGTGGGATTGACCCTGATAAATATTCGGGTTACGCTTTTGGTATGGGCATTGAACGTATCGCAATGTTACTATATCAAATCGGGGATATACGACTGTTTTTTGAAAACGATGTGCGCTTTCTTAATCAGTTTAAGGCAAGCCTTTAAGAAATTTCATTTGCTAATTTTTCGAAGGTCTCTTTGGGGTCTTGCTCCAAATATAGAATGGCATAAACCGCCTCGATAATAGCAATGTCAGTTCGGCCTTTGTTGAGTTGAACAGCAGAGGCAACAGCATAAAATCCCTCTGCGACCATTTTGAGTTTGTCTTGTGTCATTGCAACACTGTAGCCCTTTCCGATCCATTCCCCAAAATTTCGATTTCGGCTGTGTTGTGAAAATGCAGTCACCAGTAAATCACCTAAATAAGCGGCATGGTTGATATTGCGTTTTTTCCCATAAATGGTTCTGATAAAGCGTTTCATCTCTCTTACGGCTTGACAGATCAAAACACTATTGAAATTATCACCGTAGCCTAAGCCCGAAGCAATACCTGCTGCAAGGGCATAGATATTTTTAAGCATAGCGGCATATTCAATTCCAATGGTGTCCGTAGCCGCTTTGGTTCGGATGTAGTCACAGGCCAAGCGCTCGGCCCACAGCTGGGCTTGTTTTTTGCTACTAAAAGCCAAAGTGAGATAAGATAATTTCTTGCGAGCAACTTCTTCTGCATGGCTGGGTCCACCAATAACTCCGATATTTTTCTTTGGTATTTGAAGATGTTTTTCTAAGTGTTCTCCCACCACCAACTCCGAAGTTGGAACAATTCCTTTTACGGCAGATAGGACTACTTTATTTTTTAATTGAGGTTGAATTTTTTCTAAAACGGGACCAATAAATGCCGATGGAATGGCTAGCAGCAAGTTTTGGCTTTGTGCTACGATCCATTTTAGATTGGTACTAAGTTCCAAGCGTTCCGTCGATAACTTAAGCTTGGGCAAGTAGTTGGGATTGGTTTGCTTTTGTTCAATATGTGTAATCACGGCAGCATCTCGGATATACCAAAAAACACGATGCCCGTTATCGGTTAATATTTTGACCAAGGCTGTTCCCCAGCTTCCGCCGCCCAAAACAGAGATGGTGGTCGGTGTAGATTTGTGGCTTTTCAAAGGTGTCTGTGTTTATCCCAACCAGCTTTGCCAAGGAATACGACTTAAAAGCAAAATAAGTCCCAAGCCATAAAATATACCAATTCGAGAGAATTTTTTGACATCTTGGTTTTGCCGTTTGTGCATTGACCACCCCATTGTTATTAAGATAATGGCAAGGATATTTGTGGTAGGGTGTTCAACCAAGTACAATCGTGACGTTGGGTCTTTCATGACGGCTCCTATACCTTGTGACCATTGCTGAAACCAAGGCGAAACAAAATAAAGTATGATTCCAATAAGGAGTTGTATGTGAGAAAAAATCAACCCAAAAAGGGAAATTCGTAAATCTCGAGTCGCAAAATCTTTATTTTGGGCACGTCCAAGTAAGGCATTTCCGGTTGCGACTAACAATAGTAGCAGCACAAAATAGGCCCAAAAGGAGTGAACGGTTTGAAGGATGGCATACATAAGTTCTATCTTTGTTACAAAGCTATTTTATTTTCTTTAGAGTTCAAATTTTATCCCTTGTGCGAGGGGTAATTCCGTTGAAAAATTGATGGTATTGGTTTGTCTTCGCATATAGGCTTTCCAAGCGTCAGACCCGCTTTCACGACCGCCCCCTGTTTCTTTTTCACCGCCAAACGCGCCACCGATCTCCGCGCCCGATGTTCCAATATTGACATTGGCAATACCACAATCGCTGCCCCAATGTGAGAGAAAAGTTTCTGCTTCACGCATATTTTTTGTCATTACAGCAGAAGAAAGTCCCTGCGGCACATCATTTTGAATAGTTATGGCATTTTCTATCCCACCTTGATATGGAATAACATAAAGCAAGGGTGCAAAGGTTTCGTGCTGCACAATAGGGATATTGGCTGTCACTGCAGCAATGGCTGGTTTGACATAGCAACCACTTTCATAACCAACACCGTCTAGTGCTCCGCCTTTAACAATCCATTTTCCGCCTTGTTTTTCAACTTCCTCTAAAGCAGATAAATACTGTTCTACAGCGGCTTTATCAATCAAAGGACCCATGTGATTTTTTTCATCCAAGGGGTTACCAATGGCTAATTGGTGGTAGGCTTTTTGAAGCCCCGAAACCACGGCATCATATATATCTTCATGGACAATAAGTCTGCGGGTAGAGGTACATCGTTGTCCACAAGTGCCAACTGCACCAAAAACTGTAGCAACCAAGGTCATAGACAAATCCGCTTCGGGGGTGATGATAATGGCATTGTTGCCACCCAATTCTAAGAGGGATTTCCCCAATCGACTAGCGACAGTTTGCGCTACGCTTTTACCCATGGTAGTCGATCCTGTGGCAGAAACCAAGGCTACTCTTGGGTCTTCGGCCAGCCATTGACCCACGCTTGCGTCGCCATTGAGCAAACAAGATATCCCTTCAGGTAAATCATTTTCAGCAAAAACCGCACTAATAATATTTTGACAAGCAAGACTACAAAAAGGCGTTTTCTCACTAGGCTTCCACACACAAACATTCCCACAAATCCATGCCAATGCAACATTCCAGCTCCAAACTGCCACAGGAAAATTAAAAGCAGAAATTATTCCAACGACCCCCAAAGGGTGGTATTGTTCGTACATACGGTGTTGAGGGCGTTCGGAGTGCATCGTAAAACCGTGTAATTGACGAGACAATCCCACGGCAAAATCACAGATGTCTATCATTTCCTGAACCTCTCCCAAGCCTTCTTGAAAAGATTTTCCCATCTCATAGGACACTAAAGTACCAAGGGCCACTTTTTTGGCTCGTAGTTTGTCGCCAAATTGACGCAATAAATCACCGCGTTTTGGTGCAGGTATCTTGCGGAATATTTCAAATGCTTCTATAGCGGTGTTTAGGGTTGTGTCATAGTCTTCTAAAGAAGCTGTGCTGACGGTTCCAATTGGGGCAGCATCTACAGGTGACTCAGAGTGGATGGGTTTCCCGTTGCCTGTCCAATGCACGCCTGTCGACACCCCCTTCTGGTTTGTAGATAGTCCTAGTTCTTCTATTGCGGATGCGATATTGTGTGTCATTTTAAGTTATTTAGGATGGAAATAAATGTACATAAATAATATGGCTTAGTAACAGTTAAATATTTAATCGTGGCGTAAATGCTTGGGTGGAAAATTCCTACCTTGGAGGAAAATACAAATACGATGCGACTTATTCTTTTTTCAGCAGTTATGCTTTTGATAGGATGTCAAGGGCCCATGACAAAACAACAAAATAGCGAACCCGAAAAGGCTTTTGGAATTGTGATACATGGCGGTGCGGGAACCATACTTAGGAAAAATATGACCCCAGAAATGGATAAGGCTTATCGGGAGATATTACAAACAGCAGTTGCCACGGGACATGCTATACTAGCTGCTGGGGGAACAAGCACAGAAGCAGTGGAGAAAACAATTCATGTAATGGAAAATTCACCCCTGTTCAATGCAGGTAAAGGTGCTGTATTAAATGCAGAAGGGGAAGTGGAATTGGATGCTTCTTTTATGGATGGTGCTCAACTTGACGCTGGGGCCATTGCAGGTGCTAGAACGATCAAAAACCCAATCAGTGCTGCCATTAGAGTGATGAACGATTCCCCTCATGTGATGTTATCCGGGGCAGGTGCTGATCAGTTTGCTGCCCAACAAGGATTGGCACAAGAAGAAGCAGATTACTTTTTGACCGAAAGGCGTAAAAAGGCCCTAGAACGCGTTCAGGCCGAAGAAGCCGCTGCGAATCAGACTTCTGCAGCGCTGCTGTCTTCAGCATTTTTACAGCAACAGCGCATAGGAACCGTTGGATGTGTAGCTTTAGATAAGATGGGTAACTTGGCTGCAGGAACTTCTACAGGCGGTATGACTAATAAAAAGTGGAATCGTATCGGTGATGCACCTATTATTGGTGCAGGAACTTATGCCAATAATGCGAGTTGTGGGATTTCCGCTACGGGCTGGGGAGAATATTTTATTCGTTCGGTAGTGGCCCATGACATCGCCGCTTTGGTGGCTTATAAAGGATTGTCTATTCAAGAAGCCGCTCATGAAGTGATTCATGGAAAGGTAGCAAAATTAGGAGGCGATGGCGGTGTTGTTGGATTAGATAATCAAGGTAATGTTGCCATGGAAATGAATACCCCTGGAATGTATCGGGCGCATATGGATGCGCAAGGCAAACTGACTGTCAAAATCTACCGGGACGAATGAAAACACGCTATTATGCAGTGATTTTCACCAATCAGTTAAGGGATCAGAGTGATACATTTTACCAGCAATTATCCGCTAGTTTACGAGAATTAGCGCACGAGCAGCCTGGCTATAAAGGTTTAGAAAGTTATCGCAATCCCGACGGTGCAGGGGTGACGATTAGTTATTGGGAAAGTCAAGAGGCTTTAATGGCTTGGCGAAAGAATGCAGAACATCTGGTCGCACAACAGTATGGAAAAGAAAAAGCATACAGTCACTATAGGGTGCAAGTCTGTGAAGTCTTTCGCACTTATGAATCAGAGTTGTGAGTTATAATAAGCAGGGTCACCCGTTACTTCTTTTCCCAACCATTGGGGTGGTTTGAAAACAGTGTCCGCTGTGGGCAGTTCAACTTCGGCAAGGGTCATCACTTTTGGGGTTTTAAAGACATCAACTACTATCTCCAATCCTTGATAAGGAACGATATAGCGCTTTTTTTGGATGGGGTGAGGCAGACACAAAGCCAACAACTCTTGGGCCTCTTTGACGGAAATTTCTTTTTCCCATTCTGTTCGGACTAAGCCGTTGTCACTAGATTTTCCCTTAACAGTAATCCATGCTTGATTGTTGGCAACTCGGACACGAACTGTTCGCACTGGGTCTTTACTCAAATAAGCTTGTTTAATTTCCCAAACAGCAGTAGTATGATTTAGATAGCTGTCGTTGTTTACCAAAAACTTTCTTTCAATTTCTAGATTCATAGGTCGGAAAAGATTTGTTTCAAAAATAGCTGCTTACTTTGTATTGACCCAATGGAAAAGTGATGACTAAAAGTGAGCAAGACAAAAGAAAAATCATTCATGTAGATATGGATGCCTTTTTCGCTTCGGTGGAACAGCTCGACCAGCCCGATCTTAAAGGAATCCCATTGGTAGTAGGGGGCGGTGAAGATAGAGGTGTGGTAGCAGCAGCCAGTTACGAGGCAAGAAAATTTGGTGTGCGTTCTGCTATGAGTGGTCGTCTAGCCAAGCGGCTTTGTCCAGAATTGGTATTTGTTTCGCCACGATTCGATAGATACAAAGAAGTATCCAATCAGATTCGCACTATTTTTTATCGCTACACCGATTTAGTTGAACCCCTTTCTTTGGATGAGGCCTATTTAGATGTAACGCAAAATAAATTCAAAAACCCTTCTGCAACGCTCATCGCCCAAGAAATTAGGCAGCAGATTTTCGATCAAACAGGATTAACAGCCTCTGCTGGGATTTCTATCAATAAGTTTGTGGCTAAAATTGCAAGCGATTGGAACAAACCTAATGGTCAAAAAACGATTCCGCCCGAAGAAGTACTTGATTTTTTGGCGCAATTGGAGATTAAAAAATTTTATGGAGTTGGAAAAAAGACCAAGGAACGCATGTATCAACTGGGAATTTTCACGGGCAAGGATCTTAAATCCCAAACAGAAAGCTTTTTAAGAGAACATTTTGGCAAATCAGGGAATCACTTTTATCAGGTTGTTCGAGGCATACACCTCAGTCCAGTAAAGCCAGAGCGAGTTCCAAAATCTATAGGGGCTGAACGTACCTTTTCCCAAAACTTAACCAGTGAGATTTTTTTAGAAGAAAAATTAAAAGAAATCACAGAAGCACTCGACCGCAGAATCCAAAGGCATAAGAGCGCTGGAAAAACCATTACCGTAAAAATTAAATACAGTGATTTTACAATACAAACCCGCAGCAAAACCTTAACCCATTATATTGCAGACAAAAGTCTAATTTTAGACCACAGTAAAGCGCTTTTGTACCAAGAAAAATTGAAAGACTCAGTTCGATTAATCGGGGTGGCTTTGTCTAACTTAAAGGGACAAAAATCAAAAGGTGCCTCTGCAGAAAAAGATAGTCCGTTGAGTGCGCAATTGCAGTTTCCGTTTTAAATAACAGAAACGCGCAGGGTATTGACCATTCCTTTTTCTTTTATGGGCATAGCCGCCAAATTGATTAACATATCACCTTTTTCTACGTAGCCTTTATCTTGAGCAATAGCATTGACTTGTTGTACGGTATTGTCGGTACTCTCAAAGGCATCATAATAGAAAGCCTTTACTCCCCAGAGTAAGTTCAATTGGGTAAGAATTCTTTTGTTTGAAGTAAAAACCAGCACATGTGATTGGGGGCGCCAAGCTGAAATTTGAAAGGCGGTATAACCACTATTGGTCAGGGTGCATATAGCTTTGGCATTTATTTCATTGGCCATGTGTGCCGCATGATAACAAATAGACTTGGTAATATACCTATTTGTTCGGATCGTCGGTGGCTGGTGTGGTACTTGAATGAGTTCAGAATGTTCAACACTTTGTAAAATAGCAGACATGGTTTCGATGACTTGTACCGGATATTTCCCAACTGAGGTTTCTCCAGACAACATGACGGCATCGGCTCCATCCATAACGGAATTGGCCACGTCGTTCACCTCTGCTCGGGTAGCTGTACGACTGTCAATCATGGTTTCCATCATTTGGGTGGCAATGATGACTGGAATTCGTGCTTTTTTGGCTGCTAAAACTAGTTTTTTTTGAATCAAAGGCACTTCTGCCGCAGGGATTTCAACCCCTAAGTCTCCCCGTGCTACCATCAAACCATCGCTATAAGCTATGATTTTTTCTATATTTTCTATGGCTTCTGGTTTTTCTATTTTAGAAATAATGGGAATTTTATGATCTGATTCTTGCTCTATAAGCAGCTTTAAGTCCAATAGATCTTGACTGTTACGGACAAAGGAAAGCGCAATCCAGTCCACATCTTGAGAGATGGCAAATTTGGCATCTTCAATATCTTTTTTAGTTAATGCTGGCAGGGAAACAGCAGTGTTGGGTAGATTCACACCCTTTTTAGATTTGAATGGTCCACCTTGAATCACTCTAGCAACAACGGCTTGGTCTTCCGTTCGAACAACTTCGAAGATAAGTTTACCATCGTCCAATAGAATTTTTTCTCCAGCTTTTACATCGTTAGGAAAGTTTTTATAGGTCATGTAAGCTTTTTCCCGATTGCCCACAAAAGGGGTGTCAGTTAGGAAGCGTACCTCGTCACCTTCTTCAACGACAGTACCTTCTTCCATTTCACCTACACGTAGTTTAGGTCCTTGTAAGTCGGCCAGAATAGAGGTGTTGGCATTGAGTTTTTCATTTAAGCTCCTGATCAAGGCAATTCTTTCTTTCACATCCTCGTGTTGGGCGTGTGAAAAGTTGATTCTGAATACGTCTACTCCTTTTTCAATGAGTTGTTGCATTACTTCCGGATCATTTGAGGCTGGTCCAAGCGTGGCAACAATTTTGGTTTTCTTTCGCATTAATTTCGTATTAAATTCAATTCGGCAGGTTGTTTATCAGGTAAAATTTCATAAATCATTTCAATACCAGGAATGCTTTGGAGTGACTTGGTAAAGTCGTGAAGTGGTGCTCTGTAGTATTGCATGATAAAAAAATCAACATGTTTCAATTGGTTGGTCAAATATACTTCTTTTGTTTGGGGAAGTTCAAACAAAGCAATTTCCGTACCCGAATTTTTTTCTTCAATTTGGGTTCGATTGGTTACAAGAAGTAAGTCAACCCCTTCACCTGGAACTTCCCATAAAAAACACTCAAATGGAACGTCATTATTACCCCAAAGAATGGGTTGTTTCTCTCTCTTGAATTGGGTTTGACAATGCTTGTTCAACAAAAAAGCCACTTGATAATCTGCTAAACTGCTATGGATGGCCCACAACCGATAGGATTCTTTTTCTATGGGGTCTAGTAGATAATGCTTGGCCAAAATTTATAGGTTGAGTTTGTAGTAAGCTCTTTTGGCTGCTTTTTCTTCGGATTTCTTTTTAGAAATTTCTCTGGCTTTAACCAACACACGATCGTCAACTTTGATAATCGAAGCATAATTTATATTCGGGTCCAAACCCTCATCTTTTTTGGTATAGAATTTTACTTTTACCTTGTTTTTTTGTCCCCATTCAATTAGAGTACTTTTATAACTCAGTATTCGAGTGTCGAGGGTTTCAAGATTGACATAGGGATCAATAATTTTTTTCAGAACAAATCGTTTACAGCCTTCATATCCTTTTTCAACAAAAACAGCACCTACCAAAGATTCAAGCAAATTACCGTGTATATCTGCCCCAAAACTAGCTTTGGGGTGTGTGCTTTCGACCCATTCCATCAATCCCATTTTTTGACCGATGGCGTTTAGATTTTCTCTACTGACAATTTTGGCTCTTAAATTGGTTAGTTCTCCCTCCTTAGCGCTGTCATATTGTTCAAAAAGATAGGCGGAAACAATAGTCCCAAGCATGGCGTCGCCTAAAAACTCAAGTCTTTCGTAATTTACAGAATTTCCTTTATCATTTTTAAGGTTCATTGAGCGATGGGTAAATGCCTCTTCATAAATCGCCATGACCTTGGGGGTAAAGCCGAGAATGCTTTTTATTTGATCATAAAAAACCCCGTTTGGTTTCAAACGGGGTTTTAATAAGGTGCTAAATAAATTCACTCCTTCAAATTATAAAATTTTCTTAAATGCAACACAAGCATTATGACCTCCAAAACCAAATGTATTGGAAAGGGCTACATTAATTTCTCTTTTTTGAGGCTTGCCGAAGGTGAAGTTGATTTTTGGATCTATGTTTTCGTCTGCCGTTTGGTGGTTGATTGTTGGCGGAACTACTTGATGTTTAATCGCCATAATTGAAGCAATAGCTTCAATGGCACCTGCAGCACCTAGTAAGTGACCCGTCATGGACTTGGTTGAATTGATATTCATCGAATACAGGTGTTCTCCAAAAACTTCTTTGATGGCTTTAGACTCCGCAATGTCTCCTAGTGGCGTAGAAGTTCCATGCATATTAATGGCATCAACTTCTTCGGGCTGTATGCCCGAATCCTTCAAGCAGTTGTGCATTACCTTGATGGCACCTAATCCTTCCGGGTGTGGTGCTGTCATGTGGTGGGCATCAGCCGAAAGACCGCCTCCTATCAATTCAGCATAAATGGTAGCTCCGCGCGCCACTGCATGTTCGTATTCTTCCAAGATCAAGCTACCCGCACCTTCTCCCAAAACAAAACCGTCGCGGTCTTTATCAAAAGGCCGGGAGGCTGTTTGAGGGTCTTCGTTACGAGTAGAAAGGGCATGCATAGCGTTGAAACCACCCATCCCAGCGATTGTCACACAAGCTTCAGATCCACCACTAACCATCACATCTGCATAGCCCAAACGGATGTAATTAAGTGCATCTATTAATGCATTAGCTGAGGAGGCACAGGCTGACACGGTAGCAAAATTAGGACCTGCAAATCCATATTTAATAGAAATGAGTCCAGGTGCGATGTCCGCAATCATTTTTGGTATGAAAAACGGATTGAATCGAGGGGATCCATTGCCTTGGGCATAGTTGAGTACTTCGTTTTGAAAAGTTTCTAATCCTCCTATGCCAGCTCCCCAAATAACGCCGACCCGGTCTTTGTCGATGGATGCCAAATCAAGTTGAGAATCAGCAATAGCCTCATCGGTGGCCACTATAGCATATTGCGCAAAGCGATCAATTTTTCGTGCTTCTTTTCTGTCGAAATGTGCCAAAGGGTCAAACCCTTTTAGCTCACATGCGAACTGAGTTTTAAATAGGCTTGCATCAAAGTAAGTGATGGGTGCAGCTCCACTGGTTCCAGACAACAAACCCTCCCAGTATGCTGGGAGGGTATTGCCAATAGGAGTAAGGGCGCCCAATCCAGTAACTACTACGCGTCTTGGATTCATGGCACTACAAGTTTATTCTGCTTGTTCAATAAATTGGATAGCTTGACCAACCGTAGCTATATTCTCGGCTTGGTCGTCAGGAATCTGAATATCAAATTCTTTCTCAAACTCCATGATGAGTTCCACTGTATCAAGTGAATCTGCACCTAAATCGTTGGTGAAATTTGCTTCTGAAACAACTTCATTTTCGTCAACTCCCAATTTATCAACGATAATGGCTTTGACGCGTGATGAAATGTCTGACATGATGTAAAGTTTAATTGTTGTGGACAAAAATAAAAAACTTTAAAGGAAAACAACCGTAACGCTTAAAAATATGACTTTACTTTGTATTGTATGTTTTGTTAGGTCTTGTCATTGTTGGCCTCAAGAAAAATAATTTTGTGAAAAAAATAGGTTTTTTTGCTTCTGGAAGTGGAACAAATATTGAAAACATCCACCATTTCTTTAAAGAGAACGAGGGTTTGTGTATCGATAGCATTTGGACCAATAATAAAGATGCAGGTGTCATTCAAAGGATGGCAACATATGGCTATCATGTCAATGTGTTCGAAAGTAGTGCGATGCGATCAGGTGCACTGTTAAATTTACTCCAGTCACGTGGGATAGATGGTATTGTTTTAGCAGGTTTTTTACTGTTAATTCCACAATCTTTTGTTGAGGCATACCCACGAAAAATCATTAATATCCATCCAGCCTTACTGCCAAAATACGGAGGAAAAGGTATGTATGGTCAACATGTGCATAAAGCCGTGTGGGAAAATAGAGAATCTGAAACTGGAATTACGATACACTATGTCAATGAAGTGTATGATGCTGGAGATATAATTTTTCAATCGCGAGTCAAATTAAATGAAAGTGACACACCAGAAAGTATTGCGAAAAAAGTCCACCAGCTTGAGTATGCGCATTTCCCAAAAATAATAGCTTCTATTTTTGATACAGATGGCTAAAACAATTTATCTATACACAGATGGCTCAGCTCTGGGGAATCCTGGGCCTGGAGGGTATGGAATTCATTTGGAATGGGCTGGTCAACAATATCAAAAATCTTTTTCTCAAGGTTTTGAGCGAACAACCAACAATAGAATGGAGTTGATGGCTGTGATTGTGGGTTTAGAGTTGTTACAAAAAGCGCCTATGGAAGTTGTGGTGTATTCGGATTCAAAATATGTAGTGGATGCTGTTGAAAAAAAATGGGTTTTTGGTTGGGAAAAAAAACAATTTAAGGATAAAAAAAACCCAGATTTATGGCGGCGATTTTTGAAGGTATATCGCAAGCATAAGGTCCATTTTCAATGGATTAAGGGACACAATCAACATCCACAGAACGAATGGTGTGACCAATTAGCAGTAAAAGCAGCCAAATCCAAAAATAAAGTGAAAGATCTGTACTATGAAAAAGCGTATCCAATCCAGAATTAGACAAAGTTATTCTAGCATGAACTTGTCGTATATTTGTGGCATATGAAAAACAAACTTCTTGTATTGGGCACCATGGCTTATGATGCTCTTGAAACGCCTTTTGACAAGGTAGATAAAATATTAGGGGGCTGTGCCACTTACATAGCTCTAGCAGCGAGCCAATTGGATGTTGAAATTGGAGTAATTTCCATAGTTGGTGAAGACTTTGAAGCGGAGCATTTGACGCTTTTGAAAAATCGAAATATAGATTTGACGGGTGTTGAAATTGTTGCGGGTGAAAAAACTTTTTTTTGGAGTGGACGCTACCATAATGACTTAAATACGCGCACAACCCTGGTCACAGAATTAAATGTTTTAACACAATTTGACCCCAAAGTGCCAGAAAACTGGAGAGCATCTGATATTGTTCTACTGGGCAATTTGAACCCCTCAAATCAAGCGAGTGTTTTAGATCAGCTTACGACCAAACCCAAATTGGTCATTATGGATACGATGAATTTTTGGATGGATAACAATCGTCAAGAACTTGATGCATTGCTCCCAAGAGTAGATGTGATTTGTATCAATGATGAAGAAGCTCGTCAATTAACAGCGCAAAATTCGTTGGTGAAAGCAGCCAAACTTATCCAAAAGAGTGGACCGAGGTATGTCATTATCAAAAAAGGAGAACATGGCGCTTTGTTGTTTCATGACAATCAGGTTTTTTGTGCCCCTGCATTGCCTTTAGAAGAGATTTTTGATCCTACTGGTGCTGGCGACAGCTTTGTTGGAGGCTTTGCGGCATATTTGGCCCAGCTAGGTGATATTTCGTTCGATGCGATGAAATCGGCAATTATTTACGCCTCTGCGATGGCTTCGTTTACAGTAGAAAAATTTGGCCCTGAAAATTTAATTGACTTAAGTCAAAAGCGGATTCAACAACGATTGGCAGCTTTTGATCAACTGACACGTTTTGAAATAGCACTGGGTTAAAAAAATATCAATGAGTGATCATATCAAACATGAATGTGGGATAGCCCTAATTCACCTTAAAAAACCACTGGGATACTATCAAAAAAAATACGGCACAGCACTTTATGGAATAAATAAAATGTATTTGATGATGGAAAAACAGCACAACCGTGGCCAGGACGGTGCTGGTTTTGCCAGTATCAAATTTAATGTGTCTCCTGGACAGCGCTACATTAGCCGAGTACGTTCTAATGACGACCAACCCATACAGTCTATTTTCAAAAAAATCAATAAAAGAATTCACCACCATATCAAACAAGACCCAAGTCTGCTACAGGATCCAGAGCGCCTAAAAACAACGGCCCCATACGTGGGTGAATTACTTTTGGGACATGTTCGCTACGGCACGTATGGTGAAAATAGTATAGAAAGTGTGCACCCCTTTCTCCGCCAAAACAACTGGATGCATCGTAATCTAATTGTCGCAGGGAACTTTAACATGACGAATGTTAATGAGCTTTTTGATAATTTGGTAGAACTAGGGCAGCATCCCAAGGAAAGAGCTGACACCATTACTGTAATGGAAAAAATTGGTCATTTTTTAGATGATGCCGTAGCTAAGATTTACAAGAAATTGAAGGTTGAAGGTTTTACCAAAGCGGAAGCTTCTCCTCATATCGCTGCGCGGCTCAAAATGCACAAAGTACTGCGTAAGGCAGCAAAAAATTGGGATGGTGGTTACGCTATGGCGGGTTTATTGGGACATGGCGACGCCTTTGTGCTGCGTGACCCTGCGGGTATTCGCCCTGCTTATTTTATGGAAAATGAGGAGGTTGTAGTCGTAGCATCAGAACGCCCAGTGATACAAACCGTATTTGATGTCCCACTGAAAAGTATTAAAGAACTTCCTGCAGGTCATGCCTTGTTGACCAAAAAAAATGGTGATGTAAGTATAAAAGAGATAGTTCCACCTTTGGCCAAAAAGGCTTGTTCTTTTGAACGTATATATTTTTCTCGGGGCAGCGATGCTACCATATATGCTGAGCGCAAAAAATTAGGGGAGCTTATTTTTCCAAAAGTCATGGAAGAAGTTAAAAATGATTTAGAAAACACAGTCTTTTCTTACATTCCGAACACCGCTGAAACTTGCTTTTATGGAATTGTAGGGGCAGCACAAACCCATGTGAAACAACAATTGACTCAAGCATTGATCGATAGAAAAAATATTGATCACGACCATTTAGATAAATTGGTTGCCTTGCAGCCACGAATCGAAAAAATAGCAATAAAAGACGCCAAACTCAGAACATTTATTACTGAAGATTCGAGTCGTGACGACTTGGTTGCCCATGTTTACGACGTAACCTATGGCGTTGTGAAACCATCGGACAATTTAGTTATTGTTGATGATAGTATTGTGCGGGGTACCACGCTGAAAAAAAGTATTTTAAAAATGCTTGATCGTTTGGGGCCCAAAAAAATAGTTGTGGTTTCGAGCGCCCCACAGATTCGATATCCCGATTGTTATGGTATAGATATGGCTAAGTTGCAGGATTTTATTGCTTTTCAAGCCGCACTAGAGTTACACAAGGATAATGGTAATCATCAAGCCGTTTTAGATCAAATTTATGCCCGCTGTAAAGAAGACGAAGAACAAATGGCTGTCAATCATGTTAAATCTTTTTATGAGGCTTTTAGTGATAACCAAATTTCAGAGAAGATTGCTGCGCTATTGCGAAATGAATCGATTAAAGCCGAAGTTTCTGTGATCTATCAGAGCATACCCAATTTGCACCATGCTTGTCCAGAAAATTTGGGCGATTGGTATTTTTCGGGCAATTACCCAACTCCAGGTGGTAATCGCATGGTTAACAGAGCATTTATGAATTTTTATGAAGGCAAAGAGAAAAGAGCGTATTAACCAGTTATCCGAAAAATCGACCGTTTATCGATATTTTATTGCCACCTATCGCTAAAAATGCATCTTTAC
>WTJI01000025.1 GCA_011524905.1 Flavobacteriales bacterium
CCCGCCAAAATAACAACGATATCGGCTTCAAGTTGGACTACATCTTGCCTAAAACGCAAAAGCATTTGTGGAGTGGTTTGCCCACTGATGCCTCTATTGACATAGGGTTTTTTGTCAAAAAAATCTGGATGGGTTTGCAACCAGCCTATGGTTATGGAATTCCCCATAAACACTACCCGATTTTCTCCTTCTATCTTTTTAGGAAGTTGTTTATTTTTTTCTATAAAATGACTCAAATTGGGCCAATCTTGAGCATGCAAAGCAACAATAGAAAAAAGAAAAATTGCGGTACATAAAAGAGATCTCATGCTTGTTTTTAAGAAAGATACAAAAGAAATTGTTAGGGGAGCTCAGAAGTCGAGCTGTGTGTGCAATTAATGACGGTTAATTTTTATCCATTTCGTTATAAAAAAGGAATCCGCTATATTGTAAGGAAACTCCTTCAAAAACCAATTGAATGAAAACAAAACAAAACCAACGACGCGCATTTTTAAAAAACACCTTAATCGCCGCTGGAGGCATCAGCATTGTCCCCCGACAAGTTTTAGGAAAAGGATACATTCCTCCAAGCGACAAACTCAATATTGGAATTATCGGTTCCGGGACCCAAGCCCGTGGCCTTGCTTCTATCTTCATTGGTCTTAAAGAAACACAAGTAATTGCAGCCAGTGATGTGAACACTAAAAAAATGGATGCCTTCATAAAGAGCTACATTACCGCAACCACAAAAAACAATGCCCCAAAAACGGCCAAAGATCTCGCACAATATTTGAATTATGAAGACTTGTTGGCACGAAAAGATATTGATGCTGTTGTCATTGGCACACCCGACCACTGGCATGCCAAGCCATCCATTGATGCTATGGCGGCAGGGAAACACGTGTATTGTGAAAAGCCCCTCTCCCACACCATTGTTGAAGGGAGAGCCATGGTAAATGCGGCACGCAAATACAACAAAATATTACAAACAGGAAGCCATCAAAGGTCTATTAAGGAATTTAGAAAAGCCTGTGAATTGGTGCGTAACGGTTATTTGGGGAAAATTAATAAGGTATCCGTGTCCGTTGGCAACCCTTATTCCGAATGCAAATTACCCTACCAACCTACCCCAGCCCACATCGATTGGGACCGTTGGGTGGGCCCTGCAGCAATGCGACCCTACCATGCTACTTTGGTAGATGCCGATTTCTTCCCACGTTGGCGTTGGTTTAAAGAATTTGGTGGCGGAATAATCGCTGATTGGGGGGCACATATGTTTGACATTGTCCAATGGGCCCTGGGGAAAGACGATTCGGGGCCGGTGAAGTTTACACCTCCCCGAGAACCCAATGCAGTTAAAGGTTTGTCTATGATGTACGACAATGGAGTGGAAATGGTACATGAAGATTTTTGTAGAGGCAATGCCGTGCGTTTTGAAGGAGAAAAAGGTACTCTAAATATCAGCAGACACTTTTTTGATAGTGACCCAGAAAACATTGTTTCGGCTACCATTGGAGCTAATGAAATTCAACTCTACAAATCCGAACACCATCAGTTGGACTGGATACAAGCTATAAAAAATAATAGTCAACCTGTTTGTGATGCTGAAATTGGACATCGTACCGCCTCTATTTGTCATATAGCCAACATTGCCTATGAACTAAATAGAATGGTAGAGTGGGATCCTGAAAAAGAAAGCTTTATCAATGATGATGAGGCCAATTTAAAACGTTCAAAACTCTATCGTAGTCCTTATAATATTCCACAATTAAATAGTTTACTATGAGATATTATATAGCGCTTTTAGCAATGCTCTTATTTTCCTGCAAACAACAACAATGGGTATCCCTAATAACCTCTGAAAACCCCGAGGAAGATTGGGTGCAGTACGGTGGGGAAGCCCCTTACGTTTTTAATGGCAATAGTATCACAGGTACTTGTGTTCCCAATACTCCAAATTCTTTCTTAGCTACAAAAAAAGAGTATGCCAATTTTGAATTGGAATACGAAGTGTTGGTAGCAGATAACATCAATTCTGGGGTACAAATTCGTAGTCATACCAGACCCGATTACCTCAACGGGATTGTGCATGGCTATCAAATAGAAATTGACCCTAGCCCACGGGCCTGGAGTGGAGGTATTTATGAAGAGGGAAAACGCGGTTGGCTGGCGCCCTTAAAAGATAACCCTGAAGGGCAAAAAGCCTTTAAACACAATGCGTGGAATCATTTTAAAGTACGTGCTGAAAAAGACACTATTTCCACCTGGATTAATGGGGTAAAAGCCGCTTCTATTGTTGATACTATGGAAGCCTCAGGCTTTATAGCACTTCAAGTCCACAGCATTGGAGACAGTACACAAATTGGCCAACAAGTGCAGTGGCGGAATTTGAAAATAAAAGAGCTCGACTAGTAGTGGATTGTTATCTGCCGTCCTCCAAAACGTTCTACAGGAGCAAAAAAAACAGCCTCCTTTTCTTTGCTTTTCTGTTTCTACTTCAAAGTTCTTGGTGCCTTTCTCAAGGGCAAAGAGCGAGGGACTACGGCATTGCAATAGGTGTTTTTAAAACAGGAGCATTTAATGCCATTACAGATGTTGCTGGTGTAGCAGTCGGGCACAGCACGATAATAAAGGGGGATAGTGTTCGTACTGGTGTTACAGCCATTTTCCCGCACCAAAAGGGAATGTATCAAAACAAAGTTCCTGCGGCGATGTATATCGGAAACGGCTTTGGGAAACTTGCTGGCTACAGCCAGGTGAAAGAATTGGGCAACATAGAAACACCTATTGTTTTAACCAATACACTTAGCGTACCAACTGCAGCAGACGCTTTAATAAGCTACACCCTACAGCAAAAAGGAAACGAAAATGTGCGTTCCGTAAATCCTATAGTGGGAGAAACCAACGATGGGTATCTTAACGATATCCGCGGGCGACACGTTACTGAAGAATCAGTTTTTAATGCCCTGAAAAATGCCACCACCGGTCCAGTTGCCGAAGGGAACGTTGGGGCGGGTACAGGTACCATTTGCTTCGGATTTAAAGGAGGCATCGGTACCGCTTCGCGAAAAATCCCAAAAACATTAGGAGGTTACACCGTGGGTGTATTGGTGCAAAGTAATTTTGGAGGTGTCCTTCAAATCAATGGTGTACCTATAGGACAGGAGCTTAAAAAGTTTAGCTTCGACACGGCAGTTTTAAACGACGTGGACGGATCTTGCATGATTGTAGTCATTACGGATGCTCCACTAGACGCAAGAAATTTAGAACGCGTTGCTAAAAGAGCGCTTCTAGGGTTAGCAAAAACAGGAGGCATTGCTTCTAATGGCAGTGGCGATTATGTTATTGCCCTGTCGGTAGATCAACAAAATATTGCAGCCCTAGCTGTGGATGCGCCCCTTTATAAACATCGACTACTAAAAAATGAATTCATAAGCCCCCTATTTTTAGCAACCATTGAGGCCACCGAAGAAGCCATTATCAACTCTTTGTTTACAGCAAAAACAATGCATGGCAAAAATGAGCGCCTAATTCCTTCGCTCCCAAAAAAGAAGGTGCTAGAGCTAATGAAAGCCTATGGTCGAATAAACAAATAACCTTTTGCCTTTTATTGATGTAAAGAAAAACCTTCCCTATCGTGGGTCGCTTGAATTTCTAGATGCTTTTTAATTCCGCTTTTTAGAATATTTATTAGAATTTACATCAGGAGGTAGGTTATACGACTTTTCATTTTGATCTTTTGCTCTAGAAGATGATTTTAAGGCTCCACACGAATTTATTACAAAAAAAAGCAATCCAGTTAAAATAAAAACTCTTTTCATATTAAGTGAAATTTTGTGATTTTACACCTACTATAATACTATAAAATAACTTTTCAGGTTCATTTTATGTCAAAAAAAAAGATGTATTCTTAGAAAAACGATATTTTAATGGTATAATTATTTTTATAGTTTTTGTAAACTATTATTGAAATTTCAAATGACATCTAAAACATATTTATTAATAGTCAGTTTAATCTTAAAGCCATTTCGAATTGATAAAATATTAAATGGTCTAAATTTTGGTAATCTTACCTTAGTTTTTTGTGCTCTTTTATTTCTTTTTTCCTGTGAGAAAAAACCTTTCACACTCACTGAAAATTATATATATGTACAAAATGAAGAAAGGAGAAACGAATCAACTAATTTAGAATTAGTATGGGAGGAATCATTTGAAACAGGAACTTTAGATACTCTCACTTGGAGCCGAATTGGTCTTTTTACCACTGATAAATGGAAGGTGCCAGTAGACAACTGGAGGGAAGTAACAAATTGCTTTCGGTATATTTCAGCTACAGATTCGCGAGTTGTAACTTTCGATGAAAAAAATATTCATTTGAATGGAATTATAAATACTGATACTCTGACTGGAGATCCACGGCCTTATCTTACAGGAGGAATTTTTTCATGGGGTAAATTCGCTTTTCAATATGGGCGTGTAGAGATTCGTGCAAAACTTGATCAAGCTTATGGCATGTGGCCAGCAATATGGCTGTTGTCAGAAAAAGAAGTATACCCTAATCAACACAATGGTGAAATGGATATTATGGAAAAACTCAATCACGATGAGTTCGCGTATCAAACCACACATAATCATTATACCATTTCGTTAGATCAAAATGAACCAAAGAAATATGCCACTGCTAAAATTGATACAACTGACTTTAATATTTATAGTTTAAGTTGGTATCCAGACAAATTAATTTATGCGATAAACGGAATCAAATCCTATGAATACCCAAAAATTGAAGGAGCTGGGACCTATCAATGGCCTTTTGACCAACCTTACTATTTAATTATTGACCAACAAATGGAACATGAATGGCCTGGTAAAATAACAAATCCTAATGAACTCCCAATTAGCATGACAGTTGACTGGGTAAGGCTTTATCAATAGTGATATGAGTCAATAAAACATATGAGAAAGAAAAAACTAATATTGGTAGTAGTTTGTTTATTACAAAAATTTAGTTATTGTCAACAAGAAATAGCTTTTACTCAGTTTAATTTCACCAATCAATTATTCAACCCTTCATATGTTGGAACTGAAAACCAAAGCAACGCTTTTATTTTAAATAGAGCACAATGGATAGACATAGAGGGAGCTCCTAAATCACAAGCCTACGGTCTTAATAGCTATATTGAAAATTATAATCTTGGTTGGGGAGTTGAACTATTAAATGACCAAATCGGTCCTTTGGAACAAATAACAGCATCATTTGATTTATCTTATCATCTAAAACTAAACAGGAAAGATCACTTTCTATCTTTAGGGTTAAAGATTAGTTCTACAAATTTTAATTTTAATAATAATGAATTAAGTATAATTGATAATGGGGACACCTTTTTTGAAAGATCTGATTATAGTCAGCTCCAGACAAATATAGGATTCGGTGTTCTATATAGGAGACCTCAATTTTATATTGGATTATCGATACCATTTTTTTTGGCATCAGATCAATTCGAAACAGTTAAACATACTTATTTGTCTGCAGGGGGTGAAATTGAATTAAACAATGAATGGGCCATTAAACCCTATAATTTATTTAAGTATGTAAAAGGGGCTCCACTTAATTATAATTTGAATTTACTTTTATTCTTTGAGGATATTTTTTGGATTGGCCCTAGTAGTAGCGGAATACTAATAAATTCTGGTAACGCTTCAATTCAAGCCCCAACTTCTGGATTAATGGTAGGTTTAGCAATAAATTCTTATTTTTCATTTGGTTATAGTTACACTAGTATTACAAGAATAGATGGAAAAATATTTTCAAACATTAATTCTTCTACTCACGAATTCTATCTTTCCTACAAATTCAAATCAAAATCTAACAGGAAAGAAAAAAAGATTGGTTTAAAGGATAAAGGAACACAAATAGAATAATGAAAACGAAATTTTACATAACCCTTCTCTTTTTGAGCATTATTAATTTTCAAACTACTTTAGCTCAGTTTGGTGTTGGCACATCTAATCCGGATCCTTCTGCAATGGTAGACATTATTGGTGATGGAAATCGTATGGGAATTTTAATTCCAAGAGTTACTGAAAGTGAGAAAAACAACATAAACAACCCTGCAACAGGGTTATTGCTATATCAGACTGATGGATCATCTGGTTTTTATTTTTATGATGGAATTAGATGGGAATTAATTAACTCAGGAGTGATTAATACAACTGGCCCTCAAGGCCCTCAAGGCCCTCAAGGTCCTCAAGGCCCTCAAGGTCCTCAAGGTCTTCAAGGAATAGCAGGGCCAGCAGGAACAAGTTCAAATACAGATAGCCAAACACTATCACTAACGGGAAATATTTTAAGTATTTCTTCAGGTAATAACGTTACTCTAAGTATGACTAATACTGATAGTCAAACGATATCAGCAGTATTAAGCGGGACTATTCTCCAACTTTTACCTGAAAATAATACTATATCAACTACAGTAGATTTAAGTTCATTAAAAGTATCAAATACACTTGAAGCAGTTACAGCTGTGGGAAGCTCTACAACAAACGGCATTACAATATCTGACGGTAGTCTAGTTGTTTATGATGATAAGGAGTTAGTTTTTGGAACTGGTTCTGAAAAGCTTAGAATTTATCGTGAATCTGGGCCACCAAAAATTAATAGGATAAGATCTGGAAGTGGAGGTGACTTAATTATTTCTGATGACAACGGGAATGTTAGAATTCAAGCAAAAACAGGAGAGGAAAGTATATATACTAGAGGAGATGGATCAGTAGAGTTATATTATGACAATTCTCAAAAATTAAGTACAACATCAACCGGTATTGAAATTTCAAACACAATATCAACTACAAACGTTTATGCAACTACCGTATCAGCAACAAATGTATCAATCGCAACTCAGTTAACATTTAACAGTAATGCTCAAACAGTACCTCCACTAAATTTACAAGCACCAGCACTTAATGATGGTATTGGATCTTTAAGAATAGATTCTGTTGAGCCTGATATATTTTTAAATGATACAGATGGTGGTTTTTCAACAGTTACATTTGCAAATAATACTAATGAGGTTAATGCATTCGGTAAAAACAATGCAGATGATTTTTATATAACAGTTAGAGATTCTGGTGGATGGAAAGATGATACATTTGTAATAAATAATACCTCAGGAAATATAAGTCTTGGATATGACCTTAGTGTAACTGGAGCAGCAACAATTTCTGGTACTGTTTCTTCTTCCGGATATATTGATTCATCTTTGGGCTATCAAGGCGAAACAGTTTTTGTAGGTAGTGGAAATAGACTTAGCTCAACCCCTTCTGTAACAATTAGTAGTAGTGGTGAATTAGTAGTTTCTACTGTTGTTTCAACAACAGACATTCGTGTTTCAGGCACAATTACTGCAACTGCTGATTTGATTGTTCAGGGGGATTCAAGGTTTGAGGGCGATATTACGACTACTGATTCAGATCTTACTTTTGAAGATCTTAATAATGTATATCCCACTAGTGGAAAAGGTTTTTTATGGAGGCTTAATAATGATAGAGCGAAGATTTACGCGATTCAACCTGCTTCTGATGAAATCGATTTTTATTTTCAACTAGAAGACAACACAAATAATGGCACTGATAGATATATTTTTTGGCATAGAGATTATAAGTCATCACTAAGTTACGATAGATTTCCTTTGGTAATGACAGGTGACAATTTTTATGTTTTTGCAAATCCAAGTTCTACTGAAGCAAAACCAGATTTAACCGCATGGGGAATGAGAGTTACAAGAGGTGGTAACGTTGATATAAGTGGAAATATAGTAATCGATGGAACTGGAACTGTTGGTGGAAGTGCCTTTACAAGTGATAAACGATTAAAATCAAATAT
>WTJI01000037.1 GCA_011524905.1 Flavobacteriales bacterium
CCTATGACCTCTACCCTGTCAAGGTAGCGCTCTAAACCAACTGAGCTAAACACCCTAGGCCGCAAATTTACGTTTTTTTTGCCATAATTTTTGTGCTAACTTCGTACTAAAGTTGTTATTGTATTAATTTGAAATTATGAAGATAGGACTACAGCTTATTTGCTTTTTTGTTGGATGCTTTTTTGCTCAGAGTCAGATTATTATTGACGTAAACGAACTCAATGAACCCAACCCCAAATTGATGGATGACATCAAGCAAAGAAAAAAAGCACATGATCAGGCTGGCTTTTTCAACCTTAACGATTATGGCATTAATGTATTTGCACCCAATTTAGTTGAAGCCATTCGATTTCACTTAAGAGGCTCTGCAGCTCGCATCGAAGGGGACAAAGTAATTCTTCGCCAGACCATGTCTATCAAATTATTTCGAGATTACCCCCTATGGGTCGTTGATGGCGTCATTTTCGAACAACAACCTGAAATTAACTTTAATACCATCAGAAAGGTAAGAGTCCTAAAATCGGTGGCCGAAACAAACCGATATGGAGCCTTGGGCAATGCAGGAGTAATTGAATTATACACCAATCAGTAATGCCCCTTGGAAAACAATTTGTATTAATAGGGTGCCTTTTAATTTTAATTGGATTGTTCATGCTTTATGGTAATAAGCTATTTAGTTTCTATAAAAATCCCTTGGATATCAGTTTTAAAAAAGGAAACTTACAACTATACTTCCCTTTAGGATCTTCGCTTATAATCAGTATATTGATATCACTATTCTTCTATTTGTTTAAAAAGTGAATAGGTTTCTGACATTCATCATTTTTTTGATTGCGTTGGCTTGTCAACAGGAAGATTGCATTACCATAGAAGACAAACAAATAATAGATGGTAAATATTATTTCTTATTTAATGATTTTAATAATTACACCAACAATCCAAATGAGACGCGTCTTTTTGTTCCTGACAATCAACAATCTGGACAGGTAACACAATCCGAATATAACCAATATAATATAGGAGACACCTATTGTTATTAAAAGCAACACTATTTGGTTAATCACTTTATTCCTAGTAATTTTAGGATGCTATGAAAAACATGAAATTACTGATTGGGCTTAGCCTGGTTGTCGTGTGCCTGTTGTATTGGTACCGACAACACACCCAGATCAATACCCAAGACGCCTGTCTTTGTACCGAACTGCTTGCTAGTTCATCATTGACAGCGCAAAAAGATAAAATCAAAGCCGTGCGTGATTGTGAAATGTTGTTTGAGGACTTTGAAAAAGCACATCTGAAATGTATGGAGACTGTGCCTTTTGAGCATCCTACCTTAAAAAAAGACACCATAAAATCCGTTTCTACATGAAAATATCTTTTCAAAAACTACGTTTCTTATTCATTTTAATCCCTCTAGCCCTGTTTATCAGGTTTTTAGATTTGGAAATCATGAGTGGGTTCTTAGCAACGAACGAAACCAATGATCACTTCAAATACATGGCGCTTTTGGTCGCTGTTGTAGCTGTACTGTTGGGTGTGGTTTTGTATTTCGAAAAAAAGACTGAAGAGTAGTTACTCCACCTCGCATTGGTTATTTTTGTCACAAAAAAGATGCGACAATTTTTAGAAAAAGACCTGGAAGGCCTTGACAAAATATACAGGCTTAACCTAATCAATAGTTGTACCGGTTACAAGTCAGCCAATCTTATTGGGACACGATCAGCTAAAGGGCAAAACAACCTGGCTGTATTTAATTCTGTTATGCACTTGGGGAGCCAACCTGCTTTGATTGGCTTTATCCTACGCCCCCTAACTGTCCCTAGACACACCTACAGCAACCTCAAAGCAACAGGCTACTTTTCAATTAATCATATTAGCCAAAATCAAATCGAAGAAGCACACCATACCAGTGCCAAATATCCAGAAGAGGTTTCCGAGTTTGATCAAACAGAGTTGGACGTAGAGAACAAACTGTCGCAGGAAATCCCTTTCGTCAAGGATGCGCCAGTACAATTGGCTTGTCAATATATCAACGAATACCTTATTGAAGAAAATGATACAATACTCATAGTGGGTAAAATTCTAGCGCTCTATGTTCAAGAAAACATGCTGGGTGAAGATGGATGGATACGACTGGATCAAGGTAATGTAGTGAGCATAAACGGACTGGATGGCTATGCGCTACCAAAACTACTAGACCGTTTCCCTTACGCTCGCCCCAAAAAATAAATATTATGAATCACTTTTCAGATCGCTTTTTTGAATACGCAGCCCAGCACAGTTCACCCGAACCAAAGCTGCTTGCTCAATTACGCCGAGAAACCCATCAAAAAGTACTGCAGCCGCGTATGCTTTCTGGACCGCTTCAAGGACGCTTACTCAGCCTGCTGTCAAAAATCATACAACCCAAAAGAATTCTTGAACTAGGCACCTTTACTGGTTATGCAACCCTATGCTTGGCAGAGGGATTAGCGCCAAATGGTGAAATTCACACCATAGATAAAAATGAAGAATTAGTTGATTTTCAGAAAAAATATTTTGAAGCTAGTGGTGTTGATCAACATATTCATTCCTATTTAGGTGAAGCACTTCGTATTTTACCTAGGATATCTGGAACTTTTGACCTCATCTTTATCGATGCTGATAAAAGCAATACAGTTAATTATTTTAACGCTTGTATAGATAAATTGCGAAAAGGTGGACTGCTTCTAACTGATAATGTGCTTTGGAGTGGAAAGGTTTTAGAGAAAACGGAACTAGGTGACAAAGAAACAGCTGTATTGAAAGATTTTAATGCACTGGCAGCTAGTGACCCTAGGATAGAAACAGTGTTGCTCCCCTTACGTGATGGCTTGACGTTAAGCAGAAAAATTTAGAATTTACGACTGATCGAGTCTTTCAAGTCGTCAAAATCCTTTTTGATATTTTTGACCTCTTTTGAAATGTCGTTCCCTAATTTGCCTTGGGAATCTTCTACATCATCAACTGACTTCTGGATTTCAGATTTGATTTCGTCTGTAGCATGTCTTATCTGTGTCATCCCCTTGGCCAACCCACGGGCTATGGATGGGATTTTATCGGCACCAAAAACCAACAAAACCACAAAAAAAATAAAAACGATTTCAGCACCACTGATAAATAGTAGCATCTTCTTTTTTTTCAAATATACCAAGAAAAAAAAAGCCCCGATAAACATCGAGGCTTTTATCATCTAACCTTTTATTTTTTCTTTAAATTTTTCAAAATCTGTTGCTGCTTTTTCTTTGGGCCAACTGTTATTTGTGGTGTCAATATCGGCTGTTTCAGCATCTGGGTCGATTTTGATTCCAACTAATTCTTTGTCGGTAGCCAAAACCTTTCTAACAGCGGCATCATTTTTTCGCCAAACTTGAACTGGATAGGTTACTCTTTCTTGACTGCCGTCAGCATAACTATACTCTACAATGAGCGGCATAACCAACCCACCTGGTTTTTCAAATTCAATTTCATACAAATACTTTGGTGCTTTAGCGTTACTACGGTCAATTTCACTATTGTTTTCGGCTATATAATTCTGTAGGGACTCAGAATTATTCAATGCGTTTCCTTCTGCCAAGCTGGGATCAAAAGACTCTGCATCTTCTGCCACCATGTATACCATATTGGGGGGTAAGTCTTCCATGGTCATACCGTACTGTTCTAACAATTCGTTGACTTCCTTGCCAGGTTCATTAGATACATAATATTTTTTCACAGATCCTACACCTATGTCAACGTAGTCTGTAGAATAAAACCAACCACGCCAAAACCAATCTAAATCTACTGCTGAAGCATCTTCCATAGTACGGAAGAAATCCTCAGGTGTTGGATGTTTAAACATCCAACGCTGGGCATACGTTTTAAAAGCATAATCAAACAATTCATGTCCCATTACGGTTTCTCTTAGGATATTCAGGGCTGTAGCAGGTTTTGCATAAGCGTTGGGGCCCAACTGAAATACATTCTCAGGGTTGGACATGATAGGTGAAATAAAACTCTGATCACCTGCCATATAGGGAACAATTTTGGATGGTGCTCCTCTTCTAGAGGGATAGGAATCTAGGGGGGCTATGGCATCTGGAAAATTGGTTCCAAATTCTTGTTCTGTAAGATATTGCATAAATGTGTCTAGTCCTTCATCCATCCAACCCCACTGGCGTTCATCAGAATTGACAATCATAGGGAAGTAATTGTGTCCCACTTCATGAATAATCACAGAAATCATCCCAAATTTAGTTCTATCAGAATAGGTGCCATCTTCATTAGGTCGACCGTAGTTCCAACATATCATTGGGTATTCCATACCTTGGTTCTTGGCATGAACAGATACTGCCTTTGGATAGGGATAGTTAAATGTATAACGCGAATAGGTATCTAGTGTTTGTGCAACAGCACGAGTTGAATACGCTTCCCATAGTGGGTTACCTTCTTTGGGATACAAAGACACAGCCATCACTTTTCGAGGGCCAACTTGAACCGCCATCATGTCCCAAATAAATTTCCTGGAACTAGCAAAAGCAAAGTCACGTACATTATTGGCGATGTAATGCCAAGTTTTTTTCTTTTCTGAAAAGGAAGCCTCTTTGGCAGTAGCCTCTTCTTGTGTCACAATCATCACGGGTTTGTCAAAAGAATTTTGTGCGGCTTTATACCGTTTAAATTCTTCTCTTGATAGAACCTCTTTGGGGTTTTGTAATTGACCTGTAGCTTCAACAATGTGATCTGCTGGCACTGTCAATTTAACCTCGTAGTTTCCAAAGTTGAGCGCAAACTCACCATTACCCCAAAACTGGTAATTCTGCCAGCCCTCCACATCATTATAAACTGCCATCCTTGGAAAAAACTGCGCAATAACATAGGCACGGTTTCCATCTTCAGGAAAATATTCATAACCCGATCGGGCTCGGTTAGTCACGTGATTGTTGATGTTGTACCACCACTTGATAGAAAAACTGTACTGCCCACCAGGTAGTATGGGCTTGGGCAGTTCAACACGCATCATGGTTTGGTTGATGGTGTATTTTAATGGACGACCATTGGGTCCTTTTACTGCTTCTACATGAAATCCTCCATCAAACGGTTCATCGATATATTTTTTGACAAAAGTCGATGCTTGAGCCAAAGGTTGAAATCCACTACCGTTTTTTTCTAAAGCAGGTGCATCTTTTTTACGGATATTTTGATCGAGTTGTACCCAAAGATACGATAGGGCATCAGGTGAATTATTCGTATAGGTTATGGTCTCATCGCCGTACAGTCGAGTATTTTTATCATCCAATTCTAAATCCATAACGTAATCTACCTGTTGCTGGTAGTAGTCTACACCAGGTGCACCCGAAGCTGTACGAAATCGGTTTGGCGTAGCAAACTCTTCATAAAGTTGCTTGAATTTGTTGTTGTTGATATGTCCACCTTCACGTTCTGCGGGCGCTTCCTGGCCCCAAACACTAAAGGTGATACAGGCAAACACAATGGCTTGCACGTAGGCTAACGTTCTCATATAACTGAATTTTATGCTTATAAAAGTACATTAAAATATGCTTTTTCCCACTGGTAGTTCTGTATTTTTCTAAGGCACAAACACAAGGGTTTTTTCAAATACTCTTTTATCGAAAAGATAACTTTTCCTTTGTCCAGCTTGTTTAAAGTGAACTACATTTTGCTGGGTGGGGAGAGCATCAAGAAACAATCGATGCGTAAGTTGTAAATCTGTGGTGGTTGCATCTAACTGCCCTTCCCAATAGAGCAGTGTCAAATCATCTCGGTACTCTTTGCCCAAAAAATTTAATGTTACAAGACTATCCCTTGATTTCAACTGAATTACGCGAGCTAAATAAATTGCGGCTATAGAATCTACAGCTGACGCAGAATGATCTGGATTTAATTTTAATTCCAAGTCGTGTTGTTGTTGTAAAACAAGTTCTAAATCGTCTGTAAATACCCTGAGTGTAATTTGTAAATCTCTATCAGGAGGTTGAACCACAATCTCCATGCTTGATAAATACACATCATGCTTTGTAAAAGCCAAACCCAATCCTATACCAAGGCATAGCAGATATTTCTTAATCGATTTGAATGGTAATGATGCGATCATTTTTGAGTTTGAAAAGTTGTGGCATAATTTTCAAAATCCCGCAAGACGTCCCCATGCCTGTTTTGCTGAAAAGCTTGATTAACAGAATAATTTTCTTGTGCTCCAGTGATAAATTCATACACCTGGTCTTCTGATAAGGCGAATCGATCCATTAAAAATTGTACCCCATAAAATTGTATCATTCGGTAGCTCAACTCAAATTGTTGATCCAAATATCGCTTTTTTTTAAGCCGCTTATAATAACCCGAAAAATGTTTGTACACAGCTTCTACATCGATACCAGAAATGGGTAACAACAAAGTACTTAATAGCAAACTTTGACCAGACACAATTTTTTCTGCACGTTTCCCACCATAACCTGGTATGCCAAGATTATAAAAGTTAACTGGCTGAACTATAGCTTTGGATTGCATATCACTTGCTAAGTTGCCAGACAAATTGTGTTGTGTCACAACAACTTCCTCTAATTCATTGACAAAAGGATCAAGATAGACCTGAAGTTTTTGGGCAGTAAATACAGCTTCAGTAACAGGAAGTGATTTGGGTGTGAATTGTACTCCTGAAAAAAATAAAGTATCCCCTGGAGAAATTACAATAGAAAAATTTCCCTCCGCATCAGTGATTGTCGCACCTCCTTTGGTTTTATTTATAATATGAATACCACTAACTGATAAAGATTCATTCAGGATTCGACCCTTGATTTCTTTGAACTGCTGTCCCCACATTGAAATAGTGATCAAACTGAACAGTCCGAAAAAAACTTTACGTCTAATTCTATCGGTTTTTGTACATCGCACGCTCATTGATTAGGTAATCTATGAGTTCAAATTCTTTGCTTTTGTTTAATAAATCCTGAGTAGGTAGTCGCTGATCAATATATTCCAAAAACCCAACGATTTCATCTTGTCTTAAAGAAAGTGTTTCGGTAAAAAATTGATCTTCAAATAAATAAGGAAGAACCTTGCTTGGTAAAAGTTTTTTACGCTCCTCTTCTGTTTTACCTTGGAGGAGTTTTGCGGCTAGTTTAGCTATATTCACAAAATTAAGACCGTTGCTCAATCGAGGCTCGTCTAGGGCTGTATTGATAATTTTAGTTGATTTGTCCTGTTTATAGTCATAGCCCTTAAATTCTTCATTTTTCAATTCCATAAACGCATCGGTGTCGTCTGGGGTTACAACTATTTCTTCTAGCGCTTGTATTTTTTCATTGACTGTGACTAGCAAACGTTTTTTCTGAATAATTTCTTCTGTGATTTTTACCGTCCGAATCGTGTATTGAATTGACGAAAAAACAATTTCATCACCAAGGGTTACTGGCAACTCAAAAGCACCTTTCCCATCAGTAATAGTACTCCATTGGGAAGTATTATTAATAACATTGGCAGCTATCACTGGATTGTTACGATATAACAACATGCCTTCAACATAAATTGTTTTTTGTCCATAAAGAAGCTGTGCACAACAATAACAAAAAATGTAAATAATGAAACGCATTTGTTAAAGATACAGGGGTATCGGCAGATAGTAAAAAAATTAGGGAAGTTTTAGCAAAGTAAATTGAGCGGGAGACCGGGTTCGAACCGGCGACATTCAGCTTGGAAGGCTGACGCTC
>WTJI01000011.1:0-22474 GCA_011524905.1 Flavobacteriales bacterium
TAACATACCCTTAAAGTAAAGCATTTCAAAGGTTACCACCAAAAACCATTGGGATTCAATTTTATGCTACAAACCGCTGATAAAACTTCCTAAGGCATCTTTAAATTGAAAGCCCTCAAGGGTTCGGTATTTGTTTAGCTTTTTGTGGGCCTCGAGTCCCCACAGTAAGAACTCTACCATAAAGTAATGTTCTTCCTTAGAGCACTTGCCATGATGTTCCGTAACAACGGCTGCTGCCCCCGTCACTGTGTCCAAGGTTGCTTGATATTCTGAGTCACTTAGGTCATCGCTGAGAAACAGGTCATTGTTATCAAAAAACCAGCTCAAAACACTATCATAGGGGGTTTGGGCATCGGGTTTTTCTAATTTCTCAATCTTTGGGAAAAAGTCAGGAAATAGCGTTTTGATGGCCGTATTAATCAGATGGAGGGAAATCTGCTCGGCTCCTTCTTGTTCCCCTTCATAAACCAGTTCAATTTTCCCATTAATAGCCGGTACAACTCCCATAAAGTCCCCGAGACGAATGGTCGTTTTTTCATCACCGTTCTGTAAGCGTCGCCGCTCGGCTGTACTTAGAAGGTTTTCAAAAGCGGTTATACTCATTCGCGCACTGACACCACTTTTGGCATCTACATATTCACTTTTTCGGGCTTCAAATCCAATTTGTTCTATTAGATCTTTGGCCAGTTCGGGAACATAAATATGCTCTGTTTTTTGGGCGACAGCTTGCGTTTCTTGTTCTGTAATGGCCTTGGCGACTTCTCTGCTGTGAGGATAATGTGTTAAAATTTGAGAGCCTATTCTATCTTTTAGTGGTGTTACAATACTTCCTCGATTTGTGTAGTCTTCTGGATTGGCGGTGAAGATTATTTGTACTTCGATCGGGAAACGTAACTTAAACCCACGGATTTGAATTTCCTTTTCTTGTAAGATTGAAAAAAGAGCCACTTGGATCCGAGCTTGTAAGTCTGGGAGTTCGTTCAACACAAAAATGCAGCGATGTGCGCGTGGAATCATACCAAAATGGATGACTCTTTCGTCGGCATAAGACAATTTAAGATTGGCTGCTTTGATAGGATCCACATCGCCGATGAGGTCAGCAACGGTAACATCTGGTGTGGCCAATTTTTCAAAAAAGCGATCATTGCGATGGAGCCAATCGATAGGTGTATCATCTCCTTTTTCAGCGATCAGTTCTTGAGCTTCCCGACTGATAGGATTGAGCGGATCGTCATTGATTTCAGACCCTTGCACTATGGGAATCCATTCATCCAATAAACGAGTCATTTGTCGGGCCAAGCGGGTTTTGGCTTGCCCGCGTAATCCCAATAAATTGATGTTATGTCCTGACAACAAAGCCCTTTCTACATCCGGAATAACGGTTTTTTCATAACCAATCAGTCCCTCAAAAGTGGGTGTTCCGTCTTGCAATCGCTGGCGAAGGTTGCGGGCCAATTCTTCCTGAATACTTTCGGATTGATAGCCCGATGCTTTGAGTGCGCCTAGGGTGCGAATGTTTTCTTTTTCCATGTATGCTTTTTCTTTTTTGATTTATTCTAGTCGTTTTTTTCGGTTGGTTTCATAATCCTCAAAAATCATCTCTCCTAGTCCTTTTAATCCTGTAAAGAAGGCTTTTCCTTGATTGGCTTCTGTAAAACGGCGAACAAACTGCTGTAAGTAAGGGTCTTGTGCTATCATGAAGGTGGTGATTGGTATTTTGAGCTTGCGTGATTGACGGGCCATGTTATAGCATTTTTCTACAATGTGCTCGTCTAGGCCAACACTGTTTTTATAATAGCGGCCATCAGGCAATTTTAAACAACTGGGTTTGCCATCTGTAATCATAAAGATTTGCTTGTTGGTATTCTTTTTCCGCCGCAGGATATCAAGGGCCAATTGCAAACCAGCTACCGTATTGGTATGATAGGGTCCAACTTCTAAATAGGGGAGGTCTTTCAGTGGAATGGGCCATGCGTCGTTACCAAAAACCAAAATATCTAGGGTGTCTTTGGGATAGCGAGTCGTGATCAGTTCTGACAAAGCCATGGCTACTTTTTTAGCCGGCGTGATGCGGTCTTCGCCATATAAAATCATACTGTGGCTGATGTCAATCATTAGTACAGTACTCATCTGGGTTTTAAAAAAATTATCCTCTACAACCAAATCCTCTTGTTGTAGGGTAAAATCACTTCCTGTACTTCTTATTTGGGCATTTTTTAGGCTTTCTGTAATGGCGATTTGCTCAACGGCGTCACCAAATTGATAGGCTTTGTATTCACCGGTGCTTTCTTGTCCCTGTCCCAATTTTTGGGTTTTGTGATTCCCCGATCCCGATTTGCGGAGTTTTCCAAAAATCTGTTTTAAAGCATGTTCTCGTAGCAACTTTTCCGTTTTGGCCGTCAATGCCATACCATCCCCAGAACCATCTCCAGAACTTTTGGGTTGGATATAGGCCTTGTCCAGTAAGTCTTCGATAAAATCGTCAATGGTATAGTTTTCGTCAGTTAGCTGATACTCTTTATCAAGTTCTCGCAACCAATCAATAGCTTCATCAAAGTCCCCTGAAGTATGGGTGATTAATTCCTTAAAGATTTCAAAAAGCCGTTCGAATGGCGTTTGATCTGGTGCCTGATAAGCTGTAAATCGAAAACCACTTGCCGGCAGTTTATTTTTCATCTTTTTCTGTTACTTTTTGTTAGTGGATTCGAATGAAAATATAGATTAGTCTTCTAAGCCGAAAAAGTTTCATAGCACTCAAAAATACAGATAATTTATCAGTCTGTCAGCAAGGTTTTGACCGATAAAGCTTTGACTAGGAAATTGCAGGAATTTTACTACATTTGTGGCAAATTTTGAATGTATTCAAAGAGGCGACCCCAGTGTCCCTCTTTTTTTTGGAATGGATTTTAAAACGCAAGTAACAGAATTGGTAACCGCCGCTCTCAACGAAAACGAGAGCCTCTTTTTGATTGACCTTCACATAGGGGTCAATCATGCCATACGTGTCATTGTCGATGGCGATCAAGGGGTCTCCCTTCAGGAGTGTATGCGTATCAGTCGAGCGGTAGAGCACAATTTAGACCGAGAAACCCAAGATTTTTCCATCGAGGTAACTTCTGCAGGTGTCGGTGAACCGCTAAGCCAGCCCAGACAATATATCAAAAACATCGGGCGAAAGCTTGAGGTGACCAATTTGGAAGGTCATTTGTTTAGCGGGACTCTCGAGACGGCAGACCAACATCAATTTACCCTCCAGTGGAAACAACGTGAATCCAAACCCGTAGGTAAAGGGAAAGTAACCGTAAGTAAAACACAGCAATTGACCTATGATCAGGTCAGTAAAGCCAAAATAATTGTTCAATTTTAAGTGTACTGAAAATGGAAAACCTAGCACTCATTGAGTCTTTTTCAGAATTTAAAGACGAAAAACTCATAGACCGGGTCACTTTGATGGTGATTTTAGAAGAAGTATTTCGCAATACCCTTAAGCGTAAATACGGCAATGATGAAAATTTTGACATCATCATCAACCCTGACAAAGGGGATTTAGAAATTTGGCGAAACCGTGTAGTGGTTGAAGACGGTGCTGTTGAAGATCCCAACGAAGAAATTGAATTGAGCGAAGCCAAAAAAATAGAGCCCGACTTTGAAGTAGGGGAGGACGTTTCCGAAGAGGTAAAACTCATCGATTTAGGTCGCAGATCAATCACTAGCCTTCGACAAAACTTAGTCGCTAAGATTTTTGAACACGATAGCACCAATACCTTTAATCAATTTAAGGACCGCGTTGGGGAAATTTACACCGCAGAAGTACATCATATACGGAGCCGGGAAGTTATCCTTTTAGATGACGATGGCAATGAAATCATTCTCCCCAAGGACCGGCAAATCCCAAATGATTTTTTCCGTAAAGGTGACAATGTTCGCGGCGTGATTGATGCTGTAGAATTGCGGGGTAATAAGCCGCGCATTATTTTATCCAGAACTTCACCTGTATTTTTGGAAAAGTTGTTTGAACAAGAAATACCAGAAGTTTTTGATGGTTTGATAACCATCAAAAAGGCAGTCCGAATTCCAGGGGAAAAAGCCAAAGTGGCAGTTGATTCTTATGATGACCGAATAGATCCTGTTGGGGCTTGTGTTGGGATGAAAGGATCTCGAATCCACGGCGTGGTTCGTGAATTGGGTAATGAGAACATCGACGTGATTAACTACACCAACAACTTACAGCTGTTTATCACCCGTTCTTTAAGTCCAGCTAAAGTTAACTCCCTAAAAATTGATGATGAAAACAAGCGGGTACAGGTCTTTTTAGACCCCGATGAAGTATCGAAGGCCATTGGAAAAGGGGGACACAATATTCGTTTGGCAGGTAAACTCACTGGTTTTGATATTGATGTCTATCGCGAAGGCATGGAAGAAGATGTAGAGCTGACAGAGTTCTCCGACGAAATTGAAGAATGGGTCATTGAAGAATTCAAGAAAGTAGGTTTAGATACGGCCAAGTCTGTATTGGAGCTAGAAATACCCGACCTGATCAAACGCACCGATCTAGAAGAGGAAACCATCAATGAAGTCATTCGAATTCTAAAAGAGGAGTTCGAAGAGTAGAAGCCTAATATTTTTCTAAATTTGCACTGAAGCTGAATTTATGTCCGATCAACCAAGCATCCGTCTCAATAAAGTCCTTAGAGAATTAAATATTTCTCTGGACCGTGTTGTTGACTTTTTATCCGAAAAAGGGATTGAGGTAGAAGCCCGTCCTACAACCAAAATTGACAACACAACCTATCAGGTGTTGTTGGACGAGTTTGCAAACGATAAGTCCAAGCGTGATGCTTCTCAGGAAATCAGCGAAGAAAAGCGAAAAGAAAAAGAACGGCTGCGACAAATTCAAGAGCAAAAAGAACAAGAGCGACAAGAGCAGTTAGAAGCGCAAAAGCAAAAAGAAGCGCAGATTGAAACCCAAAAAGTTGCTCTCAAAGGCTTAAAGCAAGTTGGTAAAATTGATTTAAATACCCCCCAAACCAAATCAGACAAGCCAAATACGGACCAAACTGAAACAGCTGACGCCAAAGGTGCAGATGTGGCTGCAGAAGAGAAAACTCCAGAAAAAGCTGCAATAGAAGCCCCCAAAGCAGCAGCAGCCCCGGAAGAAACAAAAACGACAGAAACGCCAGCTTCCCAAGAAGGACAGCCCGAAGAGGCCATAAAAACCAAATATCAAAAGCTGACAGGTCCTAAGAAAACGGGCCAGACCATCAACCTTGATGCCTTTAATGCTAAAGAAAAAAACGTAGAAGAAGCCCGTAAGCGTAAGCGCAAGCGTATCAGTAAGGATCCAGCACCAGGCTCCAGTGCACAGGGGCAAAGGTCTGGGAAAGGAGGCAACAACCGCAAGCCAGTTGGCAAAGGGCGCCAACCAGCAGTAGCCAAGCAAGAGCCTACTGAAGAAGAAGTACAAAAGCAAATTCGTGAAACCCTTGAAAAGCTGCAAGGCAAATCAACCAAATCCAAAGGTGCCAAATACCGTCGTGACAAACGATCTCAACACCGCCAAAAGTCTGAAGACGAAATAGCTCAGCAAGAAGCGGATAGCAAAATCTTAAAGGTCACTGAATTCATTACTGTGGGTGAAATAGCCACCTTAATGGAAGTTGGCTCTACAGAAATTATCTCTGCCTGTATGTCATTGGGTATCATGGTTACAATGAATCAAAGACTTGACGCAGAGACACTGTCGATTGTTGCCGAAGAGTTTGGTTACGAAGTAGATTTCGTCAAAACGGAATTAGAAGAAAATATCGAAGAAGCGGAGGATGATACAGAAAACCTAACGCCTCGCGCACCCATAGTTACTGTGATGGGGCATGTTGATCATGGAAAAACCTCCTTACTTGACTATATCCGCGAAGAAAATGTGATCGCAGGCGAATCGGGCGGCATCACACAACACATTGGTGCTTACGGTGTTACTTTAAAAAGTGGACAAAAAATCACTTTCTTGGATACACCAGGTCACGAAGCCTTTACAGCCATGCGAGCCCGTGGGGCACAAGTGACCGATATTGCCATTATTGTTGTTGCTGCCGATGATGCTATCATGCCACAGACCAAGGAGGCTATTAGTCATGCGCAAGCCGCTGGGGTTCCTATTGTCTTTGCGATTAACAAAATCGACAAGCCAACTGCCAATCCGGATAAGATCAAAGAACAACTAGCAGGAATGAACCTGATGGTTGAAGATTGGGGAGGAAAAATCCAATCACACGATATTTCAGCGCTGAAAGGGACTGGCGTTGATGCACTACTTGAAAAGGTATTGCTTGAAGCAGAAATATTAGAATTAACGGCCAACAAAGACCGGTTGGCTAAAGGAACAGTTGTTGAAGCCTACTTGGATAAAGGACGCGGCTATGTGTCCACGATATTGGTGCAAACGGGAACCCTAAAAATCGGGGACTATTTATTGGCAGGAAAGCATAGTGGGAAAGTAAAAGCTATGTTCGATGAGCGTGGAAATACCCTAGATTTGGCGCCACCTTCTACCCCGGTATCAATCTTGGGACTGGATGGTGCTCCTCAGGCGGGGGACAATTTTAATGTGCTGCAAGACGAGAGAGAAGCCAAGCAAATTGCTGCCAAAAGAACCCAGTTGTTACGCGAACAAAATGTACGAACTCAAAGACACATTACTTTAGACGAAATTGGTCGTCGAATAGCACTAGGTGATTTTAAAGAGTTGAATCTCATCCTAAAAGGAGATGTTGATGGATCGGTGGAAGCCTTAACAGACTCATTGCAAAAATTGTCTACTGAGGAAATTCAGGTGAATATAATCCACAAAGGGGTAGGTGCCATTACAGAGTCAGATGTACTTTTGGCCTCTGCCTCCGATGCCATTGTACTAGGATTCAACGTACGTCCAACTGGAAATTCAAGAGCCTTAGCAGAAAAAGAGGAAATTGATATCCGATCCTACTCAATTATCTACGATGCCATTAACGATGTTAAAGATGCTATGGAGGGAATGTTGTCTCCAGACATGAAAGAAGAAGTTACTGGAACAGTAGAAATCAGAGAATTGTTTAAGATATCTAAAGTAGGAACTATAGCCGGATGTATGGTTACTTCTGGCAAAGTATATCGCAATTCTGGCATACGAGTCATCCGCGAAGGCGTTGTTGTTCATACGGGTTCATTGACTTCGCTCAAGCGTTTTAAAGACGATGTCAAAGAAGTAGCCAAAGGCTATGACTGTGGTTTACAATTGAAAAACTACAACGACATAAAAATAGGGGATAGCCTTGAGTGTTATCAGGAAGTAGCTGTGAAAAAAACCTTGTAGGAAACTAGCGGATCTTGGGTTCGAGTAGAAAAGCTTCCCTATAATAATTCTTTAAGCGTTGGAGCTGTACATTGGCCTCAGCGCGCTTTTTAAAAGGCCCTACTTGCACTTTATAGTTGGGCGTTTCAAAACTTAAATCGAGATTCAAGTCTGGGTCGAGTTTACGAACACTCGCCATGATTTCCTGAGCTTTTTCATTTCCACCGTAATAGAGTTGAATGCGAAATTCGTATTGCTCGTAGACCTCCTTATTGGCCTGTATCTTAAGTTCAAATGCTTTTGTGATCAAACTATCTTGGATTAGGGTAACACCGCTGTTTTGACCAAAAATATAGCTACTAAAAAGAAAGACTTGTGCGAGGAAAAAAGCCTGAGAATAACGTTTCATGATACTATAAAAAGTTAAACAAATAACGCATTTTTTTGATGAAATTGCAACCGCTTGCATAATGTTATTTAGAACGATTTTAAATTGAGTAAATATCTAGAATGCAGTCTTAAATAAAGGACGTATGCCTTATTTTTGTGACGGATTTTAGAAGATACTATTGCAGTTTTCAACATACATAAACACAATGAAAATGGTGAATTTTTTCGTCAACTGGCGACAAATGACCCTTCTCAGCCTGCTTTTACTTTTGACGACAAGCCTAACTGCTCAGGTAGAAGAGCCCGACCCCATGGCGGGGAAAAAGCTTTTTAATGCCAACTGTGCTGCTTGTCATAAGTTGAATAAAAAAGCCGTAGGTCCTGCATTAAGAGGGGTGTCAGCGAAGTATGATAAAGAGTGGTTGTATAGCTGGATCAAAAACAGTGCCGCCATGATTAAGGCCGGAGATGCTCAAGCTGTTGCGATCTGGGAGGAATACAACAAGACAGCCATGACTGCTTTTCCGCAGTTGAGCAACGCTGATATTGATAATATTTTGGCCTACACGGACTATGTCCCACCGGCTGCCTCTGTACCAGCTGGTTCAGCAACCGTTGCTGTTCCTGCACCCAGTTCCAATATTACCAATGAAATCATTCTTGGGGTGCTAGCGCTTGTGTTTGTGATTTTGATCATCATGTTATTCTTGGTGCAAAAAACACTGTTGCGTATTGCTGCTGCTAGTGGTGTTGACATTCAGCCAGCCGCCAAGTCAGCGCGCAGACCCCTATGGCAAGCTTTTGCACAAAACCAATTTTTAGTTTTTCTATCTGTTGTATTTCTTCTGTTATCCAGTGCTTATTTTGCTTACGGGTACTTGATGCAAGTAGGGGTAGATCAAGGTTACATGCCTGTTCAGCCCATCCATTATTCTCACAAAATTCACGCTGGAGCTAATCAAATTGAGTGTAAATACTGCCATTCATCAGCGCGAAAATCCAAGCACTCTGGCATTCCTGCACTTAACGTATGTATGAATTGCCATAAGAATATTGCAGAATACAACGGAGAAGAAGATTTAGAAAATGGCTACACCAAGGATTTCTACACCAAAGAAATTAAAAAGCTGTATGCTGCTGTTGGTTGGGATGAAGAAAATCAACGATATACTGGAGAAACACAGCCTGTCAAATGGGTACGGATACACAACCTGCCTGATTTTGTTTACTTCAACCATGCGCAACACGTACAAGTGGGTGAAATAGCCTGTCAAAAATGCCATGGTCCAGTAGAAGAAATGGAAGTTATGTATCAATATTCCCCGCTCACTATGGGCTGGTGCATCAACTGCCACCGAGAGACCAACGTCAAAGTGGAAAGCAATGAATACTACGCAAAAATCCACGAGGAACTTTCCAAAAAATACGGCGTTGAAAAACTTACGGCAGCCCAGATGGGTGGCCTTGAGTGCGGAAAGTGCCATTATTAACGACTTAGAAAGCTAGACCTATGTCAACAAAGAAAACATATTGGAAAAGCATGGATCAATTAGCGGATAACAATCCCATGATCCAAGATTTAGAACATAATGAGTTTGTCGAAAAGCTTCCTTTGGAAACAACTTCTGAATCGGCTACCGAAGAGGAAGGGACAAGCCGCAGAGATTTTTTAAAATACGTTGGTTTTAGCACTGCAGCGGCAACACTTGCTGCCTGTGAAGGCCCTGTAATCAAATCTGTGCCTTATGTGGTGCAACCCGAACGTATCATTCCGGGGATTGCCAACTACTATGCCACAACCATAGCAGATGGTTTCGATTTTGCTAGTATCCTAATTAAGACTAGAGAAGGAAGACCAATCAAAGTAGAAAGCAATAAATCCGCACCAACACATGGTACAGCTAATGCCCGGGTTCATGCCTCTGTACTTTCTATGTATGATACCCTGCGTTTGCAAGGACCCAAAGCCAATGGCGTAGATGTTTCTTGGGACGACTTTTACCTTCAAGTAGAAGCCAAACTAAAAGCTTTAGCAGCTACCAACAAGTCAATTGTGCTGCTGACGCAGACTTTGGCAAGTCCAACGACCAAAGCCATTATTGACAACTTTATAGAAAAATACCCTAACGTTCGACACTTATCGTACGATACGGTTTCAGAGGATGCAGCTTTGCAGGCCTTTGAAAACCTTTATGGGGTTCGCGCTTTGGCGGATTATAATTTTGAAAAAGCCAATACTATTGTCTCTATAGACGCAGACATTGTTGGCAACTGGCAAGGTGGTGGTTTTGATACAGGCTATGCTAAAGGACGGGTTCCTTCTGGCACGGCAGGAAAGAAAAGCATGTCAAAACATTACCAGTTTGAATCAAACATGTCACTTTCCGGAGCCAACGCTGACAACCGAATTCCAGCTACTCCCGCTCAGCTTAAACAAATCTTGGCTAGCATTGCTGCTCAAATTCTAGGAGAAAAAGACACCGCAGTACTAACAGCTAAACACAAATCCAAAGTAGATGCAGTTGTAAAACAATTACGCGCTGCTGGTAGTCGTGGAGTTTTGATTACTGGATTAGATGACGTTTCAGCACAAGAGTTGGTTTTAGCAGTCAACCAAAAGTTGGCTAGTGAAGCCATGATTACTGCTGCTCCTGTGATGACTCGAAGTGGAAATACTCAAGCCGTACTTCAACTATTACAAGATATTCGCGACAAAAAAGTACATGGACTTCTAACGTACGGAGTCAATCCATTACTAACTTTAGCTGAGGCAGCCGATATGAAAGATTCGCTGGCAGCACTAGATTTAAGCGTTGCCTTTGTTTCTAAACAAAATGAAACGGCAGCCGTCGCACAATATGTAGGTGCCACACCTCATTACCTAGAGTCATGGGGCGATTATGAATTAAAAAAAGGACATTATGCCCTGGCACAACCTACAATCAAGCCCTTGTTTGACACCCAACAATTTCAAGATATACTATTAAAATTGTCAGGGAGTAACGATACCTATTACCAAGCCATCAAAGCCAAATGGAATAAAGATGTGCTGTTTGGTGCATCGTGGAATCAAGTTTTACATGATGGATTCTTGCATCGGGAAACAAATTCCTTATCTACTCAAAATTCTATTGATGCTAGGGATAGACTCACCGCCCTAACTCGCGCCAAAGATGAGGGAATGCAACTGGTGATGTACACCAAAACAGGGATGGGCGATGGTCAACAAGCCAACAACCCCTGGCTTCAAGAATTCCCAGATCCCATCACAAGAGTCTCTTGGGACAATTATATTACCATTTCAAAAGCGGATGCTGATCGTGTCGGATTGAAAAATGTCAACGTAGCCAACGGGGCACTCAATGGAAGTTATGCCCAACTAACGGTCAATGGTAAAAGCTTGACAGCACCTATATTGGTTCAACCAGGACAGGCTGTTGGTACATTGGGGCTTGCTTTTGGTTATGGCGAACGAATGGGGCTCAAAGAAGAAATGCAAGTGGGTGTAAATGCTTATCAGTTGTATTTCGGACAAAATAAAACCCAATCAGTAAGTATCAAGCCTGTTGACGGCTATCATGAATTTGCCTGTGTTCAGCTGCACAATACCTTGATGGGTAGAGGAGACATTGTTAAAGAAACTTCTCTAGAAATATTTAATACCAAAGACAGTCATTATTGGAATCCCGTTCCTGAGGTATCTAAGAATCATATGGAAATGCCTGTCACTTCCCCTGAAGTTGATATGTGGCAAGAGTTTGATCGTTCGATAGGACATCACTTTAATCTCTCTATTGACCTGAATTCATGTACAGGCTGTGGTGCTTGTGTGATTGCTTGTCATGCAGAAAACAATGTGCCTGTTGTTGGAAAACGCGAAGTCCGAAAATCACGTGACATGCATTGGTTGCGTATTGACCGCTACTATTCTTCGGATGATTCTTTTGAGGGAGATCTAGAAACGAAGGAAAACATTTCTGGACTGGGCGATTCATTGACCACTTTCGGACAAATGGAACAAGCGGCCGAAAATCCACAAGTTACTTTTCAGCCAGTTATGTGCCAGCACTGTAACCATGCACCCTGTGAAACAGTTTGCCCAGTGGCAGCATCTTCTCACGGCCGCCAAGGACAAAACCATATGGCGTACAACCGCTGTGTAGGAACCCGTTATTGTGCAAATAACTGCCCTTATAAAGTGCGTCGATTTAACTGGTTTTTATACAATAAAAATGATGAGTTCGATTACCACATGAATAATGATTTGGGTAGAATGGTACTTAATCCTGACGTCGTTGTTCGTTCTCGTGGGGTGATGGAAAAATGCTCTATGTGTATTCAAATGACACAAAAAACCATTTTGGATGCTAAATTGGAAGGTCGTCAGATCAAAGACGGCGAATTTCAAACAGCTTGTTCAAATGCCTGTGACAGTGGTGCTCTAGTTTTTGGAGACATCAATGACAAAGAAAGCCAAGTCGCACAATTAAAAGAGGATTCTAGAATGTATCACCTCTTGGAGCATGTGGGTACAAAGCCGAATGTGATGTACCAAGTAAAAGTGAGAAACACTGATCAAAGCTAAAAAATAGAAAAACAGAATCGTATGGCATCGCATTACGAAGCACCGATAAGAAAACCACTCGTCACTGGGGATAAGTCCTATCACGACGTAACTGTTGACGTTGCAGCCCCCGTTGAAGGAGCTGCCAATCGACAATGGTGGATTGTTTTTGGAATATCATTGACAGCCTTTTTATACGGATTGGGCTGTATTATCTATACCATTTCTACGGGAATTGGCACCTGGGGTCTTAATAAAACAGTTGGTTGGGCCTGGGATATTACGAACTTTGTATGGTGGGTTGGAATTGGACACGCAGGGACTTTGATCTCGGCTGTTCTTTTGCTATTCCGTCAAAAGTGGCGAATGGCTATCAACCGATCTGCTGAGGCCATGACCATCTTTTCCGTTATCCAGGCTGGATTGTTCCCCATTATCCACATGGGGCGTCCTTGGTTGGCCTATTGGGTACTTCCAATTCCCAACGGATTTGGATCCCTTTGGGTGAATTTTAATTCGCCATTACTTTGGGATGTATTCGCTATCTCTACTTATTTATCCGTTTCCTTAGTTTTCTGGTGGACAGGTTTGTTGCCAGACTTTGCTATGATTCGCGATCGAGCGGTGCGTCCTTTTCAAAAGAAAATTTACAGTTTACTCAGTTTTGGTTGGAGTGGGCGTGCTAAAGATTGGCAACGATTTGAAGAAGTTTCATTGGTGTTAGCCGGATTAGCAACTCCTTTGGTACTATCGGTTCACACTATTGTATCATTTGACTTTGCCACCTCGGTCATACCAGGATGGCACACCACCATCTTCCCCCCATACTTTGTAGCTGGGGCTATTTTTTCTGGATTTGCCATGGTAAACACGCTGTTGATCATCATGCGTAAAGTATCACACTTAGAAGATTATATCACCGTACAGCATATCGAATTGATGAACATTGTCATCATGATTACAGGATCTATCGTTGGGGTCGCCTACATAACCGAGTTGGTGATCGCTTGGTACTCTGGAGTAGAATACGAGCAATACGCTTTTCTCAATCGTGCCACCGGACCTTATTGGTGGGCGTATTGGTCTATGATGACATGCAATGTTTTTTCCCCCCAATTTATGTGGTTTAAAAAGCTTAGAACGAGTATTATGTTCTCGTTTATCATATCAATAGTCGTTAATATCGGAATGTGGTTTGAACGTTTTGTGATCATCGTAACTTCCCTTCACAGAGATTACTTGCCCTCTTCTTGGACGATGTTTTCTCCCACATTTGTAGATATAGGAATTTTTATAGGAACCATAGGATTTTTCTTTGTTCTGTTCTTGCTTTACGCACGGACCTTCCCTGTGATTGCTCAGGCTGAAGTAAAGACCATACTAAAGTCTTCTGGTGAGAAATACAAAAAAATAAGAGACGCTCATGAGTAGTTCAAAAGTAATACATGCGCTTTATGATGACGATGATGTCTTGCTAAAAGCCGTCAAATCCATCAAAGACGAAAAGCACCACATCGAAGAGGTCTATACGCCCTTTCCTGTGCATGGTTTAGATAAAGTATTGGGGTTGGCTGAAACACGTATTGCCATTATGTCCTTTATATATGGTTGTATTGGTTTTACGGTTGCGGTGACCATGATCAACTATATTATGATTCAAGATTGGCCTCAAAATATTGGAGGGAAGCCTAGTTTTTCTTTTTTAGAAAACATGCCCGCTTTTGTTCCAGTAATGTTTGAAATGACCGTATTTTTTGCTGCCCATTTGATGGTAATAACCTTTTATATGCGCAGTAAGCTTTGGCCTTTTAAAGAAGCCGAAAATCCCAATCCTTTGACAACGGATGATAAGTTCCTTGTTGAAGTAGCGGTAGCAGAAAACGAAAAAGAGTTGACAGCCCTATTGAAAAAAACGGGCGCAATCGACGTAGCACTAATTGACAAAGACCACTAAAATGAGAAAGGCTATCTTTATTTTATCCAGTATCGGTCTCTTGGCCTTGCAGTCTTGTTTTGATCCAGCCAAGCCCAATTACCAATATTTTCCCAATATGTATGAACCTGTTGGTTATGAAACCTACCAGGACACAGATGCTTTTGCCAATGGAATTGAAGCCCAATTACCCGTCGAAGGTACGATTTCACGTGGTTGGGTCCCCTATGAATATGCAGATTCCAATGAGGGCTATGAAGCCGCCAAAGCAAATTTAATATCACCCATTCCCCAAAGTGATGCGCACTTAGCTAATGGGAAAGAATTGTATGGGATTTATTGTGCTGTATGTCACGGTAAAAAAGGAGACGGTCAAGGTATATTAATGACTCGTGAAAAGTTTTTGGGTGTTCCCAGCTATGCCGATCGTGAGATTACCCCAGGAAGTATCTATCACGTATTAATGTATGGACGCAACGCAATGGGATCGCATGCAGGTCAAGTCAATGCTATTGAACGCTGGCAAATCGCCCAGCATGTGATGCAATTAAGATCAGAATTGGTTAAGTAAATCGAGAAAGTTATCATGTACACATTTCCAAATAGATTAAAAGTTTTATTTCTCGTCTTCATGCTTTTGGGAGCAGCAGGCTTAGTGGCTGGGTTTCTTTCTGCACCCCACACCGTTGCAGAAGCACAAGCCATGGTTGCTGACGCCCACCACGGAGAGGGGCACAACGCAAATCACGAGGCCACCACAGCCCATGCCAATGATCATGGAACAACTGCTCAAGATGAAGCACATCATGAAGGCAATGAACATGATTCCGTAGAACATGAAGACAGTCACGGGGAACACTTATTGCACCAGTTGCAAAACAAACCCTGGGCAGCGCTCTATGTTGCTGCATTCTTTTTTATGATGATTGCACTTGGAACGCTTGCCTTTTATGCAATTCAGCGCGCAGCACAAGCCGGGTGGTCGATCCTTCTCTACCGTGTTATGGAAGGTATCACTGCCTACCTCTTTCCAGGGACAATTATTGTTTTCGTACTTCTAGTATTGTCTGGGATGCACTTCAACCACCTGTTTATTTGGATGGACCCTGAAGTCGTTGCGCATGATAAAATTATTCAAGGCAAGGTAGCTTACCTCAATGTGCCTTTTTTCTTGGCGCGTGCTGCCTTTTATATTCTAGGGTGGAACTTTTATCGCTACCTCTCAAGAAAGTATTCTTTGGCACAAGACCAAGCCAATGATATCAGTAATCATAAGAAAAATTTCCGCTGGTCAGCAGGATTTTTAGTTTTCTTCATCGTAACAGAATCAATGATGTCATGGGATTGGATTATGTCTATTGATCCGCACTGGTTCAGTACCCTTTTTGGTTGGTATGTTTTTGCCAGTATGTTTGTGACTGGAATCACAGTCATCGCCATGATTACTATTTACCTTAAATCAAAAGGGTATTTACCAGAGGTAAACGATAGCCATATCCACGACTTAGGAAAATTTATGTTCGGAGTTAGCGTATTTTGGACTTATTTGTGGTTTTCACAATTCATGCTGATTTGGTATTCCAATATTCCAGAAGAAGTAACCTATTTTATCACCCGAATAGAAGACTACAACCTGCCTTTCTTTGGTATGTTGGTGATGAATTTTATATTCCCTTTACTGGTATTGATGAACAGTGACTACAAACGCAACAATTACATTATCATTGGCGTAGGAATAGTGGTCATACTGGGTCACTACATGGATATTTTCAATATGATAATGCCTTCAGCTGTAGGTGATCAGTGGTTTATCGGATTGTCCGAAATTGGCGGTTTCCTGTTCTTTATGGGACTTTTCTTATGGGTGGTTTTCGGTGCATTGTCCAAAGCCCCATTGGTAGCCAAAGGCGATCCATATATGGGCGAAAGCGAACGGTATCATTATTAAACAAATTAATTGGGTAGAGAGAAATGACTTTAGCACTTTCACTTACGATTTTAGTACTTATCGGTATTTCTGTATGGCAGATTGCCAAAATATTTGAATTGTCTCAAGCAAAAAAGGAAAATACGCAGGTTGCTAATGATGAGGACAATCAATTCAATGGCAAGTTGATGTTTGCCTTTTTATTATTCATCTATGGCATAACTCTTTTTTCTTTTTGGAAATGGGGTGATGTTTTGTTGCCAGCACCTGCTTCTGAGCATGGTACTGACTATGACAATTTGATGTGGATTTCCTTTGCCATCATCTTTTTTGTACAGACCATAACGCAGGCTTTGCTTCACTACTTTGCCTACAAATACCGTGGTAAAAAAGGACAGAAAGCCCTTTTTTATGCAGATAATGATCGCCTAGAAGCTATTTGGACAATCATTCCAGTTATCACATTAGCAGGTTTGATTTTGTATGGGCTTTACACTTGGACAGATATCATGAGCTTGGAAGAAAATGAAGACGCACTCGTTGTAGAATTATACGCACAGCAATTTAATTGGAAAGCCCGTTATGCAGGACAAGACGGTGTGTTAGGTGATGCCAACGTACGTTTTTTACAAGACTTTGATGGTCGTAACTTAGTAGGGATTGATGCGACAGACCCTAATGGTTTGGACGATGTTGTGGTGCAAGAGTTACACTTACCCGTGGGTCGTGAAGTTCAATTTAAAATGCGTTCCCAGGATGTATTGCACTCAGCTTACATGCCATTTTTCCGCGCACAAATGAACTGTGTGCCTGGTATGATTACCGAGTTTGCCTTCACGCCAAACAAAACTACAGAAGAAATGCGAACCTTGCCAGAGGTAGTAGCTAAGGTCAAAAAAATTAATAAAATTCGTGCCGCTAATAGCAAAGAATTAGTGGCCAAAGGAGAAGAAGCTTTAGAGCCTTACGTATTCGATTATTTATTACTTTGCAATAAAATTTGCGGAGCTTCACACTACAATATGCAAATGAAAATAGTAGTTGAAACTCCTGAAGAATTTGAGAAATGGATGACAGAACAGCAAACATTCGCTCAAGTCATACAATAACCTTTTAAAGAATAACAAAAGATATGTCAACAGTAGCAGCGCACGTAGAGGAAGAGGATCACGGACATCATCACAAAGAAACGTTTATTACAAAATACGTTTTTAGTCAAGATCATAAAATGATCGCCAAGCAATATCTAATTACAGGTTTGTTTATGGGAATAATTGGGATAGCCATGTCCTTGTTGTTCCGTTTGCAGCTAGCCTGGCCCGAACAGCCATTTGGTATTTTTGAGGTATTACTTGGTAAATGGGCTCCCGACGGGGTTATGGACCCTAATGTATATTTGGCATTGGTTACTATTCACGGAACCATCATGGTCTTTTTTGTATTGACCGCCGGTTTGAGTGGTACTTTTTCCAATCTATTGATTCCTTTGCAAATCGGAGCACGTGATATGGCTTCTGGCTTGCTCAATATGATTTCATTTTGGTTATTTTTTCTTTCCAGTGTCATTATGGTTGCATCACTATTTGTTGAAGCAGGACCTGCTGCAGCAGGATGGACCATTTACCCACCTCTAAGTGCATTACCACAAGCGCAGCCAGGATCTGGAATGGGTATGACTTTATGGTTGGTTTCTATGGCTATCTTTATAGCTTCCTCGCTTTTGGGATCGTTAAACTATATTGTTACTGTTCTCAATCTCCGCACTAAGGGTATGACCATGACTCGTTTGCCACTAACAATATGGGCATTTTTTGTAACGGCCATCATTGGAGTTGTATCGTTCCCTGTACTCTTATCAGCAGCCTTATTGTTGATTATGGATCGCAGTTTTGGAACTTCTTTTTTCCTGTCTGACATTTTTATCCAGGGCGAAGTATTACATTACCAAGGTGGTTCTCCAGTACTATACGAACACCTATTTTGGTTTTTAGGGCATCCTGAAGTATATATTGTATTACTTCCAGCCTTAGGTATTACCTCAGAAATCATTGCAACAAATGCTCGAAAACCCATCTTTGGCTATCGTGCGATGGTTGCTTCTATACTAGCTATCGCTTTCCTTTCAACTATTGTTTGGGGACACCATATGTTTATTTCAGGGATGAATCCTTTCTTGGGCTCTGTATTTACTTTTACCACCCTATTGATTGCGATTCCTTCTGCAGTAAAAGCTTTTAACTATATAACTACCCTATGGAAAGGAAACTTGCAAATGAATCCAGCAATGCTTTTTTCAATTGGATTGGTTTCCACCTTTATTACAGGGGGCTTGACAGGTATAATTCTAGGGGATAGTACCTTAGATATTAATGTTCATGATACTTACTTCGTGGTTGCACACTTCCACTTGGTAATGGGAATTTCGGCCCTTTATGGACTATTTGCTGGGGTCTACCACTGGTTCCCTAAAATGTTTGGTCGAATGATGAACAAGAACCTAGGTTATGTCCACTTTTGGGTCACAGCTGTTGCTGCCTATGGCGTATTCTTCCCCATGCACTTTATTGGAATGGCAGGGCTTCCCCGACGCTATTATACCAATACAGCATTTCCTTATTTCGATGATTTAGCCAATATTAATGTTGTTATTACCGTATTTGCTTTGATTGCTGGAGCGGCTCAATTGGTTTTCTTGTACAACTTTATACACAGCATGTTCTACGGTAAAGAAGCTGAACAAAATCCATGGCGATCCAATACTTTAGAATGGACAGCTCCTGTTGAACACATGCATGGGAATTGGCCTGGCGCCATACCACACGTTCACAGATGGGCGTACGACTATTCTAAACCAGGACAAGAAGAAGACTTCGTGCCACAGCACATTCCCCTAAAAGAAGGAGAGGAAGAACTGCAACACTAACAAATTTTATCCTTCGGTAGACCAAGCCACCTCAAAGGGTGGCTTTTTTTATAGCTGTTTATTGCCCTTGAAACTATTATCTTTGAGACAATGAACGAACATTTAGATCCAGAAAGAGACCGCCTATCTTCTGAAGAGCAAGATATCGATAAGGCGCTACGTCCGCTGAGTTTTGATGATTTTGCAGGGCAAGACGGTATTTTAGAAAACTTAAAAATTTTTGTTGCGGCCGCCAATCAGCGGGGAGAAGCACTGGATCACACCCTTTTTCATGGCCCACCTGGGTTGGGGAAAACCACCTTGGCTCATATACTAGCCCATGAATTACAAGCAGGTATCAAGTTGACATCAGGTCCAGTATTGGATAAACCTGGTGATTTGGCAGGTCTATTGACCAATCTGCAACCCCGTGATATTTTATTCATTGACGAAATACATCGATTAAGTCCTATCGTAGAAGAATATTTGTATTCAGCCATGGAGGACTTTAAAATCGATATTATGATTGAAACGGGACCCAATGCCCGAACTGTGCAAATACATTTAAATCCATTTACACTGGTGGGTGCTACCACTCGTTCTGGTTTGTTGACGGCTCCCATGCGGGCTCGTTTTGGGATCAGCAACCGTTTGGAATATTATTCAACCGAATTGTTGGCTACGATCATAGAACGGAGTGCTGCAATATTAAATGTCCCCATCACTCCAGAAGCGGCTATAGAAATTGCAGGGCGCAGCCGAGGAACACCCAGGATTGCTAATGGTCTGTTGCGTCGTGTAAGAGATTTTGCCCAGATTAAAGGCAACGGGCACATCGATATTGAGATTACCCAATATGCCCTCAAAGCCTTAAATGTAGATCAACACGGTTTAGACGAAATGGACAATAAAATCCTAACGACACTTATCGATAAGTTTAAAGGGGGACCTGTTGGGATCACAACCCTTGCCACGGCGGTTTCCGAAAATGGAGAAACTATTGAAGAAGTCTATGAGCCCTTCTTGATTCAACAAGGATTTATTGTCCGCACCCCCCGTGGGCGTGAAGTAACAGCTCTGGCCTACAAACACCTTGGTCGAATCAAGGACAATCAAGGGGGCTTATTTTAATCGAATGGGGGAAAAGTTTACACCCAGTCTTCACTGGTCCCAGTTGCTATGGAACAGCAGGGGATTGGTTCGCAATCCTATTCCCTACCACCACAAGTGGTTTGAGACTTATGGTGATACGCTGCGGTTTCGTTTTATCAATGGTACTGAAGTGTATTTGACCCGTGATCCAGAATTTGCGCTACATATTCTCAAAAAAAACCACAAAAATTATTACAAATCCGATGTAACTTCAGAAAACTTAGGGCATTATATAGGGAAAGGCTTGTTGACTTTAAACGGTGGGGAATGGAAAAAAGATCGTCGCTTGCTTCAACCAGGTTTTTATAAAGAACGTATTCAAAAAGTTTTTAATGAAGCAATCCCCAAAGCAGTTACTTCTGGTTTAGATGATATCCCTCTCGGTCAACAAGTAGATGTCAAACCGTATATGAATCGTTTGGCTTTTGAAGTCGTCACAAAGGCCTTGTTTGATATAGAAGTAGCTCCAGAGCGATTGGAAGAAATTCGCCACATCATTGATGCTGTGCAGGAGCATTTTGTGAAAGAAGTAAGAGAACCCCAATGGAATTTTTGGCGCTATCTAATTGGTCAAAAGCGTCTCGCTCTGGCGCAAGTCAGCCGAATGCGAGCCATCATGCAAGAGTTGATTCAAGAAAGACAGCAAAGTAAATTGGTTCATGACGATCTTTTGGATTTGATGTTACAATCTACCTACGAAGATGGCAGTTATATGGAGGCAGATCGGGTTATAGACGAATTGATCATTTTGATCGTTGCGGGGCATGAGACTACAGCCAATGCCCTATGTTATATGTTTTATGAGCTGGCCCGAAACCCTAATTTTATGTACGCAGTCCGAGCGGAATTGACGGAAATAGGTGCGGCTTCCCCTTACCACCAATTGGGGCAAATGACCTATGGAAAGGCCTTGGTGCAAGAAACCCTGCGATACTATCCCCCCGCATGGATTATTGATCGCAAAGCACTAGAAGCAGATACAGTTGCAGGGGAAACCCTTGCACCCAACAGCTTTGTGGCAATCTCGATTTATGAATTACACCGCAACCCGACTTATTGGGAGCAGCCCGAACGTTTTGATCCCGAGCGATTTTTAAAACCACCACCACCAGTTTATATTCCTTTTGGAGCAGGTCCTCGGATGTGTATCGGTAACCATTTTGCCCTTTTCGAAATGCTGGAAGTCCTACGTCAGCTTGCGGTAAACTATCAACTTAAAGTACCCAATAAAGAACCCGAGCAATTGGGTAAGATAACCCTGCAAGCCCGAACCATGCTACTAGAACTCAATAAAAGAAATGAATAAGACCCAACTCACCCAGTGGCTTAAAACGGAAGCTCAAAATATGGGCTTTCTTAGTTGTGGCATAGCCGAAGCAGCATTTCTGGAAGCAGAAGCCCCCCGATTGGAAAAGTGGTTGCATTCAGGACATCACGGTCAAATGCACTACATGGCCAATCATTTTGACAAACGTCTTGATCCTCGTTTATTGGTGCCAGGAGCCAAAACAGTCATTTCCCTGTTGCTAAATTATTATACCGAAACAACCCAAAAAGACCCCGACGCACCCAAGTTTTCCAAATATGCCTATGGAAAAGATTATCACTTTGTGATAAAGGACAAACTCAAGGCCTTATTTGAAAAGATACAGCAGCAGGCAGGAGAAATAAGTGGCCGAGTATTTGTTGATTCGGCTCCTGTGATGGACAAAGCCTGGGCAGCCAAGAGCGGTTTGGGGTGGGTTGGTAAAAACACCAATCTGATATCAAAGAAAGTAGGGTCTTTCTTTTTTATTGCCGAAATCATTTGCGATTTAGAACTGGACTATGATGGCCCCACCACCGACCATTGCGGCAGCTGTACGGCCTGTATTGATGCTTGCCCTACCCAGGCACTTACGCCATATCAAATTGATGGGAGCAAGTGTATTTCCTATCTCACCATTGAACTTAAAGACCAAATTCCATCAGAATTTCAAAATAAAATGGACGGTTGGGCTTTTGGATGTGATGTTTGTCAGACTGTTTGCCCTTGGAATCGCTTTGCCCATAGCCACCAAGAATCTTATTTTACACCCAAAGACGAGCTGCTTGATTTTTCTAAAAGCGATTGGGAAGAGCTGACCGAAGAGACCTTTAATGTCATTTTTAAAAATAGTGCAGTACAAAGGACCGGTTACACCCGTCTAAAGCAAACGTTTGATTTTTTAAATTGAGGTGAAGTAGATTGTATTATTCTTGATTGGAAACCCAAGGAAAAATTAAGATGCTTGCGTAAA
>WTJI01000011.1:22574-26050 GCA_011524905.1 Flavobacteriales bacterium
ACAGCTACTTGTTGAGGAATCGCTATGCTTTGCTCTTTTAGAAATCGTATAGCACCAAGTGCCACTAGGTCAGAATGAGCAAATACACCATCTATTTCCAATTTTTTTGACCAAATTTCTTCTAGGGCATCATAGCCCTCCATATCGTTTCCCTTCGGGCAAGTGACAACCAGTTCGGCATCAAATGGAATACGGTATTCTGCTAGTGCGGCTTTATATCCCAAAAAGCGATCAATGGCTACTTGGGGCAGTAAGGGTCCTCGAAGATGAACAATCCGTTTTTTTCCGCTAAGAATTAAGTGTTGGACAGCTTCATAGGCCGACTGGCGGTCATCTACTATGACTTTAGATGAGGGTATTAATTTGGAAATTTTATCAAATTGAATTAGTACTTTCCCTGCATCTATCACTTTTTGTAAGTGTTCTACATTGTAAGTCTCTTGAGACAAGGAGACGAAAATCCCATCTACATTTTGAAATAAAAGTCGCTCAATATGTTTTTTTTCCAATTCATAAGATTCATTGGAATGAAGAACAATAACAACATATCCTTCTTTTTCTGCCGCATCAATAACCCCCTTTAGAACATTACTAAAAAAGTAATTGCTGATGTTGGGTAAAACTATCCCAACTGTTTGTGTTTGTTGGGTGCGTAATGAGGCGGCAGCCGAATTGGGACGAAAATTGATGTCTTTGGCGTAGTCGCGTACTTTCTTTTTGGTTAGTGGACTCACGTCAGGATAGTCTTTCAAAGCTTTTGATACGGTAGTGATAGAGATGCCTAAGGCTTGTGCAATATCTTTTAACGTATTTGTTTTCAATCTGTCAAAATTTAGTCCACAAAGGTAATAAAAAAGCACTCCGAAAAGCTTTTCGTTAAAAGATATCGCAATTGTAAACGTCCTCAGAATTTTTTTATTAAAATATAGTTAATATTGTTGCCTTCGTTAACTATAATTTAACATTAAACAAACAAGAATGAAAAAAAATCTTTTCAAGTCATTGCTGTCTTTGACACTGCTCCTTGTCAGTGCAGGCGTAATGGCACAGACGGTCAATGGTACTGTCAGTAGTGAGGATGGACCACTTCCTGGTGCAACCGTTCAGGTGCAGGGAACAGATCGTGGTGTGAGCACTGATTTCGACGGAAACTTTTCTATTGAAGCTGGCGCCGATGATGTATTGGTCGTCTCTTTCGTAGGATTTGCCTCTCAGAATGTTGCTGTTGGTGGTCAAGACCAAATTGCTATTACTCTGATGGCTGACAATGAGTTAGAAGAGGTCGTGATTACTGGTTACGGCACACAAACTAAAAAAGAGGTTACTTCTGCCGTTGTAGAAATCAAAGCAGAAGGATTTAACAAAGGAGCCATTAGTGATCCAACTCAATTGCTTCAAGGTAAAGTAGCTGGTTTACAGATCTACAACAAAGGTGGAGATCCAAATGGCGCTGCTGTTATTCGCCTTCGAGGTATTTCTACTGTAGGTGCCAATACCCAACCATTAGTTGTAATTGATGGTGTTATCGGAGCTTCTCTAGGAAACGTTGACCCGAATGACATCGAAAGCATCAACGTATTAAAAGACGGTTCTGCATCTGCTATTTACGGTTCGCGTGGATCTAGTGGGGTTATTATAGTCACTACTAAAGAAGGTCGAGTAGGTGAAACCACCTTTGATTACAATGGTCAGTTTGCCGTGGCTAACGCATTTAATCCGGTTGATATTATGACACCTTCAGAGTTCCTAGCTGCTGGTGGTGCTGATTTAGGTTCACAAACTATCTGGTTAGATGAAATCACGCGTTCTGCTGCTACTCAAATTCACAATTTATCTGCTGCAGGTGGTACAGATACATCTACTTACCGCGTTTCTGCAAACATCCGTCAAGTAGAAGGTATTTTGAAAAATACAGGGTTTGATCAATTCAATACCCGTTTGAATTATTCTACGCGTTTGTTCAATGACAAACTACGCTTAGATTTCAATACATCTGTTACTAAAAAAGATTCTCAAAATGGTTTCGCACAGGCTTTGAGATATGCAGTAGTAGCCAACCCTACTATGCCTATATACGGAGCTGACTCTCCATATGCCTTCAATGCTGCTCAATTTGGAGGTTACTTTGAATCACTAGGTTTATTCGATAGCTTCAACCCTGTTTCTATGGTTGAGCAAAATCGAAACGACGGAGAAAGTATTGACTTTAACTACAATGTATCATTTAATCTTGATCTTACTGATGACTTGAGCTTGTCTGGTAATGCTGCACAACAGAACTCTACATTGAGCAATGTTGTTTATTACCCAACGACTTCTCACTTCAATGGAAATGCTACGTCACCTTTGCGAAAAGGTCTGGCTGAATTCTACGATCAAGAATACTCCTTTAAATTATACGAATTGTTTGGGAAGTATAACAAATCCTTTGGTTCAACAGACCTTTCTTTGACTGCAGGATATTCTTTCCAACAGCAAAACTTTGAGTCTAAATTTTTCTCATTGGGTGATTTCCCAGACGATAGTTTAGACTTTAGCCAAGCCATTCAATTCTCTCAAGATTTATTGAATGCTGGTTTGATTGGTGCGAATTCAAATGCATCACCAGATGACAAAATTATCGCCTTCTTTGGACGAGTTAATTTGACATTTGATAACGCAATTTTTGTTAACGCTTCTGTACGTCAGGAGGGATCTACAAAACTTGGTGAAGATAACCGTTGGGGACTTTTCCCAGCCATTGGATTGGGTGTTGATTTGAACAACTACCTAGAATTAAGCAATGTTGATCTATTAAAGGTTCGCGTTGGTTATGGAGTTACAGGAGCTCTTCCTGGTCCTAATGGTTTATCACAACAAGGACGTACTTTAGTCTATGACGGAGGTCAAGGTGGTGCTGGTACAACGCTAACACGTGCAGCCAACCCAGACTTGAAGTGGGAAGAAAAAGCTGAAACAAACCTTGGTATCGAATTCCAAACAGGTAAGTTAAACGCTACCCTTGATGTTTATTCACGTAGCATCAAAGACTTTATTTTACAGCGTACAGTTGACATTGCAGAATTTGGTGTTGACCGTCGTTGGGAAAATGCAGGAGAGTTGAAAACTACTGGGCTTGAATTGGCTTTAGATTACAACTTAGTTGACAATGGTGATGTAACATACAACACAGGAATCAATTTCTCTACTTACACAACAGAATTAGTAGATTATGTATTGGAAGCAGAAATGAGAGGACCACTAGGTGCGCCTGGTCAAAACTCAACATTGATGATTCGCAATGCTGTTGGAGAAGAAGTAGGTCAGATCTGGGGACCACGTTATGAAGGTAACGATAATGGTAACCCTGTCTTTGCTGACATAAATGGTGATGGACAAGTAATTGCCAACCAAGATGCTGCTTTATCTGAAGACGTTGATATGGAAGTATTAGGTAGTGGTATCCCTGACTTTGAATTGGGATGGAGCAACCAAAT
>WTJI01000044.1 GCA_011524905.1 Flavobacteriales bacterium
AAAAAGGGACTACATTTCTGTAATCCCTTTGTTTACTTGTTGGCCCACTAGGGCTCGAACCTAGACTCTTCTGAACCAAAATCAGACGTGTTGCCAGTTACACCATGGGCCAATTGCGCTGCAAATGTAGTTCTAAAAATCAAATCGTCAAATATTTTTTACCAAAAAAGGGGTTAATCTACAGAGGTTTAACTTACCCCATTTCAAAAAAATACTGAACTTGGTATAACTTTAAATATTTTATTTTCCAGAGCTTTTGGTCAGGCATCTTCATATTAAACGCTGGGCTTTTTTTCAATTTACCCCATCCACCAAAAATACATAGCTGCAAATTGGGTTTGATACCCATTGATAATGATGGGCGCATAAATAAAAAAGACAATTAATGTTTTCACAAATCCATAAAAGCATAGCTGATTAATTATTACTTTCGCTCGAAAAGCAATTGATGTCGGAAATAAACTACCATCGCTGGAACACTCTTTTTGGGTGGAGTCTGTTTGCCATAGGACTTCTAACTTATGGTTTGACCGTGGAACCCACAGCAAGCTATTGGGACTGCGCAGAATATATTGCAACTTCAGCCAAATTGCAGATCGGTCACCCGCCTGGAGCACCTTTGTTTCAAATGTTAGGTGCTTTTTTCGCCCTATTTGCTCCACAACCCGAACAAATTGCCCTTATGGTCAATTATATGTCCGTTTTTTCATCGGCCTTCACCCTGTTATTTATGTTTTGGACGTTGACCCTACTACTCCGCAAATTACCAGTCTTCAAAACCATAACTACAAAAACAGACGCCCTTCAATTTTTTGGTAGTGCTGCCATTGGTGTTTTGGCCTATTGCTTTTCGGATAGTTTTTGGTTCAATGCTGTTGAAGCTGAAGTCTATGCGATGGCTACTTTTTTACTCTCCTTACTTTTTTGGTTGGGTTTGCGTTGGGAAAAAGACATGCATCAACCCAAGGGAGACCGCTGGTTAATTCTTATAGCATTTATCGTGGGACTTTCGTTTGGAGTTCATTTTATGGGCTTGTTGACACTCCCAGCCATTGGAATGCTTTATTATTTCAAGAATTACGAAAAGGTTACATTCAAAGGCTTTGTCCTTGCCAACCTAGTGTCTGTAGCCATCCTACTTTTTATCTTCAAATTACTACTCCCCTCTACGCTGGCCTTTTTTGGAAAAGCCGAGGTTTATTTTGTCAATACCATAGGGCTGCCCTTCAATAGTGGCACCATTATAGCGGCTTTGTTGCTCATTTTTTTGTTTTACTACACATTGCGCTGGACTCGAAAGCAGGGTTATGTCCAACTCAATACAAGTTTGCTGTGTATTTTGTTTGTTTTGATTGGTTTTTCCTCATGGTTGATGATACCCATCCGATCACAAGCCAATACGGTTATCAACGAAAATGCACCTGATAATGCACGAGCCTTATTGGCATATTACAATTTGGAGCAATACCCTGAAACCCATTTGTTTTACGGCCCTTTATTTTCAGACATCTATGCGGGCCAAGACACAACCGAGCCCTACAAAGATGGTAAACCCAAATACGAACGAAACGAAAAAACTGGTAAATATGTGATTGTTAATCACTGGGAAAAGTCAGAAATCAATTCCAACGCGCAACACCGTGGTCTGCTTCCCAGGCTGTGGAGTCCTGAACATGCTGCAAACTACATCAATTTCACCCAACCACTTGATTTTCGATTGGCACCAGAATATCGCACCAACCAACAACTTCGTGACCGAGTGAATCAATTTCGAGAAGATGCTGCGGAGGGACTAATAACCGGAGAAGAATACCACGATTTCTACAAAAAATTCAGTCCCTACTTAGAGATTGAAAAACCCTCTTTGCTGAGCAATATATTGTTTTTACTTGACTACCAGATGAGCTACATGTATTGGCGCTATTTCCTGTGGAATTTTGTCGGTCGCCAAAACGACCTACAAGGTGATTACAGTATTCTCAAAGGAAACTGGATTAGCGGGATTCCGTTTGTCGATCAATTCTTTTTGGGGAATCAATCCCAGCTAGATGCTGATGCAAAAAATAACCGTGCACGGAATACCTACTTTTTCTTGCCCTTATTGTTAGGCCTTTTTGGATTGTATTTCCTTTATCAACAGGATCCCAAACGCTTTTGGGTTCTATTGCTGTTTTTCCTTTTTACCGGCCTAGCGCTCAAAGTCTACCTCAACGAGCGACCCTTTGAACCGCGAGAAAGGGACTATGCCCTGGTAGGGTCGTTTTATGTTTTCGCCATTTGGATAGGTATGGGTGCCTATGCCTTTTCCCTTTGGGTTAGAAACCGATTTAACGCAAAGGCTTCTTTGGGAAGTTTGGTAATTTGTTTACTAGCCGTCCCTTTTTTGATGGCTTATCAAAACTGGGATGATCACGACCGATCCAACCGCTACACGGCACAGTCCATCGCTAAATCTTACTTACAATCCGTTGAAAAAGACAAAGGCGCAATGATCTTTACTATTGGAGACAATGACACTTTTGCCCTTTGGTATGCCCAAGAAATAGAAGGCTTTAGAACGGATGTCAAAACGATTAATACCAGCTTATTGGCTACAGATTGGTACATTGACCAAATGAAAAGAAAGACTTATGAAAGTGACCCCATCCCCTCCCAAATGAAGCATCCCGAATATGCCTATGGAATTCGTGATTATATAAAATATGAACAATTACTCGATTCAGTGCGATGGGATATTAAAGATTTTATGGATTGGGTAGCCAGCGACAATGAAGCGACCAAATATAAAAGCTTACTCTTACAATCAGAGGTAGACCCATCAATTTACCCTAAAAACACCCAAGAACTCATATTTTACCCTACGAATAAAATCCGAGTACCCGTAAACAAAGAAAATGTTCTGAAAAGTGGAGTCGTCAAAGCCAAAGATGCTGATCTCATTGTGCCCTACATTGATATTGATTTGCCCACTACCATTTTGACAAAAAATCAAATCATGATGCTGGATATCTTGGCCAACAACGATTGGCAACGTCCTATTTATTTTACGGGTGGAAGCTATGAAGCGTCAGAATATATCTGGATGAAAGAATATTTACAGCTGGATGGTTTGGTGTATAAGTTGGTTCCCATTAAAACAGAGCTCAGTGCAGTCAATCCTTATCTGATGGGTCGTATCGATAGTGATAGAATGTATGATATTGTTAAAAATTGGAGCTGGGGTAATTCCTATTTACCCAGTATCTATCACGATCCTGAAACCCGAAAAAATAGTATATCATTCCGCAGCAACATGGCGCGTTTGGCTGAACAGCTTATTGAAGAAGGGAAAAATGACAAAGCCATGGAAATCATTGACTTAGCCCTAGAAAAAATGCCTGTCGATTTTTATGGTTACTACAGCCTGTTAGTACCTTTTATAGACGGTTATTATAAAATTGGAGCGCAGAAAAAAGGACAAGAGTTGGCAATAGAAGTCATGGACAAATATGCGGATCGACTACAGTATTTTGCTTCTCTAAACCCCAATCAACAATATGCTATTGGAGAAGAAATCATTACAGAAATAGAACGTTATCGCACTTTGGTAGAGGCAGTATTGATTCACAACGATCAAGCCATTTTAGAGACGACACTGGATCAATTTATGAAAACTGCGAGGCCATTTATGTATCTCTATGGTGAATTTGATTTCTACACCCAATTAGAAGATGTCGTATTGGGCTACTATCAGGTTAATAAACCCCTGAAAGCAAGAATGTTGGCCAACGTCATTGCCGATGCCTACCGCTCACGTATGGAATTATACGGCCGTTTTCCCAAGGAAAGCCGATTACAAATCATGGATCGTATTAAAAATGGCATTTTAGACTACCGAAACTTTTTGGAATTGGTCAAATCCGAAGACAGTTTGAAATTCTACAGTCGCCTAGATTCTTTGTATCAAAACGCTATAAACGACTTAACAGAAGAGAACGTTACGGAATGACAGTTAAGAGAAAGGAAGAGGCAATTATTTATGATCTTGCATGAGGCTGATGAGCGTATTTGCATCTTGCTCGCCACTTTGACGCCACAGCATTTCTCCTGATTTGTAGATCATTAGCGTTGGAAGAACTTTAACTCGAAGGGCTTGGCAAAGCTTTTCATTTTTTTCCATATCAATTTTGATCACCTTACCACTATCCCCTACAGCTGCTGCTACGTCTTTGAGTACAGGGTGCATACTATGGGTGAGTTCATCGTCATTATCGAAAAAAAACAACAACAAAGGCTGATGGTCATCTATAAGTTCTCCAAACTTTGACATAGCTTGCGTATTTAGCATTCAAACAAATGTAGGTTTTTTTGTTTAAACAGCAACTGGCTTACGTTTAAGCGTAATAAGTGAAATCTCGGGCCACATCCCAACACGACCTGGGTATGCCAAGTAGCCAAACCCACGATTTACATTAATGTATTGTTGCCCTTTATTGTATATGCCAGCCCATTGTTTATATCTCCACTTTACCGGACTCCACTTGATTATACCAGGTATGTCAATCCCAAATTGCATACCATGCGTATGCCCACTCAGAGTCAGGTGAAAAGGATAAGGATGGGGCAATACCTGAGCTTCCCAATGGGATGGGTCATGACTCAAAAGAATTTTAAAGGCATCTGGGGACACGCCATTTACAGCTTTTTCCAGGTCTCCAGCTTTCTTAAATCGACCTTTCCCCCAGTTTTCTACACCGACCAATACAATGTTTTCACCATCCTGCTCTATGGAACAGTTTTCATTAAGCAGCAAACGAAACCCCATTTCTTTTTGAAGTTGTTTCAAGTTTTCTAGATTTTGAACTTTATCTGCCTCGGTCTCCCAATATGCATAATCCCCATAATCATGGTTTCCCAAAACTGAATAAACGCCATGTGGAGCGGACAACTTGGAAAAAATAGTACTGTAAGGAAGTAGCTCTTCAGTCTTGTTGTTTACAATATCACCTGTAAAAAGTATGACATCTGCTTTTTGCTGGTTAATCAAATCAACCCCGTAGGCCACCTTTTTGGGATTGTCAAAGCTCCCAGAGTGTATGTCTGAAATCTGTGCCAAAGTGAATCCATCAAATGCTTTGGGCAGATCATCGAAGGTCAATTCGTATTTTAAAACCTTATAGTTGTATTTACCTTTAAACATACCATACAGCAAAGCTGAAAAAGGAATGGCAGCCAAACCAATAGCTATTTGCGAAATGAACTTTCGCCTTTCGGGAAAAATTTGACCTGTTGATTCCGAAACAAAATAGCGGTAAATGGCATGTGGGACTCGAATAATATCTTCCAAAAAAAGAAAAATGATTAAAAAACTCTGAAATAGAAACAACGAGAAAAACAAGCCAAGTGAATAACTCATGAAATGAGAAAAACCCTTAGCACGATCATAAAAAAAGGCTTGCCAGTAGAATAAAAGTAGGATTACCAAAACAACTACTCCATAGATTATATGAAGGGATTTATTAGATGTTAGGGTTTTTATAGCCTGAAAAGCATACCATTGTATGAGGGCTGTAATAGAAAGGATGAATACCCAGCGAAGCAGCATAGCAATTTTTTGGCAAAGTTAATTAATGGATTTTCTTTGCCAAATCCATAGCCTTTCTATCAGATAGGCTCGCAACAAAACAAGAGGCATTTAGTAAGGTTGCATATAGACTTTCTTCGACAAAGGGCGTTCCTTCTGGAATCAATTGCAACAATAATTTATCATAAGAATTGGCTTTTCCATGATAAGTTCTTGCAGCTGCCGTTACAAATACATGAAGCAATTTTGACAGTACCTGATAGCCAAGAATTTCTTTCTCAACCACCTCATCCGATTGATAGACTTTATCCACACTGATGGCAATAATATCACTAATCTGAGCTTGATAGCGGCACTTATCTAGCAAAGCTTGCCCATAGTTTCCATTTAAAATAGCTTCTTCATTTTCAAGAAATTGATGAAGTGCTTCCTGGATAAGGCTATTAATGGCCAAGGCCCGGAGGTAGCTCAAGCGCTGGGGTCGATTTTCTAAAGCAGCGTATTTTTTGGTATCGATATAATCCTGTACCAATTGTACAAGATATTCCAAAGCGTAGGATTCAGGAATCCATCCTAAATTAATCCCATCTTCAAAATCGATAATAGTGTAACAAATGTCATCTGCTGCTTCAACAAGATATGCCAAAGGATGGCGGATGAAATTACCCTTTTGTACCAAGCCCAATTCATTTGCTACTGCTGTAAACATGGCTTGGTCATATTGAAAATATCCAAATTTTTTGTCAGCAACATGATTAGAAGGTCGGTGGGGTAGACTTCCTTTAGGGTATTTCATGTAGGCTCCCAGAGTAGCATAACTCAACCGCAAACCACCGGGGCTACCTGGCTGTGACTGACAGAGTATTTTGAAGCCATTGGCATTACCTTCGAACTGGCAAAGATCTTCGTATTCAGCAGCCGATAGCTTCTCTTTATACAATTGTCCTTCGCCCTCCCTAAAATAATGTCCGATGGCTTTTTCGCCACTGTGACCAAAGGGAGGATTGCCGATGTCGTGAGCCAGAGCAGCAGCTGCTACTATGGCACCAAAATCATTGGCTTGGTAGCCCAAACTAGCACCCAAATGGGGGTATTTTTCTAATAAAGCCTGACCGGCTAAACGTCCCAAACTACGGCCGACAACTGATACCTCAAGACTATGGGTCAAACGAGTATGAACAAAGTCTTTTTGGGAAAAAGGAATGACTTGTGTTTTATCTTGTAAACTTCTAAAAGCAGCCGAAAAAACAATTCGGTCATAATCAACTTCGAATCCTAATCGGGTATTGTCTTGCTCTTTGCGGAGACGCTTATGCTTGTCGCCATATCTTTTCAGTGATAAGAGGGTATCCCAACTCATAGGGCAAATCTAATTCATTCGTCGCAAAGACTTGTGTTAAGACAAGGTTATTTCGATTTTTTAGCTTAACGGTTTATTAGCTTTTGACAGTAGAAGACTTAACAATAACCTAAAAAAAAGTGAAGATAAGCCCTATACATTTGTATAAAAATATGATTAAAATGAAAAAATTAAAAGCACTTTTTATTAGCACATTCGTAGCAATTACTTTTAGTGCATGTTCTGAAGAAGAACCCATCATCGAATATGTAGAAGTACCAGGCGAAACAGTTACAGTCGTAGAAACTGTGGTAGAAACTGTTGTTGAAACACCAAATACCAATACAATTGGTTCTGATGGCGGCATTACCAAAATCACTGAAGACCAAACATGGTCAAATGATCAAATCCATATCATTCGTGGAAAAGTAGTCATCATGTCTGGTACTACCCTGACTGTCGAAGCAGGAGCAATTATCAAAGCTGGAGAAGGGCAAGATAATGATGCTACTGCGTTGGTTGTTGCCAGAGGCGCAACCATCAATATGAATGGTACAGCAGACAACCCTATCATCATGACCGATATCAATGATAACATAAATTACGGTTCACCATCTACCAATCGAAATGCATTGGATCGCGGTAAATGGGGTGGTTTAATCGTTTTGGGTAATGCAAAAATATCTGATGCTGTTGACGAAAAATTGATAGAAGGTGTTTTGGCCATTGAAGGTGAAGACTGGAATTTCTATGGCGGATCTGATAATGAAGATAATTCTGGAAGTATCCAATATGTATCTATTCGTCACTCTGGAACTCAAGTAGCTCCAGATGTTGAATTACAAGGCTTGACCCTTGGTGGTGTTGGTCGGGGTACTACTATTGAAAATATTGAAATCGTTGCAAGTAAAGATGACGGTGTTGAATTTTTTGGCGGCACAGTCGATGTAACCAATCTTTTGGTCTGGAATCAGTTTGATGATGGTATCGATATTGATATGGCTTACAGTGGAACCATCAACAATGCTGTTGTTGAGTACGCTGCCGATTCTGATGGTGCTTTTGAAATTGATGGAGCCAAGGACATCAGCTATGAAGCGCAAAACACCATATCAGGATTGACTGTCTATGGTCGATATACTGATGAAGCTTCTGACAGCGACCAACTCGGGCGTGTTCGAGAAAATATTCAGATCAAAATGATGGATGTGCTTTACAAAGGAGCTGCTGCAGAGGCCTCAAAGTTTGAAAAATTTGGAGACAACAATGGTAACTATAAAAACATAACCACGCCACGTACTTTTGGAACAGATCCCAACGGTTCAGAAGATATCATATTTAGTGATTTTTATTTCGATGGTGCATTTGTTCAAGCAACTTTGGTGGGACCCAATACCGAAAATTCTGATAGTGCTCGTGACATCAATAGTACTTTTGAAAACTGGGCTACTATTGGCACATCACCAGCGGCAGACCAAGGAGCTGATGAGTCTGTCTTTGCATGGACTTGGTGGGCTCAAAGCAACTAGTGCTTCTTAATCATATCTTAACACAAGCGTTCGTTTCTATTTACATTGGAGGCGAACGCTTTGTTTAATTTCGCGCCATGAAAAAGCTTACCTTATTTGTTTGTTGCTTATTTACAATTGTCGGCTATGCTCAACACACTATTGAAGGCAAAGTCATCGATGGCGAATTTAGCGATATCCTCCCTTTTGCCAACATCCAATTGATTCAAATTGCCCCTGCCGAAAGTACGGACGGAACCACCTCAGATTTTGATGGAAATTTTGAGTTTGCCGACCTGGCAGATGGAGAATATGAATTGGAGGTTTCCTTTGTAGGCTACAATAAGAAAAGAATAACTGGCATCACAATAAACGATAAGAATACCACTCAAATCTTTGAAATTGTCTTAGAACCTTCTTCTTCTGAATTAGAAGAAGTAATAGTCACTTCATCTGCCAAAAATAATACGGCTAATGCCGTATTGAATATACAGAAAAGATCTGCTGTGCTTCTGGATGGATTGTCTCTACAATCCATACGAAAAGCTGGTGATAATGATATAGCTTCTGCCGTAAGAAGAGTCCCTGGCATATCTATTGAAGACGGGAAATATGTTTACGTAAGAGGACTTGGTGATCGTTACTCCAAGACGACACTTAATGGGCTTGAAGTTCCTGGTCTAGACCCCGATAAAAATACCCTTCAGCTAGATATTTTCCCAACCAATCTCATCGGAAATATCCAAGTAATTAAATCGGCTGCTGCCAAACTAGATGCTGACTTTACAGGAGGTATCGTAAATATAGAATTAAAAGACTTTGCCAATACACCCGAATATAGCTTGAGTATTGGTATGTCATACAACCCCAAAATGCACTTCCAAAGTAACTATATTTTTGACCAACGTAGCAGTACAGATTTTTTAGGTTATGATGGTGGCTACCGAAAACTACGTATTGCCCGTCGTGCCAATATCCCAGAGCCTTCCCGGTCTAACCCCGCTACCAATTTGGCATATAATTACACCCAACTCCTCAGTCCCAATCTAGAGCCGCTGACGGGAACTAGTTTTATGAACTATAACTTTGGTTTTTCTACCAGCAATAGTTTCAGTCTTGAAAACGGAAATAAACTCGGATACATCGCTAGTGTCAACTACAGAAGTAATACCACTTTTTTAGATGATTTTCTCAACAGCACCTATATTTTCAATCAAAGAGGCTTTTCACTCAATAGCCAAAACGACGGCTTGTTGGGAAGAGAAGAAAAATTTGTCAATCTCCTCACTGGAATAACCTACAGTGGTACACAATCCAAATACAAACTCAACTTTTTGTTCATTCAAAACGGAGAATCCAATGTACGCCAAGGGGGCTTTTCCGAATTTGTATCCGACGATTTTTTTGGTTTAGGTAACTTTATTACCTATACACAAAGAACCATCCTGTCTTTGCCGTTTTCGGCTAAATTCAATTTAAATGAAGGTGAGAGCACACTAGAACTTAAAGCCAACGCGACCAAAGCACTTGTTTACGATAAAGATTTTAAAGTTACCGTTTTTGAAATTTTAGATAATGACCGATATGCCCTATCACCCAATGGAGCTGGATTACCACAACGGATTTGGCGTGATTTGGATGAAGATGTTTACAATGCAAAAGTGGATTACAATACCAAGTATTCGATAAATGACAGCGAAGTAAAACTAGAAGCAGGAGCTGCCTATTTGTTCAAAAATCGTGTTTTTGGTACCGACTATTACACCATTAACACTGTGGGTTCTTCACTTTATCTTAATGGGATTGCCAATAATGTTCTTGAAGAACCCAATCTTTGGTCTTATGAACGAGGACGAGGGAGTTATGTGTCAGGTAGCTTTCAAGAAGAAAACCAATTTGACTCTGAGATCAATAAAATAAGTGCCTATGTTTCAGGAGAAGCAAATCTAAGCACTAAACTAAAAGGTGTTGTCGGGCTTAGATTTGAAAAATATAAGTTAATCTACACTGGGCAATCGCTCAACCAAACCGTCTATGACAGAGCTACTTTTCTCGATCGCTCTGATTTCTTTCCCTCCCTAAACTTAATCTACACCCTGACAGAAGACCAAAAGATAAGGGCTTCTGCTTACCGAACTACGGCGCGTCCTTCATTTAAAGAAAACTCAACTGCTGTTATTTTAGATCCAATCACAGGAACACGATTCTATGGCAATCCGAATGTTCAGCCTTCCCTGATTATGAATTATGATCTCCGCTTTGAGAATTATGGTAAAAATGGGGAGTTTTTTGCTGTGAGTAGCTTTGTTAAACAGTTTGATAGTCCTATTGAAATTGTCTTATTCGATCGCTCAACACCCAATGTTTTTATTGCGCGAAACAATCCAAGTGCCACTGTAATAGGGGCCGAATTCGAAGCTAGAAAAAACTTTATTGCGACAGACAAAAGAAAACTAAGTCTTAATACCAATCTTTCTATTATCGAATCTCGACAAATTATGGGGGATATCGAAAAAAATATTAGGCTGCTGCGTCAACCTGTAGATGAAGAATTTAAAAACTACCGTCAATTGCAAGGACAGGCACCCTATATTATCAATGCAGGGTTTTCTTTCGAAGATATAGAAAACAACTACGAAATGAATTTAATATTCAATCGACAAGGAAAGTCGCTACAGATTGTAGGAAATGACGATGTCCCCGATGTTTTCTCAATGCCTTTCAATTCTCTAAACTTTACATTTGAAAAAAAATTCAATCAAGTTGACGGAGTAAATAAAACATTACGCCTGCGGGTAAATAATATTTTAAACGACCAAAGAGAATCCCAATACGAATTTTTTGACTTCGAAACCCAGCCCTTTTCATACAGAGATTTTGGGACAACTTTCTCACTTAGTTATGGAATCAAGTTTTAAATGCTAAATTTTATTTGCATTTTTGTTTTCCGATGGACAATATTTATGCTTTAATAATTATCACTTTAAGTCTACTTGCCATTGGTGACTTAATCGTGGGGGTCAGTAACGATGCAGTGAATTTTTTGAACTCTGCCATCGGTTCCAAAGTATTTTCTTTCCGAAATATCATGATTTTCGCAAGCTTGGGTATTGCTTGTGGGGCCATGTTTTCAAGTGGAATGATGGAGGTTGCGAGAAAAGGTATTTTTAATCCGCAAGCTTTTTTCTTCGACGAAATCATTTTTATTTTCATGGCTGTGATGGTAACAGACATTCTGTTGCTTGACTTTTTCAATACCTTAGGCATGCCCACCTCTACCACAGTTTCCATTGTGTTCGAATTATTGGGCGCTGCCGTTGTCATGGCTTTGATCAAGATCTTTGATAATGGAGAGAGCTTAGCAGATTTACCCAACTACATCAATACCGCAAAAGCTGTACAAATTATTTTGGGTATTTTACTCTCCGTTGGGATTGCCTTTACTGTAGGCGCACTTGTTCAATGGCTTTCCCGTGTCATTCTTACTTATCGATTTGATGACAAACCAGCAACCTACAACGCTTTTTTTGGAGCCCTTTCTTTGGCTGCCATTTGTAACTTTATTCTAATCAAAGGACTCAAAGGTACTGCTTTTGCCAGCACTGCTTTTGATAGCTTAGGTGGCTTGACCTTAAATCAGTTTTTAGAAACCCAGGTGCTGTTGGTCAACTTAATCAATATCACTTTTTGGTTTATCATCAGTTGGTCCTTGATCAAAGTTTTTAAGATTGATATTTACAAACTCATCATTGGCATTGGAACATTTGCTTTGGCACTTGCCTTTGCGGGAAATGATTTGGTAAATTTCATTGGGGTACCGATCGCTGCTTATCAATCTTATTTGGCTTGGATCGATTCTGGAGTGGCTGCTGAAGCTTTTGGAATGGGTGTTTTACAGAAAAAAGTACCTACACCTACCTTCTTTTTGTTGGCCTCGGGTGTCATTATGATTTTGACACTATGGTTTTCATCCAAAGCCCGAAGGGTTGTCAAAACCTCATTAGATCTATCAGATCAAAATACAACTAGAGAGCGTTTTCGCCCAAATTTTTTAGCACGCGCTATGGTGCGCCTGTTCGCAAACACCAATGCCCTTTTGACCCATTATATTCCAGCCAATACAAGAAATAAAATCAGTCAAGCTTTTGCTTTTGATGCAGTAATAGACTTGTCAGACAAAAATCGGCCTGCTTTTGACCGTTTACGGGCTTGTATCAACCTTGTTGTTGCGGCTGTACTGATTTCTATCGCCACCTCTCTAAAATTGCCCTTATCGACTACCTATGTTACATTTATGGTGGCTATGGGTACTTCATTGGCCGACAGGGCTTGGGGTACGGATAGTGCTGTTTATCGCGTTGCGGGGGTTTTAAATGTTATTGGCGGTTGGTTTTTTACGGCCATTAGTGCGTTTGTGGTCTGCGGATCGATTCTCTATTTGATCAACTTAGGTGGCCCAATTACCATTGCCATCATTGTTTTTTTAATTCTGATTATTGTAGGACGCAACTTCATTAAAACAAATAAAACGGCGCAAATCGCCAGAAAACGTTTTCAAGTCAAGTCAGAAAGTAAATCACTACAAGGAGTAATTCAAGAATCTGGCGATAATATTACTGGGATTTTTGAGCAAAGTATTTCCCTGTACAAGGATATGGTAGAGGGACTCGCAGCAGATGATTTCAGAAAGTTACTTCGTATTAGAAAAAAAGCAGAAGACTTAAAGGTAGCTGTAGAAGAATTGCGCAATTCACTATTTTTCTTTATCAAGTCTATGGAAGAAACCAGTTTTGTAGCGAGTAACTACTATATCAACTTACTAGGATTGCTACACGACTTGACCGAGGATATCCAGTACATGACTAAAATTAGTCACCGACACTCCTACAATAATCATAAAAAAATCAGTGATTTTCAACACGACGATTTACTAACATTACTCTTCCAGTTGGAATTTGTTTTTACCATTTCAATTGAAGCCTTTCATGAAAGAATAAGTGAAGAAGAATTTCAAAAAGTAGTAAACCAAAAAGAAACGACTTTTAGTTTGATCCAGAATAAAATTGAGCGGCAAATAATTCGGACCAGAGAAGCTGAAACAAGCTCAAAAAATACGGTTTTATATTTCAACTTGTTGACGCGAACCAAGGATTTGATTCAGCACAAATTCGAAATCGTAGAGGAATTTTATGAATTAATACAAGTAGGAAAAAACTAGTTGACGGCTACCAACGCACCTTTTTCCCACACAACTGCACCAGTAGCTTTATTATCTTTAAACGTTACTTCGGTCATTTTACTCATATGCCAAAAAAACCATTTACCCGTTTTTTTTCCATTCAAAAATTGACCCTGAGCTAGTTTGCTTCCTGTTTCAGAGTAGCTCACCCAGTCACCGTGTAGTTTACTATTTTTAAAGTACCCTTTTTCAGCAATTTGTCCATTGTCATAATACTTTACGACACGAATCAGATTGCGTTCTTTTTTGTACTCTGTTCTATTTTGTGCATATCCAGAATGAAGTCCAAGACCTAATACTACTAAAGAAATCAAAAACTTTTTCATAAATGTTGGTTTTGAATTTAATCAAAGATAACAATTATTTCATTTCTGCATAACTTTTACGTAACATTATCTTAACATAAGGAGTCAGAAAAAACCCTCTAAATATATAGAGGGTTGTTTTTCAGGGGTTTAAGATCCGCACATTAAGCAATCATCGTCCTCGCTATTCTTGGACTGCGCTAACATTTGCTTAAGTTCCTCAGGGCTTAATGGCTCAACAGGTACTTGCTGAGGCGTCGTACTTGCGTCTGAAGCTGGAGCACTTGTTGTCGATAAAGCCGAAACAGATTCTACCTTTTCTTTATTGTCTATGGTGAATTTAATGGCATCTACAGCCGATTTTGTTCGCAAGTAATACATACCTGTCTTGAGACCCGACTTCCAGGCATAAAAATGCATGGAAGTCAATTTGGCCATAGTTGCACCTTCCATAAATAAATTCAAAGATTGTGATTGATCAATGAAATATCCACGATGGCGTGACATATCTATAATGTCCTTCATACTCATCTCCCACACGGTACGATATAGCTCTTTTATATCCTCTGGAATGCCTTCAATATGCTGGATAGATCCGTTAGCACGCATCAATTCCTGTTTCATGTCTTCATTCCAAAGACCTAGACTAACTAAATCCTCAAGTAAATGTTTATTAACAACGATAAACTCGCCCGACAATACACGACGGGTATAAATATTTGAAGTGTAGGGCTCAAAGCACTCGTTATTGCCTAGAATCTGTGAGGTAGAAGCGGTTGGCATAGGTGCTACCAGCAGTGAGTTACGCACCCCATGCTTTTTAATATCTTTTCGAAGCTGCCCCCAATCCCAACGTCCACTTAATTCCTCGTCTTTAATACCCCAAAGATTGTGCTGGAATTCGCCTTTAGAGATCGGAGAACCCTTGTAGGTTTCATAGGGGCCATCTTTCTTAGCTTCTTCAAGTGAGGCTGTCAGTGCAGCATAATAAAGCGTCTCAAAAATCTCTTGATTGAGTTCCTTGGCTTTTTCTGAAGTAAAAGGCAAACGCAATAAAATGAATGCGTCGGCTAATCCTTGTACACCTAAACCTACTGGTCGGTGTCTAAAATTTGAGTTTTCCGCTTCTGGAACGGGGTAGTAATTTCTGTCAATTACTCGGTTTAGGTTTTTGGTTACCTGAACCGTCACTTCAAAAAGCTTTTGGTGGTTAAATGCCTCATCCTCAATAAACATTGGAAGGGCAATGGAAGCTAAATTACATACGGCGACCTCATCGGGGGCAGTGTACTCTAAAATCTCGGTACAAAGATTAGAGGAACGAATGGTGCCTAAATTTTGCTGATTAGATTTGCGATTGGCCGAATCCTTGTAGAGCATGTAGGGCGTTCCCGTTTCGATTTGGGATTCCAATATTTTTTCCCAAAGTTCACGTGCTTTTACAGTCTTCCGACCTTTACCTTCTTTTTCATATTGGATGTAAAGTTTGTCAAAAGTTTCGCCATGGCAATCAAATAAACCTGGGCATTCGTTGGGACACATCAGGGTCCATTCCGCATCTTGTTCTACTCGCTTCATAAACAAGTCGGGCACCCACATTGCATAAAACAAATCACGAGCACGCATTTCTTCCTTACCATGGTTTTTCTTCAGTTCCAAAAAATCGAAGATATCAGCATGCCAGGGTTCTACGTAGATGGCAAATGATCCTTTTCTTTTCCCACCACCTTGGTCGACATAACGGGCGGTATCATTAAAAACCCGCAACATGGGGACAATACCATTTGATGTGCCATTAGTCCCAGAAATGTAGGAACCTGTAGCACGAATGTTGTGAATAGACAAGCCGATACCGCCTGCCGACTGTGAAATTTTTGCAGTTTGTTTTAGTGTATCATAAATACCATCAATACTGTCATCTTTCATTGTAAGTAAAAAACATGATGACATTTGTGGTTTGGGCGTCCCAGAATTAAACAAGGTTGGCGTGGCGTGTGTAAAATATTTTTTGGACATCAGATGGTAAGTCTCCAGTACGGAGTCAATATCATCTAGATGAATTCCTATAGCCACACGCATCAGCATATGCTGCGGTCGCTCTGCAATGACACCATTGAGTTTTAGTAGATAAGAGCGCTCCAGCGTTTTAAAACCAAAGAAGTCGTAACCAAAATCGCGATTATAAATGATACTGGAGTCGAATAATTCAGCATTTTTTTGGATTATGGCATACACTTCATCCGATAACAATGGAGCCTTTTTACCGGTACGAGGGTTGACATATTCATACAAGTCTTTCATGGTTTCCGAGAAAGACTTTTTTGTTTTTTTGTGAAGGTTAGAAACCGATATCCTTGCTGCCAACTGTGCGTAGTCGGGGTGTGTGGTTGTCATGGTAGCAGCAATTTCTGAAGCCAGATTATCCAGCTCTGAAGTAGTCACTCCATCATAGAGTCCTTCAATCACGCGCATGGCAACACGAACAGGATCGACCAAATCATTCAAACCGTAACACAATTTACGGATGCGTGCGGTGATTTTATCGAAAATTACAGGCTCTTTACGACCATCTCTTTTTACTACGTACATGCTCATGGGAATTGGAATAATATGGTTAAATAAATATAGTTTTGACTGCCATGGGCCTAGAAATCTGCATCAAAAGATATCTTGGTCTCCTTTTCTTCTTTATTCAATACCCCGGCTTTTTGATATTCCGAAACGCGTTTTTCAAAGAAGTTTGTTTTTCCTTGTAAGGAAATCATATCCATAAAATCAAATGGATTTGTCACATTAAATTGTTTTTCACAACCCAACTCCACCAACAAACGATCAGTAACAAATTCTAAATATTGGGTCATTAGTTTGGCATTCATACCAATCAAACTAACAGGAAGTGACTCAGTAACAAATTCACGCTCAATATTTAGAGCGTCTAGTATGATCTCTTCAATGCGCTCTTTGGGCACTTTATTCACCAGGTGATTGTTGTGTAAATGCACAGCAAAGTCGCAGTGAACTCCCTCATCTCTCGAGATCAACTCATTAGAAAAAGTTAGTCCTGGCATCAAGCCCCGCTTTTTTAACCAAAAAATCGAACAAAAAGCGCCTGAAAAGAATATTCCTTCCACAGCTGCAAAGGCAATCAAACGCTCGGCAAATGATTCTGACTCAATCCAACGCAAAGCCCAATCTGCTTTTCTTTTGATTGCTGGAAATACTTCAATCGCCTTGAATAACTTGTTTTTCTCTTTTTCATCTTTGACATAAGTGTCAATCAAAAGAGAGTAGGTCTCAGAGTGGATGTTTTCCATCATGATTTGGAAACCGTAAAAGAACTTGGCTTCAGAATACTGGACTTCATTGACAAAATTCTCAGCTAAATTCTCATTGACAATTCCATCGGAGGCAGCGAAAAAGGCAAGAATATGTTTGATGAAATATTTTTCATCTTCGTTGAGCTTATTGTTCCAGTCGGTTAGATCTTGATGGAGGTCTATTTCTTCTGCTGTCCAAAAGCTAGCTTCCATTTTTTTATACCATTCCCATATATCATGATGCTGAATAGGAAAAATTACAAATCGATTGTTATTCTCTGCTAATATCGGTTCCACTGCTGCCATAATCGTTTTTTGCTTTATTTGATTGTTTTCGAGACAAACAAAGATTTAAAAATGTGTGCAAAGTTGAAAGGGCTACTTATCCACAAACAAGCTTAGTTTTTAACAAAAAGTAGCTGTCTGAAGATTTTTTGGGTTGTAAGGTGTTTTTTTACGGTATTGATTTACAGGTTTTTAAAAAAATATTTTTGCCTTAGACCCTGTAATTACTGAAAACGTCAATTGGAGAGTTCCTCGGCCGCTGTAACTAATTCCGCATACCAAGCTTCACCAAATTTTCTAATTAGTGCGTCTTTAACAAACTCGTGAACACGAATTTTGTTTTGCTTCCCGAGCGTGCAAGCTGCGTTACAAATAGACCATTGATGGTAATTAACGGCTGTCATTTCGCGATACTTTTTTACACGAACAGGATACAAATGACAAGAAATGGGCTTATTTTCAGCAATAGCTCCTGCTTTATAAGCTTTTTCAATACCACATTGCGCGCTTCCATCAGAACCAAAAACAGTGTAAGCACATTCCTTTCCCGCCACCAAGGGAGTCTCTAAATCTCCGTCAAAACCAACAATGGCTGGTCCTTGGGCTTCAATTGCCGATTGGCCAGCTTGCGGAAGGAAAGGCTTGATCGCAGGCCAAGCAGTAGCTAAATATTGTGCCTCTTTTTTCTCCAATGGCGCACCAGCTTCTCCAGCAACACAACAAGCGCCTTTGCACTGACTCAAATCACACGCAAATACTTCTTGTACGACTGACTCTGATACCAATGTGTCTTGAACCTGTATAATCATAGTAACAATATTGGGTAAAAATAAAGAGAATAACGCTAATTTTGCAGCAATTTTAAACCCCTAACACATACCTTATGTTTGATTTTAAAGAATTCTTTACGGCCGGTATGATCCTATTTGCTGTCATCGATATTATCGGGAATATCCCTGTCATTATCAGTTTACGTGAAAAAGTGGGACATATTCAATCCGAGAAAGCGGCTCTCGTATCAGCGCTATTAATGATTGCTTTTTTATTTTTAGGAGAGGAAATTTTGAATCTCATAGGGATTGATGTCAGTTCATTTGCTGTGGCTGGTTCTTTTGTAATTTTTCTTCTAGCCGTAGAAATGGTATTGGGCATCAGTTTATTTAAAGGGGATGTTCCTGCATCGGCATCGGTTGTGCCATTGGCTTTTCCCATTATCGCTGGTGCTGGTACGCTAACGTCCATTTTATCCCTACGTGCCGAATATCATGTGATCAATATCATTTGTGCTATCGTTGTTAATGTGCTGGTCGTCTATGCCATTCTAAAGTCCTCTTCAATAATTGGTCGTTTCCTTGGGGAATCTGGTATTCAAATCATACGTAAAGTGTTTGGGATTGTTTTACTTGCCATTGCTGTTAAACTATTTGCCACCAACGTAGGGCAATTGGTTTAAGCCATTTTTGTTTCATACTTTTACCCGAGATGAAAAACTGGATTTATATATTTATGATAGCTGCTCTAGGCATGCTTGTGTTCAATCTTTTTCAAGTCAACTGGGAAGCGCCATTTGTCGGTAAAAGTGTGGTTGCTTGTATTGGAGTTTTGGCGGCTAGCTGCGCCTTGCTGCTATTGGTCCTGCTTCAACGTTCTATTTTGATAGCCAAAAAACTAAAAAAGTAAGCTATTTATTCGTCTGTGTTTTTTTGATGATTTAATGCCTTCTTCAAAAATGAGTCTTGCTGCATTAATATCTTGATATGACAATTTTCGCCATATAATTGTAAACCCAAATAGGCTTTTATAGCATTTACGATGCGTTCTTTATTGGAAACTTGTAACGGAATGCCATTGTTTTTGCAATAGGTCTTAAAGTCTTGTAGCCATCGTTTTTGATTGGCTAATGGCGTTTCCATAAACTCTTTTTCCTCAGGAAATTCAAAGTCTCCCCTATCTTGATCTAAAGTTGTGAATACAAAATGATTCATGAGATTGGAACGCAGCAAATAGTCATCCCATTGCTGATCCCGAGTGTTGGTGTTGGGCACGTAAATATCAGGGTAAATACCCCCTCCGCCATAGACCTTTCGTCCCTTCGGTGTAAGAAAAGCTAATGAATCATTATAAGGTACATTTTCTTCGTCTGCCATCTCACCACTGTCGTAACGTTGGGTGATTTCATCATAATAAGCCGCCTTATTTTGGGTGTAGGGCCTTTGAATAGAACGACCCGTTGGAGTATAATAGCGGGCCGTTGTTAACCGTATGGCATCGCCATCACCCAGTGGTAGCTGTTGTTGTACCAGACCTTTGCCAAAGGTTCTCCTTCCGACTATCCAAGCACGGTCGTTATCTTGTAATGCTCCTGCAAGTACTTCGGCTGCAGAGGCAGATTGTTCATTGACTAATACATAAACCCCGCCTGTCTCAAATCCGCCGGTATCTGACGCTACTGTGCGTTGACGCACCCCTTTGTTACTCTCTGTAATGACTATCGGTAGATTTTCTTCCAAAAAAACATCTGCTATCCGTTGTGCTTGTATCAAATAACCACCTGGATTGTCTCGTAAATCTAAAATCAAATTTTCCGTTTCGTATAGATCAAACGATTTTAATGCAGCAATAAATTCATCATAGGTAGTACTGGCAAAGCGATTTATCTTGATGTATCCTGTGCTTTGACTAACAGAAAAAGCTGCATTGACACTTTTAATTGGAACTTCACCTCTTTGGATGGGTAAAACAAAAAGCGAGTCTGTTTGTGGCCTGTAAAACTCAAGGGCCACTTCGCTCTCTGGGACTCCTTTGAGCTTAGAAACAATTTGGTTGCTATTCAGCCCTTGGCTGTATAAAGTATCTTGATCGGCTTTAAGAATTCGATCTCCAGGCAAAACTCCAGCAGCTTCACTGGGGCCCCCTTCTAGCACGCGAACCACCGAAACAGTATCGCCTACCATGTAGAAACTCACACCAATACCAACAAAGTTTCCCTGCATAGTTTCTGCTATAGATTGGCGCTCTTCGTTTGGTATAAATACGGTGTGGGGATCTAAACGACCAATAATTTCTTGAATAACTTCTGTTGACAAACTATCAATGTCAACTTTATCTACATAACGCTCTCCCACATATCGCATCAATCGGTTTAATTTGGCTTGAGCCTTTCCATTTTCAGAAGAAAACCAAATGTTTTTTTCCCAACGGGTACCCCAAAAAAAACCTGTAATTAATGCTAAGATTAGGATACATAGCATATAAAGCGTATTTCTCATGAGCTACTTTTGGTTTCGTTTGGTGTAACCACAAGTTGCTCGACGAGAACACCAGCACGTTGTAAAAAATCGACCCCAGAAAGGTCTCTGTAAGCTTTTGAATAAACCACTCTTGTGATACCGGATTGATGAATCAACTTACTGCATTCTCTACAGGGTGACAAGGTAATATAAAGTGTTGCGCCCGCACATGATTGTGTAGATGCAGCTACCTTTAAAATCGCATTGGCTTCTGCATGCAAAACATACCATTTGGTATAGTGATCTTCATCTTCACAAACGTTTTCAAATCCCGAGGGAGTTCCATTATATCCATCCGAAATTATCATACGATCTTTTACAATCAAGGCACCCACTTTTTTACGCTCACAATAGGAAAGTTGCCCCCATGTTTGAGCCATTTCAAGGTAGGCCTGATCATATTTTCGCTGCTTGTTCGTCATGGGTGGCTAAGATACAAGTATTTGAACTGTCAATTTTTAAAATTTTAGAGGGGCCAATTTTGCAATGTCATTTCCAATGCCTGCGAAGCGATCATGGCGCCAGCCACGAGTTTCCATTTTTCCTTTGGCATTGAAAAAACCGCAACCAAAAGCCAAGCTACACATAGCACACCAATAATAATAACTATTTGTGCACCTTCCACACCCAATGCAAAAGAAAGAAGTGCCGTAGTGGCTTGTTCCTCAGGAACAATCATACCAAAATATCGACTAAAACCAAATCCATGAACAATCCCAAAAATAAAAATCAAACCACTTAAATATCGCTGTGAACGCGCTGCTGAGGTTCCTGTAATCAAAGGCACGCAGGCTATCAATATGGATAGTGGAATGAAAAATTCTATCCATCTGGCAGATGGATTGATCTCAAAATAATAATTGCCAACCAAGGAAAGGGTATGCCCTACAGTAAATAATGTTGTCCACCACAATAACTGGCGGGCATCTTTAAATTGAAATGGGATCGTAAATGCCGAAATAAAAAATAGGTGATCCAAGGCCTGGGGGTCTAACACATGCCCGAATCCTAACTTAAAAAACAATTCAATCGATTCCATAGTAAATCAAATTAAAATCCCCGCTTTTTTTTGAGTGCCTCGTAGGCTTCTTGAATTTGGATAAATTTTTGTTGCGCACCTTTTTTTAATGCTTCATCCTCTGTCTTGATTCGATCGGGGTGATACTTTTTTACTTTATCACGATAGGCTTTTTTAATCTGACTATCTGTAGCATCAGAAGGGATTTCTAAAATCTTGTAAGCTTGGTCTGTTTCTTTAATAAACATCGCTTTGATACTGCTAAAATCTTGAGAACGCAAACGAAGAGCAGCAGCAATTTGTTTCAATATCTCCAACTCACTTTCAGATATTTGACCATCTGCTTGGGCAATGCCAAATAAAAAATGTAAAATTTGAACCCGTGTTGGGTAAACGGTTGCGCGCGCTAATGTCATAGCAAGCTCGCTTAGACTTTGTGTTTCTTTTTTAATCTCTTGATTGAAAATCTGAAAGATTTCGCTGGCACGATCTGCACCGTATTGGCCAATAAAATAATTGCGAACATAGCGAAGCTCTTCTGACCGAATGGCACCATCAGCTTTTATGACTAAAGCGGCTAATGACAGCAGTTTGAGCTCGAAGGAACCCTTGTCCAAACTACTTCCTGGTCTGCGGAGTATTTCTGCTTGAAAGGAAGTTTGTTCGAGTAAACTCCCTAAAAAAAATCCCATCAGGGCTCCAGGAAACCGATAAAACATATACCCAACCAGGGCAGCAATCCATTTCATAAAATGATTGTTAGGTGTTACAAAGGAATAATTTAATTAAGCAATAGCCCTAGAATTTCAAAAAAAAATGAAGAAGCAAATCCCAACCTAACTTTATATATTTGCCAAAAAAATAATAGATATGTATCCAGCAGAAATTGTAAAGCCCATGCGCGAAGAATTAACAGCCATAGGGTTTGAAGAATTGTGTGAAGTTGCCGATGTTGACCAGGCCCTAGCTAAAAAGGGAACCAGCTTGGTTGTTGTAAATTCTGTTTGTGGTTGTGCGGCTGCCAATGCTCGGCCTGCGGTTCGTTTGTCGCTTGGTCAGGACAAAAAACCCGATCACTTATTTACTGTTTTTGCAGGTGTTGATCGCGAAGCAACAGATGCGGCTCGCTCTAAAATGATTCCTTTTCCGCCCTCCTCTCCCAGCATTGCCTTGTTCAAAGATGGAGAGTTAGTGCACATGATTGAAAGACACCATATAGAGGGAAGACCAGCCGAAATGATTGCCGATAACCTGCAATCTGCCTACAGCGAACACTGCTAAACTTATTGCTTTGAAAAAAGCACTTGCCCTCCCCTTTTCTATACTGTACTACGGTTGCTTTGGTTTGGCTTTGTTTCTTTTTCACGGTATTCAAGTAATCAGTCTTCGCATATTTGGGTATCAGGCTCACAAAACGAGTGTGGATGTATTAAACTGGGTGCTGCTGCGATGTTTAAACTTACTGGGGACACGCATTCACTTACACAACCTCCCTAAACTCAATCCGAGCCAGCCTTACATTATTGTTGCCAATCACCAAAGTACCTATGATATTCCACCACTAATATGGTATTTACGCCAATGTCACCCAAAATTTATAAGTAAAATAGAACTTGGAAGTGGTATTCCCAGTATTTCCTACAATCTCAAAAATGGAGGTTCAGTATTGATCAACAGAAAAGAAAAAACCAAGGCCCTGGATGCTATCAAAAAATTTGCGCAAAATGTTAGAAAAAATAACTGGTCTGTGGTCATATTTGCTGAAGGGACAAGAAGTAGGGATGGGCAACCAAAAGCCTTTCAAAAAGGGGGGCTTTTGACACTTTTTGAGCAAATTCCAGAAGCGAAAATTCTACCAGTAAGTATTGGTAATTCTTGGAAACTGAGCCGATACAATTATTTTCCTATGCCCTTGGCTGTATCCTTGGATATTATGTTTCATCCCATTACAGCCATCAATACGCAAAATCCTGAAGCAACGGTAACAGAATTAGAAAGTGTAATACATGAGGGTGTGCATCAACTTCAAACATCTGCTTAACTCTTTTTTGTTACTGGCAAAGCAATAATGAAAGTGGTACCTTTTTTAGGATTGGGCCGGTAGTTGATCGTTCCATTGTGAGACTGTATGATATTACTAACAATACCAAGCCCCAAGCCCATACCTTTTGACTTGGTTGTGAATTTAGGTTCAAAAATCTTGTCTCTATTTTCTTCTGCAATGCCTTGACCGTTATCTGAAATACGAACAATAGCTTTTTCTTGTTGTGCAAGAATCTGGACTTTGATAATAGGGTTTAGATCTGCTTCAACAGACTGAATACCGTTTTGAATCAAATTGGTCATCACCCGAATCCATTGCGTTCGATCTAATTCAACATCAAGTGATTCTTTATCGCTTTCAAAACGAATATCAACTTGCTCAAAAACAGCAATTGCTCGCTGTGTTAGGGCTACAATATCATTGGTTTGCAGTTGGGCCTTAGGAAGTGTTGCATAATCTGAAAAAGCACTAGCTACCTGACTCATAGTATCAATCTGATTTATGAGCATTGCAGAAAATTCATCGATTTTAGTCTTAAAATTAGGATCATTAGGATCAATTCGACGTTGGAAACTTTGCACAGTAAGACGCATGGGGGTAAGTGGATTTTTAATTTCATGGGCAACTTGTCGGGCCATTTCTTGCCATGCCTGCTCCCGCTCGGTTTTGGCCAATCGTTCTGCACTTTCCTCCAAATCATCAATCATTTTGTTGTAAGAATTTACCAAACCTTCTATTTCACGGGTGGCGTGTTCTAGATGGATTTTTTTGTTCCTGGTCAAAAAACCTGTCTGACCAATTAGCGTCCGTAGTTGATCCAATGAACGGGTAACGTAGCGAGAAATGAAATACGCAAAAAAAATAGCGACCACTAACATAATCAAATAGACTTGATACAGTCGCTGCAAAAATGTATTCAATTCATTTTCAGCAAAAGACACATCTTCAAAGTATGGAAAAAACAATAGCGCGTAGGGAAGTCCACTTTCTGTCTTTAAAACACTGTAAGATGACTGGAATTTCCCTATCTCTTCGTTACTGTCTTCTAAGATTCTAGCGCCGTCTTTTTCTCGTATACGAGACACCAAGTTGGGACTGATTTTATAATCATTAGCTATGATTTTCAGCGGGGTGAAGGTCACAAAAAGCGGGTCGCCTTTTAAGTCAAATAATGAAAATTCAACTTTATGAATCTTGGTAATTGCAGACAAATCGGCTTCGTATTGACTCCACACTGAATCTGTAGCTGTTTCCAAACGATATTTTTTTACTAAAAAATTGAGTTGGCGACGGATTTGGTTTTCCTTGCGGTCCAATCGAAATCGGTTGTAATCATCTGCTTTGGCTTGGTACTGAATATAGGTAGCTCCCAAAATGAGCATACAGGCAACAAAAACCAATAATATCATCGACAAGAACAAACGTGTTCGTAGCGATAGACGTTGGTTTAAGACTGCACGCATGTTCATAGTCTAGTCTTTTCGGTACTTTTTATAAACTCGAATACCTAACATCAAAAGCATGGCTAATATTAGTAATCCCGCTATTCCAAAAATCCAATGAAAACTGCTTTTCAGAATCACCAAAAAAACGACAGCAAACAAGATCAATGTTGCCCCCTCATTCCAAACACGCATGAAAGTGGCTGAATAACGAAACTTTAGATTCTGCATCTGTTGAAACATTTGGTGGGTCTTTAAATGGTAGGCAAACAACAACAAGACAAAACTCAATTTAATCCACATCCAAGACTGAGTCAGCCAGCTGGGCATTAAATACAATAAACCCAACGCAAAAAAAGTGGCCAACACTGCCGAGGGCCAGGTAATTATGTACCAAAGCCGATAAGCCATTAATCGCATTTGTTGACTCAAAATATCCTTCTCTGGCTGTGACTTATTCTGCGCTTCTATCCAATATATTAATAGCCGAGGCATATAAAAAAGCCCTGCGAACCAAGTTGTTACAAAGATCAAATGCAGGGCTTTTATATAGTTGTAATAGGTCACTTTATTCTTCGATAATCAGATAATTCAATGCTTTCTCTGAAAACTCTAAATTAAAGGATTTTATATCATTCCCTATTATTTTTTCATAAGCGCTCAATTGAACTTCAACTGCTTCTGTCAATTCTTTACGTACAGCCTCATCTTGTGCTGTTGGCCCAAAATCATCTATAGTTACCAAACGATTGAGATGACCCAACTTATTGGTCAATTTGATAGGAAAATTAAGTGGGTCTTGGTTGCTTTTGTTCTGGGTTTGATACAGTGCTTTTTCTATAGAAGAAAGCTTTTCTTGAAGGGTTTTAGCTTGGGCTAGCAGTGCTTCCAAAGAATCGTCTTTACCATAGTTAGAAATAAATTCTGCTAACTTTTTGTCATACGATCGGATTGACTTAATCGCTTGATGCGCTTTATCTACAGTTGTATTGACTTTTTGAACAAATTCAAACTGCTTTTGCATGTCTGCCAACTGGGCTTCTCCAGCAGGATTAGCTTTGATTTTAAATGGGACGCTTTGTTTTTGTCCATTGAAGTTCATTTGCAATTGATACTGGCCAGGTATTGCTTTAGCACCGCTAAATACAGCACTCCAAAAAATCATGTCATCAAGGGTTTCAGCACCTTTATAGCGGGTATCCCATATGAATTGATTTCCTCCAGATTCTGGCAGTAAAGGATTTTCGTCTGCATAAGAAGAAAAACTTTTAATCAGTTTTTGTTCTGCATCGTAAAACGAGAGTGATATGCTGTCTGTATCTGCGTTCCACTGAGGTAGATAATAATGAACAATCACGCCATTAGGAAGATTGGTTCCTTTCGTTTTCGATGCCTTACCACCGCGCCCCCGCATGCGATAGGTGTCTTTGGGTGCGAACAACTGCGCTTTCTGTTTGGATGTGTTTTCTGAAAGTTGGTGTAGTACACCCAAATCGTCTATCATCCATAAACTGCGCCCTTGGGTTGCTACGATTAAACTTTTGTCTTTAATAGTCAAGTCTGTAATGGGTACGATGGGGAGATTTTGTTGGAAAGGGCGCCAGTTTCGGCCATCGTCAAATGAAATGTACATACCTGCCTCTGTGCCTGCATACAACAAGCCTTCTCTATCTGGATCAGAGCGCAGTACGCGGGTAAAATGTTCTTTAGGAATACCTTGTGTTATCTTTATCCAAGTTTGTCCATAATCCGTTGTTTTGTATAGATAGGGTTGATAATCCCCCATTTTGTATCGGGTTCCAGCGATATAACAAACAGCAGGGTTTTCGTAAGAGGGTTCTATACTATTGATCATCGTCCATTCTGGCATTTGGACTGGGGTAACGTTATTCCAGGTTTTTCCTCCATCTTTGGTCAAGTGGATCAACCCGTCATCACTACCAACCCACATAAGCCCTTCTTGTATGGGAGACTCGTTGGCAGCAAAAATGGTACAATAATATTCAACGCCTGTATTATCTTGGGTTATTGGTCCGCCGGAAGATTTCAATTTATTTGGATCATTCCGTGTCAAATCGGGGCTGATGATTTCCCAAGACTGCCCTTCATTTTCTGATACATGGACATGATTTGAAAATGTGTACAGTTTTTTCGGATTGTGACGACTGAATTGGATAGGAAAATTCCACTGAAATCGATAACGCATTCCTTCTGCACCATACCCCATGGGGTTGTCTGGCCATACATTGATGCCCCTGGCAGTATTTTTCTTGTGATTGATTCGTGTCAGATAACCGCCATAGCTTCCCCCATAAACAATATCATTATTAAGCGGATCTATGGCAATATGAGCAGATTCACCACCTGCAGTAGGTTCCCAATTGGTCTCATCCAAAGCAGATCCAGTGGATCGGTGTTGGATACGGATGGTTGAATTGTCCTGCTGTGCCGCATAGATTCGATAGGGAAAAGCGTTGTCTGTGGTGACCCGATAAAACTGTGCCGTAGGTTGATTGTGGTAAGTACTCCATGTGGTCCCACCGTCATAACTGACTTGTGCACCTCCATCATCAGCAATAATCATACGTTGATTGTCTTCTGGGGCAATCCACAAATCGTGGTGATCTCCATGCGGTGCTCTTCGGGACTGAAATGTTTTCCCTCCGTCTGTAGATTTGTGGTAAGACACATTCATGACATACACTATGGATTCATCTTGGGTGTCTGCATAAATTTTAGAATAATACCAAGCCCGTTGGCGCAATGCACGGCTTTTATTGATATGCTTCCAAGTGGCACCAGCATCTTGGGAATGATAGACCCCGCCTGCATCTTTATTTTCTACAATGGCCCATAATTTATTGGAATTTAGTGGCGAAACAGTTACGCCAATGATCCCCAAAGTACCTTTTGCAAAACCAGAGTTTTCACTGATTTTCTCCCAGCTTTCACCCGAATCTGTACTTTTCCAAAGTGCCGAACCAGTACCGCCACTGCTTAAGCTATATGGTGTCCTTTGGACGCGCCAAGTGGCAGCATACAAAACACGCGGATTGTTTGGGTCTAGCTGTAGTTCGACGGCGCCCGCTTGCTGGTTGACATACAGAACTTTTTTCCAAGTTTTGCCACCGTCAATACTTTTATACACCCCTCTGTCTGTGGTTGGCTTGTACAAATCTCCTAAAACTGCTGCATAAACTATATTAGCGTCATTGGGGTCAACAACCATTCTGGGTATGTGCCTTGAGTTGGGTAAACCACTAAATTGCCAAGTTTTCCCAGCGTCTTTAGATTTCCATACTCCATAGCCCGATGAAACATTCCCTCTAACTGTGACTTCTCCACCACCCACATAAAGAACATTGTGGTCGCTTGGGGCAACTACGACCGAACCAATACTACCACCAAAATAACCATCAGAAATATTTTCGTAAGTGATGCCACCATCGGTTGTTTTCCAAACACCTCCCCCAGTAGCTCCCATGTAAAATAGCTTTGGTGCACCAGGAACACCCGTTACGGCAGCAGAACGACCCCCTCTAAAAGGGCCTAACTCGCGGTATTTCAAACTGCTGTATAGTGTATTAGCAATTTCTACTTGCTGCTTTTTTCTTTTGCGCTGTGCTATCGACGCATTGGGCCAAATCATGACTCCTAATAAAAATAGTGCGACTGCTTTTAATCCAAATCCATTCATCTTTTTTCAAATTTTGAATGCAAAATGTACAAAAAGAATCTGGAACTGATAGGGTAAAACTTTCTAAGCTAATTTATAATTCTTCAATTCTCTAAAAAGGAAAAAGGCAGTTACTATTGTTGCTAAACCTTCGCCCAAAGGAAAAGCCATCCAAATGCCATCAATACCGAAATACGAGGGTAGGATAAAGACCAGCGGAATGAAGAAAAATCCTTGTCGGGTTAAAGTCAACAATAAGGCTGGAATGGCTTTCCCAATAGCTTGGAAATAAGCAGCGCCAATGAGTTGTATGCCCAATATTGGCGTTGCAGCAAAAACAATTCGAAGTGCATATGGGGTTTGAGCAATCACATCCGTATCTGAGGTGAAAAGTTGTGCTATTGGGTCTGCCCAGGTAAAAATAGCAGCAAAAACAAAACTGGCCATTACAGTAACGACCAGTAGTGTTAACCGGATGAGCGCTAATACCCTTTCTTTGTTATGAGCCCCATAATTGTATCCTGCAATCGGAAGAAAACCTTGTGTCACGCCCAACACAGGAAACAATGCAAACATCAGCATACGACTGATAATAGCATAAACGGCCAACTGTGCTTCGCCTCCATACTCAAACAATAGGTTATTGACCACTAAAACGACCACACTCACTACCGCTTGACGGGACAAAGTGACCATCCCCAGACCGCCAATCTCTTTGACAATCTCAAGCTTGAGTAATAGTTGCTGCCAATGGAGCCGAAGTTCGCTACGAACCACAAAAAAATACACCAAATAAGACCCACAAACAACATAGGAGAGCGTCGTTGCCCAGGCGGCACCCATCATTCCCCAGCCAAAAAATTTGATAAAAATAATGTCCAAAGTAATATTCGACATGGAGGGTAACAGCATGGCATACATAGCATATTTGGGTTTTCCCTCTGCTCGGACAACATTGTTCCCCATCATACAAAATCCCAATACTGGAACCCCATAAAGAACTATGACATAGTAGATTTTAGCTAAAGGAAAAATACGCCCCTGCCCACCAAATAAGGGAATTAGTTGATCAACAAAAAACAATCCTATCAAGACAAAACTTACTGTACATAAGACTGTCATGGTTAATTGATTTCCGAAAGTCCGTTGTGCTTTACCAAGATTGGCTTCACCTAAGGCGCGAGAAATAATTGAACTCCCCCCAATTCCGATAGCCATACCAACAGCCCCAATAAAAAAAGAAACAGGTAAAACCACATTAATCGCAGCAATGGCATCGGGACCTATCCATTGTCCAACAAAAATGGTATCAATTAGGATATTGATAGACATGGCCAGAATACCAATCGAGGCTGGTACCGATTGTTGTAAAAGTAATGTAGCTATTGGTAACTGACCTAGTTTGGTTGCTTTTGGGGTTGCCATTATGCAGAGACAGCTTGTGACGTGGCCCATTCGTCCACCCAACGACTCATAACTTTAACCCAATCTGCTCGATCGTTAATACAAGGAATCACGTGTAAATGATCACCCCCTTTTTCTTCAAAATCTTCAACGGCTTCCATTCCAATTTCTTCGAGGGTTTCTAGGCAATCTGAAACAAAAGCTGGCGTAACTATAGCCATATTTTTAGTACCATTTTTTGCCATTTTGGCGACTGTTTTATCTGTATAAGGTTGCAGCCATGGGTCTAAACCTAGACGTGATTGGAAAGTAGTCGTGTATTGGTCGGGTTTAAGCTCCAAATACTCGGCCACCAAGCGGGTGGTTTCAAAGCACTGGTGTCGATAGCAGTATGCATGAGCTGGCGAATTGGTTTGACAACAACGCCCATCAATCTTACAATGTGAACGGGTCACATCTGATTTGCGAATATGTCTTTCTGGAACACCGTGGTAAGAAAACAACAAATGTTCCCATTCCTTTCCCTGAAGCGATTCCTGTATGGATTGAGACAAGACCTTGACATAATCTGGATGATTATAAAATGAGGGAAGTGTCGTAAACTCAATTTGTGGAAAGTGGGCCTTACGAAGATTTTCGGCTAACACTAAGATGGTTTCCGTTGTTGCCATAGCAAATTGTGGATATAAAGGCACTAAGAGCACTTCGGTCACGCCCTTGTCAGCCAACTCTTGTAAACCCGATTGTATGGAAGGATTTCCGTAACGCATACCCAAGGCTAGAGGCAGTTGAACCTGACTTTCCATTTTCTGGATCAATCTTTTTGATAAAACGATTAAAGGCGACCCCTCTTCCCACCATATTTTTTGGTAAGCTTTAGCCGATTTCTTGGGGCGGGTATTCAAGATTATACCCTTTACCAAAATAGTTCTTAAAAAAGAGGGCAAGTCAATGACGCGCTCGTCCATTAAGAATTCTTCTAAATATACCTTCACATCTTTGGGATTCGGACTATCTGGAGATCCCAAGTTCACCAACAATACGCCTTTCATTGCATTTTTTTACGAAGATACTGATAGTAAATATTTTTTAGGAGTCGTACCAAATTTCTTTTTAAAAGCAGCAATAAAATGACTTGAAGTACTGTAGCCTAATTTTAAACCCACTTCATTGACATTGAATTGTTGCGAATCGAGCATGCGACGTGCTTCTTCCATTTTATGGTCCAGGAGATAAGCAAAAACACTTTGCCCATAGAGCTGCTTAAATCCTTCTTTGAGTTTTTTAGTATTGAGCCCAATTTCAGCAGACAAAGCTGCTAGTGAGGGAGGGTTAGTCATACGTTCCAATATTATTTTTTTCGCTAAGTGAATTTTTCCAGCCTGAACCTCATCTACCAAAAAAGGGCAACTTTCCAAATCTTCTTCCCCGTCTTTGTTAAAATACAAACTCAGTAACTCAAAAACTTTTCCTTTAAAATAAAGAGAACGTATACTATCGTGTACTTTGGACTGCATAATTTGGCTTAACACCACTGCCATGGCTGGGGTAAATGGTTTGTTATCATAAAATTTCTTTGTGATGTTATCTGGACTTAAAAAATGGATATGATCTGCATCTTCTGAAAACAAGCCGTGAAATTTTTTTATAGGAAGAATTAAACTGACCAACCAACTGCCAGATGCCAGATCAACTGAAATCGGTAAGGCTTTTTCTGGATTGTACAGCAACATGCTTTGTGATTCACTAACACTAAATTGGTAGCTGTTATCGTTGTATGAGAATACACAGCTTCCCTTCAAACAAAAATGAAATTGAAGGTCTTTCTGGCTGAGTTGCCTGTTAATATATTGGGATTCAGCTCCTTCATTCTGATACCTAAGTACATATATTCCCCCTTCTACTGCTGTTTCCATTAGCGTACTTTTGTCGTTGTTTTTAAATTGTCAAATATTGTTTATTTGGACTGCTTCTAAATAAAAATTGATTTAAATCACAATAAACACGGCTTATTTGCCTTTTTTTTATGGTTTAAGTACAAAATTACACAATTTGATAATTTTAGTCCTTTTAGCGTTGTTTTTTCCCTAGACTAGCCATTATTTTTGCACTGGATATTTAGAATTCGCATGAAACAACCCGCATCAGCTGTAAATTTTTATGCCGTAGGGATTAGCTATAAAAATGCCGATGCTGCCACCCGTGGTCAGTTTAGTCCAAGTCCACAGCAAGCAGAAGCACTCATTGCTCAAGCGAAAGCTAGGGGGCTCGAAGAAGTCATGCTAAATACCACTTGCAATCGAACGGAACTCTACGGATTTGCCTCATCCGACTCAAGCCTCTGCGAACTTCTTATAGAACACAGCGAGGGAAGTGCTGAAATTTTTGATCAACATGGCTATCGATTAGAAAAAGAAGAGGCCATTGAACACCTTTTCAAGGTAGGTACTGGACTTGACAGTCAAATACTTGGAGATTTTGAAGTCATTGGTCAATTGAAAAAAAGCTTTTACCAATCCAAAAAACAGGGCATGGTCAATGGCCGTTCAGAGCGCCTAATGAATGCTGTGATTCAAGCCAGTAAGCGGGTTAAAACGGAAACCAAGCTTTCAAGCGGGGCCACTTCTGTCGCTTTCGCTGCGGTGCGCTATATTCTTCAACAACAAATGACTGCTCCGAAGATCTTACTTTTTGGGGCAGGGAAAATCGGTCGAAATACTTGCGAAAATCTAGTTAAACACACACCACAAAGTGAAATTACACTAATCAATAGAACGGCAGAAAAAGCAAATAAGGTTGCGGGTAAATTTGATCTTACAGTCAAGCCTCTGGGTGAATTGGCTGCCGAAATGCGACAGGCCGACGTCCTAATCGTTGCAACAGGTGCTTCACGATTTACTATCAATGATGAATTACTTCATCTTACAAAACCACTGCTAATTTTAGACCTATCCATACCTCGGAATGTTGACCCAGATGTAATCAACCATCCTCTGGTAACCCTAGTACATTTGGACGAATTGTCTCAATTGACGGATGCTGCTTTGGATGAAAGAAAAAAATATATCCCCCAAGCTGAAGCCATTATTGCAGAAGTAAAAGAAGAATATTTAGAATGGACGCGACTACGGAAATTTGCGCCCCTCCTGCAAGCCTTAAAAGAAAAGTGGGGAATAAAGCAAATAACAGGTGACCCCAATCCACAACAACAAAATCTGCTTAAAGTAACTGGACAAATAGCCACCTACTTAAGAGAACAGCCCGAAAAAGCGGATCATACAGCTGAAGTTTTACGAGAGCTTTTTGATCTGAAAATCCCACCTTATGTCAGCTGATCCAGTCCGTATTGGGACTCGTTCCAGCCCTTTGGCCCTCTGGCAAGCACGATGGGTAGCACGCTTAATTGAATCCCAAGGGCGTGCCACAACCTTAGTAAAGATCAATAGCACAGGTGACCAAGATGGTACCCAGCCACTCTATGCTATGAATATCCAAGGTATCTTCACCAAAGCCTTAGATCAAGCCTTGCTAAACAAAAGCATAGATATAGCTGTTCACAGCTACAAAGATGTACCCACTCAACTTCCGCAAGGAATTGAATTGGCTGCCGTATTGGAAAGAGGCGCTGTTGCTGATATTTTAGTTTACAAAAAGCTACCCAAGCAATGGCCAGAAGCAGCAGTTGTTGGCACCTCAAGTCTACGCCGAAGTGCCCAATGGAAAAACCGCTACCCAAAGCACCAAACAGAAAACCTAAGGGGAAATGTTCAAAAGCGCATGCAAACACTATCAGAAAAAAACTGGGTAGGGGCATTATTTGCCCAAGCTGGCCTTGAACGTGTAGACCTTTGCCCCCACAATCATCTCGTTTTGGATTGGATGATTCCTGCTCCAGCACAAGGTGCAGTTTGTATTGTCATTGATGCTGATCACACCCAACTCAAGTCTCAATTGGCAAAAATTGGATGTACAGCAACTCAATTAGCAACTGAACAAGAAAGACTATTCATGCGATTACTTGAAGGAGGTTGCACAGCCCCCATTGGCGCTTGGGCAAAACCCATCAACAACGGTTGGCGATTTAAAGCTGGGGTTTTTTCCTTAGACGGAACCCAAAAGTGCACATTTGATCAGACTTTTTCTCAGGAAGAATCCAAATATATGGGCGAAATTGCTGCAGAAACTGTCCTTAAAAGTGGAGGTGCTGAATTGATGAAGAGTTTTCGAAATTAATTCCTATGCGACTGTTGGCAACCAAAATATTAGACTTTCATTTCAAGCAGCGACTCCTTCATCACAATTTTTCCTTGCTTGAAGTCCCCTTTATTCAAATAGAACCCATCCCCTACACGCCTATGTTGCCAGAAAAAAATATTATAGTAACAAGCCAAAACGCAGCCCAGTTGTTTTTACAACATCACCCTTTGGACACCTTCTCCCACAAACCTCATTTTTTTTGTGTAGGAAAAAAAACGGCTCAATTTTTAACAACTCAACAAGCCAGCATTATTGAAATAGCAGATAATGCCAAGTCACTTGCTGAACGAATACAAAGCCAATACACCTCCCTAAAATTTAGCTTTGCCTGTGGCAAAAAAAGACTGCCTACATTGGAAAACAAGTTATGTAATAATGGGATTGAGCTCACTTTACATGAACTCTATGACACCAAGCCCACATCCAAAAAAATTGCACCAGCTATAGATGGCATTCTATTTTATAGCCCTTCGGCTGTAGGCTCTTACTTGCTCAATAACACAATAAAAAAAGCACACTGCTTTTGTATTGGTCCAACAACAGCAGCAGCAGTACAGCCCCATACCAACCGCTTTAGCATTGCTAAAAAACCAGATAATAATTACCTATTTCTCGAGATACGAAAGCACTATGCAGCCTAAAAACAATCTTTTTTTGCAAGCCTTAGCTGGCCAATCAGTAAACAGGCCTCCAGTTTGGATGATGCGCCAAGCGGGTCGCTATTTGCCTGATTTTATGAAACTCAAAGCCAAATACGATTTTTTTACCCGTTGTCAAACCCCCGAACTGGCGGCTGAAATCACAGTTATGCCTATTGATCAAATTGGGCCAGATGCAGCGATTTTATTTAGTGATATCCTGGTTGTGCTTCAAGCCATGAATATTCAAGTGGAGATGAAAGACGGAATTGGACCGTGGCTACCCAAACCCATTCAAAGCCAGGCAGATCTGCAACAAGTTATTGTTCCCGAAGTCGAAGAAGCATTAGATTATGTTTTTGGAGGAATTGACATAACACTCGAAAAACTGGAAAATCGTGTGCCATTGATTGGTTTTGCTGGTTCGCCTTGGACACTGCTGTGCTATGCTGTTCAAGGGCAAGGGTCAAAAACTTTTGACAAAGCCAAGGCTTTCTGTTTTGAACAACCCACTTTAGCGCATGAACTTTTACAAAAAATCACAGACACCACCATTGCTTATCTAAAAAAGAAAGCGAAACATGGCGTTCATGCTGTTCAGATTTTTGATTCATGGGGTGGTTTGCTTTCCCCTGATGACTACCAAAATTTCTCCTGGCCCTACATACAGCAAATTGTCAACGCCCTGAAAGAACAGATATCTGTCATTGTTTTTGGAAAAGGTTGCTGGTTTGCACTGAGAGAAATGAGTCAATCAGGAGCTGCTGCGCTGGGAATAGATTGGACTTGTTCGGCAGAAAACGCCCGCTATTTATCAGGTGGAAACATTACTCTACAAGGCAACTATGACCCCTCCCGTCTACTTGCACCCATCCCAACTATCACTCAAGATGTTCACAAAATGATCCGAGCCTTTGGAAAAGATCGCTATATTGTAAATTTAGGTCATGGGATACTTCCCAATATCCCAGTTTCACATGCGAAGGCATTCGTGGAGGCTGTTAAAAATTATAAAGAATAAAGTTGAAAGAACAATTTTACCCCTACATCCAGCGATTACAAGACCAAATAACACAAAAATTAGAATCGCTAGACCATTTAGGCTCATTTATGGAGGAAAAATGGGAGCGTCCTGGTGGTGGTGGTGGGCAAACTCGCATTCTAGAAGGAGGTAGTATTTTTGAAAAAGCAGGCGTCAACATCTCTGCCGTACACGGAGACCTACCACCCAGTATGCAGGCCTATTTTGGTGTTGATCAGGCTACTTTTTACGCCTGCGGTCTGAGTCTAGTCATCCACCCTAAAAGCCCTATGGTGCCAACTGTTCACGCTAATTTTCGTTATTTCGAAATGTATGAACCTGATGGCAAACGCAAAGATCAATGGTTCGGTGGTGGACTCGATTTGACTCCTTATTACTTGTTTGAAGAAGATGTTCAGCATTTTCACCAATGTTGTAAAAATAGCTGCGATGCTTTTGATATTAATTTTTATACAACGTTTAAAAAAGCCTGTGACACCTATTTCTGGAATGCCCACCGGAATGAAGCCAGAGGCGTTGGTGGGCTCTTTTTTGATTACCTCAGACCCACAGAAAACATCAGTTTGCAAGACCGCTATGATTTTGTAACAGCAATAGGCAATACATTCCTTAATGCTTACATTCCGATCGTTCAAAAAAGAAAAGACTATCGCTATACCCCCCAACAGCGTAACTGGCAAGAAATCAGGAGAGGGCGATACGTTGAGTTCAATCTTATTCACGATAAAGGCACCCTTTTTGGCTTAAAAACCAATGGCCGCATCGAAAGTATTTTGATGAGTCTGCCTGCACACGTTCAATGGAAATACAATTATCATCCAGAAGCTGGAAGTGATGAGGCAGCACTACTTGAAGTGCTCAAAACCCCTAAAGACTGGGTGTAATTATTAAATAACGGGAAATGGGAACCAAACAAATCTTAATCATTATTCCAGTATTGATCATTTTTTCATACTTGTTTGATGCCTTTTCTCGTAAAACTAAATTCCCTTCTGTACTTCTACTCATAGGTACTGGCATGGTATCGCGCGCCATTGCAGACTGGTATGGCTTTGCTGGACTGGAAATGCTAACAGCTCTTATCGCTGTTTTGGGAACCATTGGTTTGATTCTTATTGTGCTAGAGGGAGCACTGGAATTGCAAATCAAAAAAGAAAGCATGGGTACTTTATTCTCAGGCTTTACCGCTGCTTTGGTTATTCTGGTCGTTAATATTTGGGTTGTTGGACAACTAATTACCTTATTTACTGATATTTCGCCTTCACTATCAATTGTGTTAGCAGTACCATTATCGATCATCAGCAGCGCAGTCGCTATTCCTTCTGCTGCGGGTTTACTTCAGCAGGATCGAGAATTTGTAGTCTATGAATCAACATTTTCGGACATCCTAGGAATTCTTATATTCAACTATGCTCTGGGTCAATATCATAAAGAGGAAGTGCTATTTGCCGCTTCCCCACTACTGCAATTGGGTGCCCAGCTTATAGGTATCGTACTTTTGTCTTTGGCTATAGCTTTTGCTCTCTTTCAATTACTGAAGCGCATCACCCATCATGTCAAGTTTTTTCTGATTTTAGCACTGTTAATTCTTTTGTACGCTCTAGGAAAATTCCTGCACCTGCCTGCCCTGGTCACCATTTTTATTTTTGGACTGTTCTTGGGTAATATCAAAACCTTATTTCCTAAATTTTTATCTCAATACGTCAATCCTGAAAAAATCGAAAAAGACCTACACGAATTTCATGTACTGACAGGAGAGTCCACATTTTTAGTTCGGACTTTTTTCTTTTTATTCTTTGGTTTTTCAATTACACTTGACACCTTTTTAGGCGTAGAACCCTATTTCTATGGATTACTCATTTTGGGTGCAATGTTGGGGGTCCGTTATGCTTATTTTGGAATTACCCAATGGCAATTACAACCCAGTACTCGTGTTTTTTTATCCCCACGAGGATTGATCAGTATCTTGCTTTTCTTTCAATTACAAGAGAGCCAAATACCTGAACTCCAAAATCAAATCATCGATGAAAGAGTTTTATTGATCATCATAATTTTTTCCATGCTAGTTATGTTGTTGGGAACAATTCGTTCCCCCATTTCATCATCAACAGACGAACTAGAACTTACTATCACCAACCCTGAAATCGAGCTGCCTACGCCAAACGATTCCCTTAACGAAAATAACAGCGATGTACCCGATACAGAGAAATAGACGCTTGCGAAGTAGCGAAAGTATACGTCAAATGGTGCGCGAACACCACTTGCGCCCTCAAGATTTTATTGTACCCTTATTTGTTATAGAAGGTCATAACACCAAAGAACAAATTCCTTCAATGCCTGGTTATTTTCGGATGACTCTTGACCTTCTAACCGATGAAGTCAATGAACTTTGGAACCTTGGGCTTCGTTCGGTACTGATATTTGTCAAGGTTCCAGATGCAAAAAAGGACAACAAAGGGACAGAAGCTCTCAACCCAGAGGGACTCATGCAACAAGCCGTTCAAACGATTAAATCCATAACTCCAAATATGGTCGTTATGACTGATGTCGCTTTGGATCCCTATTCAAATTACGGTCATGACGGCATCGTTGAAAATGGGAAGATTCTCAATGATGAAACGGTGGCTGTTCTTGGTGAAATGGCTTTGAGTCACGCCCAAGCAGGTGCCGATATCGTAGCGCCCAGCGATATGATGGATGGTCGCATTGGGCACATCCGCCAACGCTTGGAAGACGAAAACTTTCCCGATACGGGTATCATGAGTTATAGTGCTAAGTATGCTTCTTCATTTTACGGGCCTTTCAGAGATGCTTTGGACTCAGCCCCAGGATTTGGTGACAAGAAAACGTACCAAATGGATTTTGCCAATCGCTTTGACGCCCTAACAGAAAGTGAAAAAGATATAGCCGAAGGAGCAGATATTTTAATGGTTAAGCCAGGTATCGCTTATTTGGATATCGTTTATGAACTTAGTCAAAAACTCCCTATCCCTATTGCAGTTTATCAAGTCAGTGGTGAATATGCTATGCTTAAAGCCGCTGCCGAAAAAGGATGGCTGGATTATGAAAATGTAATGCTGGAACAATTGATAGCTTTCAAACGAAGCGGTGCACGGTTAATTGCGTCTTACTTTGCCAAAGAAGCTGTTTCTCTGATACAATAGTGTTAGATTTATTGGCATCAAGCAGCAAATCAAGGGTTGCCCAAAAATAGCAATCTCATTCTTTCCTATTAAAAAGGTTAATTATCGCCTCCATCTTTATTCTATCCAACCTTTTTGATGAAGCTCGGTGTAAATAGCTTTGGCTTTATTTTTTGGCAACTGATAATAAAATGGAACTTCTCCTTTAGAGCGAAATACAATAAAAGCTCCGGATCTTGAAGATATAAGTACTTTGATTTTTTTACGTGATACAGTTGAGAAATAACCTTTTTTAAGCCTTTGTGTTGCAATACCGTTGATTCTCCTCCGCAACTTCGGTATACTATCAACCCATTGGACTTGGGTGGTTTTTCGATCTAAATGGGCACCATAAGCACCTGTGATTTCTATACTATCTGGCGAAATGTGCAATTGATTGGGCTGATGGGCATAAAACAACCCACCAGCAATTCCTAAAATACTTAAACCCAAAACTGCCATACCCACATACAAGTTGAAGGGCTTATTACCATTATCTGGATAAAACTTTTGACTTCGCCACAAAATATAGCAATAGAATACTAGTGGGTAAAATACCAGCCAATAAACAACAGCATCACCTGGAAAAGTGAAATGAAGGAAAAGTCCAACAAAAAAGGTGCTAAAAGCTAAAAAAATGTGCACTTTTTTGAAGAATTTTAAATATGGAATTAGTGCAAACCTGGCCTGCTTTTCTGGCGTAAGTGTATTGTAACCAGCAAGTAGATAGGTTGCATTCGAAGGGTTTATCAGTAATCCTATACCTAAAAAGACAACACTTAAAAACAACAAAATCACAATCATATACTATTTTTGTTTAACTTTGGTCTATAACCGTCAGCTTAAAATTTCTGAAAATGAATACCGCCTACTACAATAGTCCGTTGGGTTGGTTGGAAGTTATCGCAAACAATGGAGGCGTAGCCCATATTCATTTTTTAGCGGAGCCCCCAAAAGAAAAGTCAATTGCTTCGCCCTTCTTAAATCTTGTTGTTCAACAACTTGACGATTACTTTACCGGTAAAAATAAAATATTTTCTTTTCCCATCAATCCAGATGGAACCGAATTTCAATTGCATGTTTGGGAATTATTGGGAAACATACCCTATGGCACCACGCTACCCTATTTGAAAGTTGCTCAAAAAATGGGAGATACGAAAAAGGTGCGCGCCATTGCTGGTGCCATTGCAAAAAATCCAATTCTTATCGCCATTCCGTGTCACAGAATTATTGGTAGTGACCGAAGCCTGGTAGGTTATTCAGGTGGATTAGAACGAAAAAGGGGGCTGCTAGAGCTCGAGGGGTTTCCAAAACAAAAAACCTTATTTTAGGCACTAATTAAAATTCTGAAAATGCGAAAAAATATCATGACCCTATTGGTGGGCTTGGCTTTCGCCTATGGCTTACTTTTTGTCACGGGCTACGACTGGTTTTTAAAGGGCCTTTCTGTTATTTATTTAACAGGTCACAATACAGCCTTTTTAGACGATTACAAGCACTTTGACAACCGAAAAGTCAAATCGGCAAATATAGCCCAACCCTGGGCCAGACACAGAAATTACAACCAAACAAAATCGCCAGCATCCTTAGAGGCCTATCACAAGGCAACTAAAACTGTTGCTTTTTTGGTTATCCAAAATGATAGTGTACTACATGAAAAATATTATAATGGTTACAGCTCGGTTTCCAAGTCTAATTCTTTTTCAGTAGTCAAGAGTATGGTTTCTGCCTTGCTGGGTAAGGCTATAATGGACGGCCATGTAAAGAGCCTAGATCAAAAAGTAAAGGACTTTGTCCCAGAACTCCAAGGCCCATATGCAGATCAGGTTACCCTCGGCGATCTTTCTTCTATGGCATCAGGCATGCAATGGGATGAAAAGTACTACAATCCTTTTTCTGTGACGGCTGCCGCTTATTTTGTGGAAGACATTACCCAATTGATCATTGATCAACCCATAAATATAGAACCTGGTCAGGCCTTTCGATATAAAAGTGGTGCAACACAATTATTGGGTATTGCCTTGACTCGCGCCATTCAAAAAGAATTAAGCACCTACTTGTCCGAAAGCTTCTGGCAACCCATGGGTGCAGAACAAGATGCCTTATGGGAGCTAGATTCACAAGCCAGCGGTATGGAAAAGGCCTATTGCTGTTTTGCCAGTAACGCCCGTGATTTTGCCCGTTTCGGTAAACTTTACAAAGATCATGGGAAGTGGCAAGGAGAAGTTTTGCTTGATTCAAGCTTTGTGGCTACCTCTGTTAAACCCCGTTTCGAAGCAAGCCCAGAATACGGCTATGGTTGGTGGTTAGAAACTTACAAAGGCCATAGGGTATATATGGAGAGGGGTCATTTGGGACAATATATCATCGTATTTCCAGACCTAGATTTAATTACAGTTCGCCTTGGTGAATTAAAAGGAAAATCTCTGGAAGGTAAGCCCTACACAGAAGATATTTATATTTACATGGATGCCGCATTAGAAATGGCTGGTCATGTTACAAAAAATTAACCTGCATAACGTACTTTTCTTGGACATCGAAACGGTGCCAATCGCACCAGAATATGATCAACTTACCGAGGAAGAACAATTGTTGTATGCCGAAAAAACAGCCTATCAAAGAGGTGAAGATATCACTCCAGAAGAACATTACCAAAGAGCTGGCATTTGGGCTGAGTTTGGTAAAATTATTTGCTTATCCGTAGGCTATTTTGCACCCAACAGTCCTGCTAGAAATTATCGAATTAAAAGCTTTACTGGTAACGAAAAAGATCTTTTAGTTGCCTTTAAATCCTTACTCGAGAAATATTTCAATCTGAATAAACATTTACTTTGTGCCCACAATGGCAAAGAATTCGACTTTCCCTACATCGCACGACGTATGATTATTCACGGCATTAGCTTACCAAAAATCCTCAATCACCATGGTAAAAAGCCTTGGGAGATACCCCATTTGGATACGCTCCAATTGTGGCGTTTTGGTGATTATAAGCATTATACTTCACTCAAATTATTAGCGCACATTTTAGGGATTCCATCTCCCAAAGATGATATAGACGGCAGTCAAGTAGCACGAGTTTATTATGAAGATCAACAATTAGATCGTATTGTGAGTTACTGTGAAAAGGATGTTGTAACCATTGCACAAATTCTATTGAAAATGCGTCAGGAGCCATTACTAGAACCCGATGAAATTATTCATAGCAAATCATGAAAAAACTTTTCGTTGCCAGTAACTTATCAATACAAATTGGAAACCAAATTCTGGTAGATGGGCTAGATTTTTCAATTGATGAGAATGAGACCTTGGCTGTGGTGGGCGAATCAGGGAGTGGTAAATCATTGACAGCCTTGTCTTTATTGGGCCTTCTTCCGCCACTAGCCATAGTTAAAGCTGATCAACTTTGTTTTGACCAGCAATCTTTACTGGAACTCGATCAACGGAAGTGGAGCCAGCTAAGAGGCCAACAAATTGGTATGGTCTTTCAAGAGCCCCAGTCGAGTTTGAATCCAACTATGCGCTGTGGTCATCAGGTTGCAGAAGTCGTTAAGCGACATTTTCCAAGTGAAAAAAACATCAAACTCAAAGTACTAAACACCTTTGAAAAGGTACTACTCCCCCAAGTTAATCGCATTTACACTGCTTATCCGCACGAACTCAGTGGTGGACAAAAACAACGGGTCATGATTGCCATGGCATTAATTTGCGAACCAAAACTTCTCATCTGTGACGAACCCACCACTGCCCTTGATGTCACTGTGCAAAAAGAAATTTTGACACTACTCCAGAATCTGCAAGTAGAAAATAAGATGAGTATCCTATTTATTTCTCATGATTTGGGCTTAGTCAAAAGCTTTGCCGACACTGTTTTGGTCATGCGTAGAGGAAAAATTATTGAACAAGCTAAAATTAAAGCGCTTTTTGACAATCCTAAAAATGATTATACCAAAGGACTCCTTCAGGCACGCCCACCTTTAAATATTCGTCCCAAAAGATTAATTACTTTAGTCGATTATGAGCAAAGAAATACCCGAATTGAAGAGGAAACTCAAGAAGAAAGAAGCCAACGACACCAAGCTTTGTATAAACAAAAACCCCTGCTTACAGCACGAAATTTAAGTAAGTCCTATACTGCAAAACAATTTTTTTGGGAAAAGAAAACAAGTTTGGAAGTATTGGCACCTTTGGATTTTGAAATTTATCCTGGTGAAACGCTTGGCTTGGTCGGAGAGTCTGGAAGTGGAAAATCCACCTTGGCAAGATGTCTAAGTTTTCTTACCACACCAACCACAGGCAGTGTATTCTTCGAAGGAGAGGCCTTATCCATTAACTCAGCTGCTGCACAAAATAAATTGAGAAAAAATATACAATATATCTTTCAAGACCCCTTTGCTGCCCTCCATCCTAAAATAACGATTGGAAATATGCTTACCGAGGTATTACAACAATACGATCATCCTGCTATTGAGGAGCGTATCGATGAACTATTAAACCAAGTAGGACTGACCCTCGATATGAAAAAACGCTACCCCCATCAGCTTTCAGGAGGACAACGTCAACGAGCTGTGATTGCACGTGCACTAGCGCCCAGCCCCAAGCTAATTATCTGTGATGAAGCAGTGGCTGCACTTGACATTTCTGTACAAGCACAGGTTTTAAATTTACTTAATGACCTGAAAAATAAGCTCGGTTTGTCTTATCTATTTATATCTCATGATATGGCTGTTGTGCGTTATATGTCGGATCGGATTTTGGTTCTAAATCAAGGTCAAAAAGAAACACTTCAGGATGCCGATGTCTTATACAAGCATCCCGAAACGCCCTATACATCAAAACTGATTGAGGCAATCTTGTAATTGAAAATCGATAAACAGCACCTATCCCTATAGCAGTAGAAATAAGCATTCAGTCGAGAATGATTCTTTTAAACCGCTGGATCGGGAATTTCTGCATGAATACGATCAATCTCGAGGAGTATGTCATCCGAGAGTTGAATATATGCAGATTCGATATTCTCTTTGAGTTGATCTAAATTGGTGGCACCTATGATATTAGAAGTTACAAACGGACGATCATTGACAAAAGCCAATGCCATTTGCGTAATCGATAAACCGTGTTTAGCGGCCAATTTTTGATATCTCTTCGTAGCTGCTTCACTTTGCGGGCTGCTATAACGATCAAAACGCGGAAATAATCTTAAGCGTGCATTGTCTGCTGCTGAGTCGTCCAAGTACTTTCCCGTTAAGACACCAAAGCCCAACGGTGAATAGGCCAGTAAACCTACATTTTCGTAGTGGCATACTTCTGCATTTCCCACTTCAAAAGGGCGACACAAAAGCGAATATGGGTTTTGAATGGTAATCATTCGGGGTCTGTTTTCATTGGAAGCCTGCAAAAATCGCATCATCCCCCAAGGCGTTTCGTTGGACAAACCAACATAACGAATCCGACCTGCTTTGACATGATCGTGTAGGGCGTCTAAAACTGCCTCAAAATTTTCAACCCAAGGATTGTTGGGATTGTTTACAAAGCCCCTTTGGCCAAATCTGTTGTTGTCGCGTTCGGGCCAGTGAAGTTGGTATAGATCAATATAATCGGTTTGAAGGCGTTTCAGACTTTTGAAAACAGCATCGTCAATATGAGCTTTACTAAAACTGAGGTTTTCACGAATATGCTTGGTGTAGTCGCCAGGACCAGCCACTTTTGAAGCCAAAAAGATTTTATCACGATGACCTGTTTTCTGTAACCAACTCCCAATAATTCGTTCCGTTTCGCCCTGAGTAGCTGCTGTTGCAGGAACCGGGTATAGCTCAGCTGTGTCAAAAAAATTCACCCCCTGTTCAAGGGCATAATCCATTTGTTGATGGCCTTCTGATTCTGTATTTTGGTTGCCAAAAGTCATCGTTCCTAAACAGATTTTACTGACCTTCACATCTGTGTGGGGCAATAGTCGATACTCCATATACTTTATTGATTATTGAGCAAGTCTGTTATGGCATCGAGATTGGGGCTCAAAATCACTTCAATTCTGCGGTTGGCCGCTCGACCTTCGGCAGTGGTATTGGGAGCAATGGGTAGATATTCACCACGCCCAGCAGCTGTTAAGTTTTGTAATAGAATCTCAGAATTGGCTTCCAAAAGTTTGACAATAGCCGTCGCTCGTTTTGCAGACAAATCCCAATTGCCAGAGAGCAACCCTTTGCCTTTGTAAGGTACATCGTCTGTATGGCCTTCAATTAACACTCCTATATCTGGATTTTCAGCTAAAACAGTCCCCAGTTGTGCGATCGCTTCTTGACCTGCTTCGCCTACTTCCCAACTTCCTGACCGAAATAGCAACTTGTTTTCCATAGAAACATAAACTTTCCCATTGCGCTGCTCAACAGTAAGGCCTTTGCCTTTAAAATTAAGTAATGCATCGCTTAAACGTTGTTTGAGTTCGCTCATTGCTCTCTCCTTATCAGCAATTAAATTTTCCAATTCGTTAAGTCGGGCTTCACGCTGGGTCAATAATTTTTCTTTTTCTGATATATCAGCTAACAACTCATTGTTTTTGGCTATACTATTTTGCAATGCAGCATCAGAATTCGTCTCTAATGCATTGTAGGCTGCTTGTAAATTGGCAAAATCTTTTTGGCTTTGCGACAAGCTGTCCATGGTTTTCCCCAACAGTTTGCGTTTTTTTTCTAAACGTCCCTCCAATGCGATATATTTTGACTGGAGTGTGTCATAGGCTTTTTGCAAAACTACATTATCAGACTTTAGCTGGGCATAACGACTTTCTAAACCAGCAAAAACTTTATTGGACACACAACCGCTAAGTGTGAAAACTATCGCGATTAACAAGAAAAATATTTTTAGTTTCATACGTTAGAATTTTAGTTCAACCCCAACAGGGCAATGATCAGAATGATGGGCTTCAGGTAAAATATAAGAACTGGTAATGTTCTTCTCTAATGTTTCACTTACTAGGGCATAATCAATGCGCCAGCCCTTATTATTGGCACGAGCATTAGCACGATAACTCCACCAACTATAGTGATGCGGATCTGGGTTTAAATACCTGAAAGAATCAATAAACCCATGCTTTAAAAAAGCATCAAGCCAAGCGCGTTCTTCTGGCAAAAACCCCGAAATATTTTTATTCCTAACAGGGTCGTGAATATCTATGGCTTGGTGACAAATGTTATAATCACCACAAATGACCAACTTAGCATGGTCTTTTTTTAAATCATCAACATAAGCTTGAAAATCATCCATAAACATAAACTTGTGTTCCAGTCGGGCAGCGTTGGTCCCCGAGGGCAGATATAAGCTCATTATAGAACATTGATCAAAATCTACACGAATTATCCTGCCTTCTTTATCCATGTGATCTATACCTGTGCCATAAACCACTTGATTGGGTTTATTTTTACACAATATCGCTACCCCACTGTATCCTTTTTTCTCTGCAGAAAACCAATAATGGTGATAACCAGCATCTTCAAATAGGTGTGTATCCACCTGCTCTTTTAGTGCCTTCGTTTCTTGCAAACAAAGTACATCAGGGGCAGCAGCAACTAACCAATTTATAAAGTCTTTTTTCAAAGCGGCTCTGATGCCATTTACGTTATAGGATAAGATTTTCATTGATCACTAAAATAAATTAACTCTGCGTTAAATGATGACAGAATTTCAAATCTTTATCTTCAAAATATGAACAGGAAAAACTGTGATTTTCAAATCCATGTAGGTAAATCCACTTCGTGCTTGGTCTTTGACAAAGATTTGAAAAAACTAAAATATTACCCCTCCGCTGATAAACGTTTGCAAACAATAGCGTTATCTGATGTATATACTTTGAATGAAAGCTACTTTTTGAGTGCAGTAGAAATTTATTGTAAAACCTAGATCTTTTGCAACCAATGCTTGATATTCAAGCTTTGATCTAAGCGGGAGTTGAGTCCTGCAATAGGTATTCGTTCTTGCTTCATGGTGTCTCGATCTCGTAATGTAACTGTTTGATCTTCCAAAGACTGATGGTCAACAGTAATGCAAAAGGGGGTTCCCAGGGCGTCTTGCCGGCGATATCGTCGACCCACTGCGTCTTTTTCATCGTAGTTCACAGCATAATCCCATTTGAGTTTGTCTTTTATATTTCGGGCCAAATCGGGCAAACCATCTTTTTTGACCAAGGGTAAAACAGCAATTTGCGTTGGGGCCAAAATACCAGGGAGCTTGAGCACGGTTCGGCTAGATCCATCTTCCAAGGTTTCCTCTCGAAGTGCATGAGAAAATACTGCCAAGAACATTCGATCCAATCCAATAGAAGTCTCTACCACATAGGGTACATAGTTTTCATTGCGCTCAGGATCAAAGTATTGTAGCCTTTTCCCTGAAAATTCTTCATGACTTCCCAAATCAAAATCAGTACGAGAATGGATTCCTTCTAATTCCTTAAAACCAAAAGGAAATTTGAATTCAATATCGGCAGCAGCGTCGGCATAATGTGCTAATTTTTCATGGTCATGGAATCGATAATTATCGGCACCCATACCAAGAGATAAATGCCAATTCAAACGGGTTTGCTTCCACTGTTCATACCACTGTTTTTGGGTGCCTGGAGGAACAAAAAACTGCATTTCCATCTGCTCAAATTCCCGCATCCGAAATATAAATTGACGGGCAACGATTTCATTTCTGAATGCTTTGCCTATTTGTGCAATACCAAAGGGAATCTTCATTCTTCCTGTTTTTTGGACATTCATAAAATTGACAAAAATTCCTTGTGCTGTCTCTGGTCGAAGGAATAGATCCATTGCCGAGTCAGCAGATGCACCCAGTTTGGTGCCAAACATTAGGTTGAATTGTTTGACTTCGGTCCAGTTTCTAGAACCCGACTCGGGACAGGCAATCTCCAATTCTTCAATCAAATTTTTGACATCAGCTAGGTCTTCTTTCTCCAATGATTGCCCCATTCTTTTTAATATACCCTCAATCTTTTGCTGATAACCCAGCACACGAGAGTTGGTTGTTAAAAACTGTTCTTTATCAAAATCTTCCCCAAATCTTTTGGCAGCTTTGGCAACTTCCTTTTCGATTTTAGTTTCGATTTTAGCACAATAGTCTTCAATTAAAACATCGGCACGGTAGCGTTTTTTTGAGTCTTTGTTGTCAATCAAAGGGTCATTAAAAGCATCGACATGACCTGATGCTTTCCAAGTAGTGGGATGCATAAAAATAGCTGCATCAATACCAACTATATTTTCGTGCAACTGTACCATAGCACGCCACCAGTAGTTTTTGATATTATTTTTTAGGGTGGAGCCGTTTTGACCATAGTCATAAACTGCACTAAGTCCATCATAAATTTCACTAGAAGGAAAGACAAATCCATACTCTTTGGCATGGGAAATGACTTTTTTGAAGGTTTCGTTTTGTGTTGCCATGCCGCAAAAATAATCGCTTTTTTAGCTATCTTAAACAAACCTGAATACTTTTTCCATGATCCTGACATTGACCCGCTTATTAAATGCCATTTGGTCTTTTTGTTTTCCTCGCTTCTGCCCTGGCTGTGCTGTTGAAATGACTCCTTATGAAGATCCATGTTGCCTGAGTTGTCAGAGTCAACTGGCATTCACCCACTTTGAAAAATACCCTATTAATCCAGTATTCCAAAAAATGCAGCTACTGCTTCCTGTTGAATATGCTGCGACCATGATTTATTGGGAGGACGATGCTGTCATTCAAAAAATAATACATCAACTGAAATTTGGAGGACAAGAGTCGCTTGGCAGTTGGCTGGGTTCCCTGTTGGGGCAGCGACTCCAAAAAAGCCCTTTCAAAAGCTGCACAGCTATTGTCCCCCTTCCTTTACATGTTAAAAAACAAAAAATAAGAGGGTACAATCAAAATCAAAAAGTGTGCGAACAACTAGCGGAATGGCTCAACATACCGCTACTTGAAAATGCGGTTTTTCGTTCTAAAAACACCGTACAGCTGTCCAATCATTACCATATTGATCGCTTCAAAGAAATGAAAAGTGCCTTTCAATTAAATCTAGATTTAGATCTAAAGGCACCCCATTGGCTGCTGGTAGATGATGTGTTAACAACAGGCGCTACTTTGCAAAGTTGTGGTCAGGCATTACTCCAATACCCCAATGCCAAGCTGAGTATCGTCACGCTGGCTAGTAGGATGTAACGGGAATATGTTGTTATTTTGTTGTCGTATGAAACACCCCATTTTCCATTTTGGATTTTTGATTTTATTGGCAGGTTTAACTATGCAATGCGCCAAAAGGGGTGCGCCTACAGGTGGACCCATTGATAGCCTACCACCCGTTTTGGTCAACGCCAGTCCAAAAATGAATACCACCTTTTTTGATAAAGAGAAATTCGTGTTGACTTTTGATGAATTTGTTACCTTAAAAGAAATTCGAAAGCAACTGATTGTTTCACCTCCTGTGGAAAGTAGTAGTTACAGTGTCTATCCGCAGACAGGAGTGTCAAAAAAAGTAATCATTGAGTTTAAAGACAGTCTCCAACCCGAAACGACTTATACCTTTAATTTTGGCGAAAGCATCCGAGACAACAACGAGGGTAATATTCTTTCATACTTCAATTACACACTTTCTACTGGCGCCACAATTGATTCACTTACATTTAAAGGTCGTGTAACTGATGCTTTTGAAGCAGAAACCCCACCCTATGTTTCACTTCAACTTTATCCCATTGATAGTACATTTAATGACTCTACCGTTTACCTAGACAAACCCCTTTATGTTGCCAGTACCCTAGACACTACAGTTTTCCAATTTCAAAATCTAAAGGCAGGAAAGTATGAAATCATAGCACTGCTGGATAATGGATCCAACTATTTTTTTGATCAGAACATTGACAAAATAGGATTTATCAATCAACCAATTGAGCTACCTGGTGATAGCCTTGTAGAGCTACGCATCTTCAATGAAATTCCCAATTTTTCTTGGGATAGACCTTTTTATATCAATGATCATCATATTGGCTTACCCTATTTTGGACGTTATCAAGAGCAAGATATAGAAATGATTTCTTCGGTTGGTTCGGCATTTGAAAGCTTGATTACTCGCAATCGTGAGGCAGATACCCTCAATTTTTGGTTTAAAAATGGGCCCAAAGACTCACTTCAATTTCGATATCCCTACAAGGACAGCCTCCGAGTACAAACCGTCAGATTCAGTGAACCCGTACTCGATTCGTTGGTAATAAAAAAATCAAGTCCACGGGTTTTATTATTGCAAGATTCGGTTGTGTTATCGACCAATCGGCCTGTCATAAAAACTGACGTCACCAAAATGCGGGTAAGAAATGCTGATTCAGTTTTTCTACCGATCAGTGCACATATTCACCCTAATAAAGATGAAATCAGGTTGAAAATTCCCATCGAACCCAACGACACCTATTCATTTAATCTCTACCCTGGCGCACTGACTGATTTTTTTGAGGCGACTAATGATACTATCAATTTCGAGGTACTTACGAAAAAATACGAAGACTATGGAAATCTTATGGTGCAATTCAAAAATCTAGATGAAACGCCCTTGATTATTGACTTGCTTGATACGCGCTACAAGTTGAAAAAACGTGTTGTTGCGCCTTTAGAAAACAATCAATATACCTTTGCCTATTTACCACCAGCCAAATATATCCTTAGGGTTATTAAAGACAATAACGATAATAACCAGTGGGATACAGGGAATTATTTGAAAAAAATACAGCCTGAGGAAGTTATTTACCTTCCTGAAGAAGTAGAAGTTCGAGCCAATTGGGATGTCAATCAGACTTTCGACCCAGTACAAATTCGTCTCGATCAGCTAAAAAGCGCAACTGCTTCCGAATCGATTGCAACGAATCCCGATCTAAAACAGCCGTAACAAGCCCCTCGTTGCTTTGTAAATCATCAGAGATGGCTTCTCCAAGGGCAGTATATGCAGCCGTATGACCAGGATAGGTATTCCCTTTGGGATCAATTCCTACTCGGTTAACACCTACGCAATAGCTCATGTTTTCTATGGCCCTAGCTTGAAGAAGCGTATCCCAAGCAGTAATCCGTGGCGCTGGCCAGTTGGCCACATACAACAATAAATCATAGTCCTCGGTATTACGCGACCAGACAGGAAAGCGTAAATCATAGCAAATACGTGGACAAATACGCCAGCCTTTGTAAGTAAAGACAGCAGAATCTGTACCTGCCTTGTAAATCTTATCTTCCCCTGCTAAAGAAAAGCCATGTCTTTTGTCATAAGAGTATATTTCGCCTGTCGGTGTTACCCATAAAAAACGATTGTAGTATTGACCTTTATCGGCAATGGCAAGGCTACCTGCCAGAGCACAGTTCTGGTCAGCAGCCCACTGTTGCATCCATGTAATGGTGGGTCCGTCCATTGTTTCGGCTACAGTAACAGGAGACATACTAAAACCCGTCGCAAACATCTCGGGTAACAAGACAGCGTCAACGTGGGCAGGAGTTTTGCTCAGAAAGTGGGTTAAATGTGCTCTGTTGGCTGCTGGATTTTCCCAAACACAATCGGATTGTACCAATGCCAAAGTCAATGTGGATTGCATACCTTTGTTTTAAACCCAAAAGTTAGTTTTTTCACAGCAACTATGAAACCCCTATTCCAATACCAAGCTTTTATTTTTGATATGGATGGCACGCTTGTAGATAGTATGCCCTACCACGAAAAGTCATGGGATCTATTCTTTGAAGAACATCAAATAGAGTTGGATAAGGAAACTTTTGAAAGAGACTACCACCGGGGCACGTTGGAAGAAGTTATGGGGCGGTTATTTCCACATCTTACGAAAGTAGCAGATCGAAAGGCGATTGGCCAACGCAAAGAAGAATTGTTTCGGGAGTTATATGCCCCACACTTAGATTGTCTTTCAGGATTACGAGATTTTTTAAATTCAATATTGGTACAGAATATCCCAATGGGGCTCGCTACTATGGGAGACCAGAACAACATCGACTTTACCCTAGGGGGATTGGAACTTACTCACTTTTTCCAAGCCACCACAGGCGGTGATCAAGTGAATCATGGCAAACCCCATCCTGAAATTTTCTTGCAAACCGCCAAAAAACTCGATGTTGATGCGAAGCATTGCTTAGCCTTTGAAGATACCCGATCAGGAATTGCGAGTGCCCAAGCTGCCGGTATGGATGTGGTAGGTATAGCCACCATGTTTTCCAAAATAGAATTGCTGGAGCTGGGATGTGTACAGGCAGTAAGGGATTATAATGAACTTGTTCTTGTCTGAATCTCGTTTTTATTCAAAATAAAAACCCACCAATAGGGCGGGTTTTATACATTCTAAATAGGGTTGAATTCTTATACCTTTAGACTGGCAGAAAGGTATTCCCTATTCATACGGGCAATATTTTCCAACGAAATACCTTTGGGACATTCTACTTCACAAGCCCCGGTATTGGTACAATTCCCAAAGCCTTCTTCGTCCATTTGCTTGACCATATTCAAAACGCGATCTGTTGCTTCGACTTTTCCCTGTGGTAAAAGGGCGTATTGAGATACTTTGGCAGAAACGAATAGCATTGCAGATGCATTTTTACAGGTGGCCACACAGGCACCACAACCAATACAAGTTGCAGCATCAAAGGCCCGATCCGCGTCGTGTTTTTCAATGGGAATGGCGTTGGCATCCTGGGTATTTCCAGAAGTATTGACACTGACAAATCCACCGGCATGTTGCACGCGATCGAAAGCCGATCGGTCCACGGCCAAATCTTTGACAACCGGAAAAGCCTTGGCTCGAAAGGGTTCTATGGTAATGGTGTCACCATCTTTAAATTTACGCATGTGTAATTGGCAGGTCGTAACCAATCGGTCAGGCCCGTGTGCTTCACCGTTGATAAACATAGAACACATTCCACAGATACCTTCTCTACAATCGTGGTCAAATGCTACTGGATCAATACCTTGTTGAATCAATTGTTCATTGAGAACGTCCATCATTTCTAAAAAAGACATATCTGGGGATACGTTTTCGATGGGGTAGGTCTCCATACTACCTGTTGCTTGTGCATTGGCTTGACGCCATATTTTTAATGTTAAATTCATACAACTAATTTAAATGGCCAAAAGGCGTCTAACATTTAATTTTTTGTCATTCATCCTTAGTCCTATTTATAGGATCGTGTTTTGACTTCAATTTCTTCATAATTCAGGGCTTCTTTGTGCAACTTGGCCTTTGCGGGTTCGCCTTGGTATTCCCAAGCAGAAACAAAAGTAAAGTTCTCATCATCGCGAAGGGCTTCTCCTTCGGGGGTTTGTGACTCTTCACGGAAATGACCACCACATGACTCAGTGCGCTCTAAGGCGTCTTTGGCAAAGAGCTCGCCCAGTTCAAGGAAATCGGCAACACGCCCTGCTTTAGCTAGTTGCTCGTTAAATTCGTGAAGCCCCCCTGGAACATTTACATTTTTGTAAAAATCTTCACGAAGTTCCTTAATTTCTTTCATGGCTTCTTTAAGCTCTTTTCCATTACGTGACATACCACATTTGTTCCACATAATTTTACCGAGCTTTTTGTGATAGTAATCGACAGAATGTGTGCCTTTGTTATTGATAAAGGCTTCTAATTGCTTTTGCACATCTTTTTCTGCGGCTTCAAACTCCGGTGTATCTGTATTGATGGAACCCGTGCGAATATCATCTGAGAGGTAATCTCCTATAGTATAGGGTAAAACAAAATACCCATCGGCCAAGCCTTGCATCAGTGCCGAGGCACCAAGTCGATTGGCACCATGATCGGAAAAATTGGCCTCACCTATGGCATAACATCCAGGAATAGCAGTCATTAGGTTATAATCAACCCAAACGCCACCCATGGTATAGTGCACCGCTGGGTAAATCATCATGGGGGTTTCGTAAGGATTTTGATCTACAATTTTTTCATACATCTGGAACAGATTGCCGTACTTAGAACGAACCACATCCTGCCCCAGCTTTTTTACCAATTGCATATCATTTTCATCTAACCCTTTGACATGGGCCTGCTCTTTACCATAGCGTATAATAGCCGATGCAAAGTCAAGATAAACTGCCTCACCAGTTTTGTTGACACCGAAACCTGCATCACAGCGCTCTTTGGCAGCACGGGACGCAACATCTCGAGGCACTAAGTTTCCAAAGGCAGGATAGCGACGCTCTAAATAATAATCTCGATCTTCTTCAGCCAAATCAGTGGGTTTTAGCTTTCCTTCCCGAATGGCTTGGGCATCTTCTAACTTTTTTGGTACCCAAATACGGCCATCGTTTCGAAGGGATTCTGACATTAGGGTGAGTTTAGACTGGTGATCACCCGAAACAGGAATACATGTAGGGTGAATTTGTGTGAAGCATGGGTTGGCAAAGTGAGCACCTTTTTTATGGATTTTCCAAGCGGCAGAAACATTACTTCCCATGGCATTGGTAGAAAGGAAAAAGACATTACCGTAACCTCCTGAAGCAATAACTACAGCATGGGCACCATGTCGTTCTAACTCACCTGTAACTAAATTTCGTGCAATGATACCACGGGCTTTACCGTCTACGACAACCAAATCCATCATTTCATGGCGGTTATACATTTTTATTTTACCACGACCAATTTGTCGATTCATAGCCGAATAAGCGCCAAGAAGAAGCTGCTGCCCAGTTTGGCCTTTGGCATAGAAAGTTCTCGAAACCAACACCCCACCAAAAGAGCGATTATCTAAAAGTCCGCCATAGTCTCTAGCAAAAGGAACCCCTTGTGCTACACATTGGTCAATGATATTTGCTGACACCTCCGCCAAACGATGAACGTTGGCCTCGCGTGAGCGGTAATCACCCCCTTTAATGGTGTCGTAAAATAAGCGATAAGTAGAGTCCCCATCACCTTGATAGTTTTTAGCTGCATTGATTCCTCCTTGAGCGGCGATAGAGTGTGCCCTTCGGGGGGAATCTTGAAAACAAAAAGTTTTAACATTGTAGCCCAACTCAGCCAAAGTTGCCGAAGCCGAAGCGCCAGCGAGGCCCGTCCCTACAACAATTACGTCAATCAAGCGTTTGTTGGCAGGGCTCACAAGGTTAATTCTGCTTTTGTGGTTGGTCCACTTATCTGAAAGTGGTCCTTTGGGTATTTTTGAATCTAAAGTTGCCATGGATTAAAATGCATTTAGATGGTGGAAAAGCGCAATAAAAACAAACCCAACTGGAATGGCTATTGCGTAGATTTTTGTGAATGTTTTGATCGCTGGGGTGTATTTATTGTTCAACCCCATTGATTGAAAAGAAGAACCGAAGCCGTGGAGTAAATGAAGGGCTAGAAAAACAAAAGATAGGGTATATAAGCCCACACGAACGGGGCTAACGAATTTGTGAACCAATTCTTCATAGTAGCGGTTGGGATCTTCTGGAAGCACTTCTATGTATTTATAATTCATTTCTGGTAGCCAAAAATCATAAAAATGTAATCCCAAAAAAGATAAAACTACTGCGCCAGACAAAATCATGTTTCTTGACATCCAATTCGCATTGGCGCTACCTTTGTAGGTGCTGTACTTATTATTCCGTGCCGCTCTGTTTTGGAGTTCCAAAACAAAACCCATTACGAAATGAAAAACAACACCAAATATCAAGATCGGCTGTAGTATAAACTGGACCAATGGATTGGTTCCCATAAAATGGGAGAGCTCATTAAAAACAGACCTGCTAAATACCGATGTTAGATTGATGGTAAAGTGCTGCCCAAGAAAAACGACTAAAAAAAGTCCCGAAAGCGCCATGGCTACTTTTCTAGCAATGGAAGATGGTATCATAAGTTTTGTTTCGATTCAATTAGTATTCAAAATTACTTCATAAAGGGTTCTGTTCCCAATACCACAGGACTTTTTTCGTTGCTTTAAGAGATTTATAACATTTCTTCGAACTTGTTTAAAGGTTTTTGGCGTTTGGTAAGTTAATACTTAAAAAAATTAGACAATTTTGATAAGGGTGTACGATGGCTGTGTCTAAAACTTGTCGAATTGATAATTTACTCAAAGTTTTATGCTCAAAAACCTCTTATATTTCAAATAAAGCAGTCCTATTTTTTGGGCTCTTATGCCTAAAAGCTGGAGAATAAATCCAATTCACCATTCATTTTTAATACCAACAGAAATTTGTGTTGTTCTTTATTCGGGCTGTTTATTGATTCCGATATCAGTATGTAACCCTTTTAAGTTGACGTTTTACAGCCTATCAAATGCATTTGTGAAATATTTACTCAATACTAAAACGATGTTTTTGAATAGCATTGGTAGTTGAAATTTCTAAGATATAATCCCCTGGGGTGAGATAATAATTGCCATCTTCAGCTGCCTTGAGTGGATTTTTCTTCCTGGCTTTGGGCAGTAATGCTCGATCGTAGGTCAGTGGATATGTCAACGAAACAAAACCTTTATCCAGACTCCCTTTCGAAGTATATACTTTTTTACCTTTTGAAGTAGTAACCGCCAGGGTATAGTCAGCGACGGATTTTGAAAATACAGTAAAATCATAGCTGGGTTGTCTCCAAGAATTCCATGATGATCGTCGAGTTCCCCAATACTTTGAATGCTTTTTACTTTTGGGCGCAAAAAGCTGTAAATCTTCTTTTGAGCTCCAGCTTTGAAGGGGTTTGATGTTGGCCTTATAAATCGATCTACCATGGGTACCAACCAATAAATCTTGTGCCTCTTTTTGGATAACCAAATCATGCACAGCCACCGTATTGAGTCCTTCAGCAAAAGCCTGCCAAAATTGACCATGATCGAAAGAAACATAAACCCCACGATCCGTTCCTACATAAAGAATCTCCTCGTTAACTGTATCTTCAATAATAACATTTACGGGTGCTGCTGGGAGATTTCCTGCAATAGGCTCCCAATGAAGCCCCTTGTCATGACTGACGTACAAATATGGGTTAAAGTCATCGTTTCGGTAGCCATTTAAGGCAGCATAAACTCTGTCTTTTTTGTGCTGTGAAGCAACAACACGACTTACCCAAAGATCAGCAGGTAGATTGGCCGATAACAATTGCCAATCAACACCCCCGTTGGGTGTAGCATAGATTTGACCATCGTCGCTCCCCGTGTAGATTAAACCAAACTGGAAAGGTGATTCACTAAAGGTTGTAATCGTACCAAAAGTTACATTTCCTTTTCTACCACCTTGAGTCAAATCAGGTGAAATAGGCGTCCAGTCACGCCCTTGATTAAATGATCGATGTAGCTTGTTACTCCCCAGGTACAAAATATCCTGATTGTGATGGGACAAGGCAATGGGAGTTTGCCAATTAAATCGCAATGGCGCTTCCCCCAATTCATGCTTGGGCTGAATGGCATCTCGAGTGCCTTTTTTTAGATCAAGACGGTAGTAATTACCAAATTGGAAGCCCGTATAAACAGTGTTAGCATCGCGTTGGTCAATGGCAACTTGCATTCCATCACCACCTAAAATACGGGCCCATGGGTAGCGTCCCGAAGCGTGCCAGTCTCTATTTTCGACTGCGTTGTGAGGACCTTTCCAAACCCCATTATCTTGCAATCCACCATATACATTGTAGGGTGTTTGATTGTCAACATTAATGGCATAAAACTGTCCTACTTGTGGGGTGTTGTTTTTGCTCCAATATTCTCCATCTGTGTAGGTGATATTTACACCACCATCATTGCCATTAATCAAATGTCCTGGCTGATTGGGGTTGATCCACAACGCATGGTGATCTGAGTGTACATTGGGTTTGGATAAACTTTTAAATGACTTACCTCCATCTTCTGAACTTAAAAACGGTACGCCATAGATATAGATTTTATCAGCGTTAAAGGGTGCTACATGAATGTGTCCAAAATAATAGCCATAGCTGTAATACACCCCATCCAGGTAGTCTGTATGGGTCTTTATCCAGCTTTTTCCACCGTCTTCGCTTTTGTATACCTCTGCTCCAATAACGGGCGTATCAAATAATTGTGCGTTGGCATTCTCTAGATAAGTTGCCAGGTCAATGGGCTTGATTTCTCCTGCACGAACTTGATTTTTCAAATTTTCAGCCCGGTATTTTTCATGAAAACCGTTGCGCTTGAGGTACGTATTGATTTGTTTGTTGGGCAAAGACAAAAATTCAGAGGTGGACATTTTTTTAAAGGCCTCTTTGGTCAAATTATCAGAAGCTTTCGGTTTTTCTTTTTCCCGGCGAAATTGACTGTCGTGGATAGCGTAGATGGTTTGGTGGTCATATACGGCGATCCCGATGCGACCAACGCCTTGACCCGTAGGAAAACCGCTAGAAGGGGTATTGATTTTTCGCCAACTTTGCCCAGCATCCTCACTTTTATAAATACCCGAATGGGTTCCACTCCCAGAAAAATTCCAGGCTTTGCGGTCTTTTTCCCAAGCAGCAGCATAGAGGGTTGAAAAATCGTTGGGTACTTGTGCCAGGTCGATTATACCTGTTTGCTCATTGATAAACAGACTTTGTTGCCAAGTGGAGCCAGCGTCATTTGTAATATAGATGCCACGCTCTTTGTTAGGTGTGTATAAATGACCAGTCACCCCAACAACCAAATGATCTGGATTTTCTGGATTGATGAGAATTTTACCAATATGGTGGCTATCAGCTAAGCCGTGATGGGTCCAAGTGGCGCCATTGTCTTGCGTCCGTAAAATACCAATTCCAGCGTATGAAGAACGTGAGGCGTTGTTCTCACCAGTCCCTACCCAAAGTGTTCGACTGGGCCAATGCATTGCCATTTCCCCAATATTTTGAGTGGGAGCATTTTCCATTATGGGGCTAAAACTAATCCCGTTGTCCTTCGTGTGCCAAATACCACCAGAGGCATAAGCCACGTAAAATTCTGTCGGCTGTTTTGGGTTGACAGCTAAGGCAACCACCCGGCCACTCATGATGGCGGGGCCTATATTTTCGAAAGGAAGATTTTTGACCCAAGAGTCTTGGATCAATTGATCATGATCTGAAACTGATTTAAGCCAAGCCGTACCCGTTGTAGGTTGTGCTAAAGCCAAAAATCCAATGAGAAAAAACACACTAGTATACCTGGTATACTTCATACTTAAAATTTGAATCATGCTTAAAAAGTACAAATTTTATGAAACAATTTTAGTTTTTAATTCCGTTTAAGAAGCTATCAAATTGATGTAAAATCAATTACATTCGTATGCATGAAATATAAATCTCTACCCGCTTCATTTTACCAACAAGTCCGAAAGCAGTTTATGCAAAAAATGAAGCCTCAAAGCTTGGCCATATTCAATTCTAATGACGTTTATCCCATTAGTGCAGACTCAACCTTGCCTTTTGCGCAACACCGAGATATTTTTTACCTCAGCGGTGTGGATCAGGAAGAAAGTATTTTAGTTTTATTTCCCGATGCCTACGAAGCAAAACATCGCGAAATCCTTTTTTTGCGAGAGACCAATGCACACATCGCAGTTTGGGAAGGGGCCAAACTCAGCAAAAAAGCAGCTTCAGCCTTGACCGGTATTGAAACAGTTTATTGGTTAAAAGACTTCGATCGGGTTTTTCAAGAGCTTAGTACGCAGTGTGAAACTTTTTATTTTAATACCAATGAACATTATCGTCAGGCCGTTGAAACAGAAACTCGTGAAGATCGGTTTATTAAGCAGTGTAAATTAAATTACCCTGCGCATCAAGTTGCCAAGAGCAACCCTATATTGCAGCAACTGCGGTCGATAAAGGCGGAAGAAGAAATTCAACAAATTCAACAGGCTTGCGACATAACGGAAGAAGGGTTTCGTCGAATATTAGATTTTGTTCGGCCAGGAGTTTGGGAATTTGAAATAGAAGCGGAACTAGCGCATGAATTCCTTCGCAATCGTTCAAAGGGGTTTGCCTATCAACCCATCATTGCTTCGGGGAAGAACAGCAATGTTCTCCACTATACAGACAATAACCAACAATGTCAGTCTGGCGACTTATTGCTTATGGATGTGGCTGCCGAATATGGAAATTATTCCAGTGATATGACCCGAACTATTCCTGTATCTGGAAAATTTAGCCCCCGTCAACGCGCTGTGTATGATGCAGTTCTCCGAGTAAAAAAACAGGCAACAGCAATGCTTAAGCCTGGTGTTCTTTGGAAATCCTATCATGAAGAAGTAGGAAAAATAATGACTGGTGAACTCATAGACCTGGGGCTTTTAGATAAAGCTGATGTTCAAAATGAAGACCCAAAAATGCCTGCTTATAAAAAATATTTCATGCACGGCACCTCCCACCATTTGGGACTCGACACGCACGATTATGGATTATTACATTTGCCCATGGCGGCCAATATGGTCTTTACGGTTGAACCTGGTATTTATCTTCCCGAAGAGGGTTTTGGTGTTCGATTAGAAGACAATGTCGTGATTCAAGAACAAGGAGAACCCATCAATCTTATGAAAAATATTCCCATAGCCCCTGAGGCCATTGAGGAATTAATGCACTCTTAATCCTTAGCAGGGAAAAGAATTTCACTTTTCAGCTCTAACTCTGGGGTGTCTTTTGGACTATTCCAATAAACTTCAAACGGCGCTTGCTTTTTGATGGGTTTAAATTTTTTGTTGCGCATGTGCATCATACCAGCCGACCATGCATTGCCAACATGGCGATAGGGACCTTGATGTAAGACCGAATACACAGCCATTTCAGGTAGTTTGCCTTGAATAAAATCGGCCGGTAAATCTTCTGGAATTGCTGTAAGCGGTACAGCTGATGTGTATTTGACTTTTTTACCTACCATGTCCCATTTGTGATACAAGGTAAAAGCAGGCCCTGCTTGGTATGATTTCCATTGATTGTGATACAATGTCATTAGTTTTTCGAAATCTTTGCTCATGTAGGTGTCAATTTCTTGGGTCGCTACTTCTCTTTTAATCCCTACATAAAGTTTTGCTTTTTGCTTTTTAAGTCCCTGAAAAGTTATTTCTGAATTGGTTTTACCTGTTTCTATTAAATCTTTTAGCATACGAAGACCACGCCGATAGTCTTCACTTATAAATGCCATCATGGATTTCTTCATCCAAAATAAAAAAATAGGCAAACTACTTTCCATCGTCCATTTTAGTAGCGTTTTGTCATCTTTTTTTTCGAGATAGAACGCCACCTTTGCAAAAGATTTCCATGGTTTTAGAAACTGTAGGTCCATAGTCAAAAAATCAAAGTGCTTGGAGGTTTCTGTAATTGTCATTTCCCCCGAACCAACAATAGAACCGTCCCAAGAGTATAAGTCACCTTTCTCAGATACCTTAACGTGACAATCTGGTTCGGCCAATAACCAAGGAGACCACTGCTGCCAATTATGGTAATCACTTAAAAATTTATAAATTTTTTCTGCTTTTTGATTGATGAGGATACTTTCCTCAATGTGTATTTTAGGCATAGCATAAGATGTTTAGATTCAATTTGGCGGCGGTAAAAAATACTTTACCCCATTCGTGAAATTAATAAATAAAACTAGCAATTGCAGTCTTTGCCACAGGATTTGTCAGATTTAGAAGGACTAAAAAAGCGACGGTACAAAGAGCGTACGGCAAAAACAGCAGCCAAAGCGACGAGAAGGATTTGCAGGGTTTCCATCAGCTCAGAAATTGATAAGCGCCAAAAGCCGATACATAGGCGATGATGGTCATCAACCCTAGTTGAAGCATGGGCCAGCGCCAGCTATTGGTTTCTTTTTTTACAATGGCAAGGGTACTCATACACTGCATCGCAAAAGCATAAAACAACATTAAGGAGATACCCGTTGGCAAATCAAAAATTAAACTACCATCGGCTCGTGTTTCTTGCGCCATCTTATTTTTAATTGGGGTTTCTTCTTCACTGCCCACACTGTAAATAGTAGCAAGACTGCCCACAAAAACTTCGCGAGCAGCAAAAGAACTTATCAATGCAATGCCAATTTTCCAATCATATCCCAAAGGACGAATGACTGGCTCAATGGCCTTGCCCAGTATGCCCATATAAGAATGCTCTAAACGATAGGCAGCAATTTTGGCTTCCAAAACTGCAGGAGATAGCTGTTTGGTGGCTTGTTGCTTTACTATAGCCTCTGCGTCAGAAAAATCTTTCCCTGGACCAAAAGATGCCATCAGCCATAAAAGTATAGAAATTGCTAAAATGACCTTTCCTGCTTCAGTTACAAATGATTTTGTTTTTTCTAAGACCGTAATCCCTACGTTTTTCAGTAGTGGCATTTTATAATTGGGCATTTCCACAACAAAATAACTTTTATGGGTCGTTTTGAAGTATTTTTTAAGTATCCAAGAAGATAAAAGTGCCATGACAAAACCCAAAAGATAGAGCCCCATGAGGGTCAATCCTTGGATATTAATGCCTAAAAATGTTTTTTCAGGAATGACTAAACTAATCAAAATGAGATAAACGGGTAATCGCGCGGAACAAGTTGTAAATGGAGTCACCAAAATTGTTAATAAACGCTCTTTCCAATTTTCAATGTTTCTTGTAGCCATTACGGCTGGAATAGCACAAGCTGTTCCTGAAATTAGGGGAATAACACTTTTACCACTTAATCCAAATCGGCGGAGTCCTCGGTCCATTAAAAAAACAACACGACTCATATAACCCGATTCTTCGAGTAATGATATAAACAAGAATAAAAAGGCAATTTGCGGAATGAATATTACAATCCCGCCTAGACCAGGAATAATACCTTCAGCCAACAAACTGGTAAACAGACCTGGGGGGAGTTTTGTATTGACCCATTCGCTAAGTTGTGCAAAGCTGCTATCTATCAAATCCATAGGAACACTACTCCAATCGTAAATGGACTGGAAAATCAAAAGGAGTAGGGCAAAAAAGAAAACATAACCCCAAACTTTATGAATCAAAACACGATCTAAGCGACTGCGCCAATCCGAAGCAGCATTTTGATCAACATGGTAGGATTGTTTCAGAGTATCATTGATGATTTGATACCGTCTGATAGTTTCTTTTTGTTGTAGTCTCTTTAGGGCTGCATCACTTTCAATCTTAAAGTCTGGTGATTTTTGAATTCTATTTCGTTCGACTTTTGAGAAATTTACATCTTGGGTAATCACCAGCCAAAGCTTGTAGATGGATTCTGTTGGAAATGCCTTTTTAAGTTGCTGAAAATAGTCTTTGTCTATGGATTCTAATTCCAGTAGCGGTGTGGACGGTAATTTTCTGTAATCAATAATGGCTTTTTTGAGGGTTGCTATACCCTCTTGATTACGCATACTTGTCAAGATTACCTGCGTACCCAATTTTTCTTGAAGCTTTTCAATATCTATCTGAATTCCCTTTCGCTTCATTTGATCTGCCATATTGACGACCAAAAGGGTGGGAATTCCCAAATCCTTGATTTGGGTAAACAAAAGTAAGTTGCGTTTTAAATTTTCAATATCTGTGATGACGACGACTAGATCAGGAAAGTCTTTGTTGTTTCGGTTCAATAGCAATTCGATAACTACACTTTCATCCATTGATGAAGCGTTAAGGCTATAGGTACCAGGCAAGTCAAGAATTTGTGCAACAGTGGTTCTGTCAAGACGACAACGACCTTCTTTTTTTTCTACAGTGATGCCAGGATAGTTTCCCACTTTTTGATTGAGTCCTGTTAGTGCATTAAAAACTGATGTTTTCCCCGTGTTCGGGTTTCCAATAAGCGCAACTTTGATGTAGTGGGCCATGGCTAGTTGTGTTCAATCTCTATCAGCGCAGCAACATCTTTGCGAATGGCCATATGACATCCGTCAATTTCTAAATAAAGTGGACAGTTGAATGGTGCCTTGTGTAGCAAGCATACCTTGTTCCCTGGCAAACAGCCCATTTCAATCAACTTTAGTGGAAGTTTCTCGGTTTCAAAAGAGATGATGGTTGCATCTTGTCCGGGCTCAAGTGAATCGAGAAAAGGCATTATTTAGAATGATTTTAAAAGACAAAAATAACACAAAAAAGCAAAGGGTAAACCAAAAAAATTAAGGGGAAGGAAATTCTTTCTTTAATAAGGAGACCTCTGATAGAAGGGTTTTTATTTCCTCGACATTGGTGCCATCATAGAAGCCCCGAATACGCCCCAATGGGTCGACAAGAACAAAATTTTCGGTGTGTATCATATCATATGGACCGCCATCGCCATCGTCTTTAGCTACTAAAAAAGATTTGCGAGCAAGCGTATAAATTTCTTTTTTCGGACCGGTAAGTAAGTTCCATTTTTGATCCAAGACTCCTTTTTCAAGAGCATATTTTTTGAGCTGGGCCACACTATCAATTTCTGGTGTTACGCTAAATGACAACAAACGAATCTGATCATCTTTTTCGAAATGGGCTTGGATGCTTCTCATATTGTTGGTCATGATGGGGCAAATACTCGGACAGGTGGTGAAGAAAAAGTCTGCGATATATATTTTGTCTCGAACCCAATTTTGAGTAATGGTTTGACCATTTTGATTGGTCAACCGGAAGTCTGCAATCCGATGGAATTTTTTGATGTGCTGGAGTGTACTATCAACCAATTCAAAATTAACCATAGCAGGTTGGTAAATAGGTAGTGTTTGTTGCGGCTGGAGTGCCCTATAAAACAGAAAAAGAATTATGATGCTGACCCCCCCAAAGAAAAGTAGAAAACGTCGGTATTTTTTAAAGAATGCGTGCATTATAGCTTTTGACAAAAGTACATTATGGAATCGAAACACCCTAAATGATTGCATATTTATAGAACGTTAAAATCGTTCCAGGGAAGTAAAAAAAGAGTATTTTTGGCACCAATTCATATGCTATGAGTCCATTTGCTATCAAAGCGGTTCAGCTCCTTATGAGCTTGTCCTTGTTAATTATACTTCACGAGTTAGGTCATTTTATTCCCGCCCGATTATTTAAAACACGTGTCGAAAAGTTCTTTTTGTTTTTTGATGTCAAATTTGCGCTATTCAAGAAAAAAATTGGCGAGACGGTCTATGGAATTGGCTGGTTACCCTTAGGGGGTTATGTCAAAATTTCGGGGATGATAGACGAAAGTATGGATACAGAGCAGATGCAACAACCTGCACAGCCTTGGGAGTTTCGTTCCAAACCTGCTTGGCAAAGATTGATTATCATGTTAGGGGGAGTGACAGTCAACCTGCTTTTAGGATTTTTTATTTACATGATGATTTTATTTGTTTGGGGTAAGAATACACTGACAAATGAAGATCTTCCTTTAGGCATGCAGCCAAGCCCTATTGCTCAAGCGATTGGATTTGAAAAGGGAGATCAAATCCTGCGTGTAGATGGTCAGCCCCTAGACAATGTTTTAGAAGCCAATCGCTATTTATTTTTAAGAAACGTATCGACAATAGAAGTACAAAGAGTAAATGGTGGTCAAGAAGTTATTGCCATACCAGAAGATTTTGGCAAACGCATGTTTGAAAGTGGAGAAATGCAAGTGTTATTTCCCCTTTTCCCAGCGGTGATTGATTCGTTAACACCCAATGGTCCAGCTGCCAACGCGGGCCTTCAAACACAAGACAAAATCATGGCACTTAACGACAATTCTATTAAAAGTTGGCGTGATTTTACAGATGCCGTCCAAACAGAGTCACTTCCCTTTGAAATAGTTGTAGAACGAAGTGGGCAGTTAGATACACTAAGCGTGACCCAACAAATAGATGGGAAAATAGGTGCCAACAAACTGAGAACAGGTATCGAATTCGGACACAAAGATTTAAACATATCTGAAAGTATTGTACAAGGCTTCTCATATGGGTATTGGACGCTTTATGATTATGTATCACAGTTCCAATACGTTTTTACAAAGAAAGGGGCTTCGCAAGTCGGTGGTTTTGGTGCCATTGGCAATTTGTTTCCCCCCAGTTGGGATTGGCGGGCATTTTGGTCTAGCACCGCATTAATATCTATTATGTTGGCCTTTATGAACGTACTGCCGATTCCTGCGCTAGACGGTGGGCATGTTTTGTTTCTCTTGTATGAAATGGTTTCAGGACGCAAGCCCCACGACAAAGTATTAGAGTATGCTCAAGTCATTGGATTCTTTTTAATTTTAGGCTTGGTCATCTTTGCCAATGGCAATGATGTTTATCGATATTTGTTTGGAAGTTAGATTTTTCCTTGCAGCTTTACCTCGCCTTTGGTGAGTTTATTATCTTTGAACAAACAACAAACTATATCTTAATATGAAAAAGTTCATTTTTGGGTTGATTTTATTCGTCCTCTATATAGTTCCCACTTCAAATTGGGCCCAAACGGAAAAAGTGGTTATTGAAGACTTCATTGAGCAACATCAAGGTTTTGAAGAAAACGATGAAGGTGAAATTATTCCCATCAACATTAAAGAAATCAATAAAAAAATTCGCTTTTTTGTTGAAGAAAAATATCCCAATGTAGAATACACGCGAAACATCATTTGGGATTCCTATGAGACCTTTATCAGTCCTTTTGATAAGTTCCATTTTCACACCTTTATTTGCCAAATCAAAGTAAAAGAATTGCAGCGGTTAAAATATCTAGAGGTCACATACAACCCACTAGACGGGAAAGTAAATAGCGACTTTGAATGGTATGAAGAACAGGAAGAATTCTATCCTAAAAAAGAAATTGAAGATGCCAGCGAGGCGCGCAACTAATTGAATAGTACTACACCCAATTTATATTATTGGAAATAGATGTAACCCTCCAATGATATTTTAGCCAAGTACGCTTTGTGTAGGCTTCGATTGTTTGTTTTTTAACTGACTGTTGTCATTACATCAGTGTATAAATCCTACATTGTTCTTTATTTGAGATCAATTTTGATAAAAAGTCTTAAATTTGGGAATAACCATAAACTGATTTAAGATGAAAAAGCAATTTCTTATTGTAATTTTTGCATTGGTCACTTTTGTAAGTACCCATGCCCAAGAACAAATTGTATTCAAACAAACATTTGTCAAAGCCAAAGCAGGCACCAACTACGGAGAAAATTTGAGGACTAAATTTTCAAAGTTCGCACAAATGAGAATTGACAAGGGACTCCAATCAGGATGGCACCTTTGGGCCGTTGTCAATAATCCACAAGCACCTTTCACCCACTTGATCGTTGAACCCATGACCCTCTCTGAAATGAAAAAGTGGGAAGGTACGAGCTGGGAAGAAAGAGGAAAAATGAGAGCCGAATCAATGCCAGAAATGTCGCAGAACGATTGGGAAGAATTTATGGAAAATGTAGCGGATAAAAGAGAAATAGTAGCTGTTACCTTTTCAGCACCTGTCAAGGATATAACTCGAGATGGAAAGGTAGCCCTACCAGACAAATTTGGCGTTGTCAATTTTATGAAAGTTGTAGAAGGAAAGGCCAAAACTTATGAAACAATGGAAAGTACACTTTGGTCTGGAGGTATCCCGAAGAACAGTAAACAAACAGGATGGTCATTAGGGAAAAGAATTGATAAAATTGGCACAGAAATCTACTGGAACTATTGGACTGTAGATTGGTTTAGCACCTATTCTGATATTATTGAACGAAACGCTTCTACACCTGCATGGGATGCGGATAAGAACTATGCGCAAATGCTTAAAATTCGTGATTTAAAAGAAAGTGTTATCATAAGAAGAGTAATGACTTTGGATAAATAGTTCTGTATTATTCGCTACTATCATTATATGACAAGTCATTATTTTAGGATATTATTTCACGACTTAAATTGGTGACTTCCCTTATATTGTTAGTCTTAGTACTTTTTTCCAACGTATAGATCAAACCGCTAGATTGTTCATCTAGCGGTTTTTTTATCACCATATTGTCATCGTGTTTAGAATATAAATAAATATTGTTACAATCAAGATATCAGCTTTACTCATCAGAAATTATAAAAGCCGTTGTCATTCCTGAAGACTTAAATCAAGTAGAAAACTTCTTATTCACCAATAATCAAATATTAATTTGTCGAACGGTAGCATTAAAATATCTAATAATACTTTTATGATAATGCGGATTGTTGTTATATTTGCCCATCAAATATTCCTCCTTAGCTCAGTTGGTTAGAGCATCTGACTGTTAATCAGAGGGTC